>CAVUAU010000001.1:0-103452 GCA_963739625.1 uncultured Flavobacteriaceae bacterium
TTATTAAAACATTTTTCATTAAATCCATAAAGGACAAGTTTATCCTTTATAACATTAAATTTTTTTATGTCGTCCCGGAGACCGGGTTCTTTAAAAAGGCAAATCCACCGGTGATATTTTCGGCAAGGCTGCCAATTTTGGTGTCTTTAAAAGAATTGAACATTTGATCTCTTGTCTTTGAATAGGAAAAATGCATGGGGCAGGGATGTTCGTCTGAACATTGGTGCAGGCCCATAACGCAATCCCGAAAAACCGCCAACCCGTCTACAGCATTCACCACCTCCAATATCGGCAGCTCCAGCTGGTAGGTTTCACAGAAGAAGCCGCCATAAGGGCCTTTTAGAGAAGTAATGATCTTATACCTGTTAAGCGTTTGCAGGATCTTTGCCGTAAAAGCAGCAGGAGCCTCAATTTCTTCGGCTATCTCTTTCACGCTCAACTTTACATCTTCATTTGCCCTGGAAGCAACAAAAACAGCAGCTCTAATGGCATATTTGCAGGATTTTGAGATCATAATTTGTAAAATCTTTCATTAACCTAAAACAAAGATAGTAGAATAAAAGATAAAATTGTCTTTTATAGCTTTTTTTGTTTAAATTTGATAGGATCGTAAAGCACCTTCAATGAATTTTCATCAACTCAAGTATATTGTTGCAGTAGATAAAAACCGGAATTTTGCACGGGCTGCAGAAGAGTGCGGGGTTGCTCAATCAACGCTGAGCAAGGAGATCCAACGCCTGGAAAAGCAGTTCAAAATTCTCATTTTTGACAGGACACGCCATCCCGTTGTCCCCACTCTCAAAGGAACAGACCTTATTGTGCAGGCGAAGCTTATTCTTGAAGAGCAAAACAAATTCATTGCCACTGCCCAAAGAAGGAACAACGAACCGGTTGGTGACTTTCGGCTTGGGATCCTTCCGGGGCTGGCTCCTTACCTACTCCCACTTTTCGGCCATAAGATTGCTCAAAAATATCCGGGCCTACAACTATCTCTTTTAGAAGCCAAACCTTCAGAAATGGAAAATCCCGGAGGTAATCCTCTTGATGCCCTTATCTCTATAGCTCCCTTTGCTGAAGGTTTTTACGAAACACCCCTTTTTGAAGAGGAATTCCTCCTCTATGTTAGCCCGGGTCATCCTTTATTCGAGAAACAGGTTGTAGAATGGCAGGAAATTCCTTTTGAAGATCTGCTTTTGCAGGAGGACCTCAGGATGCATTTTTCCAGGAGCCTCCCGGCCTCAACTTCTCATGAAACTACAAATCATTTTCACAATCTAAGCTGTCAAAACTGTTCTATAGACACCATTCTTAAGATAATTGACCGTAATGGAGGTCTCACCCTCCTGCCCCAACTTGCTTGCCTTTATATGGGACAGCGGCGCCTGCAAATGCTGCGGCACATCGCTTCCCCGGTCCCCGGCAGGACGATTAGCTTTATCACGCCGCGAGGTTTCCAAAAGAACAGGTTGTCAAAAGTGATCATTCAGGAGATCATTAAAAACATTCCGTCAGAATTTCGAATAAAGCTTTGCCAGGAGATCAGGGAGTTCAGTTTCGAAAAAGAGGAAAAATCTGTTCCCACGGTCTAATTCTGGAACAATAAGGTTTATATAATTACCCACGGCATTTCAAAAAGATCACGATGAATAGGTCTTCATTATTCTTCGGAAGACTCACATTTCCCCCATTTTAAAAATTTTTCGGTAACCTGATAAGCTGAATTCAAAAGCCTCTGAAAGAGAAACGGGTACTGCAACAGTCATGGTTTGATTTTCTTTCAATCGCTTTTTCCCATCATTCTAATCGCCTTTGTGTCATTGCCTTCGCCGGCTAATGCGCCTAATTTTACTTCAACAAGAAGGCAACTTTTAAACACAGATATCATGACAGAAGTACAAAAATTAGCAAAGTTCACCAGCTCCCGGAAGTTTTCAAATCTATCTGAAGCTGCAGTAAGGGAGCTCAAGATACGTCTGCTCGATTCCATTGGAACCGCCATTGGCGCCTTGGAAGGAGCACCCGTGAAAATGATAAAGGAACAGATCGATGATTTTGGCGGCCGCCCACTCGCCACAATGATAGGTGGTGGAAAAACAGCACCAGATCGTGCGGCATTCTATAATTCGGCTCTGGTACGCTACCTCGATTTTAATGACAGTTACCTGGCGAAAAATGAAACCTGTCACCCTTCAGACAATATAGGAAGCGTCCTGGCAGCTGCCGAGTATGCCGACAAAAGCGGAAAAGAATTTCTCACTGCCCTGGCAATCGCTTACCAGGTGCAATGCAGGTTGAGTGATGTGGCCCCGGTTAGGGACAAAGGTTTTGACCATACCGTCCAGGGTGCTTACGCAGCCGCTGCGGGTGCCGCTTATGCCCTGGGACTTGATGCAGAAAAAACCGCGAATGCCATTGCCATTGCCGCGACCGCCTATAATGCGCTGCGGGTTTCGAGAACAGGCAACCTGTCTCACTGGAAAGGCCTGGCTTTTCCATCAACAGCCTGGACATCCACCCATTCGGCTTTTCTTGCAATGCGGGGAATCACCGGACCCGAAGCGGTTTTTGAGGGTAATAAAGGTTTTAAAGAAAGCATTGCCGGCGACTTTAAGATCGACTGGAGCAAAGAAGACCTGGAACGGGTGACCGGGACCATCATCAAAAAATTCAATGCAGAGATCCATTCGCAGGCAACGCTGGAAGGCCTGCAGGATTTGATGAAGATCCATCATTTTGATCCTTCAGAAATTGAAAAGATCATCCTCAACACTTTTGATGTCGCCTACAACATCATTGGCGGCGGCGAAGAAGGTGGCAAGAAGAACATTCGCACCAAAGAGGAGGCAGATCACAGCCTGCCCTACATGATGGCTGCCGTAATCCTTGATGGGAACGTACTCCCGGCCCAATACCTGCCGGAACGTATCCAGCGGCAGGATATTCAGCAGTTGCTACAGAAAGTTCAGGTAAATGAGAAAAAAGCATATTCAGATCGCTTCCCCTTGGAAATGGCAAATGATATAACGATCAGGTTCAAAGACGGCAGGGAAATGAAGGTCCAAAAAACCGATTATGAAGGCTTCCTGAGTCGACCCGCTTCCTGGGATTTTATTACTGAAAAATTTAAAAATCTCACTTCAGGTTTTATAGACGAGGCCCTTCAGCAGCAAATCATCTATGTGGTGAAAGACCTGGAAAACTTCAGCATTAAAAGCCTGATGCAACTGCTGGAAAAGGCAGGACAAAACGAACCCGCCGCAGTTTGATAAAAAACAGAACTATTAACAAAGTAAAAAACAGAAACCATGTCAAATAAAGATTTTATTAGCAACCCGGTCGCCTTCGACTGGTTACAAAGGAACGACAGACCCGCAAAACCCAGGAAGTTGGGCATGACAGAAATAAGAGCCGCGTATTACTCCAATTTCGGACTCAGCTATTTCCGTGATATTCTCGAAACCAGCGGAAATTATGTGGACAGCATCAAATTTGCCGGCGGCTCTTTTACTTTCATGAACCCCAAAAAGATTAGGGAGATCAATGAACTTGCACACCAATACGGGGTGATGATCTCCACCGGGGGCTTTATTGAATATGTGCTCACCAAAGGGCGGGATGCGGTCAAAAAGTATATCAACGATTGTAAGGAGATGGGCTTTGACATCATTGAAATTTCCACAGGTTTTATTTCCATCCCTACAGATGACTGGCTGCGCCTCATAGAGGACGTGCAAAAAGCCGGCTTAAAAGCAAAACCCGAAGTTGGGATCCAGTTTGGTGCCGGGGGCGATACCACAACTTCAGAGCTGCAACAGGAAGGCATCCAGGATGTGGATTTTGCTGTGAAGCAGGCAAAAAGATTTCTTGATGCCGGCGCTTATATCATCATGATGGAATCTGAAGGGGTGACCGAAAATGCCAATCCCTGGCGGGTGGGTGTACCTGCCAAATTCATCAACGAACTCGGGCTGGAAAACGTCATGTTTGAGGCCGCAGATCCACAGGTGTTCAAGTGGTACATCAAGAATTACGGCCCCGAGGTCAACCTTTTCGTGGACCACAGCCAGCTTGTACAACTTGAGTGCACCCGCCAGGGTATCTGGGGCACCAACGATGTGTGGGGCCGCATTGTCACTTATAAATAGGCAACTTCTGTTGTGAACCGGCCGAAACCTCTTCATAAAAATGGGAACCGAAGGGGTTTCGGCTTTTTTGTGCAGTAACTCGAAATAAGCTCCAAAAAGTGAAAAATTAGAATACAATAAAACAGGATGAGTATCTTTGTGGTTACCCAAAACTCTCAAATGGACCAGGAGCGGCCAAAGACATTCATCCCCAACAAGTTTAAGGAAAGATTTTCTTCGGAAATTGAGGCTAACAAATACCTTTTTTTAAATACCAGGAATGAATTCGCCATTTATCCTGTGGAAATTTGGCTGAAGCAGCTAAAATTGCCGGTTTATCCTCACCGGAAAAGCGTGACCAGCCTGCTTTTTCTCACCTCAGGTACTGCAAAAAAGAGCTGCGGACTTGATGAATTTGAGCTGGGGAAAAATTCTGTGTTCGTTGTGCCGCAGGGATATCTTAACAGCACCAGCGAAATTTCTTCCGGGGCGACCGGATTCTATTGCCATTTCGATTTTTCGATCTTCCATTTGACATCTCTCAAAAAGCTAAAAAAAGCCTTTCCTTTTCTGTTTACAGACCAGCAGCCGTTGCTGCAGCTGAATGAAACTTCAGCAGAATTCCTCACCTTCAGCTTTTACAGACTTATTTCTGAATATCTGGACCATCGGGAACACCTTAATTTCAACCTTATTAGTAGTTATCTAATTGCCGCTTTTCAAGAGATGAAATTGTTCTATTCTGAAGAACCTTCCGAAGAATTCTCCAGCAATGCGAGGATTACGGGCGACTTTAAGGAGCTGCTCTACAACCATATCACAGAAACGCGCTCCACTTCCAACTTTGCCGAAAAGCTGAATATTTCTCCCAATCATCTCAACAAATGTGTGAAAAGTACTACCGGGAAAACTGCCAAGGAACTTATAAATGAAGCAGTTATTCTGGAGGCAAAAAACCTGTTATTCGAAACAGATCTTCCCATTGGAGAAGTGGCGTTTGAACTGGGGATAGAAGACGCAGCATATTTTTCCCGTTTGTTTAAGCAGCTTACCGGCAGCTCCCCGCAACAATTCCGGAGAATGATTGAAAAATCTAAATAACTACTTCTTTCTTCCTCCCTGTTTTTTAAAGCTGATTTCGAGTAAGACGAATAGGAATTGGGGCTACCGAAAAGAGGAAGGCGAGATAGAATTTTTTTCAGGTGACCCAAAACCTGTCTTTCCATGCTTTATCTTCAAAGGGTATAGACCTGTGTCTCATCTCCACCTCCTGAAGCTTATCTTCACCGGCGACGGCTTTGACTTCATTGAATAACACACGTTCCTCAAAACGCACATGAGTGGCAAGTTCTTCCTCTAATAGATTAAGTACTTTAATATCTTCGCATCCACAGCTGAGCAATTTCTTGATCCTTCGATGATTTGCAAGAGCTCTTTTAACCCGCGCGTTTGTGCCTAAAAGCGGTAAAAGGATTCCTTCCTCGATCTCGAAGTGCGGCTCAAGATAATTCACTTTAAACCACTCGGCATAATTTCTTATCCGCCGGGTTTCCACCTTCCGTTTTAATCCTTCCCTGATCCTGGAACAAAGTTCAAGAACATGACCATGTTCTTCCTTCAACTCCCTTAAGGCATCCTGTTGGCGAAAATTTTGATCATTCATGTTTGTTTTTTTATAGTGTAAGCGACTGTGCATGAGGTTTACCCTTGCGAAATGGTACCGGGGCGGTAAAAGTTTGTTATTGGGGTCTCACCGGCTGTCTTTGTCAATTTTCCTTCTCCCAAAAATGGTCTTTCCAGTCATCATCAGAAAATTTCATTCCGTCGTGGTGCTTTTCAATGTCGGCCAACTGTTCTTTCGTTGCCGACTGCTGAATATCATTAAAAAAGTCTCTTTCTTCAAACCTGATATGCAGATCCAGTTCCTCTTCGATCTGGTGCAAAGCTTTTTCTACTGCGTCCTGTTCATTGAAGAGCCGGTTCAATCGCCTATGCTCCGCAAGCGCCCGTTTCACCTTTTCATTCTCCCCTCCCAGAACCGGAAAAACATATTTTTCTTCAGCTTCAAAATGAGGTTTCAGGTATTCGGTTTTGAACCAGTCTGAATACTGTTTTATTCTGGCTATGGGAATCTCTTTTTTGAAGCCTTCCCTCAACTTCCAGCAAAACAGAAGTCCATGGTGATGCTCCCTGCTAAACGATTTCAACGCCTCGTGCCTTTTTATTGGTTCCTTCATAGCTTTCAATTTATTTTCCTTTTAACCTTCTTCAGTTTCAACATCGAAGATAAACTCAGGCTGCAATTTTGTAAATGATTGGTCCCAAGTCCTATGAGTTCAATCATATTTTTTCTATAAGTTAATGATTTCCTTTTTAGACGCTTCCTTTCTACAGGATTTCAGCGGAAAAACTCCATTCCCGGCGGGAGGAGAAAGATGATTGCTTATTTGGACTTCCCTCTCAAAAATAAAAAACCGGGGGAATGATTGAAAACTGCAAATAAAGGATTATTTCTTCCTCCCCGGTTTCCAATGTTTACTGCGAAATTTGTGCTACTTCAAATCCCATGGAATGAGTATTTTAAAATATCCTATTGCAATTATTGCTGTGTTTGTGTGGATAGGTTTTGTATGCGCAATAAGTTTTTTGGAAGCCCGGATAAAGTTCAGGGCTCCGGGTATAACCGTAAAATTAGGATTGGGAATTGGACGGCTGGTTTTTTCTGCTCTTAACAAAGTTGAAATAGTGATGGCGCTGGCTATCATTATTAATCTGCTGGTCGTTCAAAATGATTTCTTTGTTTCCCGCAATCTGCTCTTCCTTATTCCGCTATTGCTTCTCATTGCGCAAACCTTCTGGTTATTGCCGGCCCTGGATGCCCGTGCACTAAGTGCTATTGATGGAGAGGAACTCCCAAAGACCGGTTTGCATTTTTATTATGTGGGCATGGAGGTCGTAAAGGTGGTTTGTTTATTCATTTTTGGGCTACAACTTCTTAATGAATTGACCTTGTGACGAGATTCGTAAAAAGATAGAAATGAGACTTTTTAATAATAGATAATTCAAAATAAAAAAATTATGATCGAGCGTACAGCCAATGCCGTTTGGAACGGTTCAATTAAAGAAGGGAAAGGAAAAATTTCGACCCAGAGCAAAACTTTATACAATACGGAATATAGTTTCCATTCGCGGTTTGGAGCGGCAGAAAACACTAATCCCGACGAACTACTTGCTGCCGCGCATGCAGGTTGTTATGCGATGGCCTTGAGTCTTATTTTAGGCAAGGAGGGATTCACACCCACTTCCTTAGATGTTAGCGCCAAAGTAACTCTTGATGCAGACAAACTGCAAATTACCGGCTCCCATTTGATGCTAAAGGCAGACATTCCCGAAATTGATAAAGATACGTTTGAAAAATGTGCCAATGCAGCCAAAGATGGCTGTCCTGTTAGCAAAGCGTTGAGCCTGGATATTACTTTAGATGCAACACTCAATGAAATAAGCATGCCCCGAAATAATTTTTAACGGTATCATTTTGTAGAAAAAGAAAAGAGGAGCCTCAGTGATCCTGAGGCTCCTCTTTTTTTATTGCTGCCTTTGTTATTGACACTATAGGTCTTTGGTGCATAAGAAATAATTAGCGTCTGCAATCCTCTCCTTTTGACTGCATATCTTCCGGTCTAATTGTTTTCACAATCTCTTTTTAATGAAGTTGACTAACGCGCTCTTTATAGTCGTTTAAATAAGCAAGCAAAATCAGAAAACAAAGCAGCAGCAGTTGCGATACCAAACTCTCCAGAGAGGGATAAATTCCCAACCAGTCTATTTTGAGGAAAAAAGGAAGTTCAGATACAGAAAGCCAGCCGGCCTCTTGAATAGAGTGAATCCCTTTGCCCAGTAATATCACTGCCAAAAGGATTGTTACCCATGAAGAATATCTAAAAAGTTGGCTGACAGGCAGTTTTTTGGAATATTTGACAAAAAGAACTGCGAGTAATCCAATTAAAATAAAGGCTGCCAATACCCCGAAGCCTATAGCAGATCCTCCGGAATGGTTTTCTAAGCTAATTGCCTGTAAAAAAAGTATAGATTCAAAAGCTTCCCGAAAGACGACCATAAACGAGAAGAATGCAAGACCAAGCATTTTTTTACTCAGTAGTCGGTTTTTAATTTTTTTGTCGATGAACTCTTTCCATTTTTTGGAATGGGAATGATCATGAAGCCAAAACCCTACAAAGGCGAGGATAATAACAGCCAGTAAAGAAATGGTTCCTTCCATGATTTCCCTGTTTTGTCCACTTATGCTAATGATCTGGTCTGCAAGAAACCATCCTGCCACCCCTGTGAGAACAGCGGTTATCCACCCGCCATGCAGGTAGGGCAAAGCTTTTTTTGCCTCAGGAGTTCTTCGAATCAAAGCAAGAATGAGGGCGATGATCAAAAACGCTTCCAGTCCCTCCCGAAGCATGATCGAAGCAGCTAAAAAGAAAGATAACCAGTAGTTCAATTTTTCATCTGTAAGCATTTTTTCAGCCTGGTTGACAGCGTTAAGAGCAGTATTTATTTTATTTTCAACCTCTTTAAAATCTGAATTTTTCTCAATGGCCTGTCTTACTGCCATCATTTTTTGCTCAAGCTCCGAAGTGAACTTTGAATCGATTGTCCTTAACCGGGCTTCAACAGGTTCGATACCTTCGAGATATGCAGATAAAGCTTTTTGACGGGACTCTTTTTTGTCACCCTTTTTATAGCTGATTGAACTTTGAAGAAGATAAGCCCTGGCAAGCTCTAAACCGGGTGCAGAGGATTTTGCCGACGGAGAAAGAACTCTTAAGGCCATTAATTTCTCCCGGGACTCTTCTTCGGAAGCAAGCATTTCCATTAGATCAGTATCAGATAAAGTAGCAACATCCTTGAGTGAAACTTTGCTGTTTTCCCTGTTAAACAGCTTTCTCAGAGAAGCGGAATCAAGATCTTGTTTACGGAACCGGAGGGATTTTACATAAAAGGCCAGTTGCCATGCTTCGTCGTCCGTTAACTCCGTATAAGGACGCATTGCGGTTCCTGCCACTCCTAGTTTTATGGAATTAAAAGCTTCCAACGGGGAGGAATGAGCCATCAACTCATCATTCAGGAAATTGGTGGGTGCCGGTTTTAATTCAGCTGCCAGCTCTCCATCTCCCCCTCCCCGGCGGCCGTGACATTGAAGGCAGTTTTGCACGTACAATCGTTTCCCTTGTTCCTGATCGGGCCAGTTCAAAGGAGCAACCTCATAATCAGTCGCTTCGATAATTGCCCATTTCACCTTTTCTGCGATCGTTTTGACTTGCTTACCGGAAGCCTTATTCCGGATAAGATCTTTTAACTCCTGCAGGTCAGAAAGTATGGGCGAAGCAGATGGTAAATTTAGCTTTTGTGCCATGACTAACAGTTTGGCACTGAATTCCTGCATTTCGTCATATTCGGTCATGTCATAGACTTTACCATCTTTGACCGCCCGTGGATAATCTTTAGAAACATATTCCAGAATATGAATTACATTTTGGATGTCATTATTCTTCTCCTTTGCCGAGACCCGGAGAAAAGAAAAAATTATTATGACGAAAACGAAATAAGGTCCTGCAGAAAACGACTTCAACTTCATTGTTTCTTCCTGTATTATTATTTAGACTGATTCTAAACAAAGGTAGATATTTTTGACTGATAATGTTGTCATCTTTCTTCTTTAGAATTCACGGAATACTTTTATATGCCCTCCGTAGAAAATGACGATGGCCGATACCTCTATTTTTCTTTCCGGAACTCAGAGATCGGGTAAGGATTGAAAAATCCAAATATCAGATTATTTCCTCCTCCTTTGTTTCCGGTGCTGTTTCCGAAATTTGAATATCAAATAATTAGCGCCTCAAGAGTTCCAAAAAAGGGATTTTAGAGCAGAAATAACTTAATACATCAAAGACATGAATATGCACATGCTCACATTTTCAGCGATCTTTTTACTAATGATCGCAGGTTTAAATCCAACGACAAATTCTAAAGACAACTTGCCGACAGATCCTATGGATGCGTCTGTAAAAACCATTGTCATCAATGCCAACGACCAAATGAGGTTTGACACCAACGAGATAAGGGTAAAGGCGGGGGAAAAAGTAAAACTTACCCTTAACCATACCGGGAAACTGGCCAAGAACGTCATGGGACACAATTTTGTCCTGCTAACATTGGGAACAGATATTCAGAAGTTTTCACAGGCAGCCATGAACGCGAAGGCCAGTGATTACATACCTTCCAGCGGAGTGATCGCTCATACCAAACTCATTGGCGGCGGGGAATCAACCACGATTGAATTTACAGCCCCTAAAAAAGGAACCTACAATTTTATTTGCAGCTTCCCCGGCCATTACACCATGATGAAGGGTAAGTTCATTGTTGAATAAGCTGTAAAAAAAGCCACCCCATTCCCCCAATGGGGTCGGCTCTTTTTCAGAAGTAAGCCTGAAAAGCTCTTTGCACGCCTCCCTTACTAAAACCGTATATAAACCATTAAAAAAGCAAAAGGATGAGAACATTTGAAAACATTACCGTGGCCGATGAGCTGAACAGGAATATGGAAACTGCCGGAATCTTTAGGAAGTATGGGATCGACTACTGCTGCAAGGGAGAGCTGCCGGTAAGGACTGCCGCCCGCGCTGCCCTCGCGAATCCCGTTAGTCTCGAAAAAGAACTGAAAAAAATAAAAGCTCCAATAAACGAAGTAAAAGACATTGGCAGACTGGAGCCCGGGGCGCTAACAGCCCATCTTGTAGAGGAGCAGCACGCTTTCGTCAAAGAGACCATTCCCGTGATCACTTATTATGCGCAGCGGGTTGTGCAGAGAAATGCAGAGACCTACCCTGAACTCATCCAGGTACAGCGACTCTTTTCTGAAGTTGCTATCGCCCTGGAAGCACAGATGAAGCTGAAGGAGGAAGTGCTTTTCCCGACCATCAGCCAACTTATTTCACGGGCTGAAAAAGGCCTTCCTATTACAGAGACCTCCCGGGAAAACCTGAAGGCAAGGATGAACCTGATGAAAGAACAACACCTCGAGACCATCTATACCTTTAAAAAGATCGCGCGACTGACGAATGATTACCAGATTCCGCCCGATGTTCGCAACCCGTTTAGGGTACTTTACCAACAACTGGAAGAGCTGGAGCAAAAACTCTATCAACAGTTTCACCTGCAGCACAACATTCTTTTTCCAAAGGTTTCGCAGCTGGCCTGAGAACACTGCCATCTTTTGTTTATTTAGACCCCGAAAAGCCGCCTGGAGCAAGATCTTTAGACGGCTTTTCTCATGTTACAGCTTCTCACATAACAGAATTTTTTCCTACATTTAAGAACTCCTTAACAGGGAACTGACAAGACGCCCTCCCCTACACGCTGTTTTGTCCTTTTACGCATTTCATTGTTTGGAAGACACTTTTGCTTAGAAGCAGCAAGAGCGTATTGAAGCGAAGAAGAAAACCTGATGTTACCCAGAGAAAAAAGGAGTAGTAAAAGTCAAGACAAAGGGATAAAAGACGTTGGGCAACAAGCTCACGCCGGCTGCACAAACAGAACATGGTTTTTTGCCTACACAAAAGCCAACGCTAAAGAGCTGTATTAGCCAATGCCTTAAAGAAATGAGGGAAACCGTAAAATGAACAAGTAAAACAACTGTATTTTAGAACCTTCAGAAAAAATTAAAACTGATTTGCAGAAGCAATGACAATTGACGAAATTTTTAAAAAAGAAGAAATAAGTGTTAGGTCTTATAACGTTTGCAAATCCAACGAATTACATACCGTATCAGATTTAATAAAGTATTATAACAAAAACAAATCGTTCGATAAACTTCGAAATTGCGGAAGGAGGTCAAATGAGGAACTTCTGGCTTTATGTAACAAAAGTCGAGTGGATTACTTTGTAAATGGAGAGACTGAGAACCCTCTAAGAAGCCTAATTTCAAATTTAACAAGAGTTCAGAGAGAAGTAATAAATAGTTTCATTCTTGCAAATACTAATAGCCTATCAGTAAGAAGTAGGAATGCAATATTATTACATTTAATGAACAATATAAAGGTTAAAAATTTTACAGAAAAAATACTTATTCCCGAAAGCTTCAATGTGGAGAAAATAAAGAATGTTGGAGCTAAATGTATTCCTGAACTAAAAGCTTATATTTCAACAATTAGAGACTTTATACTTGAAGTTAGCGAAACAGAAGATAACTATTATTTTATTGCATTAAAAAATAAGCTCTTAATTCAGAGAACCTTTAATATTCCTTTAGTTCCCAAAGAAATATTAGAATCAGAATCTATTTTTCAACTTACAAACTTTCTTTTAAATCAAGAAGCTTTTTTTGACGAAACCCAAACTAACATTGTCAAAAAGGCTCTGAAATTGTACAATAATCAAGAGGAACTAACCCTTGATGATATCGCGGAGCAAGTTGATCTCTCAAGAGAAAGGGTTAGACAAATAAGAAAACTTTGCCTTGAGGATTTATTTAACAAGCTACTTTTTATCTCTAATTTCAATGACGATTTATTCCAAAAGTATAGCATAGATACTGAATCTAACTATGTTGAAATTAACACAGATGTTTTAGATAAAATCAACAATTTAAACAACACTGATTTTTCTAGAGAATTCATCACTTATATACTTTCAGTATATCTTAAAGATAATTTTAATATTGTGGGAAATTATGAAGACGTATTGCAACCTAAATACTTCAATTCTCGCAACAGACACAATTGGAATAACTTCTATTTAGTAAAAAAAGAATTAACCTCGGAAATTGATTTCACTTCTTTAACCAACGATATTTCGGCCAGAATAAGCGATAGAATCGAAGAATCTTATTCTTTTAATTTCAAAAGCTATTTATCAAAATTTCTAACAAACAACAATATTGATATTTTGGATTTATTGTTCCCAATCTGTGAGAAAATAATTAATGAAGAATTTGAAATTTATCTTGATTTAGATGAAAACATAAATTTCAAAAGAAACACTAATCGACAGGCCCACGAATTTGCGTATGAAGCACTTGAACATCTAGGGAAGCCATCAAAGGTTAAAGAAATTTTTGAAAAAGTAATAGAACTTCATCCTAACTATGATACGGAAGAAGCTAAAATTAGAGTTTCAATGAAAAGAAAAAATGGTTTTGTTCCTATTGGTAGAAAAAGTGTATTTGGATTAAAAAAATGGGAAAGTGAACTAGAAAATTTCAAAGGAGGCACAATACGGGATATTGTTGAAGAATATCTAATGCAATTTTCTGTACCAAAACATATTTCAGAAATAACTGAATACGTTTTAAAATATCGTCCAAAATCAAATCAATATAGCATTCTGCAAAACTTAAAGCTTGATGAGTCAGGCTTATATATATTTTTTAAAAATTCGCATATTGGATTAACAACAAAAAAATACGAAACCAATTTTAAAAAAATATCAGAAGCAAAGAAAGCTGATAAGAAGACTTGGGAAGAAAGATTTGAAATGCTTCAAAATTTTATTGCTATAGAAAAAAGACTTCCATTCTCAAATGGAGTACCTGAAAAAGAAATAAAACTGTACCGCTGGATTAATGTTCAAAAAGGCAAGCAAAGCAAAGGAAAGCTTGATAAAAATAAAGAAGATAAATTAAACAGTTTGCTAGAAAGATTTCCGAGTACTAATGGCAGACGCAGATTAAACTCCATCGAGAAATACAAAGAATTAATTTCATTTGTTTCAATTAATCATAGACTTCCATCAGCAAATAAAAATGGTGAGGAAAATTTATATCAGTTTTTTTACAAACAGCGTAAGCTTTTTGATGAGAATGAACTTGACAGCAAGGAAGAAATTAAATTTATCGAAGTTGCAAAACTTCTTCAAAATATAAAGTATGAAAATAAAAGAAACTAAATTATTGCAAAAGCAAAGACTCCAGGAGATTTGCAATGACAAAGATGTCAATTTTGAATCAATTGAGATTCTTTTAGAATCTGTAAAGACTAAAAAACTTCAATCAAAGAGAAATTATCATCAACAAAAAATTGACGAAATTATAAATAAAGCGGTAAAATGAAATTATCAAACATAGAAATTACCAATTTTCGGCAATATCACAACGCAGTGAATATTGATTTGGCCACTATTGACGATAAAAATATTGTCTTAATTGGAGGAAAGAATGGCTATGGTAAAACAAACTTCCTGATTTCAATTGTTTGGTGTTTGTATGGTCGACAAATTGAAAAAGTTGATAACAACTTTAGGCAAGAAATAAAAAAAGAAAAGAATTACGATTCTTTTATGCTGCAATCAATTAATTGGACTGCAAAAAAAGAAAATAAAGACACCTTTTCTGTTAGCATATTAGTTTCAGACATCGAGTTACCCCAAATAAAAAACTTAAACTCCAATTCCAACAGTGTAATTATTACTAGAACATTCAATGTTACTAGTATGAATGAGAGACTTTCTATCTTAGATCCAAACTCAAAAATGGAAATATTTGATGATGAAGGAGATAAAATTAATTTCATTAATGATTACATTATTCCGATCGATGCCGCAAAATTTGTCTTTTTTGATGCAGAAAAAATATCTGAAATAGCCAATTTGTCCATTAAAGAAGAAGGAAGTTTTATAAATGATGCTTTGGGTAAAATATTAGGATTAGACACTTATGACACACTTGTTGAAGACCTTGAGGATTACATAAAAGCGCTTACTAAAGAAGGGGCAACACAAAATTTACAAGATCAAATCGCAGATAGAGAAAATGCCATTAAGATTGCAAAAAATGAAATCAATAAACTTGATGACGAAAATGCACTGAAACTTAAAGAAATTGACAAATACAAAAAAGACATAAGAGATTATGAAAGAGTAATTTCCCAACATAGCAAACAAGGAAATTCAACTTTTGACAGGGAATCAGTACTCTTAGAAATAGAAAAACTAAAAGCAAAGGAACTTGAACTGTCTGAAAGATTTAATGAATTGAGTGAAATCATTCCATTAGCTATTCTTACTGGAAAACTAGAAGAAGTTAGCGAACATCTTGGAATTCAAGAACAAAATAACGTAGCACAAAATTCATCAAAAGAAAGTTCAGAAAAAATTGAAAATTTCATTGAACTACTTTTTAACAAACCACCTGAACCAGATAATTCTACAATGTCTTTTAGAGACAAGCTTTTTTATTATGATAAAGCGAAAAATTTAGGTGCTGAACTTTTTAGTATTAATGGAGATTACAAAGAATTAGAGTTTGAACACGATTTAAATAATTCAGAAAAGAATCTAATCTATGATGCTATAAATTTAGTCAATTCTCAATCAAAAGATTTGTTCGAAACTACAATTGAAGAATTTAATAAAACAAGAATTGAGCTTTCAGAACTAAATAGGACGTTAAGTAAAGTTGATGCCGATTTAGAGGATGAATTAATTTTAGACTATTCATCTAAAAAAGACACAGCCGATTATAATATCACTGAAAACAACCGTAAAATTGGAGAAAACAACCAACAAATAAACAAATTAAAAGATGATATAATCCGCCTTAATCAACAATTATCAGTTTTGGTTAAGAAGGTTGATGTTAATGCTCAAAATAAACTTAAAATCAAAGAGAGCCAGAAATTTGTCGATTCCTTAAACTTCTTTTTAGAAGAACAAAAAAACAAACACAAAGAGAGTTTAGAAAAAACTATTTTAAGTGAGCTTAAGATATTAATGCATAAACTGGTAAGTGAAGAAAACAAAAGTAAGTTTATAGAAGATGTAAAAGTTACCATTTTAGCGTCTGGACAAGGAATGAAAATAACACTATTGGACCAAGACGACAATGAGATAAGAAAAGAGAGTTTATCTTCTGGAGAAAAACAAATTTATATTTCGTGCTTAATAAAAGCAATCTTAAACGAATCTATACAAAGTTTACCAATATTTATAGATACGCCTCTTGGAAGACTTGATGAAGAACATAGGGATAATATTACTAAAAAATATTATCCTGCTCTTTCAGAACAAGTTGTTCTATTCTCAACAAACAGTGAAATCACACCTAAGCGCTACAAAGAGATTTCAACAAACATATCCAAATCCTATCTCTTATTTAATGATGGAGCAAACACAAATTTAAAAACCGGTTATTTCCAAAGCTATGAGAATTAGAATAAGTAAAGAAAATGAGTTTTTCTCTGACAGGATTAAAGGTTTGTATAACTTTAAAAATGAAGGAACGGTGCCAAGGATTGCATTTGCATTAAGTCTGCAATCAGGAAAAATTTTTGATTTAGAAAAGGAACAATCGATCAGTTCCGATGGTAGAGATTTTCGTGATGATAGAGGACTCTTTGGGACTATAATTGGAGAAGTTTCTAATACTATAATTTATAAGACTATTTTAGACCAGCACTACAACAAAAAGTCCTATGAAGATGAGTTTATTAAATTATTTAAACTTCATTTAAACCACGGTTTAGACATATGGAATAATAAAATTGAAAATGCTAACATATCCAAAGGCGACCACATAGACATTCTTTTAAAGGTTATTAAAAATGGGATGGACTTAAGGAAGAACATTGTTAAAACAAACTTTTCCTCAAAAAACAATGTTGTCAAAGAGTTTCAAAATCTTTTATCTTTTGAATTAGGTCAAACAGCGGAAGGCGAAAATGTTGTAATAAGAATTAATGATTTAAGAGAGTTTGATAATAGAAATATTGCAATTGCAGGAATGGCAGGTTCAGGCAAAACGCAGTTAATGAAAGATATTCTTTATCAAATTGCTAAAAACACTAATAATGAACTCAAGTTTATCTTCTTTGATTATAAAGGAGAAGGAAACCCAGAGCAATTAAAGCCTTTTTTAGATGCTACAAAATGTGAGTTTGTTGATATTGTTAATGATGGAGGTATTGAGTTTAATCCATTTTTGTCTATAAATCTTGACGAAAGACAAAGACCTTTCAGCATTAGAGCTTTTGTTGATACTATATCGACTTTCGTTCCTAGAATGGGCGTGAGTCAAGAGAATATTTTAATTACTCTGATTAATGATTTACTAGACACCAAAAATGGTACATATCCCACAATTTCAGAATTATTTGAGGAATTAGAAAATTACTATGAGGAAAACAATATTAGGCAGGATACCTTATATTCAATCATTCGTGATTTGTCTACAAACATCTTTAATTGTGACCCCAGTAATCCAAACATTTTAGATAAAAGTTTATATCTCAATCTTCCACCGGCATTATCAGACACTTTGAGACAGTTAGTTGTGTTTTTGTTATTGAGATATTTCAATTCCTATTTTAGCTCTACCAACGATTGCGAACCACAAGACCATATTTTCCCATTACGCTATGTAATTGCAATTGATGAAGCTCATATATACTTAAAAAATAAAAATGCTAGAAAAGCACTTGAGGAACTTTTGAGACTATTAAGGTCAAAAGGTGTTATAATCGTTATGCTTTCACAAGGAGTTGAAGACTACAAAACGAAAGACTTTGATTTTGCTTCACAAGTAAAACTTCCTATTTGTTTAAATGTTCAAAACAAGGACTACAAAGCCATTAGTAATTTTGTTGGTACACCAAGCAGTAAATACAAATTGGAGACAGAAATTAAAAAATTAGAATCAGGAAAAGGACTTATCAATATTGGGGAACCGAAAATGATCGAATTAAGACAATGGTGGAAAACAAAAAAAGATGAAATTATATAAGACAAGCTTAAAGCCAAACACATTTCCAATTCACACCAGCTTAGACACAAGTCAAAAGATTGCAAAAGAGTATGTCTTTGCCAAAACTGAACAACAAGCTGAAAGGGAAAAGTCAGTGCCCAACAACGCATCTTCGCAATTGTGGCCGTCGGGCCGTTGAGCTGAAAGAAAGTTTAAGAGAAATCAGGAACTATAAAACTAAATCGGACAAATCCGCGCCCCATACTCCGCCAACTGGCGATAATCGAGACCGTTAGGTGTAATTTTTTACAAAAATCCAGTTAATGAATGAAATTGAAACGATTTTTACTCAAGCTTTAATTAAAAGTTTTATTGAAAAAGGGGTCAAAAGTGTATCATCACTTTTTGAAACCCAAATCAAAAAAGTTAACAGTGTTGCCAAGAAAAAGCTTGAGAACAATGATTACAAATATTTCCGTGAAAATTATGATTTAGAAATTTCAGAAAATGAAGTTCTTAAACACCTCAAAAGTAATTTTGATGCTGCCCAAACTTGGGCAAATGAAGTGAATTTCTCTACTGCAATTTCATCAAAAAAATTGAACAATATTTTTGTTGATATTGATTTACACTTATCCCCAATTAAAACCAGATTTGACTCAGAGGAGTTAACACGAACGATAAACAGTAAAAACTTAATAAAGGATTTTACCAAAAATAAAATAGTTTATGGTGGAGCTGGCGCAGGAAAAACTACATTAATAAAGAAAATTTTCAAAGAAGTTATTAAAGGAAAGAATGATTTTTCATTTCCGGTTGTAATTAGATTTAGAGAATTAGATTATGAAAATGAGAATTACAAAAAGTATGGATTATTCAAAATATTAGTTGATTTAATTGGAATAAATATTGCTTTTCCAGAGAAGTTTATTGAGGACTTTTCAAGTGAATATCACTACATTATTAAAAATACTATAATTGAATTTTTTAATGACTGTGAGGTACTTCTTATTGCAGATGGATTTGATGAAATCCCAGACAACAACCTTAAAAAACGGATTGAAAGAGATTTTAATTCACTTGCACTCGAATTAAAGGAATCAAGATTTATATTAACTTCAAGAAGTAATGATTTCCAACTATTATTACCTAACACAAATGTTTATGAAATCTGCTCTTTAAATGATAAACAAATCAAACTCCTAATAGGAAAATGGATTTCAAGCAAAAAAAAGGCAAAAGAGTTATTTGATAAAATTAAATCTTCGCCATATTATGATACAACAATGAGACCTCTTACTCTTTCTCATCTTTGCGCGATATATGAAAGAAAACAAACTATACCACCAAAACCTAGGTATATTTATGACTTCGTTTTAAATTTATTATTAGAAGCATGGGATCAGCAAAGAAGTATAGTGAGACAATCTGATTACGCAGATTTCTACATTGAAAAGAAAAAAGAATTTTTAGGCCATTTATCATTCTGGCTATCTTATCAATTAGGTAAGAATGTTTTCGATGGAGATGATATTAGAAAATGTTATAAGCAAATACATCGATCTCACAATCTACCGACTTCTCAAGCCAAAAAAGTAGTAATTGAGCTTGAAAACCATACAGGAATTTTTATTCAAACTGGATTTAATTCTTTTCAATTCTCTCATAAATCTTTGCAAGAGTTTTTAACTGCAAAATATCTTTCTGCCCTTCCAAGAATTCCTGACATTGAAGTTTTGAATAGACTACCTAATGAAACAGCAATTATGGTATGTTTATCTTCAAATCCAAATTATTATTTTCAAGAATTCAATCAGTATTTTAAGCATTATAACGAGCATTTTTGGTATGTATTTTTTAATCGACTTATCGAAGAAAAGCCAGACTTTACTGAGAATCCAGGAGTTTTAATATTCTTCCTAAATAATATGTGGGAAAATAAAAACTCGATTTTTCAGAAAATATTCTTGGTATTATTATCTCAAACTAACTTAAAAGTATCTATAAATCAATTTTTTAAAACTTATGATCTTAACGGAACCTATCCAGATTATACTTCTTTTATATTCAAAGATTTGAAAATTCCAATAATGGAAAGAAACTATTACCCAGCACAGCTACATATTGATAGTGAAACTTACGAAATCTTAAAAAACTACACCTAACACGGTGTAACGCTATAAACTGATATTGTCCAAAAAGTTTAAATTTCGAAAGTAGGGACAAATCAATTGAGCTGATGAGTCGGTTTCCCTACTCCCGTAGTTTTGGTAATCAATACCGTTGTACACAAGTTAAAAAACAAAGCAAAAAAGGAATGAAAAATATAATTTATCTATTAATCAGCTTTACATTATTAAGTTGTTCTACAAGTGATGATTCAAATTCAATCGTAGGAAAATGGAAATTACTCAGAATAACCAGTGATGGCACTTATACTCCGGCATTAATGGACTATTCAGATAAAAATATCATTTACAATTTTACCTCTCACTATAGATCTAATATGGCAAGCGGATATGAATTAATAATTGACGGAGAAGAAAACTCCGGTTACCAAAATGGTTCCTATGGGTATCAATTTAGAGAAGACTATTTGAATCCGGGGCCCTGGGGAGAAGATGATCAAAAGATTTTACTCGTCTCTATCAACGGCTCTAAATATAGCTACAGCTATAGCCCAAAAGATAGAATAATGATTTTAGGGCAATCCCACATAGAAGGAGGTAATGATTTTGTTTTTAAGAAAGTAAAATGAAATTAGAAGAAGTGGCAGAAAAAAAAGAATCAAACTAGCTAAAAATTCCCATCAAAAATCCCATTAGCATGAAACCAACCACATATAGTGTCGCAGTCCTTTTTGTGCTCCTTTTTTCGTCATGTGCCTTACGCCCTATTCCGTCAGAACATAACCTGGTGCAAATGGAAAAGGAGAAGATCGATCTTGAGAGCCTTGGAAACGGCAATGTCCTCATCTATAATGACGCCAACATTCTTCATACCGGCGATAATACTTCACAGTTAAACATCGTGTTGGACAATAAGAACCTGGGACAGCTACGGGCGAAAGATTATGTGATCGTGCACCTGGAGAACGGGAAGCACCAATTCAACCTACGGCACCTTGATCTTGTGAATATGCGAAGTGATCATGAGGTCACCGCGACGAATGAGCTGAAAGTAATACGAGTGAAACCTACAGTCACTTCAAACAAACTTGAGGTCACTAACCGGCTGCCCGATAACTGGGAGAAATACAGCTATATGGATCCCGGGAATTAGGCTGGGAAGTCAAACTCATCTCGAGCCTATCTAAAACCGGCATTTTGAAGCAGCTTTAAAAGATTACATTTACCCTGAAATTCAAGAACGAATGAAAAAAAGAAATAAATATACCGGCCTGAGCATGTTGATATTCTTCGTGCTCTTTATTTTGATCCGCTTATTGCTGGACAGTCTTTTCCCCGGATGGAACGGAATTTTCAAAGCAATGTTTACAGGGGGAATGACCGCTATTTTATCTCCCAGGATTAGTAAAAGTCCCGCAGGTCAATATCAGCTCGCGTGGATCTTCCTGAAAAAACCCATTCCTGTGTCTTTTTGATTCAGCCTATAAAATTCTATTAGCTTCAAAAATGGCATTTTTGAAGCTCCAATCTTTACTTTAACTCATAATGAAAAAACTATTCCTCCTTCTATTACTAGTCCTTTTGCTTTCCTGTTCTTCAGAAGACAAGCCATCTAACCAGATCGTTGGCAGCTGGTCCCTTTATTCCTCCATAAGTGTGACAACAACCGGGGAAGAAATTGAAACCATGGCAGATGAATGTTCCCAACAGTCCACAATTACTTTTAAAGAGAGCGGTAGTTTTGTCGAAAGTGACTACTACTACAATCCAAATACCCGGGAATGTGTTTTTAATGAAAGCGCTTTTAATCACCAAATGTTTTGGGAGGAGGTGTCTCAGGGACAGTACAGGATCTATAGTGAAGGCAGTACCGGGACTACCTTTGAAATGAATTTCCCCAACAAAAGTACTTTATGGATGATCGAGCCGGGTGAGCCTTATGAACGTGATGGCGTTACTATTGAATATTCGGCTCTTGTTTATAAGCGAGACTAACCGCGACCGACGCGCTCCCTGTTGCCGCGGTTCCGGGGCAGCGAAATACCGCTTACTGTGGAAAAAGCGAGGAAATGATTCCAAAAATGTCATTTTTGAAACTCTTCTTCTTCCGGTTTTTTAAGATGATCTTTCAGCTGAAATGACTAAATTTCTACGGAAGTAAAATATCATTCATAAACATGGAGATCACACACGTACAGGGCGGCATGCGCGAATTTGAAAGAACCGGCATCTATCCCGAATATCTTTTCTTCAACCTGCCCGGCACAGGCCGGCACTGGACAATCAAAATCAAACAAACGCCACAAACAGGGGTTTTAAGGAGCAAAGGCAGCATCCTTTATGAATACAACTTTGATGGAAATGTGTGTAAATTCAGGAAGGTCAAAAACGATGGTTCTTTTACAGCATGGAGGGAACCTGAAGCCATGATCCTGCAAATGAGAGATTGAGGTTGAAAGATCACCGCCCCGGCTTTTGGTTCTGCGGTACCCTACATTCCACAGGAACCTGCCACCGAAGCGGATCTTTTTGTTCTCTTCTCCATAAACTGCCTGCTGTACCAGGTGTAGCGCTGCAGCAAGGACAGCCGGTAAACCTTGACGCTGTCAACTCCCGCTTTGGCCAAAGCTGAACTCATCTGTTTTTCTTCTTCAGAAGTGAGCACGGGAATAAAGATCTCTTCGGAAACAACAGCTTTCAAAAAAGCCATTTTCAACGCCTCTTCTTCTGAAGCAGTAAATACCTGAGCCGGCTTTTCCTCCCAGTCTACCTGCAGGGCCGCCACCCCAAAGAGCTCTCTAAAGGTGACCGAAGCTCCCTGCTGCAGGAAATCTTCGGCTAAAAAGTCGAGCAGGTTGCTGTTGTATGTCTCTGTCATGATCTTTTCATTTGCACCAAAATTACCGGAAGCCTGCGACAAGAGGTGACGTCTAAAAAATTAAAGTTGATCGCGGTTTCGGAGTTTAGCAGTGAACAATGAACCCGAAAAAATAAGCAACACGAGAAGTAGTAATCGTTTCATAGCCACCGGTTTTAAATAATTTTTCCTGTAGATTTTTTCTACAAGCCTTATCTAAATGTAAGTTGTGTGTGTTTTCAGGCAGCTTTTAGAGAGTGACAATAGTCACCGCTAGAGGGAAGATTAATTCGGTTTAAAAAAGGCTATTCATTGTACCTGCTCAGGGTCGAGCTCAACTGCGCCACGATCTCCTTTTTAAGGCTTTCGGGCTTGAGCACTTTGACCTGGTCTCCATAAGAAAGGATCTCCTGCCTGAAATCATAGGTGGGAATCAATTTATAACCAAAAATGCTTTCCTGCTCTGTTTCTTTAAGCAGTTGCTGCGAATGGTGTAGCGGCAGACTTTTGATGTACCTGCCCTCCCGAGGTGTAAAGGACAGCTGTACTTCGCACACCTTTTCTCCCGTGCCATTGATGATACCGAAAGCATAGCGGTATTCGGCCGCGGGATCATAATTGGGCGTCTCAAATTTCTTACTACTTATCTCCAGCCTTTCCAGGCGATCAAGCCCAAAGCTCTTAAAGATCATATCCTTTTTATCCCGGGCCAGCAGGTACCAACGATTGCGGGCTTCTTTGATCGCCACCGGCTGCACCCGCCGCGTGGTGACCGAATCGTCATAGTAGCTCCTGTACCTGAAGTTGATTTCCCTGTTATTTCGAATGGCGTGGAGTAACCCGTGAAGATGTTCGGTTCCCAAGGCCTTTCGTTGCTCCAGAATGACGTTATTTCTAAGGCTGCTCGACATGTCCAGCGCATTATACACCTCAAAGGCCTCCATGAGTCTCTCATTGTGAACCTCGTTTTCGTCCTCAACGATCTCGTAAGCCCTGAGCGAAGGATTGTAATTGATGACGATGTGGTAAAGCTGTTCGATCTCCTGAACATCCCGCTGAAAGGTGCGCAGGGAACAGCTGAGATAATCCTCAGAAAGTTCACTCTCATACTCCAGGAAATCCCGCAGTTGTTCAAAACTGCACGGCGTGCGGCGGAGTTTATTGATGATTAGCCTGTGGCGCTGAAGAGAAATTCGTTTTGACATATCTTTTTGCTTACAGCATAAAGATATGCAAGTGCAGCGACAATACCTGTCGCTACTTTTCAGAAGAAGGTTTTTAAGTCTTTGTTTTATCCGCTAAGATGAAATCTTTCAGCTATTGTCGTGAATAGTACCCGGAATCTTTTCCCTTGAGCTTTGAGAACATTTGATAGGCACGATCTATTTGCCTCGTCGTAGCCCGGTCAAATTGAGCCGTGTCCTTGTATACCTTCATCAGGGAATCCAGCTTTTCATGCAGCCGTGCCCTTACCGGCGCATATTGTTTTGATCTATAGATGTTATTCCTCTCCAGCGGATCCTTTTCAAGATCATACATCTCCCATTGATCGATATCATCATAGAAATGCATGAGCGCATAGCGATCTGTCCTGATGCCGTAATGCTTCTTGACCATGTGAAATGCGGGAAAGTCATAGTAATGATAGTACAGAGCATCTCTAAATTCTCCTGCCTTCTCCTGTTGCTCGAGCAGCGGGCGCAGGGATTTTCCCTGGAAACTTTCGGGAATGGGAGCTCCCGCATAATCAAGAAAAGTTTCGGCGAAATCCAGGTTTTGCGTCATAGCATCAACTTTCGTGTCGGTTTTGATGTGCCCCGGGTACTGCATCAAAAGTGGCATTCTAAAGGAGGGTTCATACATGAAGCGTTTGTCAAACCAGCCATTCTCACCCAAGATAAAATCCCTGGTCTGAAGTATAAATTACCAAAGTATTTTCTGCCAGTCCCGATGCTTCCAGGTAGTCGAGGATCTCTCCCACCCCGTCATCTACTGCTTTTACGGTCGCGAGATAATCCCTAAGGAAGCGCTGACCTTTCCAAATGGCCAGTTCTTTTCCTTTAAGATCTGCCTTGTGAAAAAGATCATTCTTTGGCCGGTACGCCTCATCCCACTGCTGTCTTTGCTCTTTGGTCATTCTGCTGAACTCATTGTTCCATGGATCATGCGCCAGCTCGTTAGTTCCTTCTTTCGTGGTCATTTTTAGGTCGTAGCCCTCATACATATCTTCGTAGATGGTCATCAACTGTTCTTTGGCAGCAAGTTGAGTAGAATCAAACTCGGCGAAATAACTCTCCGGAAGCGGAAAATTGATGCTGTCAAAAACATTGGTGTAGCGCAAAGGCGGCATCCAGTTCCTGTGTGGCGCTTTGTGGTGTACCATCAAAAAGAAGGGTTTTTCCCTGTCTTTCCGGGACTGCATCCACTTTATGCTTTTTTCGGTAATAAGATCTGTGGTGTACCCATGCACCTTCACAGTATCATTAGAGGTGATGAAATCGGGATTGTAATAATTGCCCTGGTCATTGAGAATTTCCCAGTGATCAAATCCTGTTGGTCGGGTGCCAAGATGCCATTTCCCAATGATCGCAGTGGTATACCCGTTGTCCCGCAAAATCTTCGGAAAGGTGAGCTGCGAACCATCGAACCTGTCCCCGTTCATTCTAAAACCGTTTTGATTACTGAACTTTCCGGTGAGGATGGTCGCCCGGCTGGGACCACACAGCGAGTTGGTGCAGTAATTCCTCCTGAAAATCGCTCCATTTTTGGCCAGGCGGTCGATATTCGGGGTAGGCGCCAACCGGCTAAGAGGATGCCCATAGGCGCTTATTGCCTGCAGCGCATGATCATCGGCCATGATAAAGATGATATTCGGCTTTTTCTGCTGCTCTACAACAGTTGATTTTCCCGGATTGCTATCGCCACAGGAGAGTATTCCGCAGAAGATCAAAAACGTAAAGGTTATAGATAAGAAGTTTTTCATGGCTATTTAAAAATGGCTTTTTGAAGAGGTCTTCCTCTGCTTCGGAAGGCTCTTTACGGTTCTAAATCCAACATGTTCATGAGAGGAATCAAGCGTAACTGCCATCCTTGCCGAAATCCTGAAGCTGGCGCAGTAAGACTCGTGGCACAAAAAAGAACCTCCCTTAATGACCTTTTCAGGAGCAGAACTGCGCGGATTATAAGCCTTTTCGGGACCTTTAGGATTCCTTGCTACTCCTTTTTCCTTCATTTCACTGTAATAGTTGATATTGTACCAATCTGAAGTCATTTCCCAAACGTTCCCGGCCATATCAAAGAGTCCGAAGTCGTTAGGCGGAAAAGATTTTACGGGAGCCGCTCCCTCATAACCGTCTAAAATGTCATTTTTGGAAGGAAATGTCCCGGTCCATGTATTGGCTTCTTCGGCCAGTTTTTCCTGTTCGTTGCCCCAGGAAAATCGTGAGTCCTTCTTTCCTGCCCTTGCTGCGTATTCCCATTCAGCTTCGGTAGGCAATCTTCGACCGGCCCAGTGAGCATAAGCCGCCGCATCTTCGTAGGTAATATGCACTACGGGATAATCGTCTTTACCCTCAATCGAGCTTCCGGGACCTTGAGGGTGCTTCCAGTTTGCGCCCGGCTTCCACTCCCACCATTGTGAATAATCATAAAGATTGGTGATCTCCCTGTTTGGTTTCCTGAACACCAGGGAACCCGGCTGCAGCAGAGAATCAGGCGGTTTTGGGGTGTCTTGTGGAAGCTGCTTTTTTAGCTCCTGCCAATCTATTTCTCTTTCGGCCAGGGTTTCGTAACCTGTTGCTGCCACAAATTTCCTGAACTGTGCATTAGTTACTTCTGTCTCGTCCATAAAAAAGCCATCCACGATAACCTTATGGGCAGGTTTCTCGTGGGGCAATGCCTGCACATCTCCGGCCACAGCTCCCATTTCAAATTCTCCGCCGGGAATCCATACCATGTCTTCAGGAGTTTCCGTTTCCTTCGGTTTTTCAACCAGAAGGCCCTGGGGATCTTGCTTTTGTTTTCCGCAGGAAAAAGCGAAAATCAGAAGGCCTGAAAAAAGGGTTTTTTGGATGCACTTCATCTTTGACAGGTAACTTTTAGAAGCTATTCTACTTTGATCACCTCACTTCTTTTCGAAATTCCGTTCTCGTTAAATGCCTCGACGGCAAAATAATAGGTCTGGTCTTTTGTAAGGCTTCGCAGTTCAAGTTCATCTTTATCATAGAGCAGCCAGCTGTTGTACAACTTATCTGGTGCAATACCCCAAAACACGTTATATCCCTGGGCTTTCTCCTGGACTGTCCAGCTGATCATGGCATTGCGCCTGTCGCTCTCCCGCTCTACCTGGAAATTCTTCACCTTTGAAGGAGCCTTGCCCGAACCTTTACCAAAAACCCTGAAACCTGAGATCGCAAGATGTGGCGTGGGAACATGAATATTGGTGTACCTCACATACCTGGCCTTCACCGGCTCCTGCAGCTCCACATAATCGTTGGGCACATCTTCCTTGTTTTGGCTCTTGTCAACAAGCATATTCCACTGCTTCCCGTCATTGGAGACTTCTACAGTATATTGATGGTACAACCCCGGAATCCTTCCATACATGTCGGATTCGTAATCGTGGAAATTCAGCTGCAAAGCATAAATATTTTCAGGTTTTTGAAGGTCCAGCTCCAGCCATTGACCTTTCTGATTGGAATTTGCCAGCCAAAAGCTCTGGATATTTTCGTCCACCGTATTCGCTGCGGAATGGGATTCCTCTTCCGAAGAAGCTTTCACCGGCTTTTTATATGACAGCAGCATCCAACCGGCGAACTCGCCGCTCTTTTCTCCCGAAGTGGGTACGTAGTGTGGGTAATCTCCAAAATAGGTGTCCGCATGCATGAGTCCGTCATCGTCAAAATAGGTCCTGAACATGCCTATTCTTCTTTCCCAGTTAACATTCACCGAAATGGCCATCGTAGCAAAATGCCACCAAAGGTCCCCCGGCCCCTTTACGGTGCTGCCGTGACCCGCTCCATTGATAAAACCTCCGGGCTTATAGGAAAATGGATTATTCGGCATGTATTTAAAAGGTCCAAGAGGCTGGTCTGCTATATAAACACCATCCCCGTAAACGTTGAATTCGGTTCCCGGCGCTCCATATTGAAGATAATACTTGTCTTTAAATTTTGTCATCCAGGCGCCTTCAACATAACCACGAATGCTGTCTTCATGGTTCTCGCCAAACCGCTCCCAGCCGTGCTTTTCGGCGTCGAGGTTGAACAGCTCTACAGTTTCTCCCGGTTTGAAGTTCTTGCTGCGATCCAGCTTTTTCCCTCTTATGGGATGAACATTTGAAGAGCCCCAGTACATATACGAATCTCCGTTGTCCTCCATAAAAAGTGCAGGGTCCTGCAGATCGGTCAAAATTGCCGGCACCGCTTTCCAATCCCCTTTTTTAGGAGTATCTGTGTAGAGCAGGCTCATAGAACCCGAAGGATCACCCGTCACGTACAGCAGCGAATCTTTGTAGTTGAAGGCAGCCGGGGCATTAGAGCCCTGAAAATACCATTTCTCAGGCTTGATAAATTCCCAGTTGTTGAGATCTTTGGAATGCCAGTATCCCATAGAGCGGGTCACGAACATGTAGTATTCATCTCGAAACTCCACCACGGCAGGATCTGCCCCCGAGCGGTAAGACAGCCCCTGGTGCGCGTTATAGACCATATATGTGTAGTCTATATCAACCGGGTTGCAATAGGTTTTATAGTTCTCCTGTGCTGCTGAACGCCCGCTTATGAACAGGACCAGCAGAATGATAAGATATTTTTTCATGATGGCTCTAATTTTTCAGAAGTTCAAAAGATCCCTGCATTTCGTGGGCTGAACTGTCGCCAATGAAGAACTGAAATTCTCCCGGCTCAAATACATACTCCAGCTGGCTGTTGTAAAACTTCAAATCATCTGCAGTGATCACAAAAGAAACCTCTCTAGATTCCCCTTTTTGAAGCCTGATCTTTTTGAACCCTTTAAGTTCTTTTACCGGCGGAGTAATGCTTCGCACTTTGTCCCCAATATAAAGCTGCACAACTTCTTCGCCGTCATAATCTCCCGTATTGGTCACTTTTGCAGTAAGTTTAATCTCTTCACCGGGTTTAAAAGAAGCTCTTTCTGCCTTAACTTCGGAAATTTCGAAGGTGGTATAGCTTTTTCCGTAGCCAAAAGGCAGAAGCGGAGTGTTGGGCGCATCAAGGTAGTTCGACTTGAATTTTTCAAACCTGTCTGCCGGCGCAGGTCGTCCCGTATTTCGGGCACTGTAATAGATCGGGATCTGCCCTACATTTCTCGGCCAGGTGGCGGTCAGTTTCCCGGAAGGATTGTAATCGCCGAAGACAACATCTGCAATTGCGTTACCGGCTTCCACTCCCGGATGCCACACCTGCAGAATGCTTACCGGCAGGTCCATTTCTTCGGAAATGTTCAAAGGTCTTCCGCTCATCAGGACCAGCACCACCGGCTTGCCTGTGGCTACCAGTTCGTTGATCAGCTTTTTCTGACTCTCCGGAATTTGAATGTTTGTACGACTGGCCGCTTCCCCGCTCATTTCTGAAGCTTCTCCCACAACAGCAACCACAACATCTGAAGCTTTTGCAACCTCAAGTGCCTTTTGCAGTAAAGCCTCTGGCGACTCTTCAGAAATGTCAATTCGGGTACCAAAAACGTTTACCTTTTTTGCAAAGGTGGTATCGTCGCTGATGTTAGCGCCTTTAGCATAGGTGATTTCAGCTTCGGGAGCCACATTTTTGAATCCTTCTAAAACAGGAATGGAAAGGTCCCGATCTCCCGTAGGTGCCCAGGTACCCAGCATATTGCTCTTGTCATTGGCAAGAGGACCTATGAGTGCGATCTTCGCGTTTTTCTTAAGCGGAAGCGTCTTAGCCTCATTTTTCAGCAGCACAAAAGAATGAGCCGCTGCCTTACGTGCAAAATTTCTATTCTCCTTCGTAAGAATGTCTTTTGCAGGTCGGCTTTCATCGGAATATTTATAGGGATCTGAAAGCAATCCCAATTTATATTTTGCTTCCAGGATTCTTCTGGCAGCTTTTGTGATCTGCTCTTCGGAAACTTTTCCTTCCTCTACAGATTTTTTCAGGGTGGTTAAAAAACCTTCTCCCACCATGTCCATATCAAGACCGGCATTAATTGCGAGGGCCGATACATCCTGAAGATCACCCATTCCGTGGGCGGTCATTTCATTTACCGAAGTATAATCTGAAACTACAAACCCGTCAAATCCCCATCTTTCCCTCAACAGGTCGGTCAGCAGCCATTTATTTCCCGTTGCGGGCACTCCGTTAACATCGTTAAAAGAGCTCATCACACTACCCACCCCGGCATCAACCGCGGCCTTGTAAGGAGGCAGGTATTCGTTGAACATTTTCAATTTGCTCATGTCAACGTGGTTGTAATCCCTTCCCGCTTCAGGAGCGCCATAAAGGGCAAAATGCTTAACCGTTGCCATCATGGTCTCGGGACGGGTGAGATCTTCACCCTGATAACCTTTCACCATAGCTTTCGCGACTGCCGATCCTAAAAACGGATCTTCCCCGGCGCCTTCGGCTATTCTTCCCCAACGCGGATCTCTCGCAATATCGACCATGGGCGAAAAATTCCAGTTGATCCCGTCGGCAGTGGCTTCCTTAGCCGCAATTTGGGCAGATTCTTTAATCAGCTCCATATCCCAGCTGGAAGAAAGTCCCAGCGGAATTGGAAAAGTTGTTTTGTACCCGTGAATTACATCAGCCCCAATGAGTAAAGGTATCCCAAGGCGGGATTGTTTTACGGCCAGCTCCTGTGCCTGCCTCACTTTTTCGGGGCTGGAGACACCAAAGATACCCCCAACTTTCCCTTCTTTTATTTTCTTTTCAACGCCTTCACTTACTACAGCACCTGTAGCCACTCCTCCACCGGGCGTAAGCAGGTTCAACTGTCCTATCTTTTCTTCAAGGCTCATCTTGTCAAGCAGTTTTTCAACCTCCGGAATCCGGTTTTGAGCAAAGGTGGTAAACCCTGAAAGCAGTGCAATCAGGAAAAAGATGTTTCTGGTGTTATTCGTTCTCATGTTCATCATTTTTTACGTTTGAAAAAAGCCAGGGTAAAAGGTAAGGTTCAGCCAAAGCCGAATCCCAGCTGTTGTGGTTATCGTTGGGGTACAACGACAGCTTTGCATTAGCGCCATTTGAATTGATCACCCGGGCAAGGGTTTTGGCGTATTCAGGAGAGATAATATCATCCTGTTCTCCATGAAAGATCCAGATATTAAAGTCCTTCGGAAGTTTTTCCATGTCTTCTGCTTCTGCAGCTCCGCAAATCACGAAGGAAGCAGCAAAGGTATCGGGTCTTCTCTGCAAAAGCTCGTAGGTTCCCATGCCCCCCATAGAAAGGCCGCCCACGTAGATCCTGTCATTGTCCACAAAGGATTTTGTGGACAGGGTGTCGAGAAGAGCCATCACCAGTTGTAGGGAAACTGTAGGCCCTTCCTCACCCTTAAAAGTTAATTCATATGGATTTACCTGCCGGTTCACATCCACCTGCGCCCAATAATCTTCTTTTGGAGCCTGCGGAAAAACCACTATAGCAGGAAAATTTTCTCTTACCTCCGGCTGCAGAAATAGATCTCCGCCATGAGCGAGTTGTGCTTCGTTGTCATTTCCTCTTTCTCCCGCTCCATGCAGGAACAGCACCAAAGGATAAGTTTTATCTTCAGAAAAATCCTGCGGATAGAGAATACGGTAAGGCAGGCTGTCTGCTGCTTTTACGAACACTTCTTTTTTATAGGCGCTTTCCTCCTGGGCGTTCGTTAAAAAGCCCAGCAAAAGAAAGAGACCTAAAAAATGATATTTTTGAAACCTTTTCTTTTTCATTACTTCTGTATTTGAAATCCCAGCTCTTTCAATCCTTTCTGAACCTCGGGGGCTCCCATGAAGAGTTTCCAGATAAGCCCCGATCTATAGTTCTCAATCATCACTACCTGCGGCCCCTGATCAATCGCCAGGTAACGGTCGGCTACCCATGGCTCCCCTTCCAGGCTGTAGGCATCGTAAAATCCTGCGGGACCCCACAACAGATCGTGAAGATCTGTGTAAAAATATCTCATAGCGTCCAGGGACTCCTTCGGGGTATAGGGAATAGAACTCACCGCCGCGGTGGGAGAAACCACTCCCCGGTCGTCATCCGGAGAATGTGCAGCATAGCCAATGCCTCCATCTTCATTCCGGGTATAGCTGGCCGTGAGCCCCCAGGAATTTTCACCATAGGTTTCGAAGTCCTTCGGATTTTCATCGGTGTAGGCTTTGTTGATCCTGGTGTGATTTACATTCAGATCCCCGTAGTTGGCGTACCTGTCACTGAGACCTTCTGGATTAAGACCCAGATAAGAATAATGCGCCCAGAACAAAGGCCCGCCTTTATCCCCGCCGGTGTTGTGCCGCAGAATTAAAGGTAATCCATACGCTTGCTGAGCTGAGACAATGTCCCCTCCCCGGGCCCAGCCTTCATGATAGACTGCAGGATCAATAGCATGATCTGGTGAAGCTGCTGCCAAAACGTAAGTGATGAGGCATTCGTTGTAACCCTCTATTTTAAAGTTCATCTCCCATTGATAATCGGGAGACCAGTGCCAGAAAATGCCATTTTTGTTGTTCGTGTACCAGTTCCATTCAATCCCTTTCCATAGATCGTCATACTTTTTGGCCACGGCCTTTTCGGCTGCATTTCCGTTTTTAAGATATTCCCTCACTACCAGCATTCCCTCAGCAAGAAAGGAAGTTTCTACAATATCACCGCCATTATCTTTTTTTCCGAAGGCCTGAGTTTCGCCGGTTTCCCCGTTGATCCAGTGGGGCCAGGCCCCATGAAACCTTTTGGTTTCAGCCAGAAAATCTGCGATCTTGTCAAATCGCGCCACCGCCGCATCGCGAGGAATAAATCCTCTCTCCATGCCAACAACAATAGCCATTAAACCAAACCCGCTTCCTCCTGTTGTGACGACATGGCTGTCATTCTGTGGATATTCTCCATCGGGATGAAAGCGCTCTCTTGCCATTCCCGAATTGGGTTCGGCATAATCCCAGAAGTACTTTAGCGTTTGGCGCTGAACGGTGTCCAGGAGGGCTTCGTCAGAAATTTGACTTTCTTCTTTTAACCCTTCTTTTTGTTCCGGGGTTTGCGGTTTGTGTTCACAAGAAGAGGTCAGGCCAATTACTGCCAATAGAAAAATTCTTATAACGATATTCATATCTGTCAAAACTGATTAGGAAAAAGGCTGCATTTTAGAAGTGCAGCCTTTCAAGTTTCACCTAAAATCCTTTTTAGTAACCGGGATTTTGCACCAATACATTGTTACTCAAAGAGATTTGATTGGCGGGAATAGGAAATATCTCGTTAACTCCAGGAGTAAAATCTTTACCAAGAGCCTGGAAAACTTCAGCTGCTCTCCCCTGCCTTACAAGATCGAAAAAACGATCCCCTTCCTGTGCAAGTTCTACTCTTCTTTCATGCCAGATGGCGGTACGCAATTGTTCTTCACTCTCAAATTCCAGATCATCAAGTTCGGCGCGATTCCTCACTTCATTTAAACTTTCCAAAGCGGCATCATAATTCCCGAGTTCAAGATTGGCTTCCGCATTCATCAACAAAACTTCTGCATACCTTAGTATAACAATATTAGAATCGGCATTTTCACTACAATTATTTCTTCTATAATTATCAGAAGAAACATAGATCTTCTGATTATATCGTGTGGGATTGGAAGGATCGTTACCGGCAGTGATAAGATCTCCTTCGGGGGTAGTTTCTCCTACAAATAAGATAGTTGCATCACGTCTCACATCGCCTTCCTCATAGGCTGCAGCTAAATCTTCTGAAGGTGAATTGAAACCCCATCCAAACTGGCCTCTCACCCCCTGAACCTGCCCGTACTGCGAAGCGGCCTCACAATTACCATCGGCTGTTGACTGGATGGAAAAAATAATTTCAGAATTATATTCATTTTGCCATCTAAAGAGTCCATAGTAATCATCATAAAGAGAATATCCCATCCCCATAACTTCCTGAGTCAACTGTAAGACCTCATTCCATTCCTGGTTGTACATATGCACCTTTGCAAGAAGCGTTTTTGCTGCACCTTCTGTTACTCTGCCTAACTGGTCGGCTCCATAGGATGGCGGAAGGTTTTGTGCGGCTTCCTGCAGGTCTTTTTTGATCAAAGCATAAACTTCCTCTTTAGAATTTCTGGGAATGTTATACAGACCATCTTCCGGGAGTCCTTCATAAATGGGAACTCCTCCAAAGGTGCGAACCAGATTAAAATAGTGATAGGCTCTAAAGAATTTAGCTTCGGCCAGCAACCTTTCCTTTAGATTTTCATCCATGGAAATGTCGGGCACATTAGTCAAAACCTGGTTGGCCAGATTGACCCCTCTAAACTGCCCGGTCCAGTAATCATTAATGATAAAGGCAGAAGCGTCAAAAGTGAAATTACTGAAGTCATTTAAAAACGCAGCATCCCCGGGATTACTACCTTTGTCAGAATCGTCTGAAGTTATCTGGGTGATTGTCAAATATGGGAATCCCGAAGTAAACCATTCCAGTTGATGCGCATACATGGCATTGACAGCCTGAACCGCATCTTCTTCCGATACAAAGAATTCTTCTGCCGGAGTTCTGTCTTCTAACGGAATATCAAGGAAGTCATCACTACAGGAAACCATGGCTAACAAGCTAAAGAGTATAGTTATTTTTTTCATCTCATTAATTTTTTTGATCAACATTGAAAATCCCATTTCTAGAAATTAATTCTTAAGCCGAGATTATAGGTGGCAGAAAGGGGATAAACATTCCTGTCAATACCGGCCTCAACAATACCGCCCTGGTTCAATTCTCCATTTACTTCGGGTGAAAAACCGTTATACTTGAAGAAGGTAAAGGCATTTTGGGCATTCACGTAGACAGTGAGATCTTTCCACAGTTCTTTTTCTCCTACTATTGACCCTGGAATGGTATACCCTAATTGTATGTTTCGAATTCTAAAGTAGTCCCCTTCCTCTACAAAGAAAGAGCTGGGACGTAAAGTACTCTGATCTGAATTAGGTGCCGGATAATCATTTGTTCCACTGCCGGGAGTCCATCTGTTATCATAGAAATCCACATCCCAGCTTTCATTACCAAATCGGGAATTGCGGTTAAAATTGTAGATCTCGTTTCCAACAACCCCCTGGAAATCCATGCTGAAGTTCACTTTTTTGTACTCAAGTCCGAATCCAAAACCATAGGTAAAATCAGGGATTGGACTGCCAAGGAAAGTTTTGTCACCTTCTCCTATTTGTCCATCTCCGTCAAGATCTGCAAATTTGAAAGCTCCAACTCGTGACCCGAGTTCATCAGCTTCCGCCTGGGTTTGAACTACTCCACTAACCTGGTAACCATAATAGGCGCCAATTTCTGCCCCTTTTTCTAATCGAATAATCGGATTTCCGAAGAGACCTGGCCCGGTATTTAGAAAAGAAGCTCCAATAACATCGGTTATTTCGTTATTGATCGTGGTAAGATTTCCATAAATATTGTAATTGAAGTCATCGCTTGGGTATGCTGCCCAGTTAAGAGATACCTCTACACCTTTGTTCCTAAAACTTCCTGCATTGGTCAAAAGATTTGTATTTGTAGCTCCAGAAGATGCCAGTTGGGTGATGCTGAAAACAGCATCCTGGGTCTCTCTATTGTAGTAATTGACCTCTCCATTTAGCTTTTTCTCAAATAGCTCAAATTCTACCCCAAAATCATACTCCTCCACCTTTTCCCAAAATATACTGGGATCTGAGAATTCACTGATGGAACGGCTTATAGCCGAACGCTCTCCAAAAAAGTAGAGATCTGGATTTGTCGCTGTGATGTCAAAACCACGGGGCACACTCGCATTTCCCAGTTTACCCCAGCTTCCTTTCAACTTGAGCGTATTGATATAATCCACATCGTCCAAAAACGATTCATTTGAAACAATCCAACCTAAACCTACAGAAGGAAAAACTTCAGTATTGTTTTCTGAAGGAAAACTGGAGGAGCCATCCCTTCGAACGGTGGCGTTAAGCAAATATTTATTATCAAATTTGTATTGCAACCTGGCGAAAAGGGATTCAAAGCGAGTCTTGGACCCCTGGTCATCAAGAGATTCTGAATCTACATCGCCTAAATCAAGATACAAAACAGCATCATTGCCGTTGAAATTTACTCCGTTGGCAGAGCCTTGCAACCTATAGGAGGATCTTTCTTCCCGGGAAAAACCTCCCATTAGGGTAATATCGTGTACGCCAAAGGTTTCATCCCAGGTTAGAACGTTTTCCCATAGCCAGTTCTCTGTTTCAGCACTACTTCTTGTCAAGGTGCTGAGATCTGAACTTTGGCTGGTACTGATAAAATATTCCGGAGTGTATTGGAAAACATCGTTTTCAGCATTATCACCCGAGAAACTTATCCTGAACTGCAGACTCTCAATGGGATTGATCTCTGCATAAACATTTGCCAGAACTCTTTGACCGTTTGATTTGCCTCTGAAGAAATCCAGAGTTCCACGTGGGTTGGCAAAGTTGCCCACAGTTTCGGGAGAACCGTAAGATCCATCAGAATTAATAGGATTAAATAAAGGAGGAGCAATATACGCCTGGTAAAAAGGCTCTCTTGCATCATTACTCCTTGAATCTGTGTAAGCTACTGAACCTCCAATAGAAAAGTAATCGCTTAATTCTGTATCAAGCGTTAGTCGGCCTGTAATTCGGGTATAGTCATTTCCCGAGTTGATGTTTCTACCTGCATCTAAAATACCGTCTTCATTAAAATACCCAAGGCTCAGATAATAGTTAGATTTTTCGGTTGAACCTGCCACCGAAACATTATGTGAGGTCACTACGGGAGTATCCTTCAAAATTTCATCAAACCAATCTGTATCTGCTGAAAAATTTCCCGGAGAAAGAAAATTGGTGGAACCTTCAAAGGTCTGCTTTTCATTGTAGAGTTCGATATATTGTTGAGTGTTGACCATATCGGGAACATTGGTAACCTTTTTGAATCCCACATAACCATCGTATCCTACAGAAATACCTTCGCCTCGTTTACCCGATTTGGTTTCTATTACAACCACCCCGTTGGCCGCCCTTATCCCATAAATTGCGGCACTGGATGCATCTTTCAAGATGTTCAGGCTTTGAATATCAGAGCTGTTCAAATAATCAATATTATCAGTAAGCACCCCGTCTACCACATATAGAGGATTTGCGTTACTAACACTTCCTACCCCACGAATTCTCACCTTTGGAGAGCCGCCTGGTCTTCCGGAGTTGATAATATTTACACCTGCTACTTTTCCCTGGACCGAACTAAGAGGGTTGACATTGGGTTGTTTTGTGAGCTCCTCCCCGTCAACTACCGCGATCGACCCGGTAATGTCCTGTTTCTTTTGTGTACCGTATCCCACGACGACTACCTCACTTAATTCCGCAGCATCAGTCTCGAGTGTTATTACATATTGATCCTTTTCATCTACGGTAAATTGCGCGGTCTTAAAACCGATAAAGCTAACTTCGAAAACATCACCAATTTCTACGTTTTCTAGTGTAAACTTTCCGTCAAAGTCAGTAACGTCATAAACGTTCCTGTCAACTATTTTGACATTTGCACCTGGTAAAGGAATTCCCTCAGAATCCATAACCTGTCCGGTAATGGTTTTATTGGTCTGAGCAAAGACCGGATTAATGATCAGAAATGCAAAAATTAGAAGTAAACTGTTTTTCATGCGATCATGTTTTATAATAATGAAGACCGAATATACTATAGCTGCCTCAGTTTTCGCAAACGATATAGTACACAACTACTACTTCATCATAGATTTACCTCCAATTTACTGAAAAATAGGTAATTAAAACTAATGTGATGTACAAAAAACCCAAGGTTTTTTAGGCATGAAGTAGTTTTGTAGTAGTATTTTTTCCTTAGGAATCTACCCCAACATTAGAAATTCTTCACAAGAAAATTGGAAAGATTTACATCGCCATCCAATCCCAGCTTTTTGCGCAGCCTGTAGCGATGCACTTCTACTCCTCGTAAAGATTTACCCATTAAAGGAGCTATTTCTTTAGATGTGAGATTCATCTTTAGATAGGAGCAAAGTTTAAGATCTTTTGCAGTCAACTCCGGGTATTTTTCCAGCAGTTCTTTGGAAAAATCTTCGTGTACTTCCTTGAAATTAGTTTCAAAAACCTGCCACTCGCTTTTACTTTTAATTGCCGAATTGATCTTGTTCATGATATGTTTAAGGCGGTATTGATTGCTAAATTTATCCTTGTCCTTGTTTAATTCGGCCTGTATATCCATGAGCACCTCGTTCTTTTTTGCAGCCATTAAGGTTGTGTTGGCCAACTCTTTTCTCTTAAGCATGATCTCATCCTGCAATCTTTTCTTCTCAAGTCTTTCAATTTTTTCACGATGCTCCTTCTCCATTCGTTCTTCCAGAATTCTCCTGTGTTTGTTCAATTTTTGTTTATTCCACAATAACACCAGGGCAATGAGACCTAAGATCAGCAGGAAGTACAGGATTCGCATGGGTTTAGAAAGATACCATGGAGCTTCAACCGTAAAAAGTAACCTGCTCACCTTTGATTTCAACCCGCGCGTATCTGCCGCAAAAATTCCCAGTTCATATTCCCCCTCAGGGAGATTTTGAAAACTCAATTTCCCCTGGTCCACCAATCCGCCAGCCTTTCTCTCTCCCTCTAACTCGTAGTGGACGGCTGCATCAGCATTGCCGGGTGTACTTATTTTGACGGTTAGGTCCTGAGCATTCTTATAGGGTATAGAGGGAGGCTGAGTAAGATTGTAAGAATGTCTTACTGTCAAAAACTCTGATGATGATCGGTTGAGGGATACTGTCAACATTCATGTGCCTGAGCATCTCTTTCAAATCGATACGGGCAAAGCCGTCATTAAGAGTGAGGTAATAGACAGAATCTTCTACTTTTATGAGGGATTCATTGTCTTTTACATTCCTTCTATTCAAATCAGCAAAACTCAGCCTTGCCTCCTTATTCTTGAAATTGGTATAGGTAATTGAATGATCCTTTCTGTTACAGAACCAGTAACCATCTCCATCCTCCAGGAGTAGATCGTTGTTTTCAAAGGCTTCCAGCTCTTTAAATACTTCCAGACTATCTCTAAATTTGTTATATCTAAACCACTTTTTGTTCTTTAAGATGCTCACCTGATCATCCAGAAGAAAGACCTTTGATCTATGTGCCATCTCTCCTTCTGGCTCATCAATACTTTCAACAAAAGTGACCTCGGAATAGTTTTCGTCGAGGCCGATGCGGAAAAGGCCTTCATTTGGATGCTCCACCCAAAGCGTCTGAGGATCCTCGAAAACGATCTGCCTCACCGGAAAATTTATGCCTTTTACGTTGTATAAAAGTCCATTAGCGGGATTATACATGCTGATCCCGGTGTAGGTACCTATTGCGTACCTGTCGCTCCGGGGGGTCTCCATAATCGTAAAACTGCCTGTACGCGTGTCAATAGGCACCAGCTGCTCCTGAACTACTTTAAAAGTACCTGAATTATGATTGACAAACAGTTCATCACGTATTACTTTCACCTTCCAGGAATGCCCCTGTGCCTTGTCAAGCATACGCAGGTTATTATTTCTTCCAATACTGTACACTCCTGTGTTACTGGCCAAATAGAGCTTTCCATTTAAACTTCTAAGTCCGTAAACAGCACCTAACTCTCCGGACGGATCTGTATAGAACCTAACAGGAGAATTAAGGTTAATTTCATCAATTCCGTTATCTAACCCAAGCCAGACCTTTCCTTCGCGCTCTGCCATACCAAGAACTGTATTGTTCTGGAGCCCGTTCTCCCTGTTGTAGATCATCATTTTGCCATTGTCAAGGTCGTAATGAATGATTCCATTGCGAACTGTTGCCAATAGCAGGTCACTCTTACCTATCTTCATCAGGTGATTGAATTCGAATTCATTTAATTTCCGGTGAAGATCTTCATCTCCAAAAGGTTTTACCTTATTTCCGTCAAACCTGTACAATTGATTTCTTGTACCAATTAAAATTTCCTTGCCATCAACCTCCATATCGAGAACCCTTTCTCCGGAAAGTAATTCCTGGTTCTTTAGAGGCTCCAGTTCACCGTCTCCTCTTAGAAAGAATAATCCATTCTTCCCCACAGATAGCAGTAATCGATCCTGGTAAACGACAATTTTGTTTGTTGCCACTTTTTTTACTCGTTCTACATCTTTACCATCATACTTATAGATCGCCCCAAAAGATCTAAAATAGATATCACCTTTAAACTCCAGTATCTCCCAGAATTCTTCACTATCCATCGGTTCCTCCAGTTGATCAATCAGGGAAGTATATTTCATTTTTCCTTTCCTATCCCTTTCCCAAAAACCGAATTCTTTATAAGCCCCTGTAAAGACCTTCCCGCTATAAGGAAAAACCGATCTTATCACTCCGGTTCTTGATAATGGGAAAAGCTCCCATCTCTGCCCATCGTACTGTAATAATCCCTGATTATTAGCCGCGAAAATATTGCCGATACTGTCGACAGAAATGTCCCAGTTCTGGCTTGCAGCCTCGTAATCTACCGAGCTATGGTTGTGAATGGGTGGTACTAGTTCTTGTGCAGGTGAAGAAAAAAAATAAAAGACTAATAAAAGACTGAATATAAATTGTTTATAGTTCATTTATCTCATTTTTGAGCAAGTAGAATTCGGGAAAACGAGCTGCTAATTTAGATAAATTTAAGCAGTATAGCAGGTCCCGTATTTTCAGAGCCCAAAGTTTCCTCTCAGGTTCCTTTTAAAGCTGAAATGACGATAAAAAAATTATTTATATACTCCACGGGAGAGTCGTCTTATCGAGCTTCGGGAGCTAACCGGAAGTGCTAATCCTCAAAACCTTTGCGCCCTTAATTTTCCTGTTTTTGATTTCCAGCAGGGCGGTATTGACTTCTTCAAAAGTATACTCTGTAACCTCGGGTTTGATTCCGGCTTTTTCGGCTAATTCCAAAAATTCCCTCACATCTGCTGTCGTGATATTCGCCACAGATTTGATCTCCTTCTCCATCCATAGATGTTGCTCATAAGACAAATTCAACAGTTCCTCCTGGTCGGCTTTTTCTTTCCTGATTGCATTTATGATTAACCTGCCGCCTTTGTCCAGCCATTTCAAAGAATCCAGCACCGGTCTCCAGGCAGGGGTCGTATCTATGATGCTTTGAAGTCTTACCGGTGGCTTCTCCCCTGCGCCACCTGCCCAGACAGCACCCGATCTTAATGCGAATTCCCGCTCGTTTGAAGTTCTGGAAAAAACATGGATCTTTGAGGAGGGATATAGAAACCGAAGCATTTGTACGACGAGATGTGCCGAAGCACCAAAACCCATTAGGCCAATATTGTCTCCATCTTTTATCTGTGCCAGTTTGATCGATCTATAACCAATAGCGCCTGCACAAAGAAGCGGAGCTGCATGCACGGCTTCCATACCTTCAGGAATTTTGAAGGCAAAATCTTCATGAATAGCGAGGTATTCGGCGTAAGCACCATTGGCATCCTTGCCTGTGGCCATGAAGTCATCACACAGATTTTCCAAGCCTGCCTTGCAATAACCGCATTTTCCGCAGGAAGAAAAGATCCAGGCGATCCCCACCCTGTCCCCTATTTTATATTTACTGCAGTTCTTTCCCAGCTCTGCGACAATTCCCACACCCTGGTGCCCCGGAATAATTGGCAGAAATGCCGGCGGCAGCCTACCCTCGATCTCATCAAGCTCGGTGTGACAAATTCCGCAGACTTGCAGCTTCACCAGCAACTGCTTTTCTTTTGGCTGTGGCCGTGGCACTTCTGCCAAAGTTAAAGGTCTTACTTCTTTTGTAAGGTCGCAGACTCCTGTGATCAAAAGTGCTTTCATAACTAATGTCCATCGCTTATGCTAAGTACAGGAATATCAAGCTTATCGATCAATTTTGCGGCGATACTCCTTCCAAAGAACTGGTAGTTATTGCGCCTGTGTACCGCAATTGCAAGCAGCTCACAGTGGCAGGATTTGACGTGATTCTCTATCCCCCGCTCCTCATTCCGGGCATTGATCACCATATTCCTTATTCCTTTATTCCTGTGGCGTTCAAGGAAACCGGCCATTTTCTCTTCAATCTCAAGACTTTCTGAAAAATGATATGGCGTGTTGACATAAAGCAGCTGTACTGTGGCATTCATCTTTTCTGCCAGCTCCATCAGGTTTTCAAAACCTGCCCTTGATTCCTCCTGAAAATCTGTGTACACTACCCACTGGCCCGTCAGTTTTACAGACTGGCCGAGTTTCACAGCAAGCACCGGCACGCGCGATTTCTCTGTGAGCCTTATTGTATTGGTGCCAAGCATTTTGTTGACGCCGCGGGTACCGTGAGTTCCCATTACCACCAGGAGATGAAGATCCTTTTTGACGTACTTCTCTATCTCCTCCATTGCAGTGTTGAAGACCAGAGAAGTGTGTGCTTCTACTCCCGCTTCTTCGGCCTTCCTTTGAAGTCTGGCAAGTTTATCTTTAGCATCGCCAACAAGGGCTTTGGTTTCGGGATAAAGATTCTCCCGTTCCAGCGGCAATTTGCTCCAGTCAACAGGAGTCGTGATCAAGTGTAGAAAAACTACGCCTGTTTTCATCTTTTGGGCAAGCTGAATGGCAACTTCAGAAGCGTGATTTGCACTTTCAGAAAAATCTGTGGGAATGAGTATTTTTGTCATGGCCGGCATTTCTTATAAATGTACGACCCATACCTCAAGTCTTCAATGACTTATGTCATTCTGGGATTAGCAGACAGCGTTAAAATTTTCATTTAAAAAACCGGCTGAATGACGCCCTTCGCAATACATTTTGTGATGAGCTGCGTAGTATTCTTTGAGTTCGTTTTTTTGAGGATATTCTTGCGATGAGTACGCACGGTATAGGGTGAGATATACAGCTCCTGCGCCAGCTCTTCGGAACTTAAGCCCTCGGCCATCTTCTGGACGATCTCCACCTCCCTTGAAGAAAGCAGTTCTTTCAGGTCGCAATCTGGGCGCAGCTTCTGCGGATCAAAAGTACCGGCTTTCGTACACACGTTTAAATAATCCTTCCCCCCTTTGAGGTGCACGAAAGAAACACAGTCTGTACTGCTCACGGCAAGGTGCGAAATGTCTGTGTGAATGCTAAAAACATGTACAAATCTTCCTTCTGAAGTTGTTGAAAGTATAGTTGCCTGGTGGAGCATGAGTCTTTCCTTTCCCGAACTGTCTTTCATCCTGTAGGTGTAGATCACCTTGTAGTCCATGACTTCATCTTGATTAAGAAACCCGGTGAAAAAGGCCTGGATGACGTGCTCTTTTTGCTGAATCATGCTAATCTCCTCGGGCAGTGCAAGGGAAAGGAGCAATCTCATATCTACTTTCGATGGCGCAACATCCACAAATTCCTTGATAGAATCTGAAAGCAGCTCGAGCTCAAGATTATGAAAATTGACAATATAATAGTAGGATTTGCCGGGAGCCATAAGACCGGCCATTTTTCTGAAGTGCGCCGGAAAATCATACTTTTCAGACCCGCTGATCTTTGAACTGTAAGCCGATTTCCAGTATTCGGCGATGCTGTTAAAGTCCTTTTCCATATACTATTCTGTCTATAAGGAATTTACAAGATAGTAAAATTGTTGAATCGAGATAAAAAAACCAGAGATGAGATAAAGGTTTTCGGTTCCTGTGCTTCGGAAATTTCAGCTTCTAAGAGAGTTGCCCCACGATTTGCAGGAAAGCAAAAGCTGCCGTTCTTTTCCCATCTTTAACCCCTACACAAAAAGTCGGAAAATCGAAACCGGCAGCTTATTCTGCTTCAAATGTAATATCTATTCCTTAGTAGTACAAACCTAACTTTTGTTACACCTCAAAAAGGAAATTTTTGGAGGGATTAATAACATAAACTTCCGAAGAAATCCCCGACCTCCTCCTTAAAAAGCTTCACCGGGATCCTATGTCCCAGTTTTGGCACCAGGTGTACACGAAGATCTGTGATTGGATGAAAGTCGCCGGGCAGGAACTGCAGCGTCTCTGAAGGATTTACCACCTCATCCTGCTGCCCAATCACAAGCTGTTTGTAGTTGTTGTACATTTCTTCCTGCTGCGGAATATTTTGTGCAACAGAGCGCTTTGCCAAGGCAGGATTGAACAGCAGCGCCGGCCTGTGCAGGAGATTGGAAACATGATAGGCAACAAACCCGCCCATGCTGCTTCCCACAACAGCATTTATATCGATGTCGGCAAACATTTCCAATACAGTTGCAATCGCATCAGGATTCTTGTGATAATCCATATCTGGTGCGAAGACTTTTCCAAACTCTTCCAGAATTTCCCTTTTTTGAGGACTCAGCTTACTGTCGAGACCGTGCAGGTAAAGAATGTTCATCTTATTTCGTTTCTTTTTGTCAAAGATAAATGGCTGCAACGACAGAAGCAGTCGCTGAACAGCTTCATAAGACATTTTCTGAAGAGGTCTCTAAAACGGCATTTTTGACACCTCTTGAAAATGACATTTTTGGCTGCTCTCAAAAATAAAATTTTTCTCACTTCTGCTGCTATTGCTTCTGCTGATGCTGCATCAAAAATTTCTATGGTTTAAACAAGCGTTTAATTTAAACACTTGTTTAATTTTGTGCCCGTCAAAATCCGCAGCCATGGAATTAAGTGAAAAGCAAAAGAACATACTGCAGGTGGCCGAAACCCTTTTTGCAGAAAATGGATTTCACGCTACTTCTGTCCGCACCATCGCCAAAGAAGCCGGGGTCAATGTCGCCATGATCTCCTACTACTTCGGCTCTAAGGAAAAGCTGCTGGACGCGCTGCTGCTTTACCGCACCGCCGATTTCAGGATCGAAATAGAATCGGTGCTTTCCGAAGAAATTGGTTACCTGGAAAAAGTCGATGCCATTGTCGCTCTCATCGTCAAAAGGATCCACCGCAACCGAAGGATGCACAAGATCATTCATTTTGAACATTCTCACATGGGTCCGTCTCATGATTTCGCCGATTATATCGAGCAAAAAAAGGGAAATTTCAGCCTCATTAAATCTTTTGTGGAGCAAGGACAACAGGCGGGAGTTTTTAATAAAAACATCAATATCCCTCTCATTGTGCCTACCATTTTGGGCACCTACTTTAATTTTTACTACAACAAGAGGTTTTTTCAGGCAGTGCACAACATGCCCGAACAAGAATCATTTGATGAGTTCGTTACCGCGGAACTCATCCCTCACATTCAAAAAACAATAAAAGCTTTATTGATCTATGAAAATTAAAAATGTACTGTTATCGGCAGTTATGATCCTGGTTACGGCCGGTGTTAGCGCTCAGGAAAAAGAGCTGAGCCTGGAGGAGGCCGTCTCCCTCGCGTTAAGCAACAGTGACCAGGCAAAAATTTCTGAAGCCGAAGTAAAGACCGCCAAAAATGAACTCCGCGTTTTAAAAGATGCCCGTTATCCAGACCTGGACCTTTCAGGCAGGTACAGTTATCTCTCCAGCGCCAATATTGATTTACAGCTGGAAACCGGGCAGCAGTCTTCCCCTCAGGAAGGGGAACCCACGGCATCACCCGAGGTAAACCAGCTTATGCTTGGACAGGCAAATCTTTCGCTTCCGGTTTTCGCAGGCTTCAGAATAAAAAACAGTATTGAGGCAGGAGAAAACAGATATAAAGCGGCCGAACTAAAGGCTGTAAGTGACAATGAGCAGATCGCGCTGCAGACCATCCAAACTTACCTTCGTCTCTTTACCGCAAAAAAAGCGGTAGAGCTCATGAAAGAGAGCCTTAAAACGGCGCAGCAAAGGGTTAAGGATTTTACTGCCATGGAGGAAAATGGATTGCTTGCCAGAAATGACCTTTTGAAGGCGCAGCTCCAACAGTCAAACGTTGATGTGAGCCTGCAGCAGGCTCAAAAGAATGCAGATATACTTGCCTATCAACTGGCGGTAAGTTTAAAACTTCCGGAAGACACGCAGATCGAAATACCTGAATCCGGTCCCGGCATACTTCCGCAGCAAGACCAGCTAAAACAGGAGATCAACCGCAGCGATCTGGAAGCACTAAAATTGCAGGAAAAAGCAGCCGAAAATAAAATCAAGGCGGTGCAGGCAGATTACTATCCATCGATCGCTTTGATTGGCGGCTATACCGCACTTGACCTGCAGAATGCCCTTACCATCTCCAATGCCATGAATGTTGGGGTGGGCGTATCTTATAACCTGGCCGACATCTTTAAGAACAAAAACCGCGTGAAAGTTGCCCGAAGCCAGGCCGAGCGATTAAACAGCAGCATTGATCTCATGAATGACAGGATCAAGGTACAGGTAAAGAATGCCGAACAGGATTACCAACTTGCTGTGAAGAAGTACGGGGTCTATGAAAAATCTGTTGAGCAGGCGGTTGAGAACTACAGGATCGTAAAAGACAAGTATGACAATGGCCTCGCAGATACCAATGATCTTTTAGAGGCCGATGTACAGCAGCTGCAGAGCAAACTTGATCTCGCTAACGCACGCGCCGGCATCATTGAACAATATTACAACCTGCTTCATGCAGAAGGAATTCTAATTAATCAATTCAAAAAGTAACCTTTCAGAAAAATGGAAAAGAAGAAAAAAACCAATAAAAAATTCATCCTCATCATTTCGGTGCTTGTTTCGATTGGACTCATCTATGGAGGCTACAAATACGTTCATTCCCTTTCGCATGAAGAGACCGATGATGCGCAGGTGGAAGCTAACATGAATGCTATCATTCCGCATGTTAGCGGCTATATTTCTAAAGTTTACGTAACAGACAATCAAAGGGTTGAAAAAGGAGATACTCTACTTGTCATTGACGACAGAGATTACAGGGTAAAGCTGGAACAGGCGCAGGCAAATCTCGCCGCAGCCGAAAGTCAGCTGAATGTTGCAAAAGCCAGTATTGGTTCTTATAAAGCCAATGCTGCCGCTTCGCAGGCTCAGGTAGGATCGGTTTCCGGAAACATTGAGGCTGCAAAGATCAAATTGTGGAGAGCAGAAAATGATTTTAAACGCTACGAAAATCTTTATAAAAATCACTCTATCACCGCGCAGCAATATGAACAGGCTTTAGCAGCCAAGCAGGAAGCCGAGAAGGCGCTGGAGATCCTTCGAAGCCAAAAGCAAGCCAGCAGCAGTCAAAGTACCGCAGCGCTAAGCCAGACAGAAATTTCTCAAAAACAGGTACAGGTAGCCGAAGCTAATGTGCAAAGTGCACAGGCGGCCCTCGATGCCGCGCAGCTAAACCTTGATTATGCTGTGATCACCGCCCCTATTAACGGGCAGCTTTCTAATGTTGAAGTACAGGAAGGGCAGCTGGTACAGCAGGGACAGGCCCTGTTCTACCTGGTGAACACCAATGAGAAATGGGTAGTTGCCAATTTTAAAGAAACCCAGCTTGACAAGATGAGCCTGGGCCAGAAAGTAGGCATTGAGGTAGACGCGTATCCAGATATGGAATTTGAAGGAACCATTACAGCCTTCTCTCCTGCTACAGGTGCAAGATTTTCGCTGCTGCCTCCCGACAATGCTACCGGAAACTTTGTAAAAACAGTACAGCGACTTCCCGTGAAGATCGAATTTACTGAAGATAACGATGTTCAGAAACTGCAAAAACTGCGTTCGGGGATGAATGTGGTGGTGGACGTACACTTGAACTAAGCTATGCAGGAAGAAAACGACCTGGTAGAATACGGTTTTAGAAGGGTGATCATTACGGTCACAGCCATTCTTTGTGCCCTTCTTGAGATCGTTGATACTACCATTGTGAACGTGGCACTCAACGAGATGCGCGGCAGCCTTGGAGCGACTCTTACAGATGTTGCCTGGGTCATCACCGCCTACGCCATTGCCAACGTGATCATCATCCCTATGACCAGCTGGCTCTCCAAGCAGTTTGGCCGGCGCAACTATTTTGCGGCTTCCATCATCATCTTTACCGTCGCCTCCTTCCTCTGCGGAAATGCGACGAACATCTGGGAACTTGTCGCCTTTAGGTTCATCCAGGGAATGGGTGGTGGCGCCTTGCTGGTGACCGCGCAAACGATCATTACTGAAAGTTATCCCATGAAAAAACGTGGGATGGCACAGGCTATTTATGGAATGGGGGTGATTGTAGGCCCCACTTTAGGTCCGCCGCTGGGAGGTTATATCGTAGACCATTTTTCCTGGCCCTATATTTTCTACATCAACATACCAATTGGGATCATCGCGACCTTTTTGACACTGGCATTTGTACGCAGCCCGAAGTATGGAGAAAAGCTGAAGGTAAAACAAGTAGACTGGTGGGGAATTGGTCTTTTGGCAACCTTTATTGGATCACTGCAGTTCGTACTCGAACACGGGCAGCAGGACGATTGGTTTGAAGATAACCTCATCGTTTTTCTAACCGTTACAGCTGTATTCGGCCTCATCCTGTTCATTTGGAGGGAACTGGTTTATGAGCATCCTGTGGTGAACCTGCGGGTGCTGCGCGACAGGAACCTGCGCGTGGGAACCATCCTCACCTTTGTGCTGGGCTTCGGGCTCTTTGGCTCAACCTTTATCATTCCTATCTATACCCAGTCAATTTTGGGATGGACAGCGACAGATGCCGGTTTACTGCTTATCCCAAGTTCGATCACTACAGGATTGATGATGCCGGTTATTGGAAAACTGCTGGAGCGGGGTGTGCCTCAAAAATATCTGGCTGCGGGAGGCTTCATCACCTTTTTCCTCTACAGCTATTGGATGTACAACCTCATGACACCCGACACAGGATCTGAACTTATGTTTTGGCCGCTGGTGGTTCGCGGGGTAGGTCTCGGACTTTTATTCGTTCCTATCACCACCCTTTCGCTGTCTACCCTTAAAGGGAAAGATATTGGTGAAGGCGCAGCCTTTACCGGAATGATGCGACAATTGGGAGGTTCCTTCGGAATTGCCATTATCACCACCGTTATTTCAAGGCTCAACCAGCAGCATCGGGTAGATTTGATCCCCAATATCACCAGCTACAGCTTCAAGGTGCAGCAACGGCTTGCAGGGCTAAAACAAATGTTTATGAGTAAGGGCTTTAGTCCCGGCGAAGCAATGGACAGGGCGTATGCGATCATTGATGGCAGCATTATGAAACAAAGCGCGGTACTCTCTTACATGGATGTATTTCTCTACCTGGGATTGCTGTTCCTGCTGTGCGTTCCTTTTGTGCTGCTCATAAGGAAAGGTGCCGGCAAGGTGGATACATCTTCGGTACATTAAATTTTATTTCTGAAATGATCATAAAGATCCCGTGCCTTTGGTGCGGGATCTTTTTTTGGCTAAAACTTTACCTGAAGTTAATACCTCTCAAAAAGGACATTTTTGAGAGCTGTTGTTTTGGGCTAAAGCCCATTAACAAGGGAAATTCCAACTCCCCGGGATAAATCCCGGGGCTATTCATCTTGGAACCTGAAATTTGGAATTTGGAATTTGGGATTTAAGATTTGGAATTTGGAGCTTGAAACTTGCCCCTGACAGGGTTTTTTAATTTTCTTTTTTGAACCTCTCCTTAAACATGTAGTATATTAGAGGGAATTTCCTGCGCTCTTTCCGGGAGAATCCCGAGAGCGTGGCATAACTTCCTTAACATGTCAGGATTACGACCCTCTACCATAAAAAAACCTTTCCAAAAAAGCTATTTCAGGAACCTCTTGTTTTTCCTCTTTTTGATAAGTAGCCTTCCGCAGCCTTTACGGGCACAATTGCCAATTCAAAATGAAGAGCAGGAAAAAGAAGCCCTTCCACAATGGCCCGAAGATCCTCTTAATCGTCGCACTCCCCGCGGTACCGTCGCCGGATTCATAAAAGCCGTAGCCGATCGGGATTTTGAACAGGCCGGCCAGTATTTAAATATGAAGCAGGCAAAAGTGGGTGCCACTGCTGCAGAAATGGCAGGTATTCTGGAGAATATTTTGGATCGCGATGGCCAAATCCTGCCCTATGCCCTCATTAGTAATGAAACTTCCGGAAAGACCGATGATAATCTGGCCACAGCCGATAAGGTTGGGTCTATCAACGTGCAGGGCGATGATATTGAGCTATTTGTGGAAGAGACGACCGGGCCGGACGGTGGTCCCATCTGGCTTTTTGCAGGTGAAACTATTCAAAAAGTGAGTGAATACCGGGATCTTCAGGAAAGTCGTCTTTCGGTCAACCGCGTTCTTCCTTCGTTTCTTGTTGAGCGGGAATGGAGCGGAGTTCCCGTTGGGCATTGGCTCGTGATGATCCTTCTCGCCGTCATCTCCTATCTTCTGGCCTGGGCACTGCTAAAGCTGCTGCTCTTCCTCCTTCCGAAGCTGTGGAGAAAAGCCGGAACCGAGCCTACCCAGGGAATAATGCAGGCTTTTGCCTTGCCCATCCGCCTTTATGCCGCAGTTTGGTTCTTTGTGATCTTTTCTCAGGAAATTGGACTTTCTATTATAGTACGCCAACGCTTCAGCCGCAGCACGGTGATCATCGGCCTTCTGGCATTTTTGATCCTTCTCTGGAGGTTGAGTGAATTCATTAGCGGCTTTACCAAAAACAAAATGCTTACCCGCGGCAGGATCTCGGCTGCCTCTGTAGTGCTTTTTCTCAACCGTGCCGCAAAGTTCGCCATCATCGTCTTTGGGGTGATTGCCATCCTCGGGATCTTTGGTGTTGACGTAACCACAGGGCTCGCTGCCCTTGGTCTTGGTGGTCTGGCTCTTGCGCTGGGAGCTCAAAAAACTATTGAAAACCTTGTAGGCAGCGTTACACTCATTACAGATCAGCCCGTAAGAGTGGGTGATTTCTGCCGGGTAGGTGAGGTTACGGGAACGGTAGAAAAAATTGGAATGCGTTCTACCAGGATCAGGACACTGGACAGGACGCTGGTGACTATTCCCAATGGCGATTTTTCTTCGGGCAAGATCGAGAATTATGCCTTCAGGGACCGCTTTTGGTTTCATCCCATTTTTGGGCTGCGATATGAAACCACGCCAGAACAAATACGGTTTTTGCTTGTGGAACTGCGGGAGGTACTTTACTCGCATCCCATGGTCACAGACGATCCTGCGAGGGTAAGGTTCATTGAACTGGGAGCAGACAGTATCAACCTCGAGGTGTTTACCTACATCCTCACCACCAACTATGATGAATTTCTTGAGGTAAAAGAAGATTTGTTGTTGCGAATGATGGATGTGGTGGCCGAAAGCGGAACCGGTTTTGCCTTCCCTTCTCAGACCGTCTACTTCGGAAAAGATACCGGTTTATCAAAAGAAAAATCTAAGGAAGCCGAAGACAAGGTCAAGAGATGGCGGGAAAAAGGAGAGCTGCAAATTCCGAAATTTGATCCTGAGAGGGTCAAAGAGCTTAAAAACAAGGCAGACTATCCTCCCGAAGGTTCTTCCCTGCGGAAGAATTCCGGCACCGGAAGGATTCCCGGGCTTTAGAGGAATTTTGTAATTGCAGGTTTTCCCTCTGAAAAAGCCAAATTTTCGGCTGATTTCCCGATAGAAAAGGGCATTTTCCGGAATTAGGTTCTTGTTCTTGAAATCCTTAAATTTAAAAGGCACAACTAATAGCTTTTAAAAATGACATTTTTCGATCACCTTCGAAATGGGGATAAAGAACAGGTCCAGAAAATGATCACCGCAGAACCTGCTCTCCTGGAACAAAAAGATCCGAAAGGCTATCCCCCTCTTGTTTTGGCCGCTTATCACGATCAAAAAGAAGTCTGCCGACTGCTTTTAGAGTTGGGTGCCAATCCTGATGCTAAAGATTTGGCCGGAAATACGGCATTGATGGGTATTTGCTTTAAAGGTTATCCTGAAATGGCAAAATTGCTTATCGAAAACGGCGCCGACGTCAACGCGCGCAATCATAGTGGAGCCACAGCATTGATTTACGCCGCCACTTTTGGCCAGGAAGAGATCGCCAGAATACTTTTGGAGCACGGGGCCGATCTCAATATGCGGGACAGCAGGGGAAATACCGCTTTTTCGCACGCCCAGATGCAGGGCACTTCAAAAATGACCGAATTGCTGAAGTCTCAGTAGAAGCTGCGAAACACCGCAAAAAAACGACACTTTTCTCCATATTTATGCACATCTTCTTAAAGTAATGATAATGTAGTTGGTTTTCTATGGTCCTTCCATTAAATTAAAAAACTAACCAATTAAATAAGTAATGGACAGTAAGATTAAAAAAGTTGCACGTACAGGATTTGTCGCAAAAGGTGTAGTTTATGGGATCACAGGTATTCTCACCTTTATGGCCGCCTTTAATTTGGGAGGTCAAAAAGCGGGAAGGCTGCAGGTGCTTGAATTTCTTGATAAACAAACCTTCGGAAATATATTGCTCATCCTCATGGGAATAGGCCTGGCCTGTTACTCCACCTGGAGGTTCATCCAGTCTGTTTCAGATCCCGAGAACATTGGGGATGACACCAAGGGAAAGGCAAAAAGAACTGCCTTCTTCTTGAGCGGACTTCTTTATTTGGGAATAGCAGTATTGGCCGTTCTACGTGTAATAAATTCCGGTGGCGGTAGCGGAGCAGGAAGCGGAAGTAGTTCTCAATCTGCACAGCAGTCCTCATTCCTGGCGAGTGAAACCGGTCTTGTCATTATTGGGATCGTAGGTGCCGGAATAGCTATCGCAGGAATTTTTCAATTCGTCAAAGCGTACAAAAACGACTATTACAAAAAATTCGACCTCATGTCTCTTAGTGATGAGAAAAAGAGGGAGAGCATTAAAAAAACAGCAGAATTCGGTTTAAGCGCGAGAGGTGTCATTTTCCTTATCATCGGATTTTTTGCTTTAAAAGCCGCTTTCAACTCAAATCCTTCTAAAATAAAGACCACTCAGGAGGTTTTTTCATTTATCCAGGATTCCTCTTACGGCGCGTGGTTACTGGGAGTTGTCGCAGCAGGATTTGTGGCTTATGCGATTTACATGTTCCTTATGGCGAAATACAGAAGCTTCAAAGCATAAGCCCTGGAGCAGATCAAATTTGGGGGTTTTTCCCTATAGGCAGAAAAGATTCTGCGACTTATCTTTGAGTAAACCAATGATAGAAACGCGTATCTATTGAAGGTAGTTTGTACATTAAATTTTTAGAACTTAAGGAGAAAGATTGGGGGATCTTTCTCCTTTTGTTTTTTAATTCTTAGACAGGGTGATTGTTTCTTCCTCAAGAATGAAATCTGCAGCCATTTGAGCGTGGAGATGGGTTGTCCTGATAAGCGGCAGGTCAAAATCTTCCTCGCCAATAAGCAGCGGAAGTTCTGTACAACCCAGGATAATTCCACGGGCTCCTTTTTCCTTCAGCAGTTGCATTTGATCAATAAAAAATGAACGTGCAGTTTCTGTGAATTTTCCCTGTGTAAGTTCCCGTGAAACGAAAGCATGGGATTCGTCAAGATATTCCTCATCTGGAATAATGACCTCTATATCATACTTTTCCCGAAGCCTTTTCTGCAAAAAGCCTCCTGTCATCGTGGGGCGGTTCCCGAGTAAGCCCAGCGTTTTTAAATAATTTTTCTTTGCCTCCATCCCAATGGCATCGGCTATATGAAGGATAGGAATGGAGATTTTTGGCTGCACAAATTCATAAACGCGGTGAGGAGTGTTAGCACAAATGATTATTGCTTCTGCTCCCGCAGTTTCGAGTTTTTTAGAAATTTCCAGGTACGCAGAATTTATCTTGTCCCAGTTTTGTTCGCGCATCAGCTCAATATTGAGGCTGTAAATGATCAGGGGTGGATTGGCCTGTGAGCCAATTGCTTTGCTGACCATCTCATTGATCAGCCGGTAGTAAACTATGGTGGAGTGCCAGGAGGTGCCACCAATCATTCCGAGGGTACGCATGTCATGAACTTTTCTTAAAGGTAATACGTGTAAAATTCAGGAACTGTGATAATTATCAGTTCAGAACAAAAAAAAGCACCTTAAAAAGGTGCTTTTTATCAGTTTTTAAGAAAATCTTAGTGAACAATAATAGCATCAGGATTTCCATCAGGATCCTGTTTTACAGTTCCGTCAGTTCCGAAGTTACCTAAAAGTAGAACTCCGGCCGCATGAGGTGAAGCCATAGAAGTACCGCTAATAGTGTTATACCCACCGTCTTTCCATGTAGATTTGATATCAACTCCAGGAGCACAGTAGTCTACGTGAGATCCAAAGTTAGAGAAGTAAGCCCATGTATCTGTATCATCCATTGCAGAAATAGTGTAGATGTTTGGACCCTCTGCTCTTGCAGGAGAATGAAGATCTGAATCTTCAGATTCGTTCCCGGCAGCCAGGGCAAATTTCACCTTTGCTGAGGCTCTCACCACAGCATCATCAAGAGCAGTAGAAACAGGCCCTCCAAGGCTCATGTTAGCCACATCTCCAGCCTGCCCGTGAGCAGCGACAAAATCAACCCCGGCGATAACTCCTGAATAAGAACCGCTACCACGGCTATCAAGAACTTTTACCGGAATTACAGTTGCTCCCGGTGCAACACCTACTACTCCAAGATCGTTGTCCAAAGCGGCGATTGTTCCCGCAACATGGCTTCCGTGACCGTTACCGTCATCTAGAGACTGGCCATCTTTACCGCTTGTAAAAGCGTTAAACCCGCTGGCCGCATCAACATTAAGATCTGGGTGGTCAAGGTCTATCCCTGTGTCAATGATCCAGGCTCTCCCGGTAGGAGTTCCTGCACCACCGTTTACTCTGGTAATTCCATAAGGAACTTCCTGTCCTGTAGTGGTAGAACCGCCACCACCGGCCCAGGTTGGTTTCCCAAGAGTTACGATTCTGTCTGGTTCCATAAGGACCACATCATCGTCATGTTGCAGGCGTTCAGCCTCATCTGCAGAAAGTTTCACGGCTACACCCGAAACTGCCGAACTGTAAACATGAAGAACCTCTGCCCCGGTGATGTTATTCCTGGTGAAAAGGTCCTGAGTTTTGTTTTGAACTGCCCTTCTTTGTCCGGAGGCATCAGTCCTTGAATCCTCAGATTTTTTGTACAGTACAATGTACTGTCCCGGGATAACTTGTGAGGAGGCGGCAGCAACCTGTGAATCGACGAACGGTTCAGATTCATCGGTGTTCTCCTTGGAGCAGGAAAAAAGTGTCGCTACAGAGAGCGCCACTGCTAAAAACGAGTAGTTTTTTAATAATTTCATTTAGTTAAAATTTAGGTTTAGTGTTAAAAGATGTGCCTAAACTAGAAGTTAAATTTCAGAAACCAAACATTTTAACAGCAGCAGCAGCAGGTTTAAATGTTAATTAACATCCTGTCCTACACCTGCAATACCGCAAGAATTCACCTTCAAAACTGACAAAAATGAAGGAAATTCCCCATTTCTCTTAAAGAAATACAAAACAAAAAAAGGTGAAAATCCTACAGATCTCACCTTTCGTTCCTACAAAAAATATGTTAAATTTCTAGGGCTCCACTTTTTCGCCTTCCCATTCAGAAAAACCACCCACGAGATTGTTGGTGTTTTTAAAGCCTTTTTGATCCATTATAGTACAGGCCTGTGCACTCCTGCTCCCGCTTCGACAGTACACGTAATAATTTTTGTCTTTATCGAGCCTGTCCAGCTCATTTAGAAATTCCTGTCCCTTATAAATATCAATCACTTTAGCGTTGGGAATATGTCCCTCTTCGACCTCCTGTTCGGTCCGCACATCTAATATTACTGCATTTTCGTCTTTTTCTACCTGCTCTCTCCATTCTTCCTGATTGAGTTCTTTCATAACTTTTCTGTTTTAGTTTTTCACAAAGATAATCAACTGAGCCTCCTTCGGAAATTTTGAGAAATTCTTTTCACAATCCTTCCGAAAAAATTTGTTTTGAAAAGATTCGGGACTATATTTGCTTTTCAAATGAAAAATCAACTGAACAACAACTGGTGGTGGAAGTACTTACGTCAAACGTCGTGAGCAACACCTGCTGTACTATATACAAAGGCTTGTCATCACGACAAGCCTTTTTTTATTGTGCATTTTTCCGCGGAAGCTAAAAACTTATTCATGTATAAACTGAATACTACTTATAAAAAACTACTGGCCGATACCTTTACGCCGGTCAGCATTTACCTGAAGATACGCGATAAGTATCCTAACAGCCTGTTGCTGGAGAGTAGCGATTACCACGGCAGTGAAAACAGCTTTTCCTACATCTGCTGCAATCCCATCGCTTCAGTAAAGGTTGAAAAAGGGCTTTTGACCGAGGCTTTTCCTGATGGCAAAATAACTGAAACCGAGATTACTCCTCAGGTGAATATTCCGCAGAAGATCCAGGATTTCTCCAGAAACTTCGAGACTACAGGACCCGATTTTAACTTTATCAATCACGGCCTCTTCGGTTATATCGCTTATGACGGGGTACAGTATTTTGAGAAGATCGAGATCAATAAAAAGGAAGGAGATCCAGGCATTCCTGATATTTTTTACGCGGTTTATCAAAATGTGATCGCCATTAACCATTTCAACAATGAGGCCTACATTTTTGACCACAGCCTCAATTCTGAAAATAAAATTGAAGAGATCGCACAGCTGCTGAAGGTTAAAGATTTCGCCTCTTATCCCTTTACTGCTGAAGGGGAAGCACAATCAAACGAAACCGATGAAGGTTACATGCAAAAGGTTAAACAGGCGAAGCAACATTGCCAGCGCGGGGACGTTTTCCAGCTGGTGCTCTCCCGCCGGTTTTCCCAACAATTTACGGGTGATGAATTCAATGTCTACAGAGCCCTTCGCAATGTTAACCCTTCGCCTTACCTGTTCTATTTTGACTACGGTGACTTCAGGATCTTTGGCAGTTCTCCCGAAGCCCAGCTGGTAGTGAAAGATGACAAGGCTGAAATTCACCCCATTGCAGGAACTTTTAAACGTACCGGAAATGACCTTTTAGACGCCGAATCTGCTAAGGCACTTGCGGCCGATGAAAAAGAAAATGCCGAGCACGTAATGCTCGTAGATCTTGCGCGCAATGACCTTAGCCGGCACGGCAGCGAGGTAAAAGTAGAAACCTATAAAGAGATACAGTATTTCTCTCACGTGATCCACCTGGTAAGTAAAGTGACCGGAAAAAAGAACAGCGATACTACCACCATGCAGATGGTAGCCGACACTTTTCCTGCAGGAACCCTGAGTGGTGCGCCAAAATTTAAAGCCATGGAACTCATTGAAAAATATGAGAATACCAACCGCAGCTTTTACGGCGGTGCCATAGGGTTCATGGATTTCAAAGGAAATTTCAACCACGCCATTGTAATCAGGTCATTTTTGAGCAAAGATCACCGGCTGCATTTCCAGGCCGGGGCAGGCATAGTTTCTGAATCTAAAGAGGAAAATGAACTGCAGGAAGTCTATAATAAACTGGGCGCTCTTCACAAAGCGCTCGAATTAGCTGAAAATATTTAACCACCCGCCCTGCGGGCATCCCTCTTGAAGAGGGGAATTTTTAATCGAAAATGAAAAAAGAGGAAAATAAAGAGTTCAGTTCCCAAGCCTCTCCGGAGGGTCAGGATGCAAAAGAGCCTGTATCGGTCCTTGTCATAGATAACTATGATTCTTTTGTTTACAACCTTGTACATTACCTTGAAGAGCTGGATTGCAAGGTTACCGTAAGACGAAATAACGAACTCACTTTAGAGGAAGTGGAAGACTATGACAAGATCCTGCTCTCTCCCGGTCCCGGTATTCCCGACGAAGCCGGGTTGTTAAAGCAGATCATCTCTACCTACGCCTCCAAAAAAAGTATTTTTGGAGTCTGTCTTGGGCAGCAGGCCATTGGCGAGGTCTTTGGAGGTAAGATCATTAACCTGCAGGAAGTTTTTCACGGGGTAGCCTCAAAAATCAAGCTTTCGGTGAGCGATGAGCCGCTGTTCAGCGATATGGAACCCGAGATGGAAGTTGGACGTTACCACTCCTGGGTGGTCGACACTGCTTTGCCCGATTGTCTCGAGGCCACTTCTTTTGATGAGAACGGGCAAATCATGTCCCTGCGCCATAGGACTTTTGACGTGCGCGGGGTGCAGTTCCATCCCGAATCCGTCCTCACCCCAAATGGAAAAAAGATCATCGAAAACTGGGTTAAAACTCCTTCGGTATCCAAAAATGCAGAAAAAGAAGCGATTTAATATGAAACAGATACTTAACAGGCTCATCAACCACGAAACCATTTCCCGCGAGGAAGCGCGGGCAGTGCTGGTGAATATTTCCAAAGGAGAATATAACGAGAGCCAGATCGCGGCTTTTCTCACAGTTTACATGATGCGCAGCATCACCCTTGAAGAACTCGAAGGTTTTCGCAATGCGCTGCTGGAACTTTGCCTGCCGGTAGACCTGCAGCAATATGACCCCGTAGATCTTTGCGGCACCGGGGGCGACGGCAAAGACACCTTCAATATTTCTACTCTGGCTTCATTTGTGACCGCGGGAGCAGGTGTATCTGTAGCCAAACACGGTAATTACGGAGTTTCTTCGCGCTGTGGCAGCTCCAATGTGATGGAACAACTGGGGATAAAGTTCAGCAATGACAATGATTTTTTGAACAGAAGCATGGACGAAGCCGGAATTTGCTTTTTACATGCCGCGCTTTTTCACCCGGCGATGAAAAATGTGGCACCCATAAGGAAATCTTTGGCCGTAAAGACCTTTTTCAATATGCTTGGACCTATGGTAAATCCTGCATTTCCTAAGAACCAGGTCGTAGGAGTTTTTAGCCTGGAGCTGGCAAGAATGTATGGTTACCTTTATCAGAAAACCGACAAGAATTTCACCATTTTACACGCCCTTGATGGCTATGACGAGATCTCTCTTACGGGAGACACCAAAATGATAAGCAATACTTCTGAAGGTATGTTAAAACCCGCCGACTTCGGAATTTCTCAAGTTTCTGCGGAAGAAATTTCCGGAGGAAACACAGTGGAATCGGCGGCAGATATTTTCCTGAAGATCCTGAAAGGTGAAGGCAGTGAAGCGCAGAACAATGTAGTTTGTGCCAATGCAGCAATGGCAATTTCAACGGTAAACAAAATTGATCCCAAACAAGGCTTTGAAACCGCAAAAGAGAGCCTCCTGGGCGGGAAAGCCTTCAATTCATTTAAGAAACTGCAGGAAATTAGCAAAGCATAAAAAGATTTACATGAATATTCTAGAAAAAATAGCAGCCCATAAACATGAGGAAGTAGCAGAAAGAAAGGAAGAAATGCCTGTGGAGATCCTTAAAAGTCTCCCCTTGTTTAGTAGAAAATGCCTTTCTCTTTCAGAAAATCTGCGGAATTCCCCTGCAGGAATTATTGCCGAGTTTAAACGTCGCTCCCCTTCCCATCCAAACCTCAACTTGGACGCAGATGTGGAAAAAATCACTTCGGCTTATGAAAAGGCAGGTGCTGCCGGAATTTCTGTTCTTACAGATGAAGAATTTTTCGGCGGAAATGAAGATGACCTCATGCTGGCGCGCGAAACAGTGAAGATCCCTATTCTCCGGAAAGATTTCATGATCGATGAATACCAGATCTACGAAGCCAAAGCCCTGGGCGCAGATGTGATCCTGTTGATCGCCGCGCTGTTGAGCCCGAAGCAGATAAAATCTTTTTCAGAAACGGCAAAAAAGCTGGGATTGGAAGTGCTACTGGAGGTGCATAACGAAAAGGAGCTTCAAAATACCCTTTTTGACACTATAGATATGGTGGGTGTGAACAACAGGAATCTAAAAACTTTTGAGGTCGACCTCAACACCAGCAAAGAGCTGGCCGAAAAGATTCCTTCTCAATATGTAAAGGTTTCCGAAAGCGGCATCAGCCAGGTTGCCTCCATTCTGGAGCTTCAAAAATGCGGATTTAAGGGCTTTTTGATCGGCGGAAATTTTATGGGGACAAATGATCCGGCAAAGGCGGCTTCAAAATTTTTTGAACAGCTAAAAACTTCCTGATGGACCTGAAACTGAAGATCTGCGGGATGAAAGATCCCCAAAACGCCGAAAAAGTGGCCGCTTTGCAGCCCGATTATATGGGATTGATCTTCTACGACAAATCTCCTCGTTACGTGACGCAGGAAATTCTGCTGAAGGATAAAAAGATCAGGAAAACAGGTGTTTTTGTAGATGCTTCGGAAGCATATATTCTGGAAAAAGTGGAGGAATATGATCTGGCGGCAGTTCAGTTGCACGGCAACGAGAGCCCTGAATTTTGCAGGAGTCTCAAAAATGACATTTTTGAAGCGGGATTGGAAGTACAACTCATCAAGGTTTTCAGCGTGGGTGAGGATTTTGATTTTGAACTGCTGAAGGCGTACGAAAATGAGGTGGATTTCTTCCTTTTTGACACCAAAGGCAAGAACAAAGGCGGCAACGGCGTCAGTTTTAACTGGGAGATCATGAAAAAATATGATTCTGCTACTCCTTTCTTTTTGAGTGGCGGGATTGGACCCGAAGATCTTCCGCAGATAAAGGTTTTATATAGCTTTTTCAGGAAAAAGGGTAAAGACAACCCCTTTTACGGACTGGATGTCAACAGCAGGTTTGAAATCTCTCCGGGTTTAAAAAATGAAGAACAATTAAAGATTTTCAGAGACCAGCTTCTGAAAGAAAATATATAAGCAAATGAGTTATCAAGTCAACGAGAAAGGCTATTACGGTGAGTTTGGAGGAGCTTTCATTCCCGAAATGCTATACCCAAATGTGGAGGAGCTTCGCACGCGTTATTTAAAGATCATGCAGGAAGAATCTTTTCAAAAAGAATTTCAACAGCTGCTAAAGGATTACGTGGGCAGGCCAACTCCGCTGTATTATGCCGAAAGATTCAGCAAAAAATACGGCACGAAGATCTATTTGAAACGCGAAGATCTATGTCACACCGGCGCACATAAGGTGAACAATACCGTGGGGCAGATCCTCATGGCCAAGCGCCTTGGCAAGAACAGGATCATCGCCGAAACCGGCGCAGGGCAACATGGCGTTGCCACTGCCACGGTTTGTGCGCTTATGGGTATTGAATGCGTGGTGTACATGGGTGAGATAGACATTGAACGCCAGGCGCCGAATGTCGCCCGCATGAAAATGTTGGGTGCCACGGTAGTGCCTGCAAAATCGGGCAGCAGGACATTGAAAGACGCGACGAATGAGGCCATCAGGGATTGGATCAATAATCCTGTAGACACGCATTACATCATTGGCTCTGTAGTTGGTCCACATCCCTACCCCGATATGGTGGCTCGCTTTCAAAGTGTAATTTCTGAAGAGGTGAAAAAGCAGCTTCAGGAAAAAGAAGGCCGTGAAAATCCCGATTATGTTGTGGCCTGCGTTGGCGGCGGCAGTAATGCAGCCGGACTTTTCTATCACTATCTCGACCAGGAAGAGGTCGGAATAATAGCTGTAGAAGCAGCCGGCGAAGGAGTGGCATCAGGAAAAAGCGCGGCGACTTCGGCTCTTGGAAAGGAAGGCATCATCCACGGCAGTAAAACCCTGTTGATGCAGACCGAAGACGGGCAGATCACCGAGCCTTACTCTATTTCGGCAGGTCTGGATTACCCGGGAGTAGGCCCAATGCATGCCAACTTGTACAGAACCGGCCGCGGCGAATTTATTTCGATCACAGATAAGGAAGCTATGGATGCGGGGCTGGTGCTGTCAAAATTGGAAGGAATCATCCCGGCGATTGAAACCGCCCATGCTTTAGCCATTTTTGAGCAGCGAAAGTTTGGAAAGGACGAGGTGGTGGTAGTAAATCTTTCCGGCCGCGGGGATAAAGATTTGAATACTTACATTGACTATTTCAACTTATAAATAAAGACCTACAAGGTCTTGAAGACCTTGCAGGTCTGGATAAAAACATCCAAATGAACCGAATCAATAAAAAACTTCAGGAGAAGTCTCAAAAAGGGGAAAAACTGCTCTCCTTATATTTTACTGCGGGCTACCCGCAACCCGAAGACACCGTAGAGATCCTGCAGCAGCTGCAGGAAAGCGGAGTGGATATGGTGGAGATAGGTCTCCCCTTTAGCGATCCTTTGGCCGATGGGCCTACAATTCAGAAAAGTTCTGAAGAGGCGCTTAGGAACGGCATGACCACCAAAAAGCTGTTTTCACAACTGGAAAACATCAGGGAAAGCATTCAAATTCCCTTGCTTATTATGGGCTATTTTAATCCTATACTTCAGTTTGGGGTTGAAAAATTCTGCAGCCGGTGTAAAGAAATCGGGATAGACGGGTTGATCGTTCCAGATCTTCCGGTAGAGGAATACAATGAACATTATAAGGAGATCTTTCAGAAATATGAGCTAACACCCGTGTTCCTTATTACGCCGCAAACTTCGGAAGAAAGAATAAGGGCGATCGACGAAGCTTCCGAAGCATTTATCTACATGGTGAGCAGCGCCAGTGTTACCGGCTCAACAGGCGGATTTGGAGAGGCTCAAAAAAGCTATTTTGAAAGGGTGTCAAAAATGGAACTTAAGGCTCCTCTTGTGGTGGGCTTTGGCATCAATAACAAAGACACTTTTGAACAGGCAACCGAAAAGACTTCGGGAGCGATCATTGGCAGTGCTTTTATCAAACATCTCACAGAGAACGGCGCCAAAAATATTGGAGAGTTCGTCAAGAAAATCAGGTAAACCCATAGCAGCAAGCCGCTTATTAACAAGGTTTTAATACGGAAGAAGTTCTCTTTTTTGTAAATTGAACTGAACCGAAAAAATCGAATGTTATGGGAATTATTGAAGATAATAAGAGCAAAAAGGATAGAGAAAGACGGCGAAGAAGCGATAATGATCCGTTAAGCGGAGAGCTTGGAGACCGCGATATCGAAACCAATGATTTTGATATAGACGAAGAAACCATCAGAGACCAGAAAAATAAAGAATAATGGGTAAAGGTGACAAAAAAACCAAACGGGGAAAGATCGCCATCAACTCATTTGGCAAATTGCGGCCAAAACGCAAAAAATTTAAAGTGAGACCTGAAAAGATCAAAAATCCCCAGGAAAAAGAACCCGTTTAATTTTCAAGAAACTGACGGTACTGCAGAACCCTGAAATCAATCGTATTGAATTCAGGGTTTTGTTTTTTCAGGTCCTTGTACAGCTGCATACTTCCAATGGCGCGGTTGGCCGAACCCGAGGGCGCGGTAAGTGAAACTGTATTAATACACCTGCCATCGAGCAGAAACTGGTGCACCCGCGGCACGGTATTACTTATCACTTTGAGCTTGAGGTCATATTCCTTAAGCAATTTCCTGAAGAAGTATTCGGGGCCATTCTTGCTGTTCCCGCCAGTGAACAACAAGGTGTCGATATTTTCATGCCTGCGCAGGATTGAAACAAGGTCGCGCAGCTCCACCTCCTGCATCCCAAGATCTGACGCGTCAATCTTTTCCCTGCGACAGCTTTCTACCGTGTCACAAATGCCAATGCCCTTGCTGGCGAGGAATTCCTTTCTTTCCCGAACAGCTTCCTCGGAAGTCTCAAATTTCAGGTCAAGGTCAAAAACTCTGTCGATCACCTGCCATAAAAGTCCGTCGCGGCTGCCGTAACAGAAATCCACATCTCCTTCTTTCAGATCCCGTGTGGTGAACCGCGGTGGCGGAAGGGTTCCTACAATTAGTTTTGTAGCATTTTCGGGAACAAAAGGTTTGTAAGGATGCGTGTGGTGAAATTTGTTAGACATGAGATGTGAGACGTGAGATGAGGAACTTTAGACGTTAGATGTTAGACTTTAGACTTTAACTTTAGAAATACAAAATTTAAGCCATGGAAATAATCAAACCGGTCCACTTTCGCCAATGCAACGGTGGACAGGCAACATGGAACCTGCAACGGGAACTATTTCATCACGACCACCAGGTCATCTGAAAAGACCATATCTCCTTCTTTGAGCACGATCTTGTCTACCTCGCCGGCAGCATTCGCGGTGATGGTGGTTTCCATTTTCATAGCTTCTATGACAAACAGCGGCTGGTTCTTTTCAACCTTATCCCCGGCTTTGACCGTAATATTTGAAAGAGCTCCCTGCAGCGGTGCGCCGATTTGTTTTTTATCGTTCTTATCTACTTTCTGGTGCACTACCTTCTCTACCTTCACAGATTCGTCTTTGACTTCCACGGCACGGGTTTGACCGTTGACTTTAAAGAAAACCTTGGCCATTCCGTCATCATTGGCCTCGCCAAGAGAAAGGAACTGGATCAACAGGGTTTTCCCCTTATCCAATTCCACAATGATCTCCTCCCCGGGCTCCATTCCGTAGAAGAAGTTCTTGGTAGGAATGTTGATCACGTTGCCAAATTTCACCTGGTGGTTGTAGGCTTCGGTAAAGACCTTTGGATAGAGTTTATATGAAAGGAAATCTGTAATGTCGAGTTCCCTTCCCATTCCTTCAGAAAACAGCTTCTCAAACTCCGCGAATTCCTCTTCAAAATCAATAGGCTCAAGGTGCGCATTCGGTCTTTCGGTGTAAGGTTTTTCGTCTTTCAACACGATCTTCTGGATCTTCTCCGGGAATCCGCCGTAGGGCTGCCCAAGATCACCGCGGAAGAAGCTCTTCACCGACTGCGGAAATGAGATGTCTTCACCTTTCTCCAGCACATCTTCAATGGTCAGGTTGTTGCTCACCAGGTACTGCGCCATGTCTCCCACAACTTTTGAACTTGGTGTCACTTTAATGATGTCTCCAAAAAGCTCATTTACTTTTGAATACATCTCGGTGATCTCGTGGAAACGATCGGCCAGGCCAAGAGATTCTGCCTGGGGTTTTAAATTGGAGTACTGGCCTCCGGGAATTTCGTGTTTGTAAACCTCTCCAGAACCTGCTTTTAAGCCGGATTCGAAAGGATAATAGTAGCTGCGTACGGCTTCCCAGTAATGGGAATATTCATTCAGTTTATCGGAGTTTAAAGGTCTTCCGCGGTCATGGAACCTCAGCATCTCTACAATGGAGTTAAAATTAGGCTGAGAGGTCAGCCCTGAAAGTCCGCCAAGCGCGACATCGATCACATCAACCCCGGCCTCTATGGCCTTCAAGTAAGTGGCGGCCTGGATGGACGAGGTGTCATGGGTATGCAGGTGCAACGGAATATTAATATGAGATTTCAAAGCCGAAACCAGCTCGAAGGCGGCATCCGGTTTTAAAATTCCCGCCATGTCCTTTATACCCAAAATATGTGCTCCGGCATTTTCAATGTCTTTCCCCAGCTGCACATAATAATCGAGATTGTATTTGGTTTCCCTCGGATTCATAATGTCGCCGGTATAACAAATAGTTCCTTCGGCCAATCCCTGCGTCCTGTTACGCACATGCTCAATACATGGCGCAATAGATTCCATCCAGTTAAGGCTGTCAAAAATGCGAAAAACATCAATCCCATTTTCCCAGGATTGCTCCACAAACTTTTCAATAAGATTATCGGGATATGCAGTGTATCCCACTCCGTTTGATCCGCGAAGCAGCATCTGCATAAGGATATTAGGCATTGCCTCTCTAAGCAGTCTCAATCGCTCCCATGGATTCTCCTTTAAGAACCGCAGGCAAACGTCAAAGGTGGCACCGCCCCAAATTTCCATACTAAAGACCTCCGGCACATTACGCGCAAAACCTTCGGCTACTTTTAGCATGTCTGTGGTACGCATTCTTGTGGCGAGCAGACTTTGATGTGCATCACGCATGGTGGTATCTGTATATTGCACCTTGCTCTCGTGAAGTAGCCATCTGGAAAATTTGTCGGGGCCATATTCCTTCAGCAGGTCTTTTGTACCCTGTGGATAAGGTGATGAATCATCAAAAGAGGGAACCGAAGGTTTTATAAAATCTGTCTTTTTTTCCACCTTTTTGACATCGGGGTTTCCATTGACGATCACATCACCAAGGAATTTTACCATTTTTGTCGCCCGGTTGCGCGTAGCTTTTATTTTGAACAGCTCGGGATGATCTTTTATGAAGTTCACTGTCACCTCGCCATTTCTGAAAGTAGGATCTGACAAGATATTATCCAGGAAACCAATATTGGTCATTACCCCACGAATACGGAATTCGGCCAGGGCACGCCTCATCTTACGGCAGGCGCCGTCAAGGGTACGGCTGCTCGCAGAAACCTTCACCAGCATGCTGTCGAAGAAGGGAGAAACTTTTACACCCTGATAGATGCTTCCCGCATCCAGCCTAATTCCAAAGCCCGAAGCACTTCTGTAAGTGGTGATGGTCCCGTAATCGGGTTTAAAGTCATTGGTAGGATCTTCAGTAGTGATGCGGCACTGCAAGGCATAACCGTGCGTGGTTACGCTCTCCTGACTTCCTATTTTTATCTGTTTATCTGACAGCTTATATCCGCCGGCGATAAAGATCTGTGTCTTGACAAGGTCAATATTGGTGATGATCTCGGTCACTGTATGCTCTACCTGGATTCGCGGATTCACCTCGATAAAAAAGATCTCTCCGCTGCGATCTACCAGAAACTCGACCGTTCCAATATTGTTGTAATCTACCGCCTTACAAAGAGTAAGCGCGTAATTGTATAGATTCTGCTTGATCTTATCGTCCAGCCCCATTGAAGGCGCGAATTCGATCACTTTTTGATACCGCCGCTGTACCGAACAGTCACGTTCAAAAAGGTGCACGATATTTCCATGGTTGTCGGCGACGATCTGTATTTCGATATGCTTTGGATCTTCGACGAATTTTTCCAGAAACACCGTATCATCACCAAAGGCATTTTTGGCCTCTCTCCTGGATTCATTGAAGCCGCTTTTGAGTTCATCTTCATTTCTTATCACCCGCATTCCGCGGCCTCCCCCACCAGATGCTGCTTTGAGCATAACCGGGTAACCTATTTTTTCCGCTTCTTCCAAAGCGATTTCTACGGAAGTCAGATCTTTTTCATTGCTCTGGATCACGGGAATATTATTCTTCACCGCAACTTCCTTCGCTCTTACCTTATCTCCCAGGGACTTAAGCACGGAAACTTTAGGACCGACAAAAATGATATCGTTCTCCTCACATTTCTGTGCGAATTCAGCATTTTCTGAAAGGAAGCCGTAACCGGGATGGATCGCGTCCACACCATTCTTTTTCGCTACCTTGATGATGGCATCTATGTCGAGGTACGGCTTTAAAGGATCATTGTCGCGGCCTATCTGGTAAGCTTCATCGGCTTTGTAGCGGTGCAGGGAGTAGCGGTCTTCAAAAGTGTAAATCCCTACCGTCCTGAGGCCTATCTCTGTACAGGCCCTAAAAATCCTTATCGCTATTTCACCCCTGTTGGCAACTAAAACCTTTTTAATATCCATTGTAAAAATGCTGTTTTTGGTGGTTGTTCATCATTTTCTGAAAACTGCGGGATCACCTGCTTCGGAAAAACTCCAAATTCAAGCTTCCCTTCAGTTTTCGATGCGTCAGAAATTAAAAAGAAAAAAGCGGTGAGACACCGCTTTTTGAAATACTTTAACAATAAAACCTGCTGAAGCTTAACGCGTAAAAACCAGCTCATTTTCTTTCTTGCTTTCCTCTGCGCTATAGCGATAGCCGTCATAATCAAAAGCCTTGAGATCATCTACCGTTTTTGCTTCGGTATCTACAATAAATCGCACCATAGAACCTCTTGCTTTTTTAGCGTAAAAAGAAATGATCTTCAATTTGCCATTTTTGAAGTCCTTAAAGACGGGAGTGATCACCGGCACCTTCAGTTTATCTGTATCAATAGCTTTGAAATATTCCTGGCTGGCGAGGTTCACGAAAAGCTCATCATCCTCCAGTTCTTTATTAAGGAAATCCGTGATCATTTCGTGCCAAAGCTCATAAAGGTCTTTTTTCCTGCCTACAGAAAGCGAGGTGCCCATCTCGAGCCGGTAAGGCTGAATAAGGTCCAGCGGCCGAAGAATTCCGTAGAAACCGGAGAGGATGCGTAAGGTATCCTGCAAAAAATCCAGCTTTTCTACAGGAATGGTATAAGCGTCCAGGCCGGTATAGACATCACCTGCAAAGGCGTACACCGCAGGGCGGGAGTTTTTTTTGTTGTGATCCTCCTCAAATTCCTGATAGCGGGAATAGTTGAGATCGGCCAACTTGTCGCTTATATGCATGAGCTCTGCAATCTCATGTTTGCTCATCCTGGCTAACTTTCTATTCACAGTTGCAGTGGTCTCTAAAAAAGAGGGTTGAGTGCCTCTGGTAGTAGGAAGTTTGGTTTCGTAATCAAGCGTTTTTGCGGGGGATACAACTAGTTTCATTGAAGCATTTTCTTTTATCTGCCACTAAAATATTAAAACCTTCCTTAAAAACCGGGTTTCCTGTTTATTCCTGCTGATATAAGCATTGAATAAGTTTATTCTCATCCCATCCCCGGCCCTTCCCTGAGGGAAGGCAGGAGTGAATTCGGAAAAAGTCCTCCCCTCCAGGGGAGCCTGCCTGCCGGCGAGGCAGGGATTTAGGAAAAGGAATTTCTCATCCCATCCCCGGCCCTTCCCAGAGGGAAGGGAGAAAAATTCTTAAAAGTCCTCCCCTCCGGGGAGGATTTAGGAGGGGATGGGACTTAGGAGGGGGATGAATTTCCTAGTCGATAAACTCCTTCTGATTTTTGGCGTAGTTGCGCCATCTCTCGATGCACTGCTCCATATCTTCGGGAATAGGAGAGTCAAAGCTCATCCATTCTCCGGTAGTTGGATGTTTGAACCCGAGCGTCTTGGCATGCAGCGCCTGTCTTGGCAGTACCTTAAAGCAGTTTTCCACGAACTGTTTGTACTTCGTAAAAGTGGTCCCTTTCAGGATTTTTTCCCCACCGTAGCGTTCATCATTGAACAAGGTATGGCCAATGTGCTTCATGTGGACGCGTATCTGGTGTGTTCGTCCTGTTTCCAGTCTGCAAGAAACAAGAGTAACATACCCCAGCCGCTCAATAACCTTATAATGCGTTACTGCCGGTTTCCCCTTGTCTTCATCGTCTCCAAGATAAACCGTGTTTTGAAGCCTGTTTTTTGGATGCCTTCCAATATTGCCTTCAACAGTACCTTCGTCTTCTTCAACATTTCCCCAGACAATGGCGACATATTCGCGCTCGCTGCTCTTGTCAAAAAACTGTTTTGAAAGCTTTGTCATAGCCTGCTCGGTTTTCGCAACTACGAGCAAACCGCTGGTATCTTTGTCGATCCTGTGAACCAATCCAGGTCTTTCGCTGCTATTTTTTGGAAGATTGTCAAAATGATAAACGAGAGCATTGATGAGGGTGCCGCTATAATTTCCATGACCGGGATGCACCACCATGCCCGCCGGTTTATTCACCACCAGCAGCGCCTCGTCTTCATAAACAATATCTAAGGGAATATCTTCAGGAGTAAGCAGGAACTCGTATGGTGGATGTTCAAACATCACCTGCACCACATCGCCCGGCTTCACTTTATAATTGGATTTTACCGGAACATCGTTGACGTAAATATTCCCATCCTTTGCCGCGGTTTGTATCTTGTTTCGGGTGGCATTCTCAATATAATTCATGAGATATTTATCCACCCTAAGCGGCTGTTGACCTTTATCGGCTACAAATTTATGATGCTCATAGAGCTCATCATCATTATCTTCGGGTTCGGGCTTGTTATTTTCAGAAATCATAATCTTCACTCTCCAGGTCTCCCATTATTTGTTCTTCATCTGTGGCCTCCTCTTCGGCTTCTACTCCATATCTGCCCGATCCGTCTCCCAAAACCAGGTCGATCTTTGAAGTCTTGAGCAGCTTCATCCCGGGTTCCACTTTTTCTCCCTTATACCGCAGCTCCAGCACCGCATCTTTGGCCACATCTGGTTTATAAGTCACGGTTCCAATCTCAAAGCCCAATGACTTCAAGGTAGGTTCTACCTGTCTTCTTGTTCTGCGGATAAGCCCTTCGGGAATTTCCACTTTTTGATATCCTGAAGGATTCAGCGTGAGGTAGATCTTTCTGTTCTCCTTTACAAATTTCCCCGGTAGCGGCACCTGGTCGATCACAGCGTACGGTGGAAAATCTGGATTATAATTGGCCGAATCCAGGATCTCCCTTCTTAGATCGAGTTCGTCCAGCTTTTCGTCGACTTTATCGAGCGAGAGTCTCGCCAGGTTGGGCACAACAATTCTTTCGTCCTGGTTGGTAGAAAAATCCAGCCATTGCATGAGGACAAAAACGATAAGGAAAAGCGCCAATACCGCCAAAACCAATTGGATCAAAAAGGTTTTGCTAAAAAGAAATTTGAGGAAAGTCATAGTTATTTTAAAAAAGCAAAGATATAAAAACAGGTGGTTTAAAAGACATTCGATTAATAGTCCTACTTTTGTTAACGCAATTTAACCGGGCTTATTTAGTATGAAGAAAAATGTTGCCATAGCCATGGGCGGCTATTCCAGCGAATACCGAATTTCCATCAACAGCGGGAACGTAGTCTACAGGAACCTTGACCGCAGCAAGTACAACCCTTACCGCGTGCACATCCTGCAAAAAGAATGGTTCGTGATTGGGGAAGATGATACTCCATACCCAATCAACCGCAGTAACTTCACGGTTACCATCGACGGAAAACTGATCACTTTCGACTGTGTTTTTAACACCATTCACGGTACCCCCGGTGAAAATGGCCTTTTACAAGCCTATCTTGAACTGCTCGACATTCCGCAGACCTCCTGCGATTTTTACCAATCGGCGCTTACCTTCAATAAACGTGATCTCATTAGCGTGATCAAACCTTACGGAGTGAAAACCGCGGTGAATTTCTTTGTAGATAAAGGTGATGAAGTTGATCCCGATGAAGTCTTTAAAAAAGTAGGGCTGCCTTGTTTTGTCAAGGCCAACAAGGCCGGTAGCAGCTTTGGGATTAGCAAAGTGAAGAAGAAAGAAGAATTTATCCCGGCGCTCAAATTTGCTTTTAAGGAAGATGACGAGGTGATCATTGAATCTTTTCTCGACGGCACAGAGGTTTCTGTGGGGGTGATCATGCACAACGGTGAGATCACCGCTTTACCGGTTACCGAAATTGTTTCTGAAAATGAGTTTTTTGACTACGAAGCTAAATACCTCGGAAAGTCTCAGGAAATAACCCCGGCCAGAATTTCAGAGGAGCAGACGAAGCAGGTACAGGAGATCGCAAAATTGATCTACCGCAAGCTGAAGATGAAGGGATTCTCGCGTTCAGAATTTATTTTCCACAACAACGAGCCGCACTTTATCGAGATCAATACCAATCCCGGCTTGAGCGAGGCGAGTATTCTACCGCAGCAGGCGCAGGCGGCAGGAATTTCTTTGACAGAGCTCTTCGGAAGCGCTATAGAAGCAGCGACTGATCTTTAAAAATGAATTGTCAGACTGAGCCTGTCGAACGAGAGTGAGACAGATTAGTCGAAGTCTCTTTTGAAGGAAGAATAAATCTGCAACTCCGACAGCGCTTCGACTGTTCCTCCCTTCCGTCGGGCCTGCCTGCCGGTAGGCAGGCTCAGCGTGACATTTTTTTGTAAATCAAAAGTAGTCGCAATTTAATGTCAGACTGAGCCCGCTTGAAAAGCGGATTAGTCGAAGTCTCTTTGGAAGGCATTTTGCTATATTTGTTCTGAAGCAATCTTAGAAATATGAGAAAAGCCGTTTTTCCGGGCTCTTTTGATCCGGTTACCCTGGGACATATAGATATCATCGAGCGCGGATTACCGCTTTTTGACGAGATCATCCTGGCCATTGGCGTCAATGCCGATAAAAAATACATGTTCTCTCTAGAAGAACGGGTGCGTTTCCTGGAAAAAACCTTCGAAAATGAGCCAAAGATCACGGTAAAGACCTATAAAGGCATGACCGTGGATTTCTGCAAAAAGGAAAACGCTTCTTTTTTACTCCGCGGCCTTCGGAATCCTACAGATTTTGACTTTGAAAAAGTGATTAGCCAGACCAACTACAAAATGTCGGGTGTGGAAAGTGTGTTTTTAATGACCTCATCAGGAAAAAGCCATATCTCCTCAACCGTTGTAAGAGATGTAATAAGGAATGGCGGCGACTACCATTTCATGGTTCCCGACGCGGTCAAAAAATAGCATTTTTCAGAAGTTATAGCTCACCGCAACTCCCGCAAAATAATTTCGTGGATCTCCCGGATAGTAATAGCGCGGCGAGGCTCCTCCAAAAGCTACAGCATTGGGAACGATGGAGGCAGCATAATGCTCATCCAGCAGATTTCTGACCCCTCCAAAAACTTGAGTTTTCAGGTCTTTTAAGATTTCAGTTTCAAAAGAGGCTTTGAGATGCACCAATTGGTAATCGCTGGTAAAAACAGAATTCTCATCATTGAGCGGCATCTGCCCCTTGTACTGGTAAGATGCCTGCAGCTTCAAACCAAATTCGGTTGAAAGGTCCAGTCCCGCAAAGACTTCAGTATCGGGAACGGCAGGAAGTTCATTGCCCGAGAAATCCTTTCCGGCATCTGTAAATTCGTCAAACCTAAAGCGGTTGAATGCGGCATTTACAAAAGGATTAAGTCGAATGGAACCTATGAAAAAGTTGTAATTAAGCAGCAGTTCGAGCCCGTCATGATCGGTTTTGCCAACATTCCGCCCAATGTACCGGTCTTCCCCTACCCGCTCGGCCACCAGCAGGTTATCCACCTGAATGCTGTATGCAGAAACTTCGGCGTAAAGGCTTTTGCTGAAAAAGCTTCCCTTAAACCCAAGTTCGTAGTTCCACCCGGTTTCGGCTTTTAGGTCTGAATTGATCAATCCTTCCGGAGTAAGGGTTTCTGCTACTGTAGGCGTTGAAAAGCCGTGGCTTATCGAGGCATAGAAGTTTTTTGCGGGTGTAAGTTCATACACCAGACCTGCCCGCGGTGACAGTACGTTCTCAAAAGTGTGATTTCCGGAGTGATCTATGGTATCAGCGGTGTAAATATCGTCGAGTCGATACCGGGTTGAATTGAAGTTAAGGCCGGCCTGCAGCTTTAGTTTCTCGAGTAGCCGCAGGTCGAACTGTCCAAAAACATTGTAGTAGCTGCGATCTTCTTTGGTATTGCTGAACATCTCACCGGGAAGGCTTTGTGCCTGCTGTTGATAAAGGTTTTCAAACAAAGTGATGTGATACCATTCTCTATAAACTTCGGCTCCCAAGCTTGCACCGGCTTCCCTTCCAAAAATACGGGTTCTGAGGTTAAATTTGGTACGGCCACCAACTGCCGACTGGTTCTCGTTGAGAATATCAAATGGCCGGGGTTCGTACCCATCCCTGAAGTTGGTAAAAACACTCGTAGTATTGGAAAGTTCTTGTGAGAAATCGTGACTAAGCGAGAGGCCGAGCAAACCTTTGTCATACGATTCGTAACCTCGTGCAGCCGCCCAGTTCGCAGCCGCTGCGGCAGGATCTGCATTAAAAGTTTGAAAATCTAGAGAGCTTGGAATGTAAGCCTTGAGCCTGGTGAACTGGCCCAGGAAAGCCAGCCTGCTGTTGCTGCCAAGACCAATCTGCCCGTTTATGGTGGCCGCATTTCGGGAATAGCTGCTATTCTCCCTGTAGCCGTCCCTGGCGATTCCGTTATAGGTGGCCAGCAGCTGTTTATTGTCATCAACATAGGAAGCCTGTAGCGTATTCTTTAGAAGCCCGAAACTGCCATGGATGGTTTTCACCCTGGCGCCAACACCTGTTTTGTCAGGTTCTGCAGGGTACAGGTTGATCACGCCGCCGAGTCCTGCGCCATAGATGCTGGACACTGGGCCTTTAAAGATCTCGGCACGGCTTATTACCGAAGGATCAATATCTTCAAGAGTAGTTTCTCCCTCGGCTGTGGTGAGCGGGATTTCCATGAAATAGGCTTTGACCCGGTTGGTACTATACTGCGAGCGGGCGCCAATTCCTCGAATGCTCATTTTACTGGTGTTGAGCGCGCCTTGCTGCACATTCACCCCGGCTGCCACATCAAGACCTTCGGCTATGTTCGTCTCGTCGAATCGTTGCAGTTCATCCCGGCCCAGCAGGCTCACCGCGGCAGGTGTTTCCAGTAATTTCTGCGGAATGATGCTGCTCTTCAAAACAACTTCTGAAAGAGACTCGTACTGCGGAAGAAGGTACACTGTGAGCCGGTCCTGCGGTTTATTCAGAAGAATTGATTTTTCCTCATAACCTTCGGCAGAAATTTTTAGCTCAACCGGAAAAGACTTCAGCTCCAGCAGAAATTGTCCTTTTTCACCTGAAGCATCGGTACTATAAGAGGTCTCTAAAATGGCATTTTTTACAGGCATGCCCGAAGCGGCGTCCAGCACGGTTACTTCAGTTTCCTGAGCAAAAAGGCTTCCGCAGCAAAGCAACAGCGCGTAAAGAAGAATTTTCATTTTGAATCCATTATTCGGCTGAAATGCGCCAAATCGCATTCCCGTCGTCGTCGTTGACCAGGAGTGAACCATCTGGCAAAGTGTTGATTCCCACAGGCCTGCCATAGACTTCGCTGGCACTTTCATCGGCAATAAATCCTGTAAGGAATTCTTCGGGCTGCTGTGGTTTTCCATCTACAAAAGGTACAAAAAGCACTTTATATCCCGACAAATTTTTGCGGTTCCAGGATCCATGCTGGCCAACAAAGGCACCATTGCGGTATTTTTCAGGAAATTGATCACCAGTATAAAACTTCAGACCAAGAGAAGCAGAATGTGCTTTTAAGGGCACATCGGGTACAATTGCTTTCTGCACCATTTCGTCATGGGTATCGTGATACCAACGTGGATCTTTGATCTGCCCGAAATAGGAATAAGGCCAGCCGTAAAATGCACCTTCTTTCACACTTGTGATATAATCTGGCACTAAATCGTTCCCCAGGTTGTCGCGTTCATTGACAGCCGCCCAGAGTTCGCCTGTGACAGGGTTCCAATCTACTCCTACAGGATTTCGAAGGCCAGAAGCAAAAACTTTTTCTCCCGAACCATCGGGGTTGATCTCGAGAATATTAGCCCGACGTTTTTCGCGGTCCATGCCGTACTCCCCAACATTACTCGAAGAACCTACGGTGATATAGATCTTACTCCCGTCCCGGCTGGCAATGAGGTTTCGGGTCCAGTGGTGATTATAACCGCCTGCAGGCAGTTCAACTATGGTCTCACCTTCGGCATCGATAGAATTTTGTCCTTCTTTGTATGGAAATCTTTTTACACCATCGACATTAGCCACATAAAAATAGCCGTCGAGAATGAGCATTCCATACGGCTGATTAAGATCCTCAAGAAAGACATGCCGTTCATCTGGCTGCATATCGCCGTTCGTATCCCGAAGCAGAGTAATTCGATTGGCACTTTGCTTGGCGTCGTTGGTTTCGACCACAAAAATGTCATTATTGGGACCTATATAGGTAATGCGGGGATGATCGAGATTCCCGGCAAATTTTGTCACTTTAAAACCGGCAGGCGCTTTTGGCTTCATACCATCTGGCCAGGCCACTATCTTGCTTACGTTTGCTGTAGGCTCAGAAGAATAAGGGGAAGGCAGGGTAAGGCTGCCAAGGGCTGTCTCTACATGGTCTGGCGCCTGTTTGGCCAATTTCTGTTTACGCTCTTCACTCAACTTGCTATCTGCAGCCTGTCCAAAAGCCGAAAATGTAGTGGTAGTTAGAACAATTCCGATAAAAACCCTTAAAATCCTCTTCATAATATTGTGTTTCCTGCTAAAATAAGTTTAATTTTCATCGACTAAAAATCCTTATTGCGTATTATATCTTCTTTAACAAGGCTTTGAAAGTGGCTATAATTGTGAGATCTAAAGATTTTAGGCTATTTTTCTTATGTTTACGGCCACCAAATAAATCCATGAGATGAAAAAGATGCTGTTTCCGGCGTTGATCTGCCTAATCTGCGTTTCCTGTGACTTCTCCAATTACATTATTAAAAAGGAATACGATTTTACCACGGTTTTTGAGAAATCGGGCGGAACTGAGACAGCAACTTATCCGCAGGTGATCAACTACTATGAAGATCTGGCAGAAGCATTTCCCAGCATCAGTCTTGAGACTATAGGAGAAACAGATAGCGGGGAGCCGCTACACCTGGCCATCTACAGCCGAAGCGGGAATTTCGATCTCGAAAAACTGAGAAAAGACCACGCCATTCTCTTCATCAATAACGGGATCCATCCCGGTGAAAGCGATGGCATCGATGCGACTATGATGCTGTTTCGTGACCTGGCGCAGGATTCTATTCCGCTTCCGGAGAACACAATAATTGCTGCAATTCCCGTGTACAATGTTGGCGGCGCCCTCAACCGCAACTCCTTTACCCGCACAAATCAAAATGGACCCAAAGGCATACGGCTTCCGCGGAAATGCACGCAACTATGACCTCAACAGGGATTTCATAAAGGCCGATACAAAAAATACCCGCAGCTTCTACAAGATCTTTCATGAGCTCGACCCGGATGTACTTATCGATACCCACGTAAGCAACGGCGCCGATTACCAGTACAGCCTTACGCACCTGTTCACGCAACACGATAAATTGGGTGGCGAGGCCGGAAAATATGTGCAAACAGAAATGATGCCCGCCCTTAAAAAAGCACTTTTGAAGAAAGATTGGGACATTACGCCTTACGTGAATGTCTTTAATGAAGTTCCCGAAAAGGGTTTTTCGCAATTCCTTGATCTGCCGCGCTATTCCACAGGCTATGCCAGCTTATGGAACACCTTCGGTCTTATGATTGAGACCCACATGCTCAAGCCTTACGACAAGAGGGTTTGGGGTACTTACGAAACCCTTCGCTCCATGATCGACATTACAGATGAAGATTCTCAACTCATTAGAAAGCTGAAAAACCAGGCGCGAAAAAACTTCCCTGCAAAAGAAAATTATGCTTTTGATTTTGAAGTGGACAGCAGCAAAACTTCGACCCTGCAGTTCAAAGGCTATGAAGGTGAAATGGTCAAAAGCGAGGTCACAGGATTTGACCGTTTGAAATACAACCGGGATAAACCTTTTACTAAAGATGTCACTTATTACGACTTTTTCAAGCCTACGCAGCAGGTAAAATTACCCCGGGCTTATATCATACCTCAGGGATGGTGGCAGGTTTTGGACCTGCTTAAGCTCAATAATGTGCAGATGCAGCAATTTGAAAAAGATACCATGCTGCCTGTGCAGGTTTACAGGATAAAAGATTTTGCCACTGTACCCGATGCTTACGAGGGACATTACCTGCATTCGGACACCCAGGTGACTACCAGCGTAGAAAAGGTAAGCATTAGAAAAGGGGATTTTTTAGTACCCTTAAAACAAAAGGCCGCACAATACCTAATGGCGACTTTAGAGCCCCAGGCACCCGACTCCTTCTTTAACTGGAATTTCTTTGACAGTGTACTGCAGCAAAAAGAAGGTTTTTCTCCATACGTGTTCGAGGAAATTGCAAGAGAATTTTTAGATGATTATCCCGAAGTGGAAGAGGAATTTCTTGAAAAGAAGAAAAAAGATAAAGATTTCGCCAAAAGCTGGTACCAGCAGTTAGACTGGATCCACAAAAAATCTGAACACTACGAAAAGGCACATCTAAGATATCCTATTTTCAGGCTAAACTAAATTCCCTAAAGAGCTCACTTGTTTTTTACCGGAAGATATTCGGGAAACAGCAATTTTATGTTGGCGTAAGATTTTCTAAGCGCCTTACGGGATTTCTCTTCATCTTTCCATTTGGCTTTTTCAATGCCTTCCTTCACCTCCGGCACAAGTTCCCCGTCATAATCTGTTGTCATTTCATACCAGTAGGTCACTTTAAGCCTGTACTTGCCTTTACGCTGAAAAACGTGATAGGTCTCTTGCAGAAAACGGGTGATCTTCAGGTTCTTTACGCCCGTCTCCTCCTCCACCTCTCTTATGGCGCCTTCTTCACGGCTTTCTCCTTTTTCAATTTTTCCTTTGGGAAGATCCCATCGTCCGTTGCGATGGATGAAGAGTGTTTCTCCTTTTGGGTTTAAAACAAGCCCACCCCCGGCTTCTACTACAGGAAGTTTTTTAAAAAGATGTTTAAGCAGCTTTTCTTTATTCTTGTGGTACAGGTTGACGTATAAAAGTTTTCCTTTGTTGATTTTTTTGATGATCCTTTTAAGTTTTACCTCTTTTAGAGGAAAAGATGTATATTTTTCATCATAATCCTCCGTGGTGGATAGAATAATAGGAATGTCATTTACAAAAACTTTATACATTTGCAGTATGATTTTAGACAAGGAAACAGCACGAAAAACGGCTGAGTTACTGTTGCAAATTAAGGCAATAAAATTAGATGCACAACAGGGTTTTCAATGGGCCAGCGGATGGAACTCCCCTATCTATTGTGACAACCGCGTCATTCTATCTTATCCTGCAATTCGCAACTTTGTACGGGAAAATATGGCCCGGCAAATCGAACAGCTCTACGGAAAAGCCGATGTTATTGCCGGCGTAGCCACGGGAGCTATAGGGATAGGAATGCTGGTAGCCGAATACCTTAGTCTGCCTTTTGTTTACGTTCGACCCGAAGCAAAAAGCCATGGTCGCAAAAACCAGATTGAAGGGAAGATCGAGGAAGGCCAAACTGTGGTAGTCATAGAGGACCTCATTAGCACCGGAAAAAGCAGCCTTAACGCAGTAAGAGCTTTAGAAGAAGCCAATGTGCAGATCAAAGGCATGATTGCCATCTTCTCCTACGGGTTTGATACGGCTACAGAAAATTTTAGGGACGCGGGGATAGAGTTGCACACCTTGAGCAACTACGAATATTTGCTGGAGGTCGCCCTAAAGACCAATTATATCAATGAAAAAGAAGCCGATCTCCTGCAGCATTGGAGAAAAGACCCGGCAAACTGGAAAAAATAAAGCTATGGAATTAGAAAGTGATAAAGTAACGGTCCAGAAAAGCCAACAGGAGCTTTTCGATTTTTTGACCAATGTTGAGAATTACGAGCAGATCATGCCCGAAAGTAAAGAGAAGTTTGAAGTAAAATCAAGCGACACCTTTGCTTTTGCCTTAAAAGGCATGCCCGAGATAGAGCTGCAAATTAAAGAAACCCGCCCTCCCGAACTCATCGTTTTGGGCTCAACTTCAGAAAAATTCAATTTTTCACTGGATGTGGTTATAGAAGCCGCAGGTCCAGATCAAAGCCTCGCACAACTTTTCTTCCATGGAAAGTTCAATACAATGATGGCCATGATGGTGAAAGGTCCGCTGAAGAAGTTTATAAGTACCCTCGCCACCAACACCTCTCAACTTTAGTAACAGAGTTTGATCTCCTTCAGGTCGTATTCCTGCAGGAGGTCATCTTCCTGCTTTACGAGCAGTTTGCCTTCGGGCGTCACATCAGAGATCATTCCGGTGAAAAAGGTCTTGTCGGGCAGCTGAAAAGTCGACGGGACCTGCCTTCGAAAAAGGTGCTTTTTATAGGTCGTCATAATCTCTTCGGAAGTTTCTTCAGACAAATGGTCCAACCTTGCTTCCAGGTCTATTAAAAGCTGCTGCAGCACCTCCTCGAGATCAAAATCCCTTCCGCAGACCATGCGCATAGAACCTGCCCCGGGCAATCCTTCAAATTGTTGTTGATTCACATTGAGTCCAATTCCTATCACAGAGGCAGCAACTTTGGCTTCAGAAATGACATTTTCAATGAGAATTCCGCCAATCTTTAAATTTGCTGACATTATGTCGTTGGGCCACTTTACCTTTAGCCGCGGCAACTCAAATTTCTCCAGCACCTGCAGCACGGTTGTAGCCACAGCGGCGCTAAGCACAAATTGTCTCCCCGGCAAGAGCGCCGGCCTTGGGTAGATCACGCTAAAAGTAAGATTTTTACCCTCTTCAGAATCCCAGATCGTACCGCGTTGTCCCCTACCGTTTAATTGCTTTTTTGCGACAATACAGGTGGCAGGAATCTTGTTGTTCTCCCTGAACATTTCACGTGCGAATGAGTTGGTTGAGTTGATGGCATTAACTTTGATAAGGTGCATAAAGAGAAATGATAATGCAGGAGTTAAATGTTATGAAATCCAAGGTCTAAAAAGACTAAAAAGTAATAACTTTGCGCAAAGAAATAAATTTAATGACAAAAAAGGAAGCGAACAACGACATACTTATTGCACATATAATCAAAGGGATCGAAGAAGTAAAAGGAGATGACATTGACATTCTTGATTTACGGGAAATAGAAAACACCGTTTGTGATTATTTCGTGATCTGCAACGGGACTTCCAACACGCAGGTCAACGCTATTGTGAATTCCATACAAAAAACAGTCAGCAAATCTTTGAAAGACAAGCCCTGGCATATAGAAGGTTCCGAAAATGCCGAGTGGGTGTTGATGGATTATGTCAATGTTGTCGTTCATGTTTTCCAAAAACATATTCGGGATTTCTACGATATTGAAAGTCTTTGGGGAGATGCCAAGGTGACTTCCATAGAGACAAATTATTAAGATTTAAGAAAAGAGCATGGCCAAAGAGCAACCAAAAAGAAATAAAGACCCTAAAAAGCCAAAATTCAGTGCATACTGGATTTATGCTGCTATTATATTAGTTTTTCTGGGGATCAACTTTTTTAGTGGAAGCGGGTTCAATGAACCTGCCAAAACTAACCCTGCAGAATTTTTACATTTTCTGGAGCAGGGAGATGTTGAAAAAGTAGTTATTGTTAACCGAAACCAGGCAAGGGTTTTCCTCACAGATGAAGCCAAGGAGAAGGATATCCATAAATCTGCTACCCAGGATGAACTCTTCCCAACGGGAGATACACCCAGCTACACCTTTGAGTTTGGAGACCTTCAAAACCTGGAAGACGATATACAGGAAGTAAAAGCCGAGAATAACCTGAAGACCCCGGTGGTCTTTGAAAGCCACCACAATGTGTGGGGTGACATTTTGCTTACCCTGTTGCCATTTATCCTCATTATTGGGATCTGGATCTTTATTATGAGAAGAATGAGCGGCGGTGCCGGTGGTGGCGCTGGAGGACAGATCTTCAATATTGGGAAATCCAAAGCAAAACTGTTCGACCAGAATACCGATGTAAAAACTTCTTTTAAAGATGTTGCAGGTCTCGAAGGTGCCAAAGAAGAGGTACAGGAGATCGTTGACTTCCTGAAAAATCCTGAAAAATATACTTCTTTGGGTGGTAAGATCCCAAAAGGAGCTCTTTTGGTAGGACCTCCGGGAACCGGTAAAACCTTACTTGCCAAAGCCGTAGCCGGTGAGGCGAAAGTGCCGTTTTTCTCCCTTTCAGGATCAGATTTTGTGGAGATGTTTGTTGGAGTTGGTGCCTCAAGGGTACGTGACCTTTTCAAACAGGCAAAAGAAAAATCTCCATCTATTATCTTTATTGATGAGATTGACGCCATTGGTAGAGCCCGTGGAAAAAGCAACTTTTCAGGCTCTAATGATGAACGTGAAAATACGCTTAACCAGCTGCTTACTGAAATGGACGGATTTGGGACGAACACTAACGTGATCGTTATCGCCGCTACCAACCGTGCAGATGTACTGGATAAAGCCCTTATGCGTGCAGGAAGATTTGACAGACAGATCTATGTAGACTTGCCGGATGTGCGCGAGAGAAAAGAAATTTTTGAGGTACACCTTCGCCCGCTTAAGAAAGTGGCCGATGAGCTGGATACCGAATTCATGGCAAAACAAACTCCGGGCTTCTCGGGTGCAGATATTGCCAACGTTTGTAACGAAGCTGCCCTCATCGCTGCGCGAAAAGAGAAAAAGGCTGTTGGAAAACAGGATTTCCTTGACGCGGTAGACCGTATTGTGGGTGGACTTGAGAAAAAGAACAAGATCATCACTCCTGAAGAGAAACAGGCAATTGCTTTCCACGAAGCAGGACACGCGACCATTAGCTGGATGCTGGAACATGCCGCGCCGCTTGTAAAGGTGACCATTGTTCCGCGTGGACAGAGTTTAGGTGCTGCGTGGTACCTGCCGGAAGAACGGCTTATTGTTCGCCCCGACCAGATGCTCGACGAAATGTGTGCTGCCCTTGGTGGCCGTGCCGCCGAAAAAGTGATCTTTAACCAGATCTCTACCGGTGCTTTGAGTGACCTTGAAAAGGTGACCAAACAAGCAAGGGCTATGGTAACCGTATACGGCCTTAACGCTAAAGTGGGTAACCTTACCTACCACGATTCTTCGGGACAGAACGAATACAATTTCACTAAGCCTTATAGTGAAAAGACTTCAGAATTGATCGATGAAGAGATCTCTAATCTTATTGAGGCTCAATATCAACGCGCGATCAAAATTCTGGAAGAGAACAAGGACAAGCTTACTCAACTTGCAGAGATCCTTCTCGACAAAGAGGTTATTTTCAAGGATAATCTGGAAGCGATCTTTGGGAAGCGTCCTTACAAGAGCCGTGACGAGATCATGAGCGGTAATTCACAAGAAAAGAAGCTGCCGGTACACGAGGAGACTGTAACCGAGAAGGAAGTGCCAAGCCAGGCAGGATCTTCTGAAGCCAGTGTAGAAGAGCCTTCAAAATAAATTAAACCTCAGCCTGTAAAAAATCTTAACTTTGGTTAATCTGTAAGTTAAGATTTTTTACCTTTGGTTTAAATGCTGTTTTAGTGTAATATCCAAAACCCCTTATGAGTCTATTTAGAAACTTTTTGAACCCTAAATCTAAATCAGACAAAGGTCAGGACAAGCCGGAAAATTCTGACCATAGCAAGTATATGCCAGATGTTAAAATGCCTACCGATGAGCGCTTCATGCTCAACTTCAAAAACAACGGGGGCAAATTTCTTTACTGTGAGAGCAACGAGGAAATGGTTGAAGCATTTGAGAACATCATGCTGGAGAATGATTGGTATGAAAAGAAATCTTGTTGTTTTGATTCAAATTTGAGGGAGAAATTCTCTGACCAAAATCTGGAGTTTACCAACTCGGGAGACGCCGCATTCTTTTTGAGTACCTGCGAGTATCTCATTGCCAATGACGGCTCAATACTTATTTCTTCCAACCAGATCAAAGAAAAGAAGCTCAAGGAATTACCTTATAATTTCATCATCCTCGCCTCTACCAGCAAACTTGTAGATGCCATTGGCGAAGGACTGCGCGGCATCAAATTCAAGAACAAAGACCGCATTCCCACGAACATTACCACCATCAAAAATTTCGAAAACAACAAGGAAGGGGACTTCATGAGTTATGGAAGTAGCACAAAAAACCTATATTTGCTGCTTCTGGAAGATCTATAGCATGAAGGAAAATATTATTCGAGGCTTATCAGGTATAATGTATGTTTCTATACTTGTAGTCTCCATCTTTTTTTCTGAATTTGCTTTTACAACACTATTCCTGTTGTTTGGAGTCATTTGCCTGAGAGAACTGCAGCGTTTACTTCATCTAAAAAGTTACCTGGGTTATTTCCTGCTTTTCGCGCTGTTCTGGGTTTTCAGCTATATGAGATGGAGTCCGTATGCAACCATGGTCCTGCTGCTCATCACGATCTTTGTTAACCTCTTCCTGGTTAAGGACCTCATGATCGTCCATAAAATTCCCCTTTTTGAGAAGAAGAAGTACGTTATCATCGTGTTCTATCTTATCGCCTCCCTGATCTTTCTCACCCTTATCCCCAGCTATACAGGAGATTTTACACCAGAGCTGGTTGTGGGCATCTTTAGCCTTATTTGGATTAATGATACTTTTGCCTATCTTGTAGGTAAGAACTTTGGCAAGAACAAGTTATTTGAAAGGATCTCTCCCAAAAAGACCATTGAAGGTTTCCTGGGAGGCCTTGTATTTACAGCTGCTGCCGGTTACCTGGTGCATTTTTATACCGGTTTGCTCGATGTCTTAAGCTGGATTGGTTTAGCCGTGATTTTGAGTATTTTCGGGACCCTGGGTGACCTCATCCAGTCCAAGTTTAAAAGACAGGCCGGCGTAAAAGACAGCGGAAGGCTCATGCCGGGCCATGGAGGCTTGTTTGACAGGCTGGACAGTATTATTTTTGCAAGTCCGTTTGTATATGCCTACCTACAATTACTAAACTATGTTTCATAAAGAAGGATTTAAAATAATGGGGGTTGCGATGATCCTGCTCATCGTAATCAACCTGCTCGCACAAACATTCATTTTTACCGAGTGGATCAAACTAGTGATCCTCATCGTCACCATTGGGTTGTTTTTTCTTATCATCCAGTTCTTCAGAAATCCCAAAAGGAACACCATACTTAACGAAGCTCATATTGTAGCCCCGGTAGACGGGAAGGTAGTGGTCATTGAAGAGGTTTTTGAAAAGGAATATTTCAAGGACCAGCGATTAATGATCTCGGTATTTATGTCTCCCATAAATGTGCATGTCACCCGCCATCCCATTGGCGGCATTGTGCGATACAGCAAATATCATCCCGGCAAATACCTCGTGGCCTGGCACCCAAAGGCGAGTGAGGAAAATGAACGCACTACTGTAGTGGTGGAAAATGAGCAGGTGGGTGAGATCATGTACCGGCAAATTGCGGGGGCACTGGCCAAAAGGATCGTCAATTACGCCGAAGTGGGTGAAGAAGTGGTACAGGGAAGCGACAGCGGCTTTATCAAATTCGGGAGCCGGGTTGATGTCTATTTACCTGTTGGTACAGATGTTGACGTCAAGCTCAATGAAAAAGTTAAGGGCGGCATCAGCGTGATCGCCAAAATCTCCTAAGTTCTATGACTCCGGAAGAAGTTGATATTCAGTTTCGTAAGGCTTACAAAAAAGCCAGTACGACCACGAAAAAGTTTCCGCCAGATATCATGCTGAAGTTCTACGCCTATTACAAACAGGCCACTGAGACTGAAGGTATTTACAAACCAAAAGACAGGGACGAGGTGCGCAGTGCCTTTAAACTTAATGCCCTGTTGCAGGTCAAAGGCATAAGTTCTCTTGAAGCCAAGAAGAAATATATCGAGCTGGTAGAAGAGTACATTCCCGAAAATTAATCACCCCTTATTTCATCAAGCTTAAAAATTAAAGGCTGTGATAAACAGTCTGATAAGTTATCTAAACTAAAGAGGGCTCAAAAATATGATTTTTGAGCCCTCTTTAGTTTAGATGTTTCAGGTCACAGCACTAGGACAGTGCTTTAAGACTGGCCTCAATGGCTTCAATCCTGGCCTGGGCATCCTGTTTCTTCTGCTGTTCTATTTCCACCACTTTAGCCGGCGCGTTGTTCACGAAGCGCTCGTTTGACAGCTTTTTCTCAACAGATTTTAGAAAACCGCGGGTATAATTAAGCTCTTCTTCCAGTTTGGCTTTTTCGGCATCCACATCAATAGCTCCTGCCACAGGAATAAAGTAGTCGTTCGATTTAACTCTGAAAGAAAGTGCGCCTTTTACCTGTTCGTCCACATAAGAGAGTGTGGATACATTCCCCAATTTCTTGATAATTGGATCAAAGGTCGTCGCTACATTCTCGTTGTTAAGCACCTGCAGCTCTATAGTGTCTTTATAAGATATATTTTTCGAGGTCCTGATGCTTCTTATTCCCGAAATCACTTCAGAAGCTATCGCAAAACCGTCAATCAAAGAGGCGTCAAAAGTGTCATTTTCGGGCCATCTTGAAACGATAAGTGCTTCTTCTTTTGAACGCGGTTTAATGTTTTGCCAGATCTCTTCAGAAACAAAAGGAACAAACGGATGAAGAATCTTAAGATTATCTTCCAAAATCGAAATTACAGCATCATAGGTCTTTTTATCCATAGCCTCTCCAAAAGGAGGTTTTACCATTTCAAGAAACCAGGAGCAGTAATCGTCCCAAACGAGCTTGTAAGTCGCCATGAGAGCGTCGCTCATGCGATATTTGCTGTAATTGTCTTCCAGCTCTCCAAGCACTTTTTGAAATCTCGACCTGTACCAGTCGATTGCCAGTCTCGAAGAATCGGGTTGTTGTTTTTCTTCGGAAATTTCCCAGGATCTCACCAGCTTGTATGAATTCCAGATCTTGTTCACAAAGGCACTGCCCTGCTTACAAAGGTCTTCATCAAACATAAGGTCATTTCCTGCAGGCGAGCTCAGCAGCATTCCCACACGAACGCCGTCGGCCCCGTAGTTGTCAATCAAATCTAATGGATCTGGCGAATTACCCAGGGATTTTGACATTTTTCGACGCTGTTTGTCGCGTACAATTCCTGTAAGATAAACATTGTTGAAAGGCTTTTGCCCCCTGTATTCATATCCGGCAATGATCATTCTTGCAACCCAGAAAAACAGGATCTCGGGTGCTGTTACCAGGTCATTGGTTGGGTAATAGTAATTGATCTCCTTGTTGTCCGGTTCCAGAATTCCGTTAAAGACAGAAATTGGCCATAACCAGGAAGAGAACCAGGTGTCAAGGGCATCTTTATCCCTTGTCAGGCCTTCGGCAGTAAGAGCAGTATTTCCGGTCTTTTCCTGAGCCTTTTTCAGTGCTGCTTCAGGAGTTTCGGCCACCACAAAATCTTCTTTTCCGTCTCCATAATAATAAGCCGGAATTTGCTGTCCCCAGATCAACTGTCGTGAAATGTTCCAGTCGCGAACATTCTCCATCCAGTGCCTGTAGGTATTGATAAATTTTTCGGGCACCAGGTTTACTTCCTTTTCAAGTACCGCATCAAGGGCGGGCTGCGCCAGTTCTTTCATCTTAAGGAACCATTGGTCGCTAAGCTTTGGCTCGATTACCGCGCCGGTGCGTTCACTGGTTCCCACTTTATTTACGTGCTCTTCGGTTTTTACCAGGATCCCCTTCTCCTTCAACTCCTTTACTATGGCCTTCCTGGCATCGAACCTGTCCATGCCCTCGTAGTTCATTCCGAAGGAATTAAGAGTGGCATCATCGTGAAAAATATCGATCACCTCAAGATTGTGCTTTTCCCCAAGCACCTTGTCATTTTCGTCATGTGCCGGCGTTACTTTAAGACAGCCGGTACCAAATTCCATATCTACGTACTCATCTTCAATAATAGGCACAACGCGCTCACAAAGCGGCACAATGGCTTTCTTGCCTTTTAGATGGGTAAAACGTTCATCATTAGGATTGATACAGATCCCGGTATCGCCCAGAATGGTTTCCGGACGGGTGGTTGCTATGGTCAAAGTGTCTTCTGTTCCTTCAATTTTATACTGAAGGTAGTAAAGGTGTCCCTGTCGCTCCTGATAGATAACTTCTTCATCTGAAAGCGTTGTCTTTGCCTCTGGATCCCAGTTTACCATGCGGTAACCGCGGTAGATATGCCCTTTTTCGTACAGATCTACAAAAACTTTTATGACAGAAGCCGACATTTCATCGTCCATGGTGAACTTGGTGCGTTCCCAGTCACAGGAAGCTCCAAGTTTCTTAAGCTGTTCCAGGATAATTCCGCCGTGTTTATGCGTCCATTCCCAGGCATGGCTCAAAAATTCCTCCCTGCTCAGGCTGTTTTTATCTACACCTTCGGCCTTTAGTTTAGCAACAACCTTAGCTTCCGTAGCAATAGAAGCATGGTCTGTTCCCGGCACCCAACAGGCGTTATAGCCTTTAAGTCGGGCACGTCGTATCAAGACATCCTGAATGGTATTGTTGAGCATGTGCCCCATGTGAAGCACGCCGGTGACGTTGGGCGGCGGGATCACGATGGTGTAAGGCTCTCTTTCATCAACTTCAGAATGGAAATACCCGTTTTCCATCCAGTACTCATACCATTTATTTTCTACCTCCCGGGCGACGTATTTTGATGCTATAGACATTCTTTGGTGCGGTTTTTGGAATATCAGGCAAAAGTAATTATAACTTCAGGATTAAAAAAGGCAGGGAATTGGAAAGACGTTTTTTTGCCATTTATACTGTTTAAATAGTATATTTACAATTCTGTAAAACCACAAATTATGAAAAAATTAGTAGCAATTGCCATTTTCCTTTTTGCAGGACTGGCCACTCAGGCTCAGGAGGTTGCAAAGATGGAATTTAAGTCTGACGTGATAGATTATGGCGAAATTGAAAAAGGAAGTGATGGATTACGTGTATTTGAATTTACAAATACGGGTAACGTGCCGTTGGTGATCACAGATGTGTCTTCCAGCTGCGGCTGTACCATTCCCGAAAAACCAAAAGATCCCATTGAACCGGGAAAAACAGGCGAAATTAAGGTGAAGTATGACACTACAAGAGTTGGTCCTATTAGAAAGACTATTACAGTGTATTCCAACGCCGAGGAACCTGCAAAATCCCTTAAGATCAAAGGTACCGTACTTCCCGAAAAGAGCTAAAAATTAGCTTTTTTGAAGAACAAGCCCCTTCCCTCCAGGAAGGGGTTTTTGTTTAAAGCAGTTTTTTGAGCCGGAATTCAAACTTTTTTGTCTCTCCCGCCCTTTCCACTTCCATGCGAATTGCTTTCCCTTCTTTGGAAGATAGCAGGTGGGAAAGTTCCTCGAGACTATAGTGGTGGGCACCGCGCCCGTTTACTTTCAATAATAGATCACCTTCTTTTAAGCCGGCGAGAGAGCCGGGGGAATTTTCCCTGATCCGTACAATGCGAAAGGAAGGCTGCAGGGAAAATTTCTTATACACCTGTGGCGCCTTGAAGAATTCATCCTCTTCTTTGCCGGCATTTACCGGATGGATGAGGGTCTCATAACTCTCTACAAGGATTAGCCCGCCATGTTCCAGAACCAGACCGCTCATATTATAGTTGAAAGGCTGCGAGAAATTTTTGTTCTTTTTGAGAAATATTTGCCTGTTCGGGTAATCCAGAACAAGGTTAAAACGTCTTAGCAGCTCTGCACCAATGCTGCCGTCGCGCTCGGTAAACATTTGTAACCCCTGTACCGAAGTGCTGTCGGGGAAAGAAGCCGTCACCTGCTTAAGTACCGTTTTACCCAAATGGAGGGCCTCAATTCTACCTCTTTTTCCCCTTACATCACCCAGTAGGCCAAGCCCCAGCAGGTCATTAAAAGAATGTTCCGGGACTTTGATATTCAGGCTCTGCGGAAAGATCCACACGGCATCACTCAAACCATTGTCAAGCAGAAACAAAGCTTTTTCTTTTGCATCGCCCACTTCTACTTCACTCGACACGTACGGCTTGTTACGGTAAAAAAACAAGGGCAGCCGTTCATAGCTGCGAAGTCTTTTCCCGAACCTTTCGGGATCATGAATTCGTAAAAATTTTTTACTGTAATTAATCTCTACTATATAATCCTCAAAAAAGTCATAGCCAATAATTCCATTGACTGCTACTCCCAACCTGGGAGAAAAATTAATCTTCCTGTCGAAGATCACGAAGAGGTCAAGGCCGGAGTTCTTAAAATCTCCTATTTCTAAAGTATTCCCGGTGGTTTTAAAGGCATCAATAAGCTCATGACCTCCCAATCCACGCAACCTGATCTTCTCGGCATTGAGAAGGCTTACAGAATCCCGGGGCTCAAGGTCCAGCAGCAAAGTTGTATTGACTCCCGTATCCAGCAAAAACGACAATTCGGCCCCATTAAGCCTCACCGGCACGATAATGAGATTATTCACTAATTCAAATCTGATCCTGGTACGTTTGCGGTCATTTTTGATCATGAAACCGCTCTGGCCGTAAATGAAACAGCAGTTGCACAGCAACAACAACAAAAACAGCAGTTTCCTTCGCATGACGTAGGAATTTGACCTCTATAAAAAGTACGAAATTTTCTGACGAGTAAGATTAATTTTCGCAACTTTGTAGCCCTAAAATTAAGAATCATGCCAAGCATTTCAAGCAAAGGGCAGGCAATGCCCGAATCACCTATAAGAAAACTTGTTCCTTTCGCTGAGGCGGCAATGAAAAAAGGCCGTACGATCTATCAGCTGAATATTGGGCAACCCGATATTAAAACTCCCGCTAAGGCTCTGGCTGCGGTAAAAAATAATGATATAGAGGTACTTTCCTATAGCCATTCGGCGGGATTTGAAAGCTACCGCAAAAAACTTTCGGCTTATTACAAGAAGCACAATATTGATGTCTCGGCCGATGAACTTATTATCACAACGGGAGGTTCCGAAGCCTTGATGTTTACCATGGGCAGTATTTGTGACGCCGGGGATGAAGTGATCATTCCGGAGCCATTTTACGCGAACTACAACGGCTTTGCAACAGCTTCGGGCGTAAAGGTGGTGCCTGTAAAATCAAAATTTGAAGAAGATTTTGCCCTTCCTCCTGTTTCAGAATTTGAAAAGCTAATTACCCCAAGGACAAAGGCCATTCTTATCTGCAACCCAGGCAACCCTACGGGATATCTCTACACTAAAGAAGAAATTGAACAACTGGCCGAGATCGTCAGGAAACACGACTTGTTTATCGTGGCCGACGAGGTTTACAGAGAATTCGCTTACGACGGTGCAAAGCACTATTCCATCATGAGCGTACCGGGACTGGAACAGAATGCTATCATGATCGATTCCGTTTCTAAACGCTACAGCATGTGCGGCGCCAGGATTGGCTGTATGGCGTCTAAAAACAAAGAAGTGATGACCACTGCCATGAAATTTGCACAGGCGAGGCTAAGCCCTCCTACCTTTGCACAGATTGCCAGTGAAGCCGCTCTTGAAACTCCTGCCGATTATTTTGAAGAAGTCATAGAAGAATATACTTCCCGCAGGAACATGCTCATTGAAGGTCTCGAAAAGATCGACGGAGTAAAAGTGGCAAAACCTAAAGGCGCTTTCTATTGTATCGCCGAACTGCCTGTTGAAAATGCAGAAGATTTTGCAAAGTGGCTGCTGGAAAGTTTTGAGCTCAACAATGAAACTGTGATGGTAGCACCGGCAGCAGGATTCTATTCCACTCCCAATACCGGAATGAACCAGGTGAGGATCGCGTATGTGCTCAAAAAAGAAGATCTTAAAAAAGCACTTGAAATATTGGAGGCAGCATTGAAAGCCTACAAAGCCTAATGAAAACCCACACCAATTTTTCCCTCAAGCCTTACAATACTTTTGGTATAGATGTAAAGGCAGCGAGATTTGTAGAAGTGGAAAGCCTGGAAGAGCTCAAAGAGCTGCTGAAGCAGGTGTATGCCTCAGAGCTTTTTATCCTGGGTGGCGGCAGCAATATGCTGCTCACTAAAGACATTGAGAAAACGGTGGCCCATATCGGCCTTAAAGGCATCACGATCACCAACGAGAATGAGGAGGAAGTGGTGGTAAAGGCCATGGCCGGTGAAAACTGGCACCAGTTTGTGCTCTACTGTATCGACCGTGGGTTTGGGGGGATCGAAAATCTTTCCCTCATTCCCGGAAATGTTGGAACTGCCCCCATACAGAATATTGGCGCTTACGGCGTCGAAATCAAAGACAGTTTTGAAAGCTGTACCGCACTCGATGTGCAAACTCTTGAGCTAAAGAATTTTTCACGGGAAGACTGTGAATTTGGTTACAGGGAATCTGTCTTCAAAAATTCTGAAAAAGGTAGATACATCATTACCGATGTTAGCTTTAGACTGAAGAAAAAAGATCACGAGCTCAATACTTCTTACGGTGCTATTGATGCTTTTCTGGAAGAGAAAGGTGTGCAAAATCCCGGAATAAAGGATGTTTCAGATGCTGTCATCAGCATAAGACGTTCAAAGCTGCCCGACCCGAAGGAATTGGGCAACAGCGGCAGTTTCTTTAAAAATCCGGTGATTTCCCAAAAGCAACTGGAGCAACTTCAGGAAACATTCCCCGAGATCCCATTTTACGTGCTGGACGAGGAGATGGTAAAGGTTCCTGCGGGCTGGCTTATTGACCGGGCGGGGCTAAAAGGCTACAGGCAGGGCGATGCGGGCGTCCATAAAAATCAGGCACTGGTACTTGTGAACTATGGTGATGCATCGGGTACAGAAATCCTCGAACTTTCAAACATGGTTAGGCAGAAAGTGCACGAAATGTTTGGAATAGATATTCAACCAGAGGTCAATATCTTCTAAAACTAAAAAAGGCTTCAAAAATGATGTTTTTGAAGCCTTTTGCTTTATAAAGCGGAAGATCTTTTAGATATGTCCCGCTATTTTTTGGTGTTACCTTCACTGTTTTTAGGCTGCAGTACATTATCGATCTTATAGATCCTGCCATTTGATGCGGTGGAATCTGTCCCCACAATGCGAGCTTTTCTTCCTGCAGGGTCACTAATCACCAGCTGGTCATTTTGAAGGGTAAAGGTAATATCCTCCCCCTGTTTGCTTTGTTCTTTATAGGTGCCACCGGCTTTTTCCACCTCTTTTTTAAGCCAGTCTACAGTAAGTTCGCCATCTACCATATAGTAGTCAAAAAGGGCTTTGTTCCCCTTTTTTCTGGCAGCATCCATTTCAATCCTGTCTTTTGGTTCGAGCCTATCGTAGGCCGTGTTAATAGGTGCAAAAATGGTGAACGGCCCCTCGGCCTGGTCCATTCTTGAAGAAAGGGCTTCACCTTCCGGCTTTGTAAATTCACTCAAATCCTCGTGCTCATTGAGACGGGCGAAGATATTGTCATTTTCGGGAGTTACAGCTGTATCCTGTGTCTCCATGTCTTTTTCTTCGGGAGCCATAATATGGGTTTCCTGGCCTTCCTGGCCATCTTTGCAAGAATAAAATCCTATTAGCGGAAAAATAAGGCTCATCAAAAGAAGCGTCTTTAATCTCATAATTTTAGATTTTTGGTTTGCTTATTGCAGCATTTTGGTTAGCTAATGCGAAGTTATTAGTATAATCAATGTCTGCTGCTCAAGTAGAAATAAACTTGAGTTAAAGTGTGTAAATGAAGCCTTAATTTTTTTGCGCTAAACTTCACAAAGCAGGCATTATTGTTTACTTTTGTAAAAATTTTCTTTATGAAACTTTTATTGATCACGATAGTCTTATTAGCCCTTGCTTTTGCAGGGATTGCCATAAAAATTTGGGGAAAGAAAGACGGAAAGTTCAGCGGTACCTGCGCGAGCCAAAGTCCTTTCTTGAATAAAGAAGGGGAAGCCTGCAGTTTCTGCGGAAAATTGCCCGATGAACAACGCGACTGCGACAAACCTCAGCCCGTTAACTAACCCCTTCCGCTTAAATGTTGCCCATTGTTATTGCCTTTACTTTAATTGGCCTTCTCAACCTTTGCTATTACCTGGGCTTCTTAAAATTTGCTTTTTCCTCTTCCGAAGCAGCTCCAAAACCGAAGAATTTACCGGTTTCGGTGATCATCTGCGCCAAGAATGAAGCCGAAAACCTAAAGAATTTTCTTCCGAAGATCCTTTCCCAGGATCATCCCGATTTTGAGGTGGTTGTAATAAATGACGCATCTTTGGATGATACCCTGGAAGTGATCGAGAACTTCATGGCCCTTGATCCACGGGTAAAGCTGGTAAATGTGCAGAACAACGAGGCTTTTTGGGCCAACAAGAAGTACGCGCTTACCCTGGGCATCAAAAAAGCAAAAAAACCTTACCTCCTTTTCACCGATGCCGACTGCCGCCCCGAGACTAACCAGTGGTTGCAGGAAATGAGCGCCCATTTTGAGGCGCAAAAAAGTATTGTTCTTGGCTATGGCGGTTATATGATCGAAAAAAGGTCATTTTTGAACAAGTTGATACGTTTTGAAACGCTTTTTACCGCGATTCAATATTTCTCTTACGCCAGTTGGGGCCGTCCTTATATGGGAGTGGGAAGAAACCTCGCTTATACCTCTACAGAATTTTACAACCAGAATGGCTTTGCCACTCATTTGCATATTCGCGCGGGAGATGATGATCTCTTCGTCAACCAGGCGGCAAACAAAGTTAATACCGCCCTTTGCTTCTCCCGGGCCGGGATCACCAGGAGTGTTCCGAAAAAGGAACTGAAGGCATGGTTTCAGCAAAAACGACGGCATGTGAGCATCGCCAATCATTACAAAAGGCAGGACCAGTTCCTGCTGGGACTTTTCTACGCAAGCCAGTTGTTGTTCTGGCTATTTTTTCTACTGTTATGCTTCAGCAGCTATTGGCAGCTCGCCCTTGGTTTCCTGGCGGTGAGATGGATCGTACAAGGCACAGTTTTCTATAACTCCGGAAAAAAATTCGGAGAAACCGATCTCTTCTGGCTTTTTCCGTTTTTAGAACTCTTCCTAATCTGGGCCCAATTGGGTATATTTATTGCGAATCTAATCTCAAAACCCACTCATTGGAAATAGGTCCCGATCTCCTTCAGCAACAAATAGAAAAGGCAAAAAAAGGCAAACAGGCAGCATTTAATTATCTACTGGACACCTTCTGGAACCAGGTTTATGGCTTCCAACTGAAGCGGACGCAGAATGAATATGACGCCGAGGACATTACCATCCAGACCTTTTCCCGCGCCTTTGATAAAATCGAGACTTTTGACCCCTCCTACTCCTTTAAAACCTGGCTGTTCACCATCTCAAAGAACATTCATGTAGATCTCGTGCGGAAGAAAAATGCCTCCATTCGCTCGCGAACCACAGATGAAGAGGATGAGAAAGTTTATAAGATAGCCGATGACGCACCCACGGTAGAAGATGTTTTGATCACCGAGCAGAATCTCGCCCAATTATTGCGCGATATCAAAAAGCTGAAACCGCATTACCAGGAGGTAATCAACCTGAGGTACTTTCAGGAAATGAGCTACAAAGAGATCTCCGCGACTTTGGATGAACCTATGAACAACGTCAAAGTGAAGCTGCTGCGGGCAAGGAAACTGCTGGCGCAGGTGATTGAGAACAGAAGGGGGAAATAATTTAAGATTCAAAATTTAAAGTTCAAGGTTAGATTTACCTGATCCATGAGCTGTCAAATTATTAAACGGCCAACTTCTCCACTGCTGACGGTCCACTTCTGGTCACTGAGCACTGAGCACCGAAAACTCTTTTTTCTCCAACTAATTCGTATCTTTGCGGCCAAGAAAAATTTCTATGGAAACACAAGAAATCACTGCCAAAAAAACTGCTAAACCAAAGTGGTTAAGAGTAAAACTTCCCACCGGTAAAAAATATACCGAACTGCGGGGAGTGGTAGAAAAATATAACCTTCACACAATATGTACTTCCGGAAGCTGCCCTAACATGGGAGAATGCTGGGGAGAAGGTACAGCGACTTTTATGATCCTTGGGAACATCTGCACACGTTCCTGCGGCTTTTGCGGCGTAAAAACCGGCCGGCCGGAGACTGTAGATTGGGATGAACCGGAGAAAGTGGCGCGTTCCATCAAGTTAATGAAGATCAAACACGCGGTGATCACAAGTGTAGATCGTGATGACCTTAAAGACATGGGTTCAATCATCTGGGCCGAAACCGTGAAGGCCATTCGCAGGATGAATCCCGAAACAACATTGGAAACCCTCATCCCCGATTTTCAGGGGGTGGAGCGGAATATCAACCGCATCATAGAAGTAAATCCTGAGATCGTTTCCCACAACATGGAAACGGTAAAGAGGCTCACCCGTGAAGTGAGGATACAGGCGAAATACGAGCGTAGCCTGCAGGTGCTAAAATACCTGAAGGACCAGGGAATTCACCGCACAAAATCTGGAGTGATGCTTGGACTTGGCGAAAAAGAAGACGAGGTAATCCAAACCATGCGGGACCTACGGGACGTAAACCTTGATGTGCTCACCATTGGGCAATACCTGCAGCCTACAAAGCAGCACCTGCCGGTGCATGAATTTGTCACTCCCGAACAATTCAAAAAATATGAGGAGATTGGTCTGGAAATGGGCTTCAGGCATGTAGAAAGTGGTGCCCTGGTGCGTTCTTCCTATAAAGCACAAAAACACCTGCTTTAATGTCTTCCGAAGAAAAAGGAAAGATCCGGATTGGGATCAACGGGTTTGGCCGGATTGGGCGCAATCTTTTTAGGTTGCTGCTGGAGCACAACAGCATTGAAGTTGTGGCTATTAACGATCTTGCACCCGCGGCGACCCTGGCACACCTGCTGAAGTACGATTCTATTCACGGAGTACTCAAAAAAGAGGTTTCCAGTGAGGGTTCTGCAATCGTTGTGAATGGAAAAACTTGTCCCGTCCTCAATAATCCGGCACCAAAAGATATTCCGTGGAGCGATTATGGGGTTGAGCTTGTTGTAGAAAGCACCGGTAAATTTAAAACCAGGGAAAGTCTTGAAGCACATCTTTCAAAAAAGGTAAAAAAGGTCATTCTTTCGGTCCCCCCGCAGGATGATTCAATAAAAATGGTAGTGCTGGGAGTTAATGAAGAGATCCTAGATGGCTCTGAGGATATTATTTCAAATGCTTCCTGTACCACAAACAACGCCGCGCCTTTGCTCAAAGTGATCCACGAACTTTGCGAGGTGCAACAGGCGTATATTACAACTGTCCACTCCTACACCAGTGACCAAAGCCTGCACGACCAGCCGCACAAAGACCTGCGACGGGCGCGTGCAGCGGCACAGTCTATCGTCCCCACCACTACTGGAGCGGCCAAGGCCCTCACCAGTATTTTTCCCGATCTTAGTGAAGTCATTGGCGGCTGCGGAATACGTGTGCCCGTTCCAAATGGCTCCCTCACAGATATGACGCTGCATGTCAAAAAAGCCACTTCTATTGAAGAGATCAACCGGGCCTTCAAAAAAGCTTCAGAAACCTACCTGCAGCCATATCTTGAATATACCGAGGATCCTATTGTTTCCATAGACATCAATAACAATCCCCATTCCTGCATTTTTGACTCGCAAATGACTTCTGTAGTGGGAAAAACTTTTGTCAAAGTCATTGGTTGGTACGACAATGAAATTGGCTATTCCAGCCGGCTTATTGATTTAATTTCCCTTGTTACCAATAAATAATTATATTTAGCCTCAGTTATCTACGTCCCCAATGAAGAAAATAGCACTTTGCATAGTGGTTTTTCTCGCGTTTTCCTTTTCCTACGCCCAACAGGAAAAAAACCTACAGGAAACCGATGAAATCAACGCCACTATAGAGCAGCTGTTAAGCGACGCCGAGGAATCCATCAATATGGTTGACTTCGACATGGCCCTAAAACAGCTCAACCGTGCCCTGGACCTTTCCAGAACGATCAACCATCCCCGGCTTACCGCCCTCGCCAGCAGCATCATGGCCCAGCTCTACTACGTGCGACACGAAAATGACAAGGCTGCTACCGAATTACAACGGGCGATTTCCATTCAACGTGAAATCGGGGATGAAGAAGGATTGGCCTACAGCTATCTTAACTACGGAAAGATCTTTACTGCGAAAAAGGAATTTGATCGCGCCGATGAATATTATGACCTATCGGAACAACTTTATTCAAAACTCGACAACACCGAAGGTCTTGGTATTGTAGACCTCAACCGCGGAAATTTACTGCTTAATACTCAGCACGAACCCCAAAAGGCACTCATGCTTTTCAACCGCGCCGACGAGCGCCTCAAGGACAGCCAAAATGCATACGAACGCGGGAGAATCCACTATTACCGGGGCCGAGCCTACCAGGCTTTGAACGAATTGGGGCGAGCCCTTAGTGATGCGAAAAGGAGCCTTGATATTGCGCAGGAGAACCATTTTGGCAGTATGGTGGTGTATAGTAACAGCCTCATAAGTGAAATACAACAGGCCGCCGGTAATTACGAAATCGCCCTCAGCTATCTTCAGGAAAGCAACAAGATGCGGGATTCCCTATACGACCTCAACAAAGAAGCCCTCGCTACAGATGCCAGCGCCCGTTATGGCGTTGATGCCATTAAGAGCAGTTATGCAGAGCTGAGTAAACAAAACGAGGAAAACGAGCGAACTTTGAAAGTCAACAAGCTTACCACCATCTTGAGTGTGGCTTTGATCACTATCCTTTCCCTGCTCACGCTCTCACTTTACAAAAACAACAACCTGCGGGCACGCGCAAATGACCTGCTGCAGAAAAAGAATTCTGAATTGATCACCGCCAAGGAAAACGCCGAAAAAGCTTCCCTTGCCAAGGCTCAGTTCCTTTCAACAATCACCCACGAACTGCGAACTCCACTCTATGCGGTGACGGGACTTACCCACCTGCTGCTGGAAGAAAGCCCTACAGAAAACCAAAAGGAACACCTAAATTCCCTGAAGTTTTCGGGAGAATACCTTCTTTCCCTCATCAACAATATTCTCGATCTCAATAAGCTGGAGGCTAAGAAGGTGGAAATGCTGGAGAGCTCTTTCAACCTCCAAAAAAGAATTACAGATGTACTTGTAGCGCTTAAAAATTCGGCTGAAGACAAGAATACAAAGCTGCACCTGGAGTTTGATCCCACAATTCCGCAGAAGTTAAAAGGGGACCCGCTCAAGATCTCCCAAATCCTCATCAACCTTATTGGGAACTCCATCAAGTTTACCGAGGACGGCGATATTTGGGTACGTGTTAAAAAACTGAACCAGAACGACAAGCAGGCGCTGCTCAAATTTGAGATAGAAGATACAGGGGAAGGCATTAGCAAAGAAAAACAAAAGGCCATCTTTGAAAACTTCACCCAGGGCTCCCTGCAAATCAACAGGAAATTTGGTGGCACCGGGTTAGGCCTTTCAATTGTGAAGAATCTCCTCAACCTCATGGACAGTGAGATCCATTTAGAGAGCGACCTGGGAGAAGGTTCCATCTTTTATTTTGAGCTGAAGTTTGAGGCTTTGGAGGCTGCTCCCGCAGAGGGCAGGGCGGCCAAAAATGAGATTCCCGAGCCGCTTTCAAACGATATCATGCGCAATAAGAAAATCCTTATTGTGGAAGATAACAAGATCAACCAGATGATCACCCGAAAGATCCTGGAGAAGAATAAGGTGATCTGCGACGTGGCCGATAACGGAAGCATCGCCATTGAAAAAGTGACCAACAATCCCTTTGACCTCATTTTGATGGATATTCACATGCCCGGCATAAGTGGGATAGAGGCCACAAAAGAAATAAGAAAATTTAATGAGCACATTCCTATTATCGCGCTTACGGCGGTAACTTTAGATGAAAATTTAGATGAATTTTATCTGAATGGCTTCAACGATATCATTCCGAAACCCTACAAAACAGAGGAATTCTTCCAGAAGATCAACAAATATCTAAGCCAGGAAAAAGCTTCTGTATAGAATCTTGGCACAGCCTTTGATTTAATGCTAAACTCAAGTTATTTAAAAAGATAGTTTGAATTAGCCAAATAAAAAATGAGACTCTCCACGGTCTCATTTTTTTTGTTTTAGATCTAAGCAACACGGGTAGATCGCCCACCCCGGCCCTTGGCCACCCCTCCTGAGGAGGGGACATTTTCGAATTAATATTCGTTTATGTAAATTACTGATACAAACCCTGTCACAAAATTGTTCCTTCCCTTTCTAAGGGAAGGTGGATCCGCCGTTGAGGCGGAGACGGAAGGGTTTGGTCCGCCCACCCCGTCCTGCCTACCGGCAGGCAGGCCTGCAGACACCTCTCCTAAGGAGGGGACACTTTCAATTAATGCCGGGCACTCAATTTGTTTACCAAAATAAATTTATTGTCAAGAAGTTCCTTCCCTTTCCAAGGGAAGGTGGATCCGCCGTTGAGGCGGAGACGGAAGGGTTTGGTCCGCCCACCCCGTCCTGCAGACACCCCTGCCTACCGGCAGGCAGGCCTCCGGAGGAGGGGACTATATTAACTATGATTGGCTTAAAAAAGAGAAAATCCGCGCCTCAAAAGCTGCTGGATTATTGAGGATCCTGGTCTGAATAGGCAGGTAAAATAAATTCTCTTCAGAAATTGCATTTTTGAGCCGCATGTAATCTTTCTCGGTGGTAAGGATGAGACCTTTGCTTTGCAGTTCCTTAATTTCTGAAGTCGAGAAGTTGTGATGATCTGGAAAAGCGATATGTTCGAAGTCTAGCCCTTTCTGCTGAAGATATGCCACCAAAGGCCTTGGATTTGCAATCCCGGTGACCAGTGTAAAATGCCTTTTTTGAAGCTCTTCCAACTGAAGCTTTCGTTCTTTACCTATAATTCTTCGGAATAATTTATACTGCTGAAGTATAGCTGCTGTCTTTCCTGAAGCTTTAGTTTTGAAGCCACCTTTTTCTCCTCTTTTTCAGAAAAATTTTCGGGGCACTTTGTAACGATGACAATATCTGCTCGCTTGGCACCTGCTTTAGGTTCCCTAAGATCTCCTGCAGGCAGAACAAGATCATTAGAATATAATTTCTGGTAAGGTGTAAGCAGAATATATAAACCCGCCTTTACCTTTCTGTGTTGAAAGGCGTCGTCGAGCAGAATCAAATCGGGCGGTGTGGAATTTTGCAACAGCTGTTCAATACCGTGGCTGCGGCTTTCATCAACGGCCACTAAAACTTCGGGAAATTTATTTTTGAACTGTAGCGGCTCATCTCCTACTTCGGCTGCAGTTTCGCTGCCTTGCAGCAAATGAAAGCCTTTGCTGCTGCGCTTATAGCCGCGGCTGAGGGTGGCAACTTTTCGATCCTGCTTCAGCAGTTCAATAAGATACTCTACCATCGGTGTCTTTCCGGTGCCGCCCACGCTCAAATTTCCCACCGCGATCACAGGAATTTCATAGGAATGAGATTTGAAAAACCCCTTATCATAGAATTTGTTCCGCAGGTAGGTGACGCTTCCGTAGAGAAGCGAAAAAGGATAAAGAAGTTTGCGGACTTTTGGCATCTTTGCGAAATTAGTACTTATTTTGGTTTTATCACCACCACCCCGCCCTTCGGGCACCCCTCCTTAAAAAGGAGGGTAACACTTTTTAAAAGAAAATTTTTATACAAATAGCTCCTTCCCTTTCCAAGGGAACCTGCCTGCCGGCAGGCCAGGGGTGGCTTCGACTGAAAGTCGGAGACGGAAGGGTTTTAATGGTTCTACCACCTCGTCCTGCCTATCGGCAGGCAAGCCTGCGAAAACACGCTCCCCCACCCCGGCCTTTGGCCACCCCTCCGGAGGAGGGGACTGTATAAAAGAAACTTCCTTCGAGTCCCTTCAGCAAAAAAGAGCAGCTTAAAGAAGCTTTAGAAAAAGGTCCCGAAAATGTATATTTGAAGATAAAATTCTGCACATGCTCATAAAAGATATTACTCAAGCCCTTGAAAATCTGGCGCCACTGGCTTATGCCGAAGATTTTGACAATGTGGGTCTGCTCACCGGCTCCCCGGATTGGGAGGCAAAAGGGGTCCTGGTTACTTTGGATACTTTAGAAGAAGTGGTCGATGAGGCCATTGAAAAAGATTGCAACCTCATCGTGAGCTTTCATCCCATTATTTTTTCGGGTTTAAAAAAACTTACGGGCAGCAACTATGTGGAACGTGCGGTGGTGAAGGCCATCAGGAATGACATTGCCATTTACGCGATACACACGGCGCTTGACAACCACTTCCGCGGAGTCAATGACATGATCTGCGAACAGCTGGGACTCAAAAACCGGAAAGTTCTTGTTCCGCAGGCCGGGACGATCAAGAAACTCATCACTTTTGTTCCCAAAGCTGACGCAGAGAAAGTGAGAAATGCCCTTTTTGAAGCCGGAGCGGGCAGCATCGGCAATTACGATAATTGCAGTTTCAACCTGAATGGCAACGGCTCCTTCCGCGGAAATGAAGATTCAGATCCTGTAGTAGGCAAGAAAGGAGAACTGCATTTTGAAGAAGAAACACAAATAGGCATCACTTTTCCGAAGCATCTCAAAAATGCGGTTTTAAAAGCACTTTTTGAAGCTCATCCGTATGAAGAAGTTGCCTATGAAGTTACTTCTCTCGAGAATATAAATCAGCATATTGGCATTGGCATGACGGGAGAGCTGGAAGAAGAGGTTTCGGAAAAGGCATTTTTGAAACGCGTTAAGGACATTTTTGGCCCCGGCTGCATCAGGCATTCGAAATTGTTGGGCAAAAACATCAAAAAAGTAGCGGTTTTGGGTGGCAGCGGCAGTTTTGCCATTGAAACCGCAAAACGTGAGGCTGCCGACATTTTTCTCACTGCAGATTTGAAGTATCACGACTTCTATAAAGCCGAAGAAAAACTGGTGTTGGCAGATATTGGGCACTATGAAAGTGAGCAGTACACAAAAAACCTTCTGCATTCTTATCTTAAGAAAAAATTTGCTAATTTTGCAGTCGTTTTATCAAACACAGATACCAATCCTATCAAGTATTTTTAACTATGGCAAAAAAATCCGATGTTACTGTAGAAGAGAAGCTAAGAGCGCTATACGATCTTCAGCTTATTGATTCCAGAGTAGACGAGATTAGAAATGTTCGGGGAGAGCTTCCGCTGGAAGTAGAAGACCTGGAAGACGAAGTAGCAGGGCTCAATACCCGTCTGGAAAAAATGGATGCCGACCTTGAGGTGATCGATCAGGATATACAGACCAAGAAAAATCTCATTGAAGATGCAAAAGCGTCTATCAAGAAATATTCCGAGCAGCAAAAAAATGTGCGTAACAACCGTGAGTTCAACGCCCTTTCTAAGGAAGTGGAATTTCAGGAGCTTGAGATAGAGCTTGCTGAAAAGCAAATCAAGGAATATCGCGCACAGATCGAGCAGAAAAAAGAGGTGATCGAGCAGACCCGAGAGCGTGTGGGCGAGCGCCAGAAACACCTGGAGCACAAAAAGAGCGAACTTAACGATATTCTTGCCGAAACCGAAAAAGAGGAAAAGGCGCTTATCGCAAAATCTGAAGAATATAAAGAACAGATCGAAGAACGCCTTGTGAATGCTTATAACAGAATTCGCACCAGCGTGAAGAACGGACTTGCAGTAGTGCCGATCGAAAGAGGAGCCTCAGGAGGTTCTTTCTTTACCATCCCGCCACAGGTGCAAATGGAGATCGCCGGTCGCAGGAAGATCATTACAGATGAGCACAGCGGGCGTATCCTTGTAGATGAGGAGCTGGCACAGGAAGAAAGAGAGAAGATGAACGAATTGTTCCAGAGCTTCTAATTTCTTCGGAAAAAGACATTTTTGAAACCCTTCACGAAAGTGAAGGGTTTTTCTTTGTTCAAGGTTCAAGGTTTGGCTTAGATAGGTGCGCGATTAATCGGGCATCTGAAAATTAACCATCTACACGACCAGGCAACCTGCAACAGGTAACAAAATAATATTTAGCCCCTGCCCCTGCCCCTAAAGAGTTATTCACGGTTTTTTCACCAGACATTTTAAAAATCAGTGCATCAGTGGCTAATTTTTCTTCACACAAAGAGCACTTTCTGCCCTTGTCTCTAAGGGGAAGAAGATGGAATATCTAAAATCCATCCGGATTTTTCGGTCATAACGGCTTCAACTCATCGCCGCACTCGCGGCGGCTCAGCCTGACATGTAGTAAAAAGGAGTAAGACAGGTAACCTGGAACAGGCAATAATTTTCTGCTAAACCCCTGAACCCATAAAGGTTAACCAGCTAATTACAAAAAACGAATTCCAAATTCCAATTAAGAACAGGCAACAGAATTCTGCTAAACCCCTGAGCCCCTAAAGGGGAAGAACATTTATCAGTAAACAAATTTCGATTTCAGTTCCAGGTTCTGAATTCTAATTTCGAGCTTCCAGTTTCAAACTTCCATTGAGGGAAAAGGCAACTTGCAACAGGAACCCTTTCAGCCCAATCCACAATTAACCATTTTCCAATTAACTATTTTCCAATTAACTATTTTCCAATTAACTATTTTCCA
>CAVUAU010000002.1:0-138456 GCA_963739625.1 uncultured Flavobacteriaceae bacterium
AAGACAGCGTCTTTGGATTATGTACCAGTCTCCGGCAGGGTATCACCGTCAACTCCTGGTAACACGAGATCCTGAAACCACTTCTGGTTTTGATCTCGGTTATGATGCCGCTTTGAACGAGAACAATCCTGAAGATATGTATTGGCTCATCAATAATTATGAGTTTGTAATCCAGGGAGTACCCGATTTTGCCGAAGATCGTGTTCTGCCATTAGGTATAAAGACCGGTGAGCAAGGAGAATTCAGCATTGCCATAGATGAACTTGAGAATATACCAGATGATTTTCCAATCTATGTAAGAGACAGTGTTAATAACGTCTATCACAACCTGCGGAATTCAGAATTTAAAGCTGTCACAGGAGCGGGAAAAGACCATAAGAGGTTTTCAATAGTTTTCAGCATTCCTGAAGAACAACCCAATCCCGATGAAGGTGGCGGAGAGACCGAAAATCCGGATGAAGGGGAACCCGACAATGGAGGTTCTGATGGAAGCCCAGATGAGGGAGGCGTAGAAGAACCGGGTATCCCGACAGGGGGCAAACTCTTACTGGTATATTCCGGCACCGAAAAAGCCGTTATTATCCAAAACCCAGATCTGCTGAATATTGAAAAAGCGGTTCTTTTCAATGGTCTTGGACAGGAACTACAACATTTTGATCTTAATTCTTCTGAAGCCAGAATTCCGGTGGCCGTAGAGGTCACAAATACCGGGGTATATTTTATAAGAGTTTACTACAGTGACGGTACTGCATCTCTGAAATTCCTTGTAGAGTAGTTAGACTTAAGATAGAAAAAAGAAAAAAGAGTAAAGACTGAAGAATTTTTTCTAAGAGGGATTTTTATTACCCTCTAAAAATGGGCTTTTTGAGTGGCCTTTTCAGCAAAGAGAACCAATTCACAACTTTATTCTTTTCCAATAGACAGAAATCAGCACTCATCTGCGTATTAGAAAAAAATAAGAGTAAAGACTAGACTAAAGGGAGCTTCTAAAACTGTATCCAATTAACCGGGTTAATATAATTTTCTGATTAACCAATATCCAATTGACCAATCTCCAATTAACCATTTAACCATTTTCCCATTAACCAGTTCACTTTTTGTACTTCAGCGGAAGGTGGACCACCTTCTTAGTTTCGAAGAAATCTTCCTCAAAGTAATCTTGCAGGTCATAAATTGTGGCCTTGGGATAATCGGCCAGTTCTTCAGAAAGATCTCCTCCTTTTAGGTAGAGTATTCCATTTTTTAGCTCGTGTTTGCTTGTCTTGGCAATCTTTCCTTTCGTCCAGTGCACAAAAGTTGGCATTGCGGCCACCGCCCTACTCACAATAAAGTCGAACTCCCCATTGATCTCTTCTACCCTGGAATTTGTGCTCTTCACATTTTGAAGATCCAGGCCTTCAACTACCTCATCGACCACTTTAATCTTTTTCCCTATGCTGTCTACCAGCCTAAAAGAGGTTTCGGGAAAAAGGATCGCCAGCGGAATTCCGGGGAAACCGCCTCCGGTTCCCACGTCTAAAATAGCGGCACCCGGTTTGAATTCCTGCACTTTGGCGATTCCCAAAGAATGCAGGACATGTCTAAGGTAAAGTTCATCAATATCTTTCCTGGAAACCACATTGATCTTCATGTTCCAGTCTTTGTATAATTCCTGTAATGCCGAAAATTGGTCCAGCTGTTCGTGGGTGAGATTGGGAAAATATTTTTGAATGAGCTCCAAAGTTTCTTTAATTTTCAGCAAAAGTAGTTATTTTAAGGCAGTTAATTGTGCAGGCAAATACTTGCAAAGTATTTTAATGTTTTACCTTTGTGGTTCAATTTTTATTTATGAATACCAATAACATACGTTTCTCCAGGACAGACTCGGCAAAATTTTTTCGCACCCTCAACAAAAGGGTAAACACATATTTTAAAGAGAATAATCTTTCAAAAACCGGAAACTGGAAACTGCACCTCAAGGCGGTGATCATGTTTAGCATTTTCCTCACGCCTTATTTTTTGATCTTAAGCCTCGACATTTCCCAGTGGTGGATGCTTTTACTTACTGTCGTTATGGGCGTTGGCATGGCCGGCGTGGGCATGAATATCATGCATGACGGGAACCACGGTTCTTATTCATCAAAAAATTGGATAAACAAGTTGATGGGAGGCACCATCTATGTCCTGGCGGGAAATGTTTATAACTGGCAGGTACAACACAATGTGCTTCACCATACTTATACCAATATTCACGGTCATGATGAAGATCTGGATGCCGGAAGGATCATTAGGTTTACTGAACATGCACAATGGCGGCCTTTTCACAGATTTCAGCATTACTATTCGGTATTTCTATATGGCCTGCTTACCTTCAACTGGGCCCTTACTGTTGATTTTAAGCAAACAAAAAGGTATCTTACCAAAAAACTTTCCTACGGAAAAATGCCAAGCCCGGTACAACAGTGGAGCATCCTGGCAATCACAAAACTCATCTATATTTCGATCTGGATCATCCTTCCCATGTTAATCCTTTCGATAGCATGGTGGAAGATCCTTATCGGCTTTTTTGTAATGCACTATACTGCCGGACTCATCCTGAGCATTGTTTTTCAGCTGGCACACGTGGTTGAAAAGACCGATATGCCGCTACCCGATAATACCGGTTCAATGAAGAATACCTGGGCCATTCATCAATTGTTCACAACGGTCAACTTTTCTACCCGCAACAAATTGATCAACTGGTTTACCGGCGGACTAAATCATCAGGTAGAGCACCATATTTTTCCGAACATTAGTCACATTCATTACAGTAAATTGTCTAAAATTGTGCGGGAAACTGCAATGGAATGTCAGTTGCCGTATAACGAATACCAAACTATGACCGCAGCTATTGCAGCACATTTCCAACACCTCAAGCAAATGGGCGCAAAGCCGGCAATTTCAGCTTAAATAACTAACCACTATCTATGTATAAACTATCTGATCGAATCAATAGCATGTCCACCTCCCAAACTCTTGCCATGGCCGCAAAGACGAGGGAACTTAAAGCCGAAGGAAAAGACATTATTGGCCTTAGCCTGGGAGAACCCGATTTTAACACTCCCGATTTTATTAAAGAGGCAGCCATTGAAGCTATCAATGAGAATTATAATTCATATACCCCCGTAGACGGTTATGTTGAACTTAAAGATGCTATCATCAACAAGTTCAAACGCGATAATAACCTTACCTACGATCGCTCACAGATCGTTGTTTCTACAGGTGCAAAACAGTCACTGGCAAATGTGGCCATGGTCATGCTCAATGAAGGCGACGAGGTGATCCTCCCCTGCCCTTACTGGGTGAGCTATGCCGAAATAGTAAAACTTGGCGAAGGTGTGCCCGTGGAAGTTCAAACCACGGTAGAAAACGATTTTAAAATGACCCCGCAGCAGTTGGAAGAAGCAATTACTCCTAAGACTAAAATGCTTTGGTACAGCTCTCCCTGTAATCCCAGCGGGATGGTCTACAGCAAAGAGGAGTTGAGAGCCCTGGCCGATGTACTTCAAAAATATCCTGATATTATCGTGGTGAGCGATGAGATCTATGAACATATAAATTTCGTGGGCGGGCATTTTTCAATGGCTCAGTTTGATGATATGTACGACCGTGTGGTCACCGTCAACGGAGTTTCAAAAGCTTTTGCCATGACCGGCTGGAGGATAGGGTATATTGGAGGTCCCGCAGAGATCGCACGCGCCTGTAACAAGATGCAGGGGCAAATTACCAGCGGCGCCAATTGTATCGCCCAACGTGCCGTCATCACTGCACTTGAGGCGCCGGTGAGCAAGATCCAGTACATGATCGACCGCTTCAAGAGTAGAAGAACCCTTATTATTGACCTTTTGAAGGAGATAGAAGGTTTTGTAATTACAGAACCCGAAGGTGCTTTTTACGTGTTCCCGGATATCTCCTTATTTCTTCGGAAAAACCCTGAAAGGCCATAAGATCAACGATGCTACAGATTTTTCAATGTTCCTGTTAGAGGAAGCATTGGTGGCAACGGTGACGGGAGAAGCATTTGGCAGCCCCAACTGCATCCGTCTTTCTTATGCGGCAAGTGAAGCCGAAATAGAGGAAGCCATGAAGAGGATCAAAAATGCTGTTTCTGAAGCTTAATACTTCGGAATAATAAAGTCTCAAAAAGCCCTTTTTCAGAAGCTATTGAAAAAGGGCTTTATTTTTTAGCTTTGGAAGGAATCCTAAAAGAGGTGTCAAAAATGACATTTTAGACACCTCTTTTTTGATATCGTTTATCCACGGAAACTTCAGAAAATATAACCTGTCAAAAAAGGCATTTTTGCGAGACAATAAATTTCCCGCTTTTGCTGAACACTGAACACTGGGCACTGAGCACTGAGCACTGAAACTAGCGGTTTCTCCAGAAGAACGGTGTGAACAGGATAAGAACGGTAAATAGCTCCAGCCTTCCGATGAACATCAGGAAGGCACACCACCATTTTCCGGCCGATGGAAGTACATCGTAATTTTCAACAGGGCCCAAAAATCCGAAAGCCGGACCGATATTTCCTAAAGAAGAGGCTGCGCCGCCAAGTGCGGTCACAAAATCAATTCCCATTGCAGCCAGAACCACTGCGCCAATAATAAAGAACAGCATGTAAAGGATAAAAAATCCAAGAATGTTGAAAACGATCTTTTTACTGATGCTTTTTCCGTTATAGTGGAGCGGCAGCACAGCATTTGGATGTAAAGTGCGTTTAAATTCTGTGATCCCATTCCTAATCATGATCACATGCCTCATGACCTTTACCCCACCGGCCGTTGAACCTGCCGACCCTCCCAGGAAGAAAATTCCGAAGAAAAAAACTGTCAAAAATGGCGCCCAAAGCGTATAATCTGCTGAAACAAATCCGGTGGTGGTTACGACCGAAACTACCTGGAACAATCCATGCCTAAAAGAACTTTCCAGGCGTCCCAGCACCATGGGATGTTCGACAGAGGAGATAGTAAAATCTGCCACAAAAAAGATGACCAAAGATGCAATGAGCGCAAAACTGATGACAAAATAACTGTACCACCTGAATTCCTCATCCCGAAAAACCTTCCGGAATTTTCCTTTGAACCCAAAGTAGCTAATCACGAAATTCATACCTGCCAAAAACATAAAAAGGATCACAATGTACTGTACCGCGGGCATGTGGTTCCAATGGGCGAGACTGGCATTTTTTGTTGAAAATCCCCCTGTAGACATCGTAGCCATAGAATGATTAAGGGCATCATAAAAACCCATTCCTGCCAATTTGAGTAGAAGGGTTTCGGCTAAAGTAAGGCCAACATAGATATACCACAGCCGCTTGGCAGTATCGGTAATACGCGGTTTAAGTTTATCGGCACTGGGGCCTGGAGCTTCCGCAGCAAAAAGCTGCATCCCGCCAATTCCCAGAAGCGGCAAAATGGCTACCGCCAGCACGATAATACCCATTCCTCCAATCCAGTGGGTAAGGCTGCGCCATAAAAGCACCCCTTTGGGTATGGCTTCAATATTGTTTAGAATGGTTGCCCCGGTCGTGGTGTAACCGGACATGGTCTCAAAAAAGGCATTTGTAAACGAGGGAATGCTTCCGGTAAGTACATAAGGTAAAGTGCCACTCAAGGCCATTAAAACCCACCCCAGGCTCACAATGAGGTAACCGTCTCTTTTCTTAACTTCCCGTTGGTGCATTCTTGTGAGAAACATAAGAACAAGCCCCGCCGAAATGCAGAGTACTGCCGCCACAAAGATCCCCGTGACAGCATCTTCCCCATAATACAGGCTCGCCAGAGACGCCAGGAGCATGAATGCTCCATTGCAGGCAAGCAATAATCCCATGATGTGCGCGATAATGGGCAGGTTCAATCTTGGCATTACAGGAAGAGTTTTTCTACTTTTTGAATGGCATCAGGCAGGCAGCAGATAACTGCCCTGTCCCCTGCCCTTATGGTAAAGTTACCCAAAGCTATCTGGCCTTCTCCTTCCCTTATAATACCACCAATAATTGCAGCCCTGGGAAAATTGAGGTCGATGATCCGCCTGTTACACACCTTAGAAGAAGGTTTCACAACGAATTCCAACAGCTCAGCCTCCATATTATTGAGCCTAGTAATAGCAACCACCTCACCTTTTCTTACGTACCTGAAGATATTATTGGCCGCCAGCAGCTTTTTATTGATGAGGGTGTCTATTCCTATTGAATGGCTTAACTGAAAGTAATCCATATTCTCAACCAAAGCAATCGTTCTTTTGACCTTTTTGGATTTGGCCATTAAACAGGTCATGATGTTAGTTTCAGAATTTCCGGAAACTGCAATAAATGCATCCATGTCCTGTATATTCTCCTCCTCGAGCAGTTCTACATTGCGACCGTCCCCATGAATGACCAACGCCTTTGGCAGTTCATCTGCGAGGTCATAAGCAGTAGCCTTATTGCTCTCAATGAGCTTCACATTCATTTTTTTCCTGCAAAGATCCCTTGAAGTTTTCCGCCCTATCTTGCTGCCTCCAAGTATCATTACATTCTTCATCTCCTGGCGCACTTTCCCGGTAAGTTTGTAAAGGTTGCTCACCCCACCTTTAGTTGTAATAAAATAAACCTGGTCTCCCGATTGAAAAATGGTGTCCCCACGGGGAATCACGGTATCCTGAAGACCATTGCGTCTCAAAGCGATTGGCATAAAGTGGATCTCGGGAAATATCCTTGCCGTCTCCTTTACAGATTTCCCCACAAAAGGCGCAGAAGAAGGTAAGCTAAGACCTACCATCGTAAGTGCACCACCTTCAAACTCATAGGTGTCATTGAAGGCTGTTTGATTTAACAGGAGCTCAATTTCTTTAGCTGCCAGTGCTTCAGGCGAAATGAGTTCATCAATTCCAAAACGGGTGAATCCAATCTCCTCCTTATTTTCGAGAAATTCAGTATTTGCTATACGGGCAATTGTTTTTTTTGCTCCCAATTGTTTAGCCAGCACACAAACGGTAATGTTTGTGGTCTCACTGCTGGTGACCCCAATAACAAGATCGGCGTCTTTAACCTGTGCCTCTTTTAGAATCTTAATGGAAGTCGCGTCTCCCTTGACCGTGCGAATGTCCAGGTGGGCATCTGCATAGTAGAGGCTATCCCTGTCGTTGTCGATAAGGGTGATATCCTGAGCTTCAAAAGAAAGTAATTTAGCGAGATGAAATCCTACTTCACCGGCACCGGCAATTATTATTCGCATACCAAAGGTTCGATTTCTATCAAAGTTACATTATTTCGACCAATACAAAACTGCTTCGCCGGCCGTCTAAATCGAGCTTTCAAAAAGGGAATTGGCAGATAAACTCGTATCTTTGGCAAAAATCTGAGTATGTCAAAAAAGATCACTCCTTATAAAGATTCCACCCTGAACAAAAAGCAACAGGTTGAGAAAATGTTTGACAATATTTCTGATAATTACGACGGTCTTAACCGGGTAATATCCTTCGGAATCGATGTTAAATGGAGAAAAAACCTCATTCAAATGGTTGCCGAGACCAATCCCGATGCTGTTTTAGACATTGCGACTGGAACAGGCGATCTTGCCATAAGTCTGGTTGATACCGGGGCATCAGAAATTATTGGCCTGGATCTTTCAGAAGGAATGCTTTCTGTAGGCCGGAAAAAGATAAAGGAGAGACAGCTTGATAAAAAGATTAAAATGGTGCAGGGAGATTCTGAGGACCTTCCTTTTGAAAATGATCATTTTGATGCAATAACAGTAGCTTTTGGGGTACGTAATTTTGAAAATCTCGAAAAAGGCTTATCAGAAATTTACCGTGTGCTCAAACCGGGAGGAATTTTTGCTGTTTTAGAGACTTCTGTTCCCACTAATTTTCCATTTAAACAAGGCTATCACTTCTACACAAAAAATATGCTACCGTTAATTGGAAAAATGTTTTCTAAAGACAAAGTGGCCTACTCCTATTTAAGCGAAAGTGCGGCTGCCTTTCCTCATGGAGAGCAGTTCAACAATATTTTGAGGAAAATTGGGTTTACTAATGTAGAAAACAAGCCGCAGACTTTTGGAGTAGCAACCATTTATACTGCCTCAAAATAGTTTTATGAAAAGAATCTTTGCAGTAATTGCCTTGATGTGTTTCGCCTTACCCGCCAAAAGCCAGATTTTTTCAGGCGAAGATGTCATCAATAATCCCAATTTTGACAAACAGAGATGGTCTTATGGCTACTTTTTGGGTTTTAATACCTACGATTTCGATTTTGACTATAAGGATTATATAGCGAGTCGCTGCCAACAGGAAAAGATTTTTCTGTAGACAACACCATTGGTTTTAATGTTGGTTTGGTGGGGAATTTGCGTCTAAGCGAATACCTGGATCTAAGACTGGAGCCGGGGGTATCGTTTAACAGGATCAATTTCCAGTTTTTTAAAGCCGACAGTGATTCTTTTAGAGAAATAAACTCGACTTACGTGCACGTCCCTCTTTTGCTGAAGTTTTCTACCAAGAGGATCAACAACTTCAAACCTTTTGTAGTGGGGGGAGTATCAACCTCTCTCAATCTTTCGAGTAATGAAAACAATCCGGATGATAATTACGATGGGCAGTTTAGAATGACCACCAACTCCTACTATTATGAGATTGGGTTTGGGATAGATCTCTATCTTTACTACTTCAAATTCACGCCATCATTGAGAGGAATTTTTGCAATAAATGATGAGTTGGTTCGCGATGACAATCCCAACAGCATCTTCACTTCCAATGTAGATAAAATGTCTTCCCGCGGAGTATTCCTAAACTTTACCTTTCCAGTAAGACTCCTTCTCGAAAATTCACTTAAAAAAATAGCTGTTGCAGTAGCAACATTAAGACTCTCTGTCTCCTGAAGAATGCCAAATTGTGGGATAAGCAGTTTTTTAGTCACCAAAGATTCAACTTCAGCTGAAATTCCCCTGGCCTCATTCCCCATGATGATCACTCCTTCTGCTGTCAACTCTTCCCTATAAACGTTATCACCTTCCAGGAATGCGCCATACACGGGCAGCTCTTTTTTTGCCAGTTTTAAAAAGTCTGCCAAATCTGTATAAATAATGTTTACCCGCGCTATAGAACCCATTGTTGCCTGCACCACCTTTGGGTTATAACAGTCTACAGTTCCTTTTGAACAAACAAGGTTCTCTATTCCAAACCAGTCACACAACCGAATGATTGTCCCCAAGTTACCGGGATCCTGCACCTCATCAAGCGCCAATATCAAACCCTTTAATGCCGGGGAGGTAACTTCAGGAATATGAAAGACGGCCAGGGCCGTCTGCGGAGTAGTAAGCTGGCTGATCTTTTTAAGATCTTCCGAAGAAATAATTTCGGTCTTTGTTGAGGGAGCGTCAAAAACATCTTCAGTAGTGTAAAGGAAATGCAGTTTGAGTGAAGAAGAAAGCAATTCAGAAATCGCTTTTTTCCCCTCCACAATAAACAGCTGTTGCTCCTGCCTGTGCTTTTTCTGCGTCAGGCTTTTTATAAATTTAATTTGGCTTTTGCTAAACATACCAAAGTTGTACTTTTGATGACTTTTAAATCCATTACTTGAGACAATTCGGAACAAAAATATCATTAATTTTAATCCTTATTCTTCTTTATTCGTGTAATGCGGTCAAAAGAGTTCCGGGTGATGAAAAATTGCTTACCAGGAATACCATTTATGTAGATGGCGAGGAAACTTCCAACAATCAAATCTACAATCAGCTCTACCAGGAGCCAAATCAAAAGTTTCTAGGGCTTCCACTTCAGCTTTATCTTTTTAACCTTGCGAATCCCACCCCAGATTCTACTTTTCAAAAATGGCTGCACAAAAAACCGGGGCGAGAGGAAAGATTGGCGGCTGTACTCTCTAAAAAGCAGGTTGTTCGACTGGGAAATATCTATACCAACATCAATGAATGGTTAATGGAAACGGGAGAGCCACCCGCTATTATCAAGGAGGAACTTACGAAGAAATCTGCCGAAAGATTAAAAGCCTGGTACTGGAATAACGGCTGGTTTGACGCTGAAACCAGCTACGAGATCATTCCGAAGAAAAAGAAGCGGGCGATTATCAATTATTTTGTTTCGCCAAAAAAGCCATACAAAATAGATTCCCTTACCACCAGAATTGCCTCTATCGTTGCAGATTCAATCTATGATGTCCACAAAAATAACTCGGCTATAGTGTCTGGGGAGCAATATGAGACTTCAGATTTTAGTGCTGAGCGGGAAAGGTTAACGGGTCTCTTCAGAAACAACGGGCTTTATCATTTTGAACAGGAGTATATAAGCTTTGAAGCCGACACCGTAGGTACAGATCACAAGGTGAATACTGCCGTGATCATTCAAAACCGACAGGCGACGATTGATGGTAATCCCACCCGAATTCCTTTTAAGGTTCACCAGATAAGCCGGGTGAATATTTTTCCAGATTACACTTTTGACAACCGCAATGCGCCCATTACAGATACCGCTTCTAACGAAGGCTATCACATTTACAGTTTTGAAAAACTCAAATACCGGCCAAAAGCTTTGACTAACGCTGTATTTATCAATCCCGGAACTGTATACTCTGATGATGAACGAAGCTTGACATACAACCGCCTCAACCAGCTTAGGGTATTCAAATATCCCAACATTCAATATATGGAAGACCCGGCAGACAGCACAGGGACTAGATCTTATTGCCAACATTTTCCTTACTGCCCGCCCAAAATATTCCCTGGGCTTTGAATTTGATGTTTCTCAAAGCAATATTCAAAGGGTTGGGATTGGTTTTGGCGGAAGCTTACTCATCCGAAATGTATTTAGGGGAGCAGAAATCCTGGAGCTTTCTGCCCGCGGAAGTATTGGTTCTTCAAAAGATGCAGCAAATAATGCCGACAGGTTCTTTGATATTACAGAACTTGGTGCGGATATCAACCTGTCACTCCCAAGGATCCTGTTTCCTGTCTCTACAGAAAGGTTTATCCCAAAGTATATGTACCCGTTCACGAACTTGAGTTTAGGTGCGAGCACGCAAACCAATATTGGGCTGGACAAACAAAGTCTTACTGCAATCATGAACTATCGCTGGTTGCCTTCAAAAAACCTGACACATCTTTTAGATCTGGTGAATATCCAGTACATAAGAAATCTTAATACAGACAACTATTTTAATGTCTACCGCAATTCTTACCAGGAACTCAATGAAATTGCAACTGCCGAAAATGTTATTACAAATGAAGATTACTTCGTTCTAAACGAGGATGGCTCTCGCAGCCTGATCATTCCCGAAGGTGCCAATGCCTTTTTAAAGTCAACCCGTTTAGGCGAAGTGAATGATCTCACCAGGAATCAGGTTCAGCTTTTGAATGACATTCGAGAGAGAAAAAACAGGCTCACAGAAGACAATCTCATTTTTGCCACTAACTTTTCCTATATCCTCAATAAGAAAGAAAATATATATGATGAAGATTTTTCCCGACTTCGGGTAAAACTGGAAACTGCAGGAAATCTTCTTTCTGCGGTCTCAAAAGTGGCAAATTTAGAGCAGGATCAGGATGGACGCTACAGCATCTTCGGAGTGAATTTTTCACAATACGTAAAAACGGAAATAGACTACATCAAACACTGGGACCTGGGCAGTGAAAATGTTTTTGCCATTCGCACCTTTGGCGGGATAGCCATTCCTTACGGCAACTCTAACAGTATTCCTTTTATTAGAAGTTTCTTTGCCGGCGGCCCTAACGACAACAGGGCATGGCAACCCTATGACCTGGGGCCGGGAAGCAGTGGTGGCAGGAATGAGTTCAACGAGGCGAACATGAAAATTGCATTAAGTGCCGAATTCCGCTATAACCTCTTTGGTGATCTTAACAGTGCCGTCTTTGTTGACGCCGGGAACATTTGGAACGTTCTTGATGTGGTAGAGGAAGAAGCCTCAACTTTTACCTCTTTTTCAGACCTGCAGGAAATGGCTATTGGCAGCGGATTTGGCTTGCGTTATGACTTTGATTTCTTCGTGCTTCGGTTTGATATTGGGTTTAAAACCTATGACCCGGCCAGAGAACCCGGAAATCGCTGGTTTACCGATTATAACCTGCCTAACGCGGTATTTAACGTGGGGATCAATTATCCTTTCTAAGCCAACAAAATTTCTTATTTTTGTTATCCTAAAATAAAATTTATGAGCCATAATATAAAACCAGGCGTTGCCACAGGAAAAGAAGTACAGGAAATCTTTAAATATGCAAAAAGTAAAAAGTTCGCATTACCTGCGGTAAATGTCATAGGTTCAAGCACAATAAATGCAGTTCTTGAAACTGCAGCCGAGTTAAATTCTCCTGTAATCATCCAATTTTCTAATGGAGGTGCACAATTTAACGCAGGAAAAGGTCTTTCAAATGAAAATGAAAAAGCTGCCATCGCAGGTGCGATTGCCGGTGCTAAACATATTCATGAACTGGCAGAGCTTTATGGAGCTACCGTTATTCTTCACACAGACCACTGTGCAAAGAAATTGACAGGATGGGTCGACGGTATGTTAGATGCCAGTGAAAAACATTTTGAGCAGTTTGGAAAGCCTTTATTCAGCTCACACATGCTGGATCTTTCCGAAGAGCCTATTGAAGAAAACATCGAAACTTCAAAAAAGTACCTGGAGCGCATGAGCAAAATGGGTATGACTTTGGAGATCGAACTTGGTGTTACCGGTGGAGAAGAAGACGGGGTTGACAATACAGATATCGACTCATCCAAACTTTACACACAACCAGAGGAAGTTGCATATGCTTACGAAGAATTAAGCAAAGTGAGTGACCAGTTCACCATTGCTGCAGCTTTTGGTAATGTTCACGGTGTTTACAAACCGGGTAATGTAAAATTAACTCCTGTTATTCTGAAAAATTCTCAGGATCACGTTTCAAAGAAATATGGAGTTGGAGAAAACACTATCGATTTTGTCTTTCACGGCGGAAGCGGTTCTACTCTTGAAGAAATAAGGGAAGCGATTGGTTATGGTGTGATCAAAATGAATATTGACACAGATCTTCAATACGCCTACACCGAAGGAATAAGGGATTATATGGGCGAGAAAAAAGATTACCTGAAGTCTCAGATTGGTAACCCTGAAGGTCCCGAAGCCCCAAACAAAAAATATTACGACCCAAGAAAATGGGTTCGTGAAGGAGAATTGACCTTTAAAGCGCGTTTAAAAAAGGCTTTTGAAGACCTGAATAATGTAAATACACTGTAGCAGTAACCTGGGATTTCAGCGATTGAAAGGCTGAAAGCTCATAATCCAAATGCAATGGCTTGGTTTAGAAGAACACAAAAAGGTATACAAACAGCAACCGAAGACAAGAAGGATGTTCCAAAGGGTTTGTGGTACAAATCTCCCACGGGGAAAATCGTAGATGCAGAACAGCTGGAGAAGAATTTCTATGTGAGTCCAGAGGATGGATATCATGTGAGAATTGGAAGTAACGAATATTTCAAGATCCTTTTCGATGACAACAAGTACACAGAGCTGGATAAAAACCTTACTTCCAAAGATCCTTTGAATTTTGAGGATACCAAGAAGTACACAGACAGGTTGGCATCTGCCCAGGAAAAGACAGGCTTGAAAGATGCCGTAAGGACTGCAGTAGGAAAATCTAAAGGAAAGGAACTCGTTATTGCCTGTATGGATTTTAAATTCATTGGTGGCTCTATGGGAGCTGTTGTTGGAGAAAAAATCTCCCGTGCAGCAGATTATGCACTGGAGCACAAACTCCCATTGATGGTCATTTCGAAATCTGGTGGTGCCAGGATGATGGAAGCAGCTTATTCTTTGATGCAGCTGGCCAAAACTTCAGCAAAATTGGCTCAACTGGCAGATGCTAAGATCCCTTACATTTCTCTTTGTACAGATCCTACAACGGGAGGAACAACCGCTTCTTTTGCCATGTTAGGAGATATCAACATTGCAGAGCCGGGAGCCCTTATTGGTTTCGCAGGACCGCGTGTGGTTAAAGACACCACGGGGAAAGACCTGCCGGAAGATTTTCAAACTTCAGAGTTTTTGAAAGAACATGGCTTCCTGGATTTTATCACGAAACGGTCAGAATTGAAAGACAAGGTAAACCAGTATATTGACCTTATCCTGAACCAGCCTTTGAGAGCTTAAAAATAGCTCTGATTATCAGAAGATTAAAAAATGCCTTTAAAGGTAGCAGGTAAATAAGAAAGTATTATATTTGCCGCCTGGCAGAAAAGCTGTCAATACATAAAAATCATTAAAATTAATATTGGAATGTATTTAACTAAAGAAGCAAAAGAAGAACTTTTTGCAAAACACGGAAAAGGGAAGAATGATACAGGTTCTGCTGAAGGGCAGATCGCGTTGTTCACTCACCGTATTGAACATTTGACACAGCACTTAAAAAAGAATCGTAAAGATTATAATACAGAGCGGTCACTTGTAATGTTAGTAGGTAAAAGAAGAAGCCTGCTGGATTATTTAATGAAGAAGGATATCATGAGGTATCGTGCGATCGTTAAAGAATTAGGATTAAGAAAATAATATTAAGGGGCTTCGCGCCCCTTTTTTTTATCCGTTTTCTTCTGCAATACATCGACTTTTACAAATTTTAATGGTTTTTCCTCTTTTTCTGAGAAAATTCTGTGTAAATTTTTGACCTGAAATTTTTATTTCAGACTTGGTAAAAGCTCAATTATTCCTGTGACCATTGGAGAATCAATGGTCAAAAAGGCAGTTTTTCATTGGTCTTACAACAACCCAACAACAACACAACTTTCCCTTAACACGGGAGACCTTTGTTTAACAACCTGAAAAAGCAGGTAGAACCAAAAAAATTATGATTCCAAAAACATTTAAAGAGGTCATTGACCTGGGAGACGGAAGGACGATCTCCCTTGAGACCGGAAAACTGGCCAAACAGGCCCACGGATCGGTAGAATTAAGAATGGGAAATGCAGTGCTACTTTGTACTGTCGTATCTTCTTATACCCCAACCACAATGGATTTCTTTCCATTGACCCTCGATTATCGCGAAAAATTTGCAGCCGCAGGCCGCTACCCAGGCGGATTTTTCAAACGTGAGGCAAGACCTAGCAACGAAGAGATCCTTGTTATGAGATTGGTGGACCGCGTTTTGCGCCCGCTTTTCCCATCAGATTACAAATTTGAGACTCAGGTGATGATCCAGTTGATGTCTCATGATGAAGAAGTAATGCCAGATGCTCTTGCAGGACTTGCAGCATCTACAGCTATCCAGCTCAGTGACATTCCTTTTGAGGCGCCAATTTCAGAAGCACGTGTAGCCCGCATCAACGGCGAGTTTGTTATTAACCCAAGCCGCAGCCAGCTTCTTGAAGCTGACATTGATATCATGGTCGGAGCTTCCGAAGATTCTGTGATGATGGTAGAAGGCGAAATGGACGAATGCTCTGAAGAGGAAATGGCCGATGCCATTAAATTCGCTCATGAAGCCATCAAGGAGCAATGTCGTGCGCAAACAAGACTCATCGAGCAGATTGGAAAAAAACCAACTCGTGAGTACGAAGTAGCAAAAACAGATGAAGACATCAAGAAAAAAGTTCGCGATGCTGCTTATCAAAAAGTTTACGATGTTGCCAAACAGGCGTTGAGCAAACATGAAAGAAGCGATGCTTTTTCAGCAATAAAAGAAGATGTAAAAGCCCTTTTTTCAGAAGAAGAGCAGGAGGAAAATGGAGCCTTGATCTCCAAATACTTTAAAGAAGTTCATAAGGAGGCGGTTCGTGACCTTACGCTTAAAGAAGGAATTCGTCTTGATGGTAGAAAAACTAACGAGATTCGTCCAATCTGGTGTGAAGTTGACTATTTACCTTCAACCCATGGATCTGCGATCTTTACAAGGGGAGAAACACAGGCGCTTGCCACTGTAACTCTTGGTACTTCAAGAGAAGCCAACCAGGTTGACCTGCCAACTTTCCAGGGAGAAGAGACTTTCTACCTGCACTATAACTTCCCTCCTTTCTCAACAGGAGAAGCCTACCCTATTAGGGGAACTTCAAGACGTGAGATTGGTCATGGAAACCTTGCTCAAAGAGCGCTTAAAGGAATGGTGCCGGATGATTCTCCATATACAATTCGTGTAGTTTCTGAAGTTTTGGAATCTAACGGTTCTTCTTCTATGGCGACTGTTTGTGCGGGTACAATGGCATTAATGGATGCCGGGGTGCAGCTAACGAAGCCGGTTTCGGGTATTGCAATGGGATTGATCTCTCAGGGAGAAGATTTCGCAGTACTTTCAGATATTCTTGGAGATGAGGATGCTTTGGGAGACATGGACTTTAAAGTTACAGGTACTGCCGATGGTATTACTGCCTGTCAAATGGATATCAAGATCAAGGGACTTTCTTATGAGATCCTTGTGAAAGCTCTAAAACAAGCCCGTGAAGGAAGATTGCATATCCTTAATAAAATAACTGAAACTATCGCACAACCTGCTGCAGACGTGAAACCTCACGCTCCTAAAATGGTGAAAGTTGAGATTCCTGGAGAATTCATCGGTGCAGTGATTGGGCCTGGTGGAAAAGTTATTCAGGAGATGCAGAAGGAAACCGGAACTACCATTGTGATCGAAGAAGTCGAAGATATGGGAGTTATCGAGATCCTTGGTGTTGACCAGAATGGTATTGATGAAGTGAAAAAACGCATCAAGGCGATCACCTTCAAACCTACAGTTGGAAGCGTTTACGAAGTAAAAGTTGTAAAAGTTCTTGATTTTGGTGCCGTTGTAGAATACATGGAAGCCAAAGGAAACGAGGTATTGCTTCACATTTCTGAACTTGCCTGGGAACGCACAGATAATGTTACCGATGTTGTAAATGTTGGTGATGTGATCGACGTGAAATACTTCGGAATGGATCCAAAAACGAGAAAGCCTAAAGTTTCAAGAAAAGCTTTACTGGAAAAACCTGAAGGCTATTCTCCAAGACCACCACGCGAAGGCGGTCGTGACGGCGGAAACCGCGACGGTGGAAGAGATCGCGACAATCGTGGAGGTCGTGATGACAGGTCAAGAGGAAACAGAGATCGTGGTAATCGCGAGAACAGAGACTAAATAAGTCCTCAATAGATTTTTAGAACGCCCTGTTTTTACGGGGCGTTTTTATTTTTCAGAATGAAAGATCTTTCATTCCAAAACTCTTTGACCTTTCCGAAAGATGATCCTATTTCCCACTCCCATCAAGGGCGGAATGCTTTTTGCATTTGATATTCAGAACTTTATACGCAAAAAGAGGCTTGTTGTAAGAATTATTTTACCCAAAATTCAAATCCTGGTAAAAATTTATTTTTTATCTTTATTTCTTGTAACATTTCCAAACCTCTTTACGTATAACTATCTACAAGAGTTATTCATAATTAAAATCCAAGGAGACGTTAGATGAGACAACTTAAAATTACGAAGCAGGTTACAAACCGTGAAACTGCTTCGCTGGATAAGTATTTGCAAGAAATTGGTAAAGTAGACCTGATTACTGCTGATGAGGAGGTGGAATTAGCTCAACGAATTAAAGCGGGTGATGACCGTGCTTTAGAGAAACTTACAAAGGCGAACCTTCGTTTTGTGGTTTCTGTAGCAAAACAATATCAAAACCAGGGATTGACCCTTCCCGACCTTATAAATGAAGGAAATTTAGGTTTAATAAAAGCTGCAAAACGTTTTGATGAAACCCGTGGTTTCAAATTCATTTCGTATGCAGTTTGGTGGATTCGCCAGTCTATTCTTCAGGCCCTGGCAGAGCAGTCACGTATCGTGCGTTTGCCGCTGAACAAGATTGGTTCGATCAACAAGATCAACAAAACATTCGCCTTTTTAGAGCAGTCACATGAGCGTCCGCCAAGTGCCGAGGAAATTGCGAAAGAGCTGGACATGACCATCAATGATGTGAAGGAATCGATGAAAAACTCGGGCCGTCACGTATCTATGGATGCGCCATTGGTAGAAGGAGAAGATTCTAACCTTTATGATGTACTGCGTTCAGGAGAATCTCCAAACCCAGATAAAGAGCTACTTCACGAGTCTTTGAGAACCGAGATAGAGCGAGCATTGGAAACTCTTACTCCGCGTGAGGCCGATGTAATTCGTCTTTATTTCGGACTGGGAGATCAACATCCTATGACTCTTGAAGAAATTGGCGAGACTTTTGATCTAACAAGAGAAAGAGTAAGACAAATTAAAGAAAAAGCTATCAGGAGATTGAAACACACTTCCAGAAGCAAGATCTTGAAGACATACTTAGGATAACTCCTATTGAAGATGACTAACAGTTTTAAATGAACTGTTCGTTTTTTGATTGATTGATGAGAACCCCGGCTGATTACCGGGGTTCACCTTTTTTATACCGTTTTTGCAACGGGATTTTTCAAACCTTTCATGTTTCCCTAATTTTGAAATTTTTCAAAAGCAGCTAATGAAACATGCCCTTTGTTACGTAAGCACGGTTGACCCCAACCTGGCGAAAGGTGAAATAGAAGAAATTCTCCACTTAAGCAGCCTCAACAATAACAATGATAATATTACAGGGCTTCTCCTCTATTCAAATGGAAACTTCTTTCAGGTTCTGGAAGGGGAAAAAGAATTAATTCTTGAGCTCTTTGAGAAAATAAAGCAGGACAGCAGGCATTATGATCTCATCACCATCTTCAAAAAGACCATTCCGGTGCAAAATTTTCACACCTACGAGAATCAATTTCTTAGCCTTGAAGCCACTTACTCTTCAAATGATCTTGATCTTTACGCTTCACAGGTAGAAAAATTGGATCCCGGCATTCAAACTTCAGTAAAATATATTCTCAATAAATTTTCCTGAAGCTACTACTGGTTCCACGGGTAGTTTATTATTCCGGTAAAGAAAAGTACGAGTAGAACAATGAGAATGATCACAGCAACAAAACAGCCCATTTTACCATAATTTTTCTTACCGGTATCTTCTTTTACTTCCATTGCAACATTTTTTTGTTATCGGTTTTCCTAAAGATACCTCTTTATAAACTCTATATTCTTACTGAAACGCTAAAAATACGCGTTTAACCCTGCACTTGCAGAATTCTTGTTATTTTTACACCTCACTCAAGATCACATTTAATGAGCTCAAAAATTATTGCCCCCTCTGTTCTTGCTGCCGATTTTGGAAACCTGCAGCGGGATCTGGAAATGATCAACAACAGTGAAGCCGACTGGTTTCATATAGATATCATGGACGGTGTCTTTGTTCCCAATATTTCCTACGGAATGCCTGTGCTTGCAACTATTGCCAAACATGCAAAAAAGACATTAGATGTACATTTAATGATCGTTGACCCCGATCGTTACATCAAAACTTTTGCTGATTTGGGTTCAGATATTCTCACCGTTCATTACGAAGCCTGCACTCACCTGCACCGTACCATACAGGCCATTAAAGCCGAAGGCATGAAAGCCGGGGTGGCGATAAATCCCCACACTAGTGTCGAACTACTCACCGATGTGATCAATGACATTGACCTTGTTCTTGTAATGAGCGTAAACCCGGGATTCGGAGGCCAAAGCTTCATTGAAAACACCTATAAGAAAGTGCGCCGCCTAAAAGAGATCATTAAAGAAAACGGAGCCTCCACTATGATAGAAGTTGACGGAGGAGTGACTGATAAAAATGCCGCTGCTCTTGTAGAAGCCGGTGCAGATGCACTTGTTGCCGGAAGTTTTGTTTTTAAATCTGATGATCCCAAAAGAACCATTAAAGAATTAAAATCCCTTGCCAATTCCTAATTCCAGTAACATATACGATGTCTTAATTGTTGGAGGCGGTCCTATTGGTCTTGCCTGTGGACTCGAAGCGAAGAAAAAAGGTCTTTCCTATGTGATCCTCGAAAAAGGGTGCCTGGTGAATTCGTTATACAACTACCCCACCAATATGACCTTTTTCTCTTCTTCAGAAAAACTCGAAATAAATGATATCCCCTTTATCAGCAACAAACCGAAGCCGGGTAAACAGGAAGCGCTGGAATACTACCGAAGGATCGCCACTTCAAACCATCTCAATATTCACCTTTTTGAAGAGGTAAAAGAGGTAGATTCTTCCGAAGAAGGGGTTCATAAAGTGACTACCGGCAAAAGAAGCTACACTGCCAAAAATGTTATTATTGCTACAGGTTTTTATGACATTCCCAACTACATCAATGTTCCCGGGGAAGACCTGCCGAAAGTAGCACATTATTATGGAGATCCTCATTACTATGCGACTCAAAAAACCATAGTAGTAGGTGCCAGTAATTCGGCGGTCGATGCAGCTCTGGAGATCTACCGCAAAGGAGGTGATGTGACCATGGTTGTGCGTGGACCCGCAATTGGAGACAGGGTAAAATATTGGGTCAAGCCAGATATTGACAACAGGATAGACGAAGGCAGCATACGTGCCGTATTCAATGCTGAAATTAAGGAGATAAGGGAAAATGAGGTGGTGATTTCCTCCAAAGAAGGGGAACAAACTATTGAAAATGATTTTGTGCTGTTACTCACCGGTTACCGACCCAATTTCGAATTTTTGAAGAACATTGGAATCAAACTTTCAGAGGACGGCAAAAAAATTCCTTCATACGATCCCGATACAATGGAAACAAATGTTCCGGGAATTTATTTGGCAGGTGTTATTTGTGGCGGCATGGAAACACATAAATGGTTTATTGAAAATTCAAGGATCCACGCCAGGTCTCATCACTGAAAAAATTGCCAGGGAACTAAAGGTACAGAATTAGATGCCAGGTAAGACCATCCTCGGTTTTGAGGCTTACTACAATAGCAGTTCGTTCGCTCCTAAAAACAAATGTGTAGATTTCTCAAAGGATCTTCTCCCGGTAATTTTATAACTTGACGAAATGGGAACCTATAAAAAGATCTGGACGATTGGGCACTCCACACATTCTTTAGAGGAATTTCTGGAGTGGCTGCATGCGTTTCAAATTGAGGTTCTGATAGATATCCGCCGCTATCCCGGCTCGCGAAAATATCCTCAATTCAACAAGGATTCTTTGGCGGAATCATTGCCTAAAAATGACATTTCGTACTACCATTTTGAAAGCCTTGGCGGCAGGCGTAAGGCAAAACCAGATTCTGTGAACCAGGTATGGCGGCATCCTTCTTTTCGCGGCTATGCCGACTACATGGAGACCCGGAATTCACCGGCGTCATTGAGGAGTTAAAAGATATCGCCTTTAAAGAAGAACTGTGATCATGTGCTCTGAAGCCGTTTGGTGGAGTTGCCATCGCTCGATGGTCTCAGATTTTCTAAAAGCCGAAGGCTGGAAAGTTCTACATATTATGGGGAAAGACAAAGCCACAGAGCATCCTTACACCAAACCGGCAAAAATTGAGAAGGGAAAGTTAGTTTATAAGGAATAGTCTCAGCTGTTACTAACCCCCGTAATCCTCCTTGAGATTTTCTAAAAGCAAAAAGCCCCGGATCTCTCCGGGGCTTCCTCCAAACTAATAAATCAAACTAATTAACAATGACTTGTTTGCTCATGACCTGCCCATTACTTGCACTTAATTTCACAACATAAGTACCGCTTGGAAGTCCGCCACGGTCAAAGTTCACTTCTTTAACCTGATTGGCAACAACTTTTCCCTGATAAAGCTGCTGAACTTTTCGCATGTTATAATCAAAGACCTCAAGAAGTACATCTGCATCGGCATTAAGCTGGATCTGAACAGTAGATATAGATACTACCGGGTTTGGTGCAATTGACATGAATTCCACGATGTTAATTGGCTCCAGAGTTTGCACAACCACCGCTTGTTGTTCGGTTTTACTTTTGCCACCGCCATTCGGTTTATGGATTACGATGGAACCGCCGCCAATTTCAGTGGCATCATCTGAACTTTCAGATTTAGTTCTCTGGTTATCGTAGATTGGATTGTTTTGAGAACCATCTGCCCAAACCTTTATTCTGAATTTATCATTATCTCCATTTCCTGTTAGAGCACCATCTATTGCCACAACCCTGAAATTGTAATCTCCTGTTCCATTCACTGTACCACGTCCTGTGTAAGTGGCCTTTGCACCGGAAATAACTAATTCCATATCGGTATGCGAGGTACTTGAAAAATGGAAATCACCGGCCTTAAATTGGAAGTTGGTATTTCCATCAACTTGAGTTGTATTATTCTTCCCGGTTTTATACTTAGCATTGAACCCAAAGTTAGCTTTACCAGAAACCCCAGAAGCCATTGCATCAGCCGGAGATTCAATCCAGCCACCGCCGGTTACGAAACCACCGTTGGGATCAAATACCACAACATACTCATATTGTGCAGTTGCAGTTTTTCCGCAAGCATCTACGACAGTAAGTTCTACCACGTACACTCCAGGTGAGGGATCAAAATTTCCGGTAATCGTTTTATTTTCCGGATCTATTAGTCCACTATTTTCATAAGCAACAGCACCATTAGTCATTAATTTCCAGCTTGCTGATTCTAAATTAGTGTCATTAAATACCGCATTTAAAGTTACTCCATCAGGACTATTTACCTGTACAGGATCTTCTGGGCCGGTGATGCTATTAATTACCGGAGCATCGTTTGTTACAGTAACAGTTTGAGTTACAGGATCTGCAGCAACACCATTGGCATCAGTTACAGTCCAGGTGATAGTAGTAGTTCCTACTGGATAAAGCGCATCTAGAGCAAGGTTGTCACTTCTCATACCGGTCGGAGTACCAACGGAACAGTTATCTGTAGCACTCGCACTCACTGTGACCATTGCACCACATTTGCCAGCATCATTGTTTACACTCTGATTCCCATTATGTGTGATTACAGGTTTCTCATTATCGGTTACAGTTACAGTCATTACATCGATTGATGTTCTTCCCGATCCATCTTTCACGGTATAGGTGATTGTGGTTTCTCCAATATTAAAAGCATGAGTTTCCACCTGGCCTGTTCCAGATCCAGTAGTAACACCGGCCATCTCCCAGGCAAGATCAGCAGAACAGTTGTCGCCGAAGGTAGCATCAGCAATCGCTACTGCAACAGTACAGTCTCCAGTTCCATCATCGGAAGTATTCGCTGTAACTTCTGCCTGAGCAACAGATACAGTCGGGTCTTCATCATCTGTTACCGTTACTGTCATTGAATCCTGAGTTTCAGCTCCAGATCCATCAGTTACTGTATAAGTAATGGTAGTAGTTCCAATGTTAAAGGTCTGACTACCTACCTGACCTGTTCCAGATCCAGTAGTAACACCGGTCATCTCCCAGGCAAGATCAGCAGAACAGTTGTCGCCAAAATTAGCATCAGCAATCGCTACTGCAACAGTACAGTCTCCAGTTCCATCATCGGAAGTATTCGCTGTAACTTCTGCCTGAGCAACAGATACAGTCGGGTCTTCATCATCTGTTACCGTTACTGTCATTGAATCCTGAGTTTCAGCTCCAGATCCATCAGTTACTGTATAAGTAATGGTAGTAGTTCCAATGTTAAAGGTCTGACTGCCTACCTGACCTGTTCCAGATCCAGTAGTAACACCGGTCATCTCCCAGGCAAGATCAGCAGAACAGTTGTCGCCAAAATTAGCATCAGCAATCGCTACTGCAACAGTACAGTCTCCAGTTCCATCATCGGAAGTGTTCGCTGTAACTTCCTCCTGGGAAACTGATACAGTTGGATCCTGAGTGTCAACTACAGTTACCGTCTGAGTAGAAGTAGCAGTACGACCGGCTCCGTCAGTTACAGTCCAGGTAACGGTGTTCTCTCCTAAATCCAAACTGGCAGGAGAAGCAACCACACTCGCTACACTACAATTATCATCCGCATCAGGTGCAGTCAATTGAGAACTTGCATAAGTACAAACTCCCTGATCAGCATTTACACTGATCGCTGATAAAGTTTCAATGGTCGGATCCTGAGTGTCAACTACAGTTACCGTCTGAGTAGAAGTAGCAGTACGACCGGCTCCGTCAGTTACAGTCCAGGTAACGGTGTTCTCTCCTAAATCCAAACTGGCAGGAGAAGCAACCACACTCGCTACACTACAATTATCATCCGCATCAGGTGCAGTCAATTGAGAACTTGCATAAGTACAAACTCCCTGATCAGCATTTACACTGATCGCTGATAAAGTTTCAATGGTCGGATCCTGAGTGTCAACTACAGTGACTGTCTGAGTAGAAGTAGCAGTACGACCGGCTCCGTCAGTTACAGTCCAGGTAACGGTGTTCTCTCCTAAATCCAAACTGGCAGGAGAAGCAACCACACTCGCTACACTACAATTATCATCCGCATCAGGTGCAGTCAATTGAGAACTTGCATAAGTACAAACTCCCTGATCAGCATTTACACTGATCGCTGATAAAGTTTCAATGGTCGGATCCTGAGTGTCAACTACAGTTACCGTCTGAGTAGAAGTAGCAGTACGACCGGCTCCGTCAGTTACAGTCCAGGTAACGGTGTTCTCTCCTAAATCCAAACTGGCAGGAGAAGCAACCACACTCGCTACACTACAATTATCATCCGCATCAGGTGCAGTCAATTGAGAACTTGCATAAGTACAAACTCCCTGATCAGCATTTACACTGGTCGCTGATAAAGTTTCAATGGTCGGATCCTGAGTGTCAACTACAGTGACTGTCTGAGTAGAAGTAGCAGTACGACCGGCTCCGTCAGTTACAGTCCAGGTAACGGTGTTCTCTCCTAAATCCAAACTGGCAGGAGAAGCAACCACACTCGCTACACTACAATTATCATCCGCATCAGGTGCAGTCAATTGAGAACTTGCATAAGTACAAACTCCCTGATCAGCATTTACACTGATCGCTGATAAAGTTTCAATGGTCGGATCCTGAGTGTCAACTACAGTGACTGTCTGAGTAGAAGTAGCAGTACGACCGGCTCCGTCAGTTACACTCCAGGTAACGGTGTTCTCTCCTAAATCCAAACTGGCAGGAGAAGCAACCACACTCGCTACACTACAATTATCATCCGCATCAGGTGCAGTCAATTGTGAACTTGCATAAGTACAAACTCCCTGATCAGCATTTACACTGGTCGCTGATAAAGTTTCAATGGTCGGATCCTGAGTGTCAACTACAGTGACTGTCTGAGTAGAAGTAGCAGTACGACCGGCTCCGTCAGTTACAGTCCAGGTAACGGTGTTCTCTCCTAAATTCAAACTGGCAGGAGAAGCAACCACACTGGCTACACTACAATTATCATCCGCATCAGGTGCAGTCAATTGTGAACTTGCATAAGTACAAACCCCCTGATCGGCATCAACACTGATCGCAGATAAAGTTTCAATGGTCGGATCCTGAGTATCAACTACAGTTACTGTCTGAGTAGAAGTAGCAGTAAGACCTGCTCCGTCAGTTACTGTCCAGGTAACGGTGTTCTCTCCTAAATCCAAACTGGCAGGAGAAGCAACCACACTCGCTACACTACAATTATCATCCGCATCAGGTGCAGTCAATTGTGAACTTGCATAAGTACAAACTCCCTGATCAGCATTTACACTGGTCGCTGATAAAGTTTCAATGGTCGGATCCTGAGTGTCAACTACAGTGACTGTCTGAGTAGAAGTAGCAGTACGACCGGCTCCGTCAGTTACAGTCCAGGTAACGGTGTTCTCTCCTAAATCCAAACTGGCAGGAGAAGCAACCACACTCGCTACACTACAATTATCATCCGCATCAGGTGCAGTCAATTGAGAACTTGCATAAGTACAAACTCCCTGATCAGCATTTACACTGGTCGCTGATAAAGTTTCAATGGTCGGATCCTGAGTGTCAACTACAGTGACTGTCTGAGTAGAAGTAGCAGTAAGACCGGCTCCATCAGTTACTGTCCAGGTAACGGTGTTCTCTCCTAAATTCAAACTGGCAGGAGAAGCAACCACACTCGCTACACTACAATTATCATCCGCATCAGGTGCAGTCAATTGTGAACTTGCATAAGTACAAACTCCCTGATCAGCATTTACACTGATCGCAGATAAAGTTTCAATGGTCGGATCCTGAGTATCAACTACAGTGACTGTCTGAGTAGAAGTAGCAGTACGACCGGCTCCGTCAGTTACAGTCCAGGTAACGGTGTTCTCTCCTAAATCCAAACTGGCAGGAGAAGCAACCACACTCGCTACACTACAATTATCATCCGCATCAGGTGCAGTCAATTGAGAACTTGCATAAGTACAAACTCCCTGATCAGCATTTACACTGATCGCTGATAAAGTTTCAATGGTCGGATCCTGAGTGTCAACTACAGTTACCGTCTGAGTAGAAGTAGCAGTACGACCGGCTCCGTCAGTTACAGTCCAGGTAACGGTGTTCTCTCCTAAATCCAAACTGGCAGGAGAAGCAACCACACTCGCTACACTACAATTATCATCCGCATCAGGTGCAGTCAATTGTGAACTTGCATAAGTACAAACCCCCTGATCGGCATCAACACTGATCGCTGATAAAGTTTCAATGGTCGGATCCTGAGTATCAACTACAGTTACTGTCTGAGTAGAAGTAGCAGTAAGACCGGCTCCATCAGTTACTGTCCAGGTAACGGTGTTCTCTCCTAAATTCAAACTGGCAGGAGAAGCAACCACACTGGCTACACTACAATTGTCATCCGCATCAGGTGCAGTCAATTGTGAACTTGCATAAGTACAAACCCCCTGATCGGCATCAACACTGATCGCAGATAAAGTTTCAATGGTCGGATCCTGAGTATCAACTACAGTTACTGTCTGAGTAGAAGTAGCAGTAAGACCTGCTCCGTCAGTTACTGTCCAGGTAACAGTATTGTCTCCCAAATTCAATGTCGCCGGGGTAGCAATTACACTGGCAACACTACAATTGTCATCAGCATCTGGTGCAATCAACTGGGAACTGGCATAAGTACAAACTCCCTGATCGGCATCAACACTGATCGCTGATAAAGTTTCGATGGTCGGATCCTGCGCGTCAACTACAGTTACTGTCTGGGTCGAAGTAGCAGTAAGACCGGCTCCATCAGTTACTGTCCAGGTAACAGTATTGTCTCCCAAATTCAAAATGGCAGGAGAAGCAACCACACTGGCTACACTACAATTGTCATCCGCATCAGGTGCAATCAACTGGGAACTGGCATAAGTACAAACTCCCTGATCGGCATCAACACTGATCGCTGATAAAGTTTCAATGGTCGGATCCTGAGTATCAACTACAGTTACTGTCTGGGTCGAAGTAGCAGTAAGACCGGCTCCATCAGTTACTGTCCAGGTAACAGTATTGTCTCCCAAATTCAAAATGGCAGGAGTAGCAACCACACTGGCTACACTACAATTGTCATCCGCATCAGGTGCAGTCAATTGTGAACTTGCATAAGTACAAACCCCCTGATCGGCATCAACACTGATCGCAGATAAAGTTTCAATGGTGGGGTTCTGGTTATCTAATACAGTTACTGTATTCGAACAATTCGAACTGCAGCCATCTTTTGTTACTGTTAGGTTTAAAGTATAGGATGTATTATTATTCCCGGCCTGGACAGATACATTCTTTCCATTGGTTGCTGATGTAAATGTAGCACCATTAGCATTTTGAAGACTCCAGTTATACGAGTCCATTCCTGAAGGAGAAGAAAAATTTTGTATAGAAGAAGGACAAACTGGATCTAAGGTGCCGGTTATTGAACAACTTGGACTTTGATTTATAGTTATTAAAGTTTCATTGCCGCCATTTACATTATTTGGACAATTGCTTCCAGATTTTGTCCCCACTGTGTACAATCCGCTTGAAGGAACATCGGAAAAACTTATGGTAAAATCAATATCAGTTAAATCTGCAGAAGATGTGATCTCGACGGTTGTTGAATTCACGACGTTTACATTCCATCCACTCGGTGCGGTTCCAGATGAAGCCACAAATCCGTTTGGAAATTCCATCCTAACGCACCTAACATTCTTAGAGGGGGTAGAAGCAGAAAAATCTATACTCGTTCCTGAACCTGCACATCCCGGTGATTTAGCTGTTATAATGGTAGAATCAGCATCTGTAAAAGATACGGTATCTGTACTTCCCGAACTTAATCCAGTAGCTGTCAATTGAAAAGCCACTCCAAAGTGACTCCAATCAAAAATAAATTCATCATTGTAGATATTCCCATCGGAGTCAGCCTGAGCGTACAGAACATATTCTCCAATATTTGGGGATTCTTCAATAATTTTAAGTTCAACAGTTTCTCCAGCTTCCCAGTCAAAACCGGACATTTCGAGAACATCACCCGGATAATAATCCCCTTTATCTGTGGTAACCGTTTGCCCCACCATCAAGTTTGGCAGGCTAAAGATCATTAGCAACAGCCATAGGCGTGTCGCGGTAAATTTGAGTAAAAATTCACGCATATCTATAAGTTTTAAGTAATGAACAAGTTATGGCGATATCCAGGTAGGGAATTGGATAGCTGTTACACTAATTGCGGGGGAAGTAATTGCGCGTATTTTTCAGAATCATTAACAGCAGTGTTAAAACAGCATCGGTACGCAGGAGCTAATTAAACACTTAAAAATCAGTTGATAAAGAAGACGATGAATTTTTCTTCAAAATCAATGCTTCTGCCGACGAACTACGCAACCTACTGAAAACTAAAGCCCTGTCCTATGAGAAAACAGCCAAAAAACCTACAAAGATTGAGGCCAAAAATGTCATTTTTAGGAGGGTAATGTTGTTAATTCTTCCGAAAGAGTTTAATTCAAAAGTTCTGAAAATTCCTAAGAACTTAATCCACCATCGACAGCTGTATCCTCTTTCGCTGCTCATCCACCTCCAGCACCGTTACCTGCACATGCTGGTGTAGTTTAACTACCGAATTCACGTCGCTCACGAACTCATTCTTCAGCTTTGAGATGTGGACGAGTCCGCTTTCTTTGATGCCTATGTCCACAAAACATCCGAAGTTGGTGATGTTGTTCACGATTCCCGGCAGTTTCATTCCGGTTTGGAGATCTGAAATGCTTTTCACATTGGGATCAAATTCAAAAACTTTGGCAGACTTTCGCGGATCCACTCCCGGTTTTTCCAGTTCAGAAATGATGTCTTTGAGTGTGGGTAATCCTACAGTTTCAGAAATGTAATTTTTAAGATCCATTTTTTTCAGCAGCTCTTTATTGCCGATCAGTTCTTTTAGATCAACCTGCAGGTCTTTCGCCATTTTTTCAACCACCGTATAACTTTCGGGATGCACAGCCGAATTGTCCAGCGGATTTTCAGCACCGGGAATTCTTAAAAAGCCTGCTGCCTGTTCAAAGGCCTTCGCACCGAGACGCGGAACCTTCAGCAGCTCCTTTCGGTAGGAAAATTCCCCGTTTTCACTTCTGTAATTGACAATATTTTCAGCTAAGGCAGGTCCAATTCCGGAGACATAGCTCAGCAAGGCGGCACTTGCGGTATTCAAGTTGACTCCAATTCCGTTCACGCAGCTTTCCACTACCCGGTCCAGCTCGGTTTTCAGCTTCGTTTGATCTACATCATGCTGATACTGCCCCACTCCTATTGACTTTGGATCGATTTTGACAAGCTCGGCTAAAGGATCTGCAAGTCTTCGACCAATGGAGACTGCACCTCGCACGGTGACATCATAGTTAGGAAACTCGTCCCGGGCCATTTTTGAAGCAGAGTAGACCGAAGCACCGGCTTCATTCACCACAAACACCTGAACATCCCTGTCAAAAGGGATCTTTTTTACAAAGAATTCGGTCTCGCGGGAAGCAGTTCCGTTCCCAATGGCTATTGCTTTAATATTATAAGCATTGACCAGCGATTTTACCTTTTTTGAAGCCATTGCGATTTCCTTCTGTGGTGGATGCGGAAAAATGGTCTCATTATGCTGCAGGTCTCCTTTTTCATCCAGGCAAACCAGTTTGCAACCCGATTTAAAGCCGGGATCCAGGGCCAGAATTCTTTTAGAACCCAGCGGCGGGGCCAGGAGGAGCTGCCTTAAATTTTCGGCAAAAACCCTGATGGCCTCTCCATCTGCCTTTTCTTTTGCCATCGTCAGCACTTCATTAGAAAGTGCAGGAAAGAGTAATCTTTTAAGAGCATCTTTGACTGCAGCCTCTAAAAAAGGAGTACAGGAATTGTTCTGCGGTTTTAGAACGATCCGCCTGGTCTGTTCCAGGGCCCGTTCTTCATTAACCTGCACCTTTAGCCGCACATAACCTTCCTGTTGTGCCCGCATCATAGCAAGAAGCCGGTGAGACGGCAGCCTATCCAGGCGCTCCTCCCAGTCAAAGTAAGTCTGGTATTTCTGAGCTGCTTCCTCTTCAGCTTTTTTCTTAATTACTGCGGAAGTAATAGTTGCTCTTTGTCCAAATTCCTTGCGAAGCCTGTCCCTAACAAACCTGTTCTCATTGATCCATTCCGCAGCGATATCCTGTGCCCCGGATATAGCATCTTCCACCGAAGCTACTTCTTTGGTCACAAATCTTTCCGCAGCTCTTTCAAGATTAGGAGTGTTTTGGGCCATCAGGATTCTCGCCAGGGGTTCCAGACCCAGCTCACGAGCGGTATCGGCTTTGGTCTTTCTTTTCTTCTTGTAAGGCAGGTAAAGATCTTCCAGAGTGATAAGATCACTGGCCAATCTTATTTTCTCCTCCAGGTCGGCCGGGAGATTCTCCTGTTCAGAAATAGCTTTGAGAATAGCTTTTTTTCGCTTCTCCAGCTCTTCAAAATTGGCTTTGGCCTTTGCTATTTCGCCAATCTCAACCTCATCCAGATTTCCGGTCATTTCTTTGCGGTACCTCGCAATGAAAGGTATACTTGCATCTTCCTCCAGTAATTGCAAGGTTTTAGCAATTGCTTTCTGCGGAAGTTGGGTTTTTGAAACAATATAACTGCTTAGAGACATGACACAATTTTGATTGGCGGTAAAGATAATTGGACCAGCTCTAACTGCTCAAAAAAGGACAAAAAAAAAGCCTTTTGAAGATTCAAAAGACTTTTAGGTAGTTTGCAATAAGGGGATTTACACTAAAACCACTTCATCAATTTTGTTTACCGAACCGCCGGCGAGTAACCTTCCGTAAAACTGAAGATCGTGATCTGAACTTTTAAATGACTTATTCAGTTTTGAAACTGCTTCATCAAGTCCGAATTTATGTACAGTGATCGTTGGATAAGAATTTTCATTTTCCTGCTCTTCCACTCCCACTTCAATAGAATTGTTCCTTTTATTGTAGCAAACAAAAGAAGCCTGGAAATTGTGTTTTATAAGATCATGCAAGGCAGTAGGAAGTTCATCACATTCCTTACATTCCTGGATCTGGTAAGGCAGCATTCGCTGCAACTCTGTGCGTATTTGGTTTCTGTTTTGATAAGAAGTCATAACAATCGTTTTTCAATTTTTTTTAAAAGTACAGTAGTTGTTCATGTTCAAAAAACAATTTATCTCAGCTTTAACTTTTAGAACATCAATTCATTAAGCAGCTGTTAATTTTCTAAAGAAAATTCTTACCCTGTTTTCTTTAAAACTCATCTTTTGTAGCTAAACTACAGACTTCAAAAGAATAAGATTTTAGACCGGAAGGAAAATCCGTACAGAAATCTTAGCAGCTCGCCTTTTCTGTCAGGTTTTTCCTTGAGAAATTATATTTTGGTACTAAACTTGTCGAAGAAGTAGAAAACGAACCAAATGCCGGCTATAAAGGAAAAAGAATTCAAAAGTGATTTTGTGAGGAGCTTCAAAGGAGATGACAGTGGAGATCGCACTCCCCGTCAAACTCCGGGAATGCTTTATGCCAAAGCCCTTCCCACTCCGGTAGCTGCACCAAAGCTGCTGGCATGGTCGCAGGAGCTGGCTAAAAATTTAGATGTTGATCATCCTTCCGAAGAAGATATAGAAATCCTTGGCGGCAACCGGGTGACCAAAAGTATGCAGCCCTATGCCGCCTGTTACGCCGGGCATCAATTTGGCAATTGGGCCGGGCAGCTAGGTGACGGCCGCGCGATTACGCTGGGCGAATGGGAATCCAAAAATGACATTTTTGAGCTGCAATTAAAAGGTGCCGGCCCCACCGCTTATTCCAGGCGGGCAGATGGCCGTGCAGTCTTAAGATCATCTGTAAGGGAATATCTAATGAGTGAAGCCATGCACCACCTGGGGATTCCCACCACTCGCGCCCTTTCCCTCGTTTCTACAGGAGAGGAAGTGTTGCGGGACATGTTTTACAACGGCAATGCTGCTTATGAACCCGGCGCTATTGTGCTCAGAGTTTCTCAAAGTTTTTTGCGCTTCGGAAACTTTGAACTTCTGGCTGCCCGCCGGGAAACAGAACAACTGGAAAAGCTGGTAAATTGGACGATTGACCGCTATTTTCCCGAAACTCCTGAAGAAAACCGCATTTTAGAATGGTATAAGAAAGTAGTGGACAGCACCGCCTTCCTGATGACCGAATGGCAGCGCGTAGGCTTTGTGCACGGGGTGATGAATACAGATAATATGTCGATTTTAGGCAAGACCATTGACTATGGCCCGTTTTCTTTTGTTGATAATTACGACCTCAACTTCACGCCTAACACCACAGACCTTCCCGGCCGCAGGTACGCCTTTGGCAATCAGGCATCGGTGGCCTTCTGGAACCTGGGCAAACTCGCCAATGCCATTTCTCCGCTTTTTGAGGACATAGAGCCACTTGAAGAAGCGCTGAATTCTTATGAAAATATCTTCTGGAATTATTACTACGGAATGATGGGCAAAAAACTGGGTCTTGACCGGGTTGAGCAAGAGGATAAAGCGCTTATTTCTGAATTCGAGAAGGTTTTATCTGAAATTCAGCCGGATATGACCATCTTTTACAGGAAATTGGCTGAAATTTCTTCGGAAATGACCGAAGCAGAAATTTTCAGCCATTTTGAACCTGCTTTTTATGCCGACTTAAATGCTTCGGAAAAAAAGCATTTTTGGAACCTTATTCAGCAGTATCTTGGAAGACTTTCCAAAAATGACATTTCCCGAAAGCTTTCCGCAGAGATCATGAACAGGAACAATCCGCGTATCATTCTCCGGAATTACCAGCTGCATCAGGCGATCGAGCAGCTTGAAAAAGGAGATGATTCCCTGTTCCTAAAGCTGCAGCAGGCGATGAAATCCCCTTATGCCGCCGAAGGTTTTAAGGAGCTGGTGCAAAAGCGGCCACAGTGGGCCGAGCAAAAAGCCGGTTGCTCGATGCTTTCCTGTAGCTCTTAATGAACTTTTTAGTAAAAGTTGAAAGGGCATTCTTACGGAAGTATGAATGATTTAAGGTAAAGACCAAGATTTATACTTCTTTTTGTAAGAATTTACTTATTAAGAAAAATTCTGTTTTTTCTTAACTCAACTTTAACACCACCTTTCTCTTCAAGAACAGTGTGCGTTGAGAAACTCCAATACCTAAAACTAGGTATTGCTGTTAATCGATTTTTTAAAGTTCCTATATCCCTGTAAATCAAATTTTTATACTTTAGTCATCGTGTTAGTGCAATGGCCGTGAGGTCCTATCCCTTCGCTCTAATATTTTTTCCCCTTTAGTTAGTCTATGCTGGTTGATAGTGCAGAATTATGTCTTTGCCCCAAACAAGTGATGTGTAGTTTATTAATTTTTTAACCTTTAATTTATTTATTATGAAAAAAGTATTGTTAAGCGCAGCAGCGCTAATGATTGGGGCAGTGACATTTGCTCAAACCGGAAACACCAGTGGAGTTTCCCAGTATGGTAATAATGATATTGCAGATGTTGATCAGGTAGGTTCAATTTTAACCTCCACCATTTATCAAGAAGGTGATAGTGATTATGCTCGGGTAAACCAAGAGGCCGAAGAAAACGACGCTTCCATAACTCAGGTTGGAAGTAGAAATTATGCTCTTATTCAACAGAATACTGATCATCCAGTGGTAGTAGGAGATGGAGGAAACACAGCTTCTCAACAACAATTCGGAGATTATAATGCTGCAACAATTATTCAAGATGTAACAGGATGGGATTCTGGTACAGGAACCGACAATTCAGATGCACAACAAGTGCAAGTAGGAAACAGCAACTCCGCAGTAATTGAACAGTCAGATTCTGATCACCGCTCCTACCAATCTCAATATGGGAATAATAACATAGCATCAGACTTTCAAAGTGGAGGTCATAATGAGTCTGATGTTTATCAGGAAGGAAATTTTAACTACAGTAATGTTTACCAAAGAGGGTCTACAATGGATTCTGATGTCACTCAAGTCGGGAGTAGAAATTACTCCGATGTAAATCAAGCAAATGGATGGCTTCACTCCTCTTCAGTTTCTCAATACGGGGATTATAACGCAAGTACAGTATACCAACACGGTCTTACTAGTGATGTTAATCATACCAGTACTGTTTTGCAAAGTGGAAATAGTAATTCTTCCAATGTTTACCAGTCCGGAGCTGTTAGCCAAACCAACTAGAATATTTTCTGAGCGGAAGTAAAATACTTCCGCTCTTCTTAACTTTCACGGTTTATGAAATTTTTTTGCTCCTTTTTTATTTACTTTTTAATCCTGGCTCCTGGAGTAACTAAGCTAAGAGCTCAAAGTATTGTCGGCAAGAACGCCATTCAAGCTGAAAGAAATAGCTTCCTGTTACTAGACCAACAAAATAAAGTGGATGAAGGAAGTATTGTTGTAGTTGAACAAATTGGTGATAATAATGACATCTATTCTTTAACATTTACAGGGAAAAGCGAACTTAGAATATTTCAACATGGCAATGGAAACATTATTTCTTTACTGGCTAATGCCAAAAATTTAGAAGGAAAAATTTCCCAAAACGGTAATAACAACTATTCGTTTGATTTTGCTCAGGATCCTGATCAAGAGCTCAATATCAATCTGCTTCAGAAGGGAAACAATCATCATTTTGAGAGATATGGCTCTAATTCGATCGGCAACGATCTGCAATTTAAAATGGAAGGAGAATCACAAACCATAATCGTTCGCAATTTCAAGTGAGTTACAACTTTCTAAAAAACAGATTTTTACAATACTGGTGTTTACTACCGGTTTTTCTGTTTTATATAGGTGCTACTGCGCAAAATTTTAATTCCAAGGTGGAAGCTGCAATTCTTATTGATGATGCAAAGGATGACGTACTGGAAATTACGGGTACGGCAAAGAACAAAACTGAGGAAAACTTTAGCCTTCGCTATGAGCTTTCTGTCATTACTTCAGGAGCAAACCGATCAAAAAATACCCAGTCCGGCAGGTTCGCCATTGAACCTTTCCAGACAAAAGAACTTTCCCAAACTTCAGTATCCATAGATCCACAGGCGTCGACTATTATCCTTCTTGTCCTCTACGATCAGGATGAAAATGTTATTGGTACGGCCCGTAAGGCCTACAATGAACAAAAAAAAGAGGATGAAAAACACTCAGCTTCTTTTCAGAAAAAAAACGAAGGTATTGATCTAATCGGAATGGTAACCGAGGATACCAAAACAAAAGCCGGAAAAGATTTCTACGATTTCTTTTACCAGAAATACAACCTCAGCTCCAACAAGACCAATAAAATGATCAAAATTGAAGAAGCCATAAGTTATGGACGCACTACAAGGATCCTGGTTAAAGTGGAAGACAGGGTGGTGCACCAATTTTTTGCCAGACCTCGGCTCGATTTTCTAAAAGAACAGGCCGAAATCGCTTTGCGACAGGTCAACCGCTACCTTGAATATCTCGAAAACCGTAACGAACTGGATGTCAAATATTAACTCGAATCTATGAAAACTTTTCTTTTTCTAGCCATGCTTTTCTTGGGATGTGGTGTTTATTCCCAAGATCTGGTATATACGCCCAAAAATCCGGCATTTGGAGGAAATCCATATAATTCTCAGTGGCTTTTAGCTTCTGCACAGGCACAAAATTCATTCAAAGATCCCAATGCCTCTGGTCGTGAACGGATGTCTGAGCTAGACCGATTTACCCAAAGCCTCAATTCCCAGCTTCTCGGGCAGGTTAGTAGAAGGTTATTCACAGAACAATTTGGCAGCGGGGAACTTGAAGCTGGAGGGTATACATTCGGCAGTTTAGCCGTTGATATTTATCCGTCAAATGAAGGCCTGGTTATAAATATTTTAGACACCAATACAGGCGAACAAACCCAGATCATAATCCCCAACTAATTGACCTACATTACATGAATTATTTTAGAAAGATTACTGCAGGTATGTGTTTGATTTTGTTCACCTCCTGCGGCACCTATTTTAATCAACCTGTTGATGTTACCGAAGCAAGAATTGGAGAGGTATCTCAGGTAACCAAAAGATTGAGATCATTACCCCCACCCCAAGAACCCGTAGTAGTGGGTGTTTACAATTTTAGAGACCTAACAGGCCAATACAAGGCTTCAGAGGTGGGAAGCACTTTTAGCACCGCAGTTACACAAGGCGCAACCGCAATTCTTATCGAAGCCCTCGAAGATTCCGGCTGGTTCACGGCCATTGAACGGGAAAATATCGGAAACCTTCTTAACGAAAGAAATATTATTAGGTCTACCCGACAAGAATATCAGGGTTCTGAAGCGAATAAACCACAAGTTCCTCCACTGTTATTTGCCGGGGTCCTCCTGGAAGGGGGAATTATTTCCTATGACACTAACATCATCACCGGCGGGATGGGAGCAAGATATTTTGGAGTTGGCGGGAGCACTCAATACCGGCAGGACCGCATTACCATCTATTTACGTGCCGTGTCTACCTCTAGTGGTAAGATCTTGAAGAATGTTTACGTGAGTAAAACTATTCTGTCTCAGGCTGTGGATGCCAACTTATACCGGTACGTTAACTTCCAAAGATTACTGGAGGCCGAAGTTGGTTTTACCCGAAATGAACCTGTGCAGCTCGCAGTAAAAGAAGCCATTGAAAAGGCAGTAGAGAATCTCATTATTGAAGGTGTGGAAGATGATCTTTGGTCTCCAAAAGATGAAACCGTCAAAGAAGATCTTATAGGCGATTATAATACTGAAGAAACCAATGCAGACTTAACAAGGCTTTACAACCGTAAGCTCATTACAAGAAAGCCCGGTGGATATATTGGACTAAACGGCGGCATCGCTGTTTTGAGCGGAGACTATTCTCAGAAACCGGTGAGTTATATGGGAAGCTTAGAGTACGACCTGCCATTGAATCCATATTTCTCTGTTAATCTGAACGGCAATTATTTTAACCTCAAAAATGACAATTCGTTTGATGAAAATTTTGCCGGTCTTGGATTGAATTTAAAACTTAATGTGTTGCCTTTTGATAAGCTTAATCCTTATGTCACCGCCGGTGGTGGCTATATTTTTTCTGTGGATTCACAAAACAGAGAAGGTTTTTCCAGCAATTTTCCTAAGGTACAATATGGTGGAGGCTTTGAATATTTGATCAAATCCTCACTCGGAATCAAGATCTTTGGACAACATAACATCTTATTTTCCGATGAACTGGACCTTAGGGTCAATGGAAAAAGAGATGATCATTACTTCTTAATAGGAGCCGGTTTAAATATTTACCTCGGAAAGAATAAAACGAAACAGAACAATCTATAGACCCATGAAAATATATACCTACTACTTCATTTTTTCTTGCCTGATCTTTTTTGTTACAGGATGCAGCGAAGACACCATTGATGACAATGGCCTGGGAAACATTACAGGAATTGTTGTTGAAGAAGGAACGAATGATCCTGTTGCAAACGTCAAGATTTCCACAAATCCGGTTTCCAGTACCGTATTCTCCAATGAAGACGGGAAATTCACCTTGAATAATGTCCCTACAGGAGATTATTCTATCCAGGCTAAAAAAGATGGGCTACAAACCAATTTTGAAGGTGCAAATGTTTTGGCAAACACTACTGTAGAAGTCGTTTTTGAAATGCAAAAGGAAACGGCCGGGAATAAACAGCCGTCCATTCCCACTGCTGTAAGTCCCGAAGACAATGCCTCAGGGGTGACAGTTCCTGTAAAATTAAGTTGGGACGCTACAGATAAGGATGACGATGAGCTGACTTATACTCTTCAGGTTAGAAACACCCAGGATGAAAAGGTGATTTTGGTAGAGGACATTGCAGACACCACCTACACAGTTGAAGGCTTGCAATATGACACTCAATATTTTTGGCAAATAAGCGCATCAGACGGAGTCAATCCTGAAGTGTACAGCCCTTTCTATGCCTTTAAAACTCTTGAGGTTTCGGAAAACAGAATTTTGTTTACCCGATTGATCAATGGTAATCAGGTAATATTTGCACGAGATTCGGAAGGTGAAGAGGCCATTCAGATTAACATCGTGAAACAATAACAGTTTTAGACCCCGTAAAAACAATTCTTCCAACAAAATAGCCTTTTTAAGAACCGTTGGAGCCGAAACACATCTATTCACAATGGATCCTGATGGGTCTAATCAAAAGCAAGTGACTTCTGCAATTCCTGTCAATGCCTTTAAAATGGCACAGGTTGATTTCGACTGGGCAGATGATGGTTCAGCTCTTGTTTATCCCAACTATGGAAAATCTATTTAAGATCAATGCAACTGGAGGTGGTTTAAAATTGATCTACCAAACCTCAAATGGAGACTTCATTTCTGAAGTTGCTGTAGGAGAAAATGAGCAAACCATTGCTTTGATCACCAATAACAGTAATGGCTATGACGCCGATCTTTTTACGATCAACTTTGAAGGCCAGGTTCAGGAAAAGATACTCAATAATGTAACCGGGGCCATAGGAGGTCTCGATCATTTCAGTGACAGATGAATCTTCTTTTATATACCCACGATGTTTCAGGCTTATGAAAATGATTCTTACAGAAGACTCAATTCTCAGACTATTCTTGTTTATAACTTTGTCGACCGGGGAAACAAGAAATTACTCTATTGAACGAAAGAAGATGGTACAAACGATTTGGATCCAAAGTTTTCTCCAAATGAGGCTTCTAGGTAATATTCGAAAACACCTCAAATGACGGAATTTCGCAAAAGGATATTTATGACCTTACGTTATGGAAGATTATTTAGATAATATTGACCGCAGAGAACTGATTATTGAAAATGCCACCATGCCGGACTGGGAATAATATTCTGATTTTAAATTTCTAAGTTAATCAATGTCAGTTGCATCCTGAGGCTGCAGCAGGCGATGAAATCCCCTTATGCCGCCGAAGGTTTTAAGGAGCTGGTGCAAAAACGGCCGCAGTGGGCCGAACAAAAAGCGGGGTGCTCTATGCTTTCCTGTAGCTCATAATAACCTGAAAATGCTTTTTTAATGCTCTGTTCCTACTCAAGTAGCACCCAAACATGTTAAGGTTCAATATTTTAACTCACAATATTTGGTTAAAATTAGGATTATTCCTTAATTTAAAACAAAAAAATTGCTCCCAGGTTAATTCAGTAATTAAAAATTGAGTAAGATGAGCACCTACAAGAAACACTCCTGCCGCCAAAGAATGAAAAGAAGAAGGGAAAAATGGCAGGATCACGCTATGGTTTTTATCCTTTTTATTTTTCTGGCCTCCCTCAGCTATGTAGTGAGCTGAAACCGGGCTTCTGGATCAAAAGATCTTTAGTTGAAGTTATTAAGGCACTTTGACCATTCCAATTGAGAATCGCCGGTTCCTTGAAGGCAACAATATAATTATTGGGCATTTCGCAATTCTTTCCTCCCGGGAAAAGATGAAAATCCCGAAAAGTATTTCCCCCACAAGAGTTTCTGTTTACAATTTTTTGGACGCTTAAGAACAACTTCATTATTGGAAACTGTTGAAGTTGTTTGAGCCAACTTCAGGTTGAAAGAAAGGCTGCAGTATGATTGATTCTTTTCCTGAACAGGATTATTAGGAATTTATTTATTATAATTTATAATTATAAACTACTGTAAGTCAGCCTTATGAGAAATATTCGCTATTTAAACCTGTTCATTCTTTTTGGCTTCACAACCCTTCTTTCCTGCTCACCCGATGAAGGTGAGAACCCGGTTGTTGAACCAGATTATCCTACGGCCCCTTCCTCAGTCTCACTTCAGGAGGCTATCTTTTTTAATATCAACCTTAACGATCGTACAGGAGACACCTTTAAAGTTCGTGTATTTGTTGATGGACTTACAGATGCAAATGCCGTTTTTCAATTTGCTGCCACAGCTCCGGGTACCTATGAGGAATTGAATTTTGGAAACTTTGTCAGTGATTTTAAAGCCTATGATGAGCAGTATGAGCCTTTGGGCGTGACAAAAATCTCTGAAAATCAATTTGAGCTGGAACAGCCTTCCAATACAGCAATAATTGAATATGAGATTCGTGAAACCTGGGATGAAATAAACCCGGTTGATTATTTCAATAGAATGGCCGGGACATCTATTGAAGAGGACCATAGCCTTATCAATACCTTTGCAGTCATGGGTTATCCCACGGGACTTCAGGAAAAAAAATATATTGTTTCCATTGACCGGCCCTCTGACTGGCTGGTAGGAACTGCATTACCCGAAAACAGTAATGGCTATTATGTAGCTCAAGATTATAATCAACTTGCTGATTCGCCTTTTCTAATGGGAGACCTTACCAGTGCCACCATTAAAATGGGACAAAGCGAGATCGATATCTGGACCTATTCTGAATCCGGAGTATATACCTCGGCTGAAATTAAAGATCAGATCGATGATATTATGGAAGATGAAAACGCTTTCCTCAAGGGAATTCCTGTTGATAAATACACTTTTCTCTATCACTTTGAGGACTCTAAAGGGGAAGAACTCTATGGAGGTGCTCTTGAACACTCGTATAGCTCTCTTCATGTCATCGATGAAGCTAAAGTTGAGCAGAACATTTTCACGATAAAATATTATGCCGCACATGAATTTTTCCATATCCTAACACCACTTAATTTACACAGCGAGATCATTGAAGACTATAATTTTGTCACCCCCACCCCCTCCAGGCATCTTTGGCTTTACGAAGGTGCTACAGAATGGGCCGCCTGGATAATGCGTTATAGAAATAGTTTTTTGGGCCTAGACTATTTATTGCGCGTATTTGAGTCCAAAATTATTACTGATGAAAAATACTATGATAATTCTTACAGCCTGGTCGACATCAGCCTGAATTCCTATACAACTGAGGGAGCAGAACAGTATGACAACATATATCAGCGAGGTGCCATGGTAGCTGCATTATTGGATATCCGCCTACTTGAGCTTTCTAACGGGGAAAGAGGGCTTCGGGAAGTATTGCTGGAATTGGCAGAGATTTATGGTCCCGAAAATGCATTTCCGGATGATCAATTTTTTGAAATTCTTACAGATATGACCTATCCGGAAATTGGGGATTTCATTGAAAACTATATTAAGGGGACAAAAGAACTTCCTTACCAGGAATACTTTGATAAAATTGCAATTGAGTACGACGCGGCAACGCATGACCTTCATTCTAATCCGGCCCCAACAGAAGAGCAGCTTTTCCTTTTTGAGAGGTGGAGTCAAAACTTTTAAGTGAGGCAGGATTGTATGAATAAGAAAAGCACTTCAAAAAGTGGAGCATGCTCAACTTTTTTTGACAGGATCAAAGTTCCTTAAGGCTCCCATCAGAAAATAGAAAGTCTGCACCGCCTCATGGCGGGTCAACTTTTCTATTTCCTATAAAAGCTTTGATCTCAAATCTTTTAAATAGAAAAGTCTGCAGCTTTCACTGCAGACTTTCTGCTTTAAGTGACCCCGGCAGAATTAAAGTTCCCTAAGGCTCCGGCCTGAAAATAGAAAGTCCGCACCGCCTGGCGGCGGTGCACTTTTTTATTTTCCTTCAAAGCCAAAGAGCAAGCTCCGGCTTTTTCGAAAAATAAAAAAGTCTGCAGCTTTCGCTGCAGACTTTCTGCTTTATGTGACCCCGGAGGGATTCAAACCCCCAACCCTCAGAGCCGAAATCTGATGCGCTATTCAGTTGCGCCACGGGGCCTTTATTGAGCTGCGAATTTACATAAAAAGTTCTTTTAAACCCAAGGAAAATTCGGCAGCAGCTAAAACTAAGAAAGTTTCTGCTTTACTATAGTAGAAATGGTTCTGCCATCGGCTTTTCCCGCCAATTCCTTGGAAGCTACACCCATTACTTTCCCCATGTCCTGCATGCCATTGGCACCCGTTCTCTCGATGATCTCATCTACCTTTTTGGCAACTTCTTCTTCACTCATTTGCTCGGGCAGGAATCCCTGAATAACCAAAGCCTGCTCTATCTCCGGCTCGGCAAGATCTGCACGTCCCTGTTCGGTATAAATGGCGGCACTTTCCCGGCGTTGCTTCACCAGCTTTTGAAGTAGCTTTAACTCATCATCTTCAGAGAGCCCCTCTTTCCCGCCAGTTTCTGACTGGGCCAAAAGTATTGCACTTTTAACTGCTCTTAAAGCCTCTAATTTATTGCTGTCTTTGGCTCGCATCGCGGCCTTCATCTCGGTCATTACTTTTTCCTGTAGACTCATATCTTTAAAAATGGTGAAGTGCGAAGATACTGCGGAAAAAGTAGCAATGCAATAAACCAGGAGATTTCAGGTCCTACCGGTACGTTCTTCAAATCCATGATTTCTTACCTTGTCTCCCACTAGTGGCAGTAATACAATAAAGGTGCTGCCCTTACCTTCTTCAGTGACTACCTTGATCTCTCCGCCATGAACTTTCACGACATCAAAAGAAATCGACAGGCCCAGCCCCGTACCTTCTCCCGATCTTCTGGTTGTAAAGAACGGCTGAAAGATCTTGTTGAGAAGCTGCTGCGGAATTCCCGTGCCATTGTCTGTGATCCTTATTTCTGCATAATCTCCCTCTTTTTTTGTCTCGATTTCGATTTGGGGATGATAGTTCTCATCCTCCCGTAGCCTGTCTTTTTCCTCTACTGCATGAAAGGCATTGGTCAAAAGGTTTATTACAACCCGTCCAAGATCCTGTGGATTCACCTCTACTTTACCCAAACCGCGGGCATAATTTTTTTCGACCTTCACATGATGAAATCCGTTTTTACTACCCAGCCCGTTGCACACCAGGCGCACGAAACTCTCGACCAGCCGGTTGAGATCTGTGGGTTCTTTTTCACCACTTCCGGCCCTGCTGTGCTGTAACATGCCTTTGACAATAGCATCTGCACGTTTACCATGGCGATTGATCATTTCCAGATTTTGCTCAATCTCCCGCATTAATATTTTTGCCTGCGATACCTCCCCTTTCTTAAGTTCTTCCTCTACTTCGGTCATAAGTTCTTTGCTCACTTCAGAAAAATTGGTCACAAAGTTCAGCGGATTCCGCAGCTCATGTGCTACCCCTGCCGTTATCTCTCCCAGAGAAGCCATTTTTTCGGCATAAATTAACTGTGCCTGCGTCGTTTGAAGTTCAGAATATGCCTTTTCGATTTCATGGGCATGCGCCAGCTCTCTTTTGATCGCTTTTTGACGCTCCTTAAAAAGCACACGATCGGTTTGGTACCTGTCCACGAAGTAAAGAAGCACTAAAAACAACAACACATAGATGAAATAGGCTGTCCAGGAGCGATACCAGGGCGGCAGTACCTCAAGCGGATATTCCAGGGGTTCACTCCAAACTCCATCGGGATTACCGGCTTTCACCATAAAAGTGTAGTCCCCTTCGGGAAGGTTGCCATAACTCGCAAGGCTTTTATTGGTCACAGGAGACCAGGTTTCATCGAAGCCCTCCAACTTGTACTGGTAGGTAACCAGCGAAGGCCGTGAAGTTTCCACTCCCACAAATTCAAGATCCAGATCATTCTTTGAGTAAGGCAACACCAGGTTTTGAGGAACAGGGTAAAAAGGAAGAACCCCCGAAAATTGCACTTTTTGAAAGGTATTGATCATGGAATCACGCTCCCTGCTGTTTAGCTTCTTATTGAACAGTAAAAATTCATTATTTGTAAATGCAGGTTGATCCACCCGTTGTGGCAGCTGCTCTTCACTTCTCGACCATGCCAGGCTGTGCCAGCTTACATCTTTATTTTCAATCTTCAGGTTCTGCAAAAAAGGCCGCGGTGGACTACTGTCCCTTAAGACGCTTTTGTAATGAAACCGAAGGAATTTGTCACCTGTTCCCATCCAAAACCGGCCTTCGCGGTCTTTGATCATACTAAAGTTATTGCTTATATCTTTAATAGGATATCCCGTCTTCTCGTTGTAGTTTTCCACACCTGCACTGCCTATTTCTTCACCGGTTTTGATGCCTCCCCTAATAAGTGTGAAGCCAAGATTGGTTCCAAGAACAATATTTCCTTCCTCATCTTCTACAATAGTGTAAACCACATCATTGGCAAGCCCATTTGTACTGCTGAAGGTTTCAAAAAAGTTATTCTGAAAAGGCTTTTGTAAATCAAGTTTTTGAAGCTTCTCCCTCCTTATCACAGAAAGCCCTCCACCCCAGGTTCCAATGAGGATGTTGCCCCGGGAGTCCTGAAAAACCTTCGAAAGTTTATTATCCGGCAGTCCCTGCTCCTTGTAAAAATTTAATAGATTTTTGCCGTCGTAAAGGCTAAGCCCTCCCCGGGTCGCGATCCAGATCCTACCGTTTTTGTCCTCCAGAATGTCCCACACCGTTTTGTGTGCCAGGCCTTCTTCAACTCCAAAGTTTGAAAAGGTTTTGCCATCAAACCTGGAAACCCCGCCTTCAAAGGTTCCTATCCAGAGGTTTCCCGTGTTATCTACACTAAGGGCATCAATCTTATTATCTGGCAGCCCTTGTGCGGTGGTGTAAACAAGAAACCTCCTGCCGTCATACTTCACCAGTCCCTGATCACTGCCATACCAGATGTTATCCTCCTGGTCTACGACTATACTATAAAAAGTGTTATCCGGTAACCCTTTATTGCTGGTATATGTCCAAAAAAGGGATTTCCCGCTCAGCGTCTTACTCTTCTTGAATTTGACGATTCCGCCATCTGCAGGACAAAACCACAGGTCACCCTTTTGATCTTCGGCTATGGCATAAATAGCTTTCCATGATCCACTTTTTCTACGGAATTCAACAGTACTTTCGCCGTCGTACTTGTTGACCCCTCCCCCGTAAGTACCAAACCAAAGGCTACCACTCTTGTCTCTGGTGATGTTCTTCACCACGTTATCGGCCAATCCCTGGTCTTTGGTAATATTTAAAAAAGACTGTTCTTTTTTTGAATATCCCGAAACTCCTCCTTTTGTTCCAAACCAAATATTCCCTCTACCATCCTGGGTACTGCAATAAACATAGTTGTTCACCAGCCCGTCATTGGTATCTAAAACTCGAAGCTTTTCTTCGGAATTTTCTATTGCTTCGGGATCATATCTGCACACAAATTTTTCGGTCGCAATCCAGATGATTCCCTCAGAATCCTGCATAATATCATTGATCCTCACATCCTTCAGCTCTAATTTTTCTGAAAGATCCTTAAAGGCCTTTCCGCCGGCGGTATCTGCAACGGGATCGTATTGATAGATTCCTCCATTTCCTGTAAACCACAGATCGCCATTCCTGTCTTCCAGAATGCCATCTATAAAACTGTTGGTAAGCCCAGAGGAGTCGTTGTAATTATGAAATTCTTCTTTTTGAGGATCAAACCTGCTGATGCCTTTAGTCGTCGCGAGCCAAACCGTACCTTTTTTATCCTCCAGGATTTCCCTCACATCGTTGTCAATAAGGCCATCTTTAGTAGTATAATTAAAGAAGTGGGTCCCGTCATACTTGCTAATTCCGCCATAGGTTCCAAACCAGTAGTTTCCTGCCCTATCTTGTTTTACGGTATGTATATAGTTATGAATGAGCCCGTGAGCTGAAGAGAAGTTAGTGAAGTTTTTTCCATTGTACATGCTCACCCCATTCCCGTTGGTGCCAAACCAAAGGTTGCCGTCTTTGTCTTGAAATCCGCAAAGCAGGCTGCTCATTGCCAAACCATCTGCAGTATTGAAATTGGCCATGCTAAAGTGCAAAGTCGCTTCTTCACCCGTACGCAAAGGTTGGGCTGAGAGCAGAATCTCTTGCGCAGGAGGTAAGGAGTCGAGATGATTCACCGTGAAATTCCCCGGCTGCAGAACAACAGGAGGAGCTATGGCTGTAGAAAGCTCAAAATCCTGGTGTTTTTCTTCTTTTCCAGATTCGCAAGAATAAAAAAAGAAGATCGTAAAACAGAGTAAAATTATGTTCCCTCCCCTCGTCATTTTATAGGAAAATACTTTATAAAGTAGGATTTGCCCTATTAGGCTTTTTTTACACCTGAACCTGTCGTGGGGCCAACAGGGGAGGAAATCAGGAAATGATCAAATGCAAAACCCACTCTTAGCTCTAACCGGTAATTTTTTACCACAAAAGCGAAAAGCACGGTCTAATTTACTCATTTTTAAAACCTTGGCCTACAGAAGATTTGTTAATATCAGGGCTGCAATTTCTCTCCCAAAAGGAGGTTCAGAGTTTTTAAAAATAAAAAACCCGAAACCGGGGGGCTGGCTTCGGGTTTAAAAATACTGGAGGGACTTTTTAATCTACATTGTCATGGAGAAAAGAATTATTGGTTCTAAACCTTATTTCTTCATTATCTCCTGTGCCTAAAGTGGTACGGGACATTCTTTCCTCTCCCGGTTTCGAACTATCAAGATCTATGCCCTGCCGTTTATATGCCGGCTGTTTTTCGTACTCGTCTATTTTAGCCGCATTGTTATTTCTGAATTTGTAGTTGAACTCCTTCATTTTAGCCCTTCTTTCCGCAGCTCTTTTTACAAGGCTCTCATTAATAGGACTGTTAAAAGGATCAATTTCTTCTTCGGGCGCGGGTTTGGGTGCTTCAGGTTGTGCAGCTTTAGCCTCGGGAGCTTTTGGCTCCTGTTGTACCGGCTGTTGCTTATTTTCAACAGTAGGTTGTTGCGGGGCCGGCATTTCTTTTTTCATCTCCGGCTCCTTTTCCTGTCTCTTGTTAGGCTGTGAATTCTTCAGCATTTGCTCTACTTCCATGTAATCCTCAAGGGAATAACGGGTGATCCCGTTAAAGGTGCTCATTCTTGGAGTAGCTTGCTTTGGAGTTTCTACCTCTTCATCCAGTTCATTTTCAGAAAGGGTGTGAATGATCTTTTTCTCCTCCTGCTGTGGCGCCTCCTGTTGCTGCGATTGCACCGGCTCTTCTGCTTCAGGTTTTTCTTCGGAAGTCTTTTTAGGCATGTCAAAAGTGAACATAAACTGCTCCTGCGGTTCTGGATTTACCACTTCCGGCTCGGTTACCTCCATATCTTTTACCGAATCTGTGATAATAAACTCGGGCTCTTCAGCAGCCGGTGTAACCTCTTCATATTCCACGTGGATGGCACGAATATCTTCGGAAGTTTTTCCGGAAGGTTCTCCAGAAATGTCATTTTTAGGCTCTTCTGAAGCAGTGTCCTCCTCCTCTTCAAAAGAGAGGGTATGAACGATCTTTTCTTCTTTGGGTTCCTTTGGAAGCGGTTGATCAAAGGAAGAAGCAGTTTTCTTTGGCGACAGCTCATGCTCTGCCTTTTGCTCGTCTTCCAGCGTATGGATGATCTTCTTTGCTTCGGTATTTACAATATCATCTTGCTGTTCCACATCAAAACCGGTCGCGATAATGGTAACAGAAATAGCTTCGTCAAGGTTTTCATCCTCGCCCACACCCATAATGATGTTGGCGCTATGCCCGGCTTCAGCCTGAATATGATCACTGATCTCTCCAATCTCGTCAATAGTAATTTCTTCGGAACCTGAAATGATAAGCAGCAGCACATTTTTGGCACCTGTAATCTTATTATCGTTAAGCAGCGGGGAGTCAAGGGCTTTGGCGATGGCATCCTGCGCACGGTTTCCACCTGAAGCCTGTGCAGACCCCATAATGGCGGTACCACTGTTGCTCAACACTGTCTTGGCATCCCGCAAGTCAATATTTTGCGTATAGTGGTGGGTAATTACTTCGGCAATTCCCCTTGAAGCGGTTGCCAAAACTTCATCGGCTTTTGAGAAGCCGGCTTTAAAACCAAGATTTCCATAGACCTCGCGCAGCTTATTATTGTTGATCACAATAAGCGAGTCTACTTGTTTTCTTAGGTTTTCAACTCCCAGATGCGCCTGTTCATTTCTGGTCTTTCCTTCAAACTGAAATGGAATAGTCACAATTCCCACAGTAAGGATTCCCATATCTTTAGCCTGTTTGGCAATAATTGGCGCAGCTCCTGTTCCTGTACCACCACCCATTCCGGCAGTGATAAAGACCATTTTGGTATTGGTATGAAGCAGCCCTTTAATATCGTCAAAGCTTTCCTCGGCGGCTTTACGGCCAATCTCAGGATCGGCACCGGCACCAAGGCCTTCGGTTTCTCTCACACCCAACTGGATCTTGTTGGGTACAGGGCTGTTCTCTAAAGCCTGTGCATCTGTATTGCAGATCACAAAATCAACCCCTTTGATTCCTTGCTGGAACATATGATTGATCGCGTTGCTACCGCCTCCACCTACACCAATAACTTTGATCACGTTCGATTGATTCTTTGGGAGATCGAATGAAATGTTTTCGAATTCTGTGCTGCTCATAAATTCTGTTTTACTGGTTTTCTACTTCTATTTTTCTTTTTCATAGTATGCTTTATGCCGATTTTCCTATTCGGCGTTGTCTAAAAAATCCTTGAATTTTTCAAACCATTTTTCAAATATTGTCCTGCGCGGCTGACTAATGCTTGTATGCTCTTCCTGCTCCTCCTCTTCGGTCTCTTCGGAAAGTGGCGCATTTTCAAGAGGCAATTGTTCCTCTACAGCTTCTTCAGGCTCTTCTTCGGGATGCTTTTTGACAATTTCAAGGCTGTTCAGCACAAGACCTACGGCCGTCGCGTATACAGGGCTGGTAGTTTCAAGGTCACTGTCACCGGCGAGATGCTCGTTGGGATAACCAATACGGGTATCCATGCCCGTAATGTATTCTACCAGTTGTTTTATGTGTTTTAATTGCGCCCCGCCTCCTGTGAGTACGATGCCCGCGATCAATTTCTTCTTTTGTTCATCATGCCCGTAGTTCTTGATCTCCAGGTAAACCTGGTCAATGATCTCTACGACTCTCGCATGAATTATTTTGGAAAGGTTTTTTAAGGTAATCTCTTTTGGCTCCCTGCCGCGCAACCCGGGAATAGAGACAATCTCATTGTCTTTGTTCTCCCCCGGCCATGCCGAACCAAATTTCACCTTTAACAGCTCTGCCTGCTTTTCAATGATCGAGCAACCTTCTTTTATATCTTCGGTAATAACGCCGCCTCCAAAAGGAATAACAGCGGTATGTCTTATGATCCCGTCTTTAAAAATGGCAAGGTCTGTTGTACCTCCACCTATATCTACAAGTGCAACCCCGGCCTCTTTTTCTTCCTGGCTCAAAACCGCATTGGCCGAAGCCAGAGGTTCAAGAGTTACCGCCGAAAGTTCGAGACCTGCACTTTTCACACATCTTCCCACATTCCTGATAGAGGACACCTGGCCCACCACCACATGGAAGTTGGCTTCCAGCCTTCCACCGTACATTCCAATGGGCTCCTTGATCTCTGCCTGCCCGTCTACCTTGTATTCCTGCGGCAGCACATGAATGATCTCCTCCCCCGGCAGCATCACCAGCTTGTGTACCTGGTTGCAAAGTCGCTCAATATCTGATGCGTCTATTACCTCATCTGGATTAGGACGCGTGATATAGTCACTGTGCTGTAAACTGCGAATGTGCTGGCCGGCAATACCCACCACCACATCTTTTATTTTCATACCCGAGTCTGCCTCGGCCTCCTGTATCGCCTGCTGGATAGATTGAATGGTTTGAGTAATATTGTTCACCACACCCCGGTGTACCCCGAGGCTTTTGGCTTTCCCAATCCCAATGATCTCCATTTTACCGTAATCATTCTTACGGCCGATCATGGCTACGATCTTAGTAGTACCAATATCTAATCCTACTGCGATGTCGTTCTGTTCCATAATTTACTTTTTAGTGCATACAACCTGGTTGCCAAATTGTAAGTCCACCGTTTTATAAGCCTGCAGCTTTTCATCTTTCAAAGCCTTCTGGTAAAAAGCCTTGAAATTTTTAAACTTCAAATCAATATCTTTCACCGCTCCCACAAAAACCGTAAAATCCAGTCTTCTAAGGTAGAGCTCGTATTTGCCATTAGGCTTGCGGTGCAGCCCCGTGATGTGCTTCGCAAGAAAGCTGTCGTTACTAATGAAATCCACTAGCGGAAACACTTCCTGCAGCTGCTCTTCAGAAACTCCCGAGATCAACGGCACCCGCGCCGAATGGTATTCAGAAAGAGGCATTTTCATACCTTTTCTGTCCAAATAATAATCGCTGTTTCCAAGGATCCTGGCCAGCGGTTTACGCTGAGTTATTGACGCCCCCAATTTCCCGTCTACAGTAAGAAAAACCTCAGCATTTTCAACCATCTCATGAGCCTCCAAGACAGACTCCACCCTATTCAAATCTAAAGTTTCTTTTTCTACACTTTTGGGCCTTACCTCATTTTGTATTAACAATTTATTAACCGCTTCCTCAGTGAGATAGAGGTTTTCGCTATTGGTAAATTGCAGATTTACTTCGGAAAGTACACGAGCGTGATTGCGATTTTTCGCGAATGCAAATAAAGAGAACACCGCGGCAATCAGCAAGAATGTTTTTATGTAATTCCAGTTAATTTTCACCTGTTAATGTTCTTCTTATTTTTTCAACTTCCTCACCAATATCGCCGGCTCCCATAACAACCACAACCTCAGGACGCTTGTTTTTGATTACCTCTGAAAGTGCCATTTTTGACACCAGTTCTTTTTTATCATTTTTGACCATGTTCAACAGCCATTCTGAAGTTACTCCTTCAAGCGGTTCCTCTCTTGCCGGGTAAATGTCCAGCAAAATAAGCTCATCGAACAGGCTGAGGCTTTCTGCAAAACCTTCAGCAAAGTCCCTGGTACGGCTGAAAAGGTGCGGCTGAAAAACCGCCAGCACTTTTTTACCGGGATGCATTTCCCGCACCGCCTGATGTACTGCGGCAATCTCTGCAGGATGATGCGCGTAATCGTCGATCAAGACCAGATCTTCTTTCCTAATCCTGTATGAAAACCTTCTTTCCACACCTTTGAAAGTCGCTAAAGCATCGGCAAGGGACTCGGGGGGGGCACCGAATTCCATTGCCATTGCTAAAGCTGTTACTGCATTCTTCAAATTATGTTTTCCGGGTAGACTGAGTTTAAAGCCGCCGTAAATTTTTTCTTTTATTCTTAGATCGAACTCATAATTGCCATTTTTGATACTTATGTTCTGTGCACTTACATCGGCGTCATCTTCAACACCTATAGAAGTACCTTTTAGCGGCAGGCCGTTCGCAAAAAACAGTTTTCCATCTTCAGGAACCAGTCCTGCAAAAGCTTTAAAACTTTCTTTGATCTGTGCGTCTTCACCATAGATGTCAAGATGATCTGCATCCATAGAAGTAATTGCTGCGATATTTGGTGCAAGCTGAAGAAATGATCTGTCAAACTCATCGGCTTCCACTACCATGGCTTCATCCCCGTCTAAAATGAGGTTTGAATGATAGTTTTCGCTGATGCCGCCCATGAAGGCAGTAATCTTGCGGCCCGTCGCCTTAAGCAGGTGCGCCAGCATGGTGCTGGTGGTGGTTTTGCCGTGAGTACCGGCAACTGCCAGTGTAAAATGGCCTTTTGTGAGATGCCCCAGGACAACTGCCCTTTTTTGCATTTCATAGCTGTCGGCTACAAAATGCAGGTATTGAGGATGATCTTTAGGAATTGCGGGTGTATAAACGATAAGAGATTGCCTGTCTTCCAAAAATTCCTGCGGAAGGGCTTCCACTTCGTTAGAGGTGATCACACTTATTCCCTCCTTTTCAAGCTGCGCGGTAAGTGCAGATTTTGTGCGGTCGTAACCGGCAACATTTTTCCCCTGGGCCTTAAAATAGCGAGCCAGGGCACTCATCCCGATGCCTCCGATGCCTATGAAATAAATGTTATTTATGTTTTCGTACTGCGCCATTTAGCTCATCGTACTTAAAAGTTTCTCCATCTCGTCTACGATATTGGCCGTAGCGAATGGCTTCTCCAGTTTCTTAATATTTCTCGCAAGGCTCTGCATCTTCTCCTCACTTTGAACCAGCGGGAAAAAGATAGATTTAAACCCTTGCTCCAGGTGACTTTCAGAAAGTACCACAGCCCCGTCTTTTTCGGCTACGGCCATGGCATTTTTTGTCTGGTGATCTTCGGCTACATTGGGCGACGGAATGAACACCACCGGTTTTCCTACGATTGCAAGTTCTGAAACTGTGCCAGCACCGGCCCGGGAGATAATGATATCTGCCGCGGCATAAGCCAGGTCCATGCGCTTCAAAAACTCAAAAGTCTGCACGTTTTGCTTCAGGCCGTGTCTCTCGTAATCTTTAAAATAAAGACTTCCGGTTTGCCACAACAGCTGCAGGTCATTCTTCTCAAATTCCCTGAGATTCTCTTCAATCAATTCATTGATCTTCCTGGCACCAAGGCTTCCGCCAAGCACCAGAACTGTCTTTTTTGAGGGATCAATTCCGAAGAATTTCAATGCTTCCTCACGTTTTTCATCCACCTTCAAAAGATCCTGTCTTACAGGATTTCCGGTAAGCACAATCTTTTCCGAAGGGAAAAAACGCTCCATTCCGGGATAGGCCACACAAATCCTGTCGGCACCTTTGGCGAGCAGTTTGTTTGTGACGCCCGGGTAAGAATTCTGCTCCTGGATCAAGGTTGGAATCTTCTCACGATTTGCCATTTGCAGCAATGGGCCGCTGGCAAAACCACCGGTGCCAATAACCACCTGCGGATCAAATTTTTTGATAATATCTCTGGCTTTCCAGAGGCTCTTCACCAGCTTCACCGGGAAAAGCAGGTTTTTGGCAGTGATCCTGCGTTGGAAACCGCTTATCCAAAGCCCTTCTATCCTGTAACCGGCTTCGGGCACCTTCTGCATCTCCATTCTGTCCTGTGCGCCAACAAAAAGTATGTCGGCCGTTGGGTAACGCAACTTGATCTCGTTGGCAATTGAAATGGCCGGGAAAATATGTCCGCCGGTACCGCCTCCAGATATGATCACTCTTAGATTTTCACTCATATTGCCTCACTTAAAATTTCCAACGGATTATCCTCATCCACTTCTCTAATTTCCTGCTGCTCTATCTCCTCCTGCCGCTTCGCACTTACACTAAGCACCATTCCTAAAGAAAGACAGGTTACCCAAATTGACGAGCCCCCGCTACTTATAAGCGGTAAAGTTTGGCCCGTAACCGGGAAAAGTTCTACGGCAACCGCCATGTTTACAAGTGCCTGAAATACGATGGGCAGCCCCACTCCTATCGCAAGCAATTTTCCAAATACCGTATTGGCTTTTGTAGCCACAATAATGATGCGAAAGAACAGCATGAGGTACGCCAACATGACGCCAAAAGCACCAATTAATCCCATTTCTTCAACTATAATGGCATATATAAAATCTGAAGATGACTGCGGCAGGAAATTGCGCTGCACACTTTTACCTATACCCTTGCCTGTCACCCCACCACTTGCGATGGCGATCTTGGCTTTTTCGATCTGGTAATCTGCATCGGTCACATCATCATTCGTGAAATTCTCCACCCTGCTGATCCAGGTGTCAACCCGGTTTGGGAACAGACCGGGAAATGCTTTTGCTGTCAGCATGAAAATTGCCAGGAACAGAATCCCTGCACCTATGATAGCCGCGAGATATTTAAAAGGATATCCGCCAATGAAAACCACCAGCATCACCATGAAGAACAGGATCGCGGTGGTAGAAAAGTTGGCCGGTAAAATAAGTGCCAGCACAGTCCCAACCGGCAACCACAACGGAACGATCGACTTCTTAAAAGTGAATTTTTCATCTTTCATCCTGGCCATGTAACGCGCCACATAAGTAAGCAGTACTACAGAAGCCAGGGTGGAAGTTTGAAAGGTCTTATTAATGAACGGGATTTCTATCCAGCGGCTGGCGTTTGCACCATCGATGACCATTCCCTGTGAAACTGTAAAGATGAGCAGGAGAATAAGCACCGGCAAAACGAGGATAGACAGCCCCACGAAATAGTGATAGGGCACTTTGTGCACAAAGAACATGATCACAAAGCCAAGGAACAGGTAAATGAAATGGTTCACCAGGTATGGAAAGGTGCTGCCGTCCCCGTAGAGATAGGCAAGATTACTACTGGCGCTGTATACCGGCAAAAATGAGAATATAGCCAACAGTGCGGCAGACGCCCAGATAGTTTTATCACCCTTTATCCTGGAAAAAAAGTTATTCATTAAAAATGCCCTTTTTGAGTCCTCTTTTCTATAAATTTCTAACTGCATCTTTGAATTGTCTCCCGCGGTCTTCGTAGTTCTGAAAAAGATCAAAACTCGCACATGCCGGGGAAAGCAAAACTGCATCGCCTCTTTCGGCTAATTTATATGCCTGCTTCACCGCCTCGTCCATCGACTGTGTCTCTACGATCACGTCAACACAATTTCCGAAGGCGCTAAGAATTGGTTCATTATTGATCCCCAGGCAAACAATGGCTTTTACTTTTTCATTGACCAACGGCAGCAATTCAGCATAATCATTGCCTTTATCAACGCCGCCCACGATCCACACAGTCTCAGCTTCCATGCTTTCCAAAGCATAATAGGTAGCATTCACGTTTGTCGCTTTGGAATCGTTGATGTACTGGACATTGTTGATCTTTAGCACCTTTTCAAGCCGGTGCTCCACGCCCTGAAAGCTTTCCATACTTTCGCGAATAGTGGCTTTTCTTATACGTAATAATTGTGCAACCGTAGCTGCCGCCATAGCGTTCTTGGCATTGTGTTTTCCCTCAAGGGTTAGGTCTTTTGTTGGCATGGTAAATTGGGAGTTGTCTATATTGAAAATAAATTGGTCGTCTTTGATATAGGCGCCAGTTTCCAGTTCTTTTACTGCGGAAAAAGGCAATTTTTTAGCCCTGATCGGGTTGGCTTTCAGCCATTTTTCGATCACCGGGTCATCGGCATCATAAATGAAATAATCTTCTTCTGTCTGATTTTTGGTGATCCTGAATTTTGACGCGATATAGTTGTCAAAAATGTGCCTGTAGCGATCGAGATGGTCTGGGGTGATATTAAGCAGCACCGCGATATGAGGTCGAAATTCCTCGATCCCGTCCAGCTGAAAACTGCTAAGTTCCAGCACATAATTTTCCGCCTTTGTTTCGGCCACCTGTTTTGCGAAGCTCTGGCCAACATTCCCGGCCATTCCTACGCTCAACCCGGCATTCTTCAGGATATGATATGTAAATTTTGTAGTTGTTGTTTTTCCGTTGCTGCCGGTAATTCCAATGATAGTAGCATCAGTAAAATTGGCTGCAAATTCAATTTCTGAAATCACCTTTTTGCCTTCCCCTCTCAGCCTGCTTACCAGCGGTGCATCATCAGGTATTCCTGGGCTTTTCATCACCAGGTCGGCTTCAAAGATCTTTTCTTCGGAATGCTGCTCTTCTTCCCATGCTATCTCATGCTCCTGCAGCAGTTGCTTATACTTATCGGCAATTTTGCCTTTATCTGAAACAAAAGTGCGGAAGCCTTCCTTCTTTGCAAGAATAGCAGTACCCACGCCGCTTTCCCCACCACCAAGGATGACGAGTAAAGGTTTGTTCATGCTATTTTTTTCCTGCTGCTGCACTTATCGAATCTTTAGAGTTACTATGGTCACAATGGCGAGGAAGATCCCAATGATCCAGAATCTCACTACGATCTTGCTTTCATGAAAACCTGCTTTCTGAAAATGGTGATGTAAAGGCGACATCAAAAACACTCGCCTTCCTTCCCCGTATTTTCTGCGGGTATATTTGAACCAACCCACCTGCATCACTACAGACAGATTTTCTATTAAGAACACTCCACATAAAATGGGAATCAACAACTCTTTCCTTGTTGCCAAAGCCAGTACGGCTATAATTCCGCCGATGGTCAAACTTCCTGTGTCGCCCATAAAAACCTGCGCCGGATAAGTGTTGTACCAAAGGAAACCGACCAGTGCTCCTGCAAAAGCCGAAATATAGATCGTCATCTCCCCCGTCCTGGGGATGTACATCACGTTGAGATAATCTGAAAACACAATGTTACCAGAAACCCATGCAAAGAGACCGAGTGTCAAAACAATAATAGCCGAAGTTCCTGCTGCCAGCCCATCTATTCCATCGGTCAGATTGGCGCCGTTGGAAACCGCAGTTACGATGAAGATCACGATGGGAATAAAGATCAGCCAGGCATATTTCGCCCATTCAGGATTGATCCAGGTGATCAGGCTTGCATAGTCGAACTCGTTGTTCTTAACAAAAGGAATTGTGGTTTTGGTAGATTTTTCTTCTTTGGAAACATCTTCAAGTTCCGGATTGTCTGCCGAGGAAATCATCTCTACAGCCGATGCTCTTGGCGGCACCTGCGGATTTTCTTTAATGGTGATGTCCGGGTGGAAATAGATAGTCGCCCCAACGATGACCCCCAGTCCCACCTGGCCTATCACCTTAAAAATGCCTTTTAGACCCTCTTTGTCTTTTCTGAAAGTTTTGATATAGTCATCCAAAAATCCTATTGCGCCCATCCAAATCGTAGTAACGATCAACAGGATCACGTAAATATTGTTCAGCTTCGCGAACAGCAGCACCGGGATTAGAGTAGAAATGATGATGATGATCCCACCCATGGTTGGAGTTCCTGCTTTTTCAGCCTGCCCGTGCAACCCAAGATCACGTACACTCTCGCCCACCTGCTTTTTGAGGAGGTAATTGATGATGCGCTTTCCGTAGATCGTAGAAATACCAAGAGAAAAAATAATGGCCATCGCCGAACGAAAAGAGATGTACTGGTATAACCTCTCGCCCGGGAAGGTGTAAGCCTGCTCTAAGTATTCAAATAAGTGGTATAACATACTATTCTGTTTCTCCCCTTTTGAAAAGGTTATTTTTTAAGCTCTTTTAAAAATTCGGTCACGATTTTGAGATCGTCAAAATCTTTTCTTACGCCGTTGATCTCCTGGTAGGTCTCATGGCCTTTCCCGGCGATCAAAATAATATCGTTCTTGTCTGCCAGCTGGCAGGCGGTCTTGATGGCCTGCTTTCTATTGGTGATAGACATAATTTTTTTAAAGTTCTGTGGCTCCACGCCGGCTTCAACTTCCTCAATAATCTTATCGGGATCTTCGGTACGTGGGTTATCACTGGTGAAAACCACTTTTGTGCTCAAAGCCGAAGCAATATGCCCCATTTTTGGCCTTTTTGTGCGGTCACGGTCGCCGCCGCAACCTACAACGGTGATTAATTCTTCATTTTTGGTCCTGATGCTGTTGATGGTTTCCAACACGTTTTGAAGTGCATCGGGTGTATGCGCGTAATCCACGATCGCGGTGATCTTTCCTTCGGAAATGAAATACTGAAACCTGCCGCTTACTGCTTCCAGCTCACTAATGAGCTTCAGGCTTTCTATGGTTTTCAATCCAAGTAATTCCGAAGCAGCGTAGATCGCCAGAATATTATAAGCGTTAAAATTCCCGATGAGTTTGGTCCACAGGTCGTGGCCGTTCACCTTCAGCAGCAAACCTCCAAAGTCATTTTCGAGGATCTGCGCCTTATAATCTGCAACAGACTTCAATGCGTAGGTGTATTTTTTCGCCTTTGTGTTCTGAAGCATCACCTTTCCATTCTTGTCATCGGCATTGGTGAGCGCAAAAGCTGAAGCAGGAAGCTGGTCAAAAAAGGCTTTTTTGACATCTCTGTATTCAGCAAAAGTTTTGTGGTAATCCAGGTGTTCGTGTGAAAGATTGGTGAAAATTCCGCCGACGAATTTTAAACCTGTCGTTCTGTGCTGTGCGATTCCGTGTGAGCTCACTTCCATAAAACAGAACTCCACGCCGGCATCGTTCATCATCTTTAGATACCTGTTGATCGTCAAAGAATCTGGGGTGGTGTGCGTGGCGGGATGTTTTTCGTCTCCAATAAGTACCTGCACGGTGGATAAAAGTCCACACTTGAAGCCTGCCTTGGTAAATAGGTGGTACAGCAAAGAAGCTATGGTGGTTTTACCATTGGTTCCGGTAACACCAACCAGCTTCAGGTTTTCTGAAGGATTTCCGTAGTAATTTGCCGCCATGGTGGCCAATGCCTCCTGCGAATTTTTCACCTGCACATAGGTGATGCCATTGACGATTTGATCGGGCATTTCTTCGCAGACAACTGCGAGAGCACCTTTGTCAACCGCCATTTTGATAAAATCATGACCATCTGAAAGTGTACCACGTACGGCCACAAAAATGTCATTTAATGATACCTTTCTGGAGTCAAAATGGATTTCGTTGATAGCCACACCGGTGTTACCAACAACTGCCTCCAGGGAAACTTTATATAATATGTCTTTTAAAATGATCAACCTAACTTCAATTTTATAACTTCATTTTCAGTGATCTTTCTGCCAGCAGGAATGGATTGCTGCCTCACCTCTCCATTTCCCGAAAATTCCACCCTCAAGCCAAGATTTTCCAGTACAGAAACAGCGTCCATTGCGGGCATTCCCTTTAGGTTAGGCATTACACTGTCCTGTTTCCTGGCAACGGCAAAATATTTCTCGTAGTTCTTTTCTATTGCAGGGTCTGCAGGTTCAAGGCCGTCAAATTCATCCACTTCAGGAGTATCTGTAAAGATCTTTTGTGCGATCCTTTTAAAGACCGGCCCACTTACATCGGCTCCGTAATAACCAATTCGGTTATTGGGTTTATGGATCACCACTATACATGAATATTTCGGCTTGTCCACAGGAAAGAAACCTACGAAAGAAGAAATGTATCTCGGATTTTTACCCCAATCTTTCATCCAGTATTCTGTTTGGGCGGTTCCGGTTTTTCCTGCCATTGAAAAATGAGGTTCGTAAAGGCTTACTCCGGTACCTCTTTCCACCACGTGTTTCATCATGTCTTTGACCTTAGCCACAGTCTCAGCACTGCATATCTGGGGATCAATAACTTTTTTGTCGAATTTCTCTATCGTTTTGTCCCACTCCTTCACCTCTTTAATAAAACGTGGCTTCACCATTTCACCATTATTTGCAATGGCATTGTAAAAGGTGAGGGTTTGCAGTGGTGTGATTTGAATACTTCCGTAGCCATAAGCCATCCAGGGCAAAGAAAGCCCGGACCATTTTTTGTCGCCCGGCGCCGGAATGTAGGGAGTACCTTCCCCCTTGATCGCCAGCCCGAGAGTCTCATTCAAGTGCATTCTATTGAGGCCGTCCACAAATTTTTGAGGTTGATCTTTATAATTTCCGTAGATCAATTTCACCAGGCCTACGTTTGAAGAAACTTCGAAAGCCCTTGCTGCCGAGATCTTTCCGTAGCCGCCATGATGAGAATCACGAACTCTCCTTCCGTAGATGGAGATAACCCCTTTTTCGGTATCTACCACTGTGCTGGTGTCAATGACCTTGTCTTCTAAAGCCACCACCATAGCCATTAATTTAAAGGTAGAACCGGGCTCATGAGTTTCCCCAACCGCGTAGTTGAGTTTTTCGTAGTAATTCCCGTCTGAAGTTCTCCCCAGGTTAGAAATGGCTTTCACCTCGCCGGTAGCTGTTTCCATCACCACCACAGAGCCATGATCGGCTTCATATTTTTCCAGTTGCTTGAGCAAAGCGTGATGCGCGATATCCTGAATTTTGACATCTATGGTAGAAATAAGATCGTAGCCATCTTTTGGCTCCACCTCGTTATTGTCACTTATAGGTTTCCACTGGCCTTTAGAGATCTTCTGTTTTAGGCGATGCCCGTCTTTTCCACGAAGATATGGTCCAAAAGCGCCTTCCAGGCCCACTCGCGTAAAGTAGCCGTTCTGGTCCTGGCGCTCGTAACCAACGGTACGTTCGGCCATTTTCCCCAGCGGGTGCTCCCTCACAGTACGCTGCTCCACGATGATCCCGCCACGGTTGCTACCCAGGTTGAACATAGGGAAATTCTTCACCTTGATATACTGCGAATACCCAAGGTTGCGGGCAATGAGCAGGTAGCGGTGGCGATTCACCCTTGCGTTACGCAGCTTTTGAGCCCATTCTGTACCCGACTTCCCAAACGTTTTAGAAAGCTCGTTGGAAAGCGGAATAATATTTTCTTCGAAATTTTTATCTGAAACTGTTACCGCATCAAACCTGATGTCATACTCCGGCACCGAAGTAGCCAGTAAATTACCGTTGGTATCATAGAGGTTCCCGCGGTTTGCAGGAATCACAAAATTGCGATAGGTGCGTTCCTCGGCCAGCTCCCTGTATTTTTCACCATCAACGAATTGAATATTGAGCAGCTTTATCCCTACGGCGATAGCCAGGATGAAGATGAATGCAGCCACGCCGTAGATGCGGTACAATATGTGCTTTTCGGTGGTCGCCATCGGGCTGTTATTCTTTTTCTTTGATAATTATCTTTGTTGGTGGCACATCAGAAGGTTTGATCCCTCTTTGAGCCATCTTCCGGCTTATTGTAGATTCCATTTTAAGACGCATAAGACCAGACTTAATATCTACAAATTCACTTCTCAACTCTCTTACCTGGTCATTGAGCTTTGCAATCTCATGCACCTTTCGTTCTGCACTGTGCGAGCTGCCAATCATGATGATCGCCAGCAGCGTACAAAAAAGGATGAACCTCCAGTTATTGAAGGCGTCATTGCTCACCAGGAACTTCCCTTTTAGTATGTCGTACAGGCTTTCTTTCATCTTACACTTACTGCTGTATTCTTTCGGCGATTCTTAGTTTTGCGCTTCTCGCCCTGTTGTTTTCTTTAATTTCTTCGGAAGAAGGAACGATCAACTTTCCCACTTTTTTGAAGGGAACTGAAATATTTCCGTAGAAATCCTTTTCGGGCTCCCCCTCAAACATGCCGCTTCTAATGAACCTCTTCACCAACCTGTCTTCCAAAGAGTGGTAGGAAATGAGGCTCAACCTGCCGCCTGTCTTGAGCAAGCCGGGCGTTTGAAGCAAAAATTCCTTCAACACCTCTAGTTCCTGGTTTACTTCTATTCTTATTGCCTGATAGATCTGCGCCAGGATCTTATGTTCTTTTCCTGCAGGGAGGAAGGGCTGTAAAACCTCTTTGAGCCGCTCACTTGTGGCGATCTCCCCTTCCTTCCTTGCAGAAATTATTGTTCTTGCGATCTTGGGAGCATTTCTCAACTCCCCGTAATTGAACAGCACCGCCCGCAGCTGCTTTTCTTCGTAGTTATTCACCACTTCAAAAGCGCTAAGGCTGCTATCCTGGTTCATTCTCATATCAAGTTTAGACTCGAAACGGGTGGAAAATCCGCGTTCGGCGACATCAAATTGATGTGAAGAGACCCCGAAGTCTCCAAGGATCCCGTCAACTTTCTTCACTCCATAGAACCTCAAAAAACGCTTGATAAACCTGAAGTTCTCATTGATCAACTGGAACCGCTCATCATCAATGGCATTTTCGAGCGCGTCTTTATCCTGATCAAAAGCAAACAACTTCCCGTTTGGCCCCAGCCGACTCAGGATCTCGCGCGAATGCCCGCCGCCACCAAAAGTGACGTCCACATAAACGCCGGCAGGCTGAATATTCAGTCCGTCCACAGTTTCCTTCAATAAGACCGGGTTATGGTAATTCATTTCCATTCATATTTACACCCGCCATAACTTCCTGCGCCAGCTGCGCAAAATCTTCCTGCGGGGTATCAATTGCTGCTTCATATTTTTCTTTGTCCCATATCTCGATGATGTCAATAGGACTGGTAAGCACGATTTCCTTTTTAATTTCTGCCGCCCGGATAAGGTCTTTAGCGACGAGCAATCTCCCGTTGGAATCTACTTCTACCATTTTAACACCCGCAGTGAACTGCCTGATGAAATTCGCGATCTTGGGATCAAACCTGTTCAAACTGCTCATCCTCTTCATCAACTGGTTCCACTTCTGCATTGGATAAAGCTCCAGGCAGGGCTGAAATACCGAACGCTTAAGCACAAACCCCTCATGCAGAACAGGCTCCAACTGCTTTTTAATAGCCGAAGGAACCATAAGGCGGCCTTTTGCGTCCACCTTGCATTCATATGTACCAATTAGATTTACCACCTGAACAGATTACGATTCAAATATATTGAAATTTAAACCACATTTTACCACTTTTTACCACATTGTTGATAAATTTTCCCTCAGACTATACCCAACCTCCCATGAAACCAACTGCTTGAAGCAGTTTTAGTTGGATTTAAAAAATGTTAAAAAAAACTTAGCAAACACAACTTCAGGTTCTTCGGAAAATGTGAAAATTTAGCCTCTGAAAATTTAGACTGTAGTGTAAAATCTTTATACTTGTGGTGAAATCGCTATATTTGCGATGCTAACAGCAAAGGCAACCAATGAAAAATAATTTACGGGAAGAAGGAAAATTCAGCTACGTGGAAGAGGGCGAAGGTACACCTATCATTATTCTTCACGGACTGATGGGAGGCTTGAGTAACTTTGAAGGCGTACTGGACTTTTTTCCCAGGAACGGCTATAAGGTAGTTCTACTGGAATTGCCGCTTTACAGCCTGTCGCTGCTCAAAACCAGCGTTGCCAACTTCGCGAAATATCTAAAGGAATTTATTGAGCACAAAGGTTACTCCCAGGTGATTCTCCTTGGTAATTCCCTTGGCGGTCATATCGCCCTGTTGTGTACCAAACTGTATCCGCAATACATAAAGGCGCTGGTGATAACGGGAAGCTCGGGGCTCTATGAAAGTTCAATGGGCGAAAGCTATCCAAAAAGGGGAGATTACGAATACATCAGGAAGAAAGCTGAAAACGTTTTTTACGACCCAAAAGTAGCTACCCAGGAAATTGTGGATGATGTTTTTGAAACGGTGAACGACCGCAACAAGCTCATCAAAACCCTTGCTATTGCCAAAAGCGCGATACGACATAATATGTCAAAAGATCTGCCGAAGATGTTAACTCCCACCTGTATCATTTGGGGGCGCAATGACAATGTTACCCCGCCCGAAGTTGCCGAAGATTTTTACAGGCTGCTTCCCGATGCAGATCTTTTCTGGATCGAAAAATGTGGACATGCTGCCATGATGGAACATCCTGTTGTTTTCAATGAGATCCTCTTTAAATGGCTTACAGACCGGAACCTTTAACTTCTGGTGATGAAAATAAAATCTGCCGACTTTGTCATAAGCAATTCCGAAGTATCTAAGTGCCCCGAGAGCAAACTGCCCGAATATGCCTTTATCGGCCGCAGTAATGTGGGAAAATCTTCTCTAATCAACATGCTTACGGGCCGGAAGGACCTTGCAAAAACATCGGGCCGCCCGGGAAAAACTCAATTGATCAACCACTTTTTGATCAATAAGGAATGGCACCTGGTAGATTTGCCCGGTTATGGGTATGCAAGGGTTTCCAAGAAGGAAAAAAAGACCTTTCAAAAGTTCATCACCGCTTACTTTGAGAAACGGGAACAGCTCATAGCCGCATTTGTACTTATCGACAGCAGGCACAGCCCGCAGGCGATCGACTTAGAGTTTATGGAATGGCTGGGAGAGCACCAGGTTCCTTTCGGTATCATCTTCACAAAAGCTGATAAGTTAAAGCCAAAGGCCCTGGAACGAAATATTGAAAATTACAAAGCAAAAATGTTGGAAACCTGGGTGGAGATGCCGCAGTATTTTGTTTCCTCTTCTTCTAACGGCTCCGGCCGTGATGAGATCCTCGATTACATTGAGAGCATCAATAACAATCTGGAACAACAATAGCCGAAAATTCCCTTTTTAAGAAGAAAGAAGGGCCGCAAAACCTGCAGCCCAATTTAAAGATCTAAATATTTACTCCTTTTTGAGCTCCATTTTTTCTGCAAAATAATCGCAGAAGTCTTTCATGGTATCTCTCATTCTTTCATCCTGTGTTGCCCTGTAAAAGGTGTCGCTCATGGTCACCAGGGTTTGATGAAAGAACATCTTCATGTCGTCCAGCGGCATATCTTTTGTCCACAGGTCTATCTTTAGCGTTTCTTTTTGAGCGGCATCCCACATGGAGAGCATCATGGCCTTAGCCTCCTGGTTTTCTACCCCGCCGTCGTCGGCACTCCAGTGAAGTTCTTCGGGCACACGGTTTTCATCCAGGCCCACGTTGATATTTATGTTTGATTTTCTAGCTATAGCCATTACTTCTTCGGTTTATAATTTGCTTTTTCAAAAATAGTTTGTGCATCGGTTTTCAGCATTTCCTGCAAGGTCGCCCCGGTTTTTTCCATATACTTCCGCAGCATTTGCCAGCCTATATACTGCCCCAGCCTCGCCGGCGCTTCGTTGTCAAGCTGCAAATAGAACTTTGAAAATGGCGCGGGATATAAAAAACGGGGATAAAGTTCTGTGTCTGAAGAGTAAAGTAGTTCGTTCTCCACAAAGTACCGCCAAATTTGCTCTTCGTTCTTTTGTGCCCACTCCAGTTCCTCTTGCGTGTAGCCCAGTTTTCGTGCATCATCCACATTGGGCAACAAACGGTCCTCCAGGTAGAGCAACTTTCCGAAGTAAAGCATGTGGTCGAGAAAATTGCGCGACTGCGGCTGTGGAACTACGGTTTCTCCAAAGGCAGTAGCCACGTTGGGCAGCAGGTAATTCCTGTTCATGCCTTTTTTGATGTAATCCTGCACCCCAAGGTATAACGGATGTTGAGGCCCAAGATAGGTGTCAAGGCTTATCAACAGTAATGAATCTGCCCATATCACCTTATTGCGGTAATCCACCTCTGAAGTTAAGGTCACCACTTTAGGAATTTCTGTCTTCGGAAAATAATATTTAATGTGCTGAAAAAGGTTCTCAAGCTCAAGTTCTGTCTGCTGAAGATCTGGGAATTCCGCATTTACTGCGGAGTTGAGCTGAAGCTGGATCGTATCCTGCATTTTTTCTACCCAAAGGCTGTCGGGAAACTGCTTAGGAAAGAGGTAAGGAAAATCTCTTTTTAGCGCCGGAAGCTCCTCTGGACCTGCTTCGGCAAAACGGCGGTCAAACCTTTCCACCTTCACCGGCACCTCAATTTTCGAGATCTCTTCTTCCCTTTTATCCTCCTCACTACAGGAAAAAAAGAGAACCGCAAAACAGCAAAAAACCAGTTTCTTCAGCATGAATGAGAATTAAGAAGGGTTTAACGCAGGCCATTTTTAAATAAATGCACCTTTGTCTTATTTTTGTTAACAAAGATAGTTTTTCAGCTCAAAAAGCCCAACTAAATGCAAACCGAAAAAATCATTGAACACATTGTTAACTGGTTAAAAGAATACGCATCAAATGCAAAAATGAATGGTTTTGTGGTTGGAATAAGCGGCGGAATTGATTCCGCAGTAGTATCGGCCCTTTGTGCAAAAACGGGAATGAGGACCCTTTGTATTGAACTACCCATTCACCAGGCAGCTCAACAGGTAACGAGAGCTCAACAGCATATCCAGGGCCTCAAAAAGAATTTTGCCAATGTAACCGATACCCAGGTGAATTTGACTCAGGTTTTCGAAACCTTCAAGGAATCTGTGCCACAGGTGGAAGAAAGTCCAAAGCTGCATCTTTCTTTAGCAAATACCCGGGCCAGACTTAGGATGACCACCCTGTATTATTTCGCCGGCCTACACAATTATCTGGTTGCGGGGACGGGAAATAAAGTGGAGGATTTTGGCGTTGGTTTTTATACGAAATATGGAGATGGCGGAGTCGATCTAAGCCCAATCGCCGATCTCATGAAGAGCGAGGTTTATGAGATTGCCAGGGAGTTGAACATTGATAAAGATATTATTGGGGCACCGCCAACAGATGGTTTATTTGGTGACAGTCGCAGTGACGAGGAACAACTTGGAGCGAGTTACGGCGAACTGGAATGGGCGATGAAACAAGCTGAAAATAACAAAACAGAAAGTGATTTTACCGGAAGGGAAAAAGAGGTATTTAAGATCTACAAATCAAGGCATAGGGCCAATAAACATAAAATGGTTCCTATTCCGGTTTGCGACATTCCTGTTCATCTGAAATAATGGCCTTTGGTCGAAAAAATTGGTTTTCGATGAAATAAGGTGTTATCTTTCATTCTCCTCCTGTAGACTCTTTATTAACTAACATTCAGAATTTTACAAATACCCCCACGCGTGAAATTCTTGTGCTAAAATTCGAACAATGACCAAAATTCTAATTGCAGATCACCACCCTATTACGAGGATGGGAATTTCCTCTCTACTGGAGCGGGAAGGAGTTTACGAAGTCGTGGGAAAGGTGACCAATGGAAAAGACCTTTTTAAGGCACTTCGCCAACAAAACCCCGATGTGCTTATTTTGGAGATAGATCTTCCTGAAATAAACGGGATCACTGCGTTAAGGACCATAAAATCTGAAAATCCCGGCACTAAGATCCTTATTCTTAGCTGTCACCCTGAGGAAATGTACGCGCTCAACGCCATCAAGGCCGGCGCAGCCGCATACCTTTCAAAAACCGCATCTACAGATATTCTTCGGGAAGCTGTACACCAGGTGGCAAGAGGTGGAATCTACCTTAACAAAGAGATTAGTGAAAAGATCAATTCTGGCTCTACAAGATCCAACAGTCTTATTTCTCGCTACAAAAAGCTTTCTACCCGCGAGATCGAAGTGCTGAACCTGCTTTCCACAGGAAAAAGAAATAAAGATATTGCCGAAGCACTCGACATCAACGAAAAAACGGTAAGCACCTATAAAACCAGGCTTTTGAAGAAGTTACGGGTTGATAACCTGGCAGATCTTATTAACCAGTCGCGCCTGCTCCAGCTAAGAACTACATAACGCGGTTAAGCTTGCTGGAAAGCACTTTTTTGAGAGAAATGTAATCCATGATATCCTGAAGAATATTAGGTGATTCTTCGGGCGGTACTTCTTTTATTTCGGCGTTAAGCTCGTTGATCTTTTGATTGACCAGGTAACGGCGCAGCGCCAAAATGGTCTCATTGACCAGCCTGCCAATTCCCTGCTTTTTATCCTTTACAAAAATTTCCATCCGCTGCCAGTCATGCAGCACATACTGCTCCTCTTCCATGAGAATATTGGTCACTTCGGCAGAACTTTCAGAAGACATTTCGTTCACAAAACTCTCCAGGGAAAGATTTTCTTCTTCGTTGTATTTTTTGATGATCTGCTGGTAGATCTTTTGAAAATTTTCATTGGTAAAGGCCACCTCATCCTCCTGCAGGTCCAGAAATACCTTTTCATACACTTTTGCCCTTTGCACTTCGGGTTCGAGGATCATCTCTCCCTTTTCATCGGTTTTCAAAACCAGATCTTCAAATTCCTCTTCGATGTTTCCATAATGCAACAGTAAACTAATAATGGTTTTCTCCAGCACATACAGCTCATCCACCTTCTTACGCGGTGTATTATCTTCCCTTACAACCTCGAAAGACTGGGTCTTTTTTGGAGTCGCCTTTCGTTCCTGGCTTCCGGTAAGTTGTGCCAGGGTTCTAAAGATGACATCTTCAGAAATATCCATGATTCGTGAAGTCTCCTGCACATACACCTCCTGCTGGATCACATCGGGGATCTTAGCGATACTGCTCACCATATCCCTGATGAGTCCGGCCTTCTTCACGGGATCATGCTTTGCCTCTTCCATGAGCAAAGAAGCCTTGTAGCTTATAAAATCTTTAGAATTCTCCTGTAAATACAGCCTTATGTCTTCTTCGGAATTCTTTTTGGCAAAACTGTCGGGATCCTCACCTTCGGGAAAGGCGCAAACTTTTACGTTCATGCCCTGCTCCAGGATAAGGTCGATCCCCCGTATGGAAGCCCGCTGGCCGGCAGCATCGCTGTCAAAAAGCACCGTGATGTTCTTGGTGAGCCTGTTGATCAACCTTATTTGCTCGGGCGTTAAGGCAGTTCCCGAAGAAGATACCACGTTTTCTATTCCGGCCTGGTTAAACTGAATAACATCTGTGTACCCCTCAACCAGGAAACAGTTATCTTCTTTGGCGATCGTTTGTTTGGCGTGATAGATCCCATAGAGCACCTTGCTTTTATGGTAAATATCACTCTCGGGACTGTTGAGATATTTCGCAGCCTTTTTGTCGTTGGTCAAAATTCTTCCGCCAAAGCCAAGCACGCGTCCGGACATTGACTGAATGGGAAACATCACCCTGCCCTTAAACCTGTCGAACTGCTTCTCGCCTTTAACAATTGTAAGGCCGGTTTTTTCAAGATACTCCAGCTTATAGCCTTTCCTAATTGCTTCGGAAGTAAAGGCATCCCACTCATCGAGGCAATATCCCAGCCCGAATTTCTCAATGGTTTCATCAGTAAATCCACGTTCGCGGAAGTAACTTAAACCAATAGCTTTGCCAATTTCGGTTTTCCAAAGGTTGTTCTGATAGTATTTTGAAGCAAATTCAGAAACAAGGTACATGCTCTCCCGCTCATCTGCCTGCTGCTTCTGCTCATCGCTCTGCTCCGTCTCTTCAACCTCGATATTGTACTTCTTCGCCAGGTACTTTATGGCTTCGGGATAGGTGAAATGTTCATGCTCCATGAGAAAGGCGACCACATTGCCGCCTTTTCCACTGGAAAAATCTTTCCAGATCTGCTTTACCGGGGAGACCATGAAACTGGGTGTGCGCTCGTCAGAGAATGGGCTAAGGCCTTTGTAATTGCTCCCCGATTTCTTGAGGTTTACGAAATCGCCAAGCACTTCCTCCACGCGGGAAGCTTCAAAAACGCGGTCTATGGTACTCTTTGAGATCAACTTTTACTGCGGAAAATTTTTCAAATGTAGGGATATTAGCCCAAAAAAGAAGAAAGGAATCCAGTTGCAGAAAATTCACAATTGAATAAAAACTTTAATTGAAAAACTTCAAAGGCTTAAAGTTCGAGATCAGCAGGATTTCTGCGACTGTCCCAGATCACAAGAACAACTACTTCATCGGGAAAATCTTCATAAAATATTAGATAATCCTTTACCACATAAGATCTCAGCCTTTTCAGGGTAGTAGATCTTCCCAGTTCGGGATTTTCAGCAATTTGTTTTACTGCTGCCTGAAAGATCTTAAATAATTTTCGGCTATAAACTTTCGACTTATTCCTTTCATGCCAATATTCCAGAATCTTTCTTCTATCTTCTTTAGCACGAAGGGACCAAATTATTTCTTTAGCCATTGCTGAATTTCCCGATCTACTTCCTCATTACTAAAAATTTTACCCTTTCTATATTGTTCTCTTGCCTCTTCTATAGCCGAAATTTGCTCCTCGTTTAGAATATATTCCTCATTCTCCCTGGAAGTGAGAATTTTATACAGCACCTCAAGCAATCGAACATTTTCCACTTGCTTAATTTCTGCAATCAATTTTTCTCTAATTGCCGGCTCTTTCATCTTCCTACCATTTTCATTGATTTTACTCTACACTTCCGCTTTGGTATTAAAGATACCAAAAAAGTAGAATTCTATCCGGGAAAAAATATTCGCCATTACAAGAAAAAATTAGTTAAGATCGAATCTTAGTCCAGCCGAGATGTTATGCAGCTCGGGATTTGGATCTCCAAAAATGGGCTGTAGATCATATTTTACATACAGCGCGCTAGAACCAAACCCAATATATCCACTAAGCCCGTACACGAAGTCATTGGTGTTATAGTCACCTTTTAGCTTCTTTTTTACCTTCTCCCCGTCTTCTTTGTACTTCAACTTCTGGCGCTCCCCAATGTTGAACCCGGCGTAACCACCAATTCCCACTTTAAACCGGTGAGCCGTTGAAAACCATACGCTCCTGTCTGATTCAATTTTTTTAGAAGGTCCAAACTCAAAATGTACGGGAAAAACGAGATTGTCTGTCCTGAATTTTGTCTTTTCCAGGTCGAGGGGATATTCCTCCAGCTGGCTAAGACCATCATTGTCCACGAAGTACCTGTTGTCTGTAGGTTTTAAACCATTGAACTGGAAGGAGACCCCATACCTGAAACGCAGCCAGTTCGAATTTTCAAACACTCTCGTTTGCCAGGCGATTCCCAATTCAAAGAAGCGACTGCCGGCAGCCTCAAAATCTGAATCGTTGATCGATTGCCCGTCTAAAAGCGCATTGTTAAATCCCACGGCCATAATAAGGTGTGTAGTGGTTCTACTATAGCGGCTCTTGCGCCAGTCGTCATCTTTTTCGTCATCCTTCCAATCGTCGTTAGAATCCCACTCCCATTCCACCTGTTGTTCGTCCCTCTTGAGCAGTGCGATCTGGTTGTCTATTATTCCCACGCGATTTTTGATATTAAGTGCATGTTTTTTTGCAGCCTCAGACTTTAATTTTTCTGCCTGCTCCCAATCAATTTCCTTGTTTTCAAGCCTTAGATTAATGGCCTCTACCTCCAGCTTCAGTGCCTCTTTTTCTTCGGTGATGATCTTTTCTTTTTGTTTTTCAAGCCTTTCAATTTTAGTAATCGAATCCTGCTCCACCTGTGCCCGGACAGGTGAATTTGAAAGGCTCATGATCAAAACAGCGAACAATAATGTAAATCTTTTCATGGTTTTTTGATTTTTGTTTAGCGCCTTTCTGCCCTCCCGAAAGAGCGTCAAAAAAGCAATTTTTGATGATTGATGATTAAAAATTTCTATTGGCGACAGCTGTTTTCGCCTTTACCAGGCCATCTTTGATAACTTCAAAGACCTTATCCCTAAAAGTTTCTTCCAGCTCATTTTCCACTTCATTGAGTAGTTCATTTGGACTCACAGTTTTTTCGGCATAAACAGGATCTGCCTCTATTTCTGCGGAAGCCAGCATCAACAGCGCTTCTACCTCGGCATCACTAACTTCTGAAGGTGTTTTTTTCTCTTCGGAAGTTTGCTCCTGAACTTTCTGAGGTTCCAAAAAAGCAATTTCTGAAGCTTCTTCGGAAGGCGCCTGTTTTTCCGGTTTTTCAGAAACTACTGCCAGCGCTTTTTGAGTTCTCTGCTGCGGAAGCTGTTGTTTCCGGTTTAGCTTTTGAACTTCTTCCTGTTCCTGTGTCACTTCTTCCGAAGCCAGCTGAATTTCCTCTTTTTGAGCATTTCCTTTTTCTTGTGGCAATTCATCCTGAATTTCTTCCGAAGCTGTTTCGACTACAGCAGGCGTCTGCTGCATTGTTTGATCGCCTCCAAAAAAGGTTCCCAGGACGAAAAACACGACTGCTACGGCTGCCACAGCACCTATCCACCAAAAGTTAAACTTCTTTTGCTCCTCCTCTGCCTCGAGCCGCTGCTCCAGTTTCTTCCAGCTACCTGCCGAAGGGGTGATCTCCCTTTTTTGCAGCTGCTTTTTGGCTTGTTCTTCAAATTTTACCGGTTCCATAACCTGTGCTTTTTTCGTTCTGCAATTTCTCCTGCAACAACTTTCTTGCCTTGAAAAGCTGTGATTTGGAGGTGCCCTCAGTGATCTTCAGCATTTTTGCGATTTCAGAATGCTTATAACCTTCTATCGCGTAGAGCACAAAGACCATCTTATAGCCTTCGGGCAGGCTGTCAATGAGAGACTGAATGTGGGCCGCGTTCAATTCAGAAATAAAGGGATCTGAATAATCTGCGGTTTCCGCGATTTGTTCATCCTGAAATTCTACTTTCTTCTGCGTTCTTAAAAAGGAAATTGCTTCCCTTATCATGATGCGTCTCATCCAGCCTTCAAAACTGCCCTCGTGTCTAAAGTCTTTCAGGTGCTTAAAAACCTTAAAAAATCCGTTGAGCATTACCTCCTCTGCATGGTGAAGATCTTTCACGTATTGCCTGCAAATACTCAACATTTTTGGCGAGTGTAACTCATAAAGCTTCTGCTGCGCCTCGCGATTATTCTTCGCGGCACGTTTGATAAGCTGAGACTCGTTCTTAAAGAGTTGAATTACTTTCACCGTTTTCTTAAGGGCTTCTATTTACATAGACGACAGGTTCCTGAAAAAGGTTGCCTGGGCGACAAATTTTTTTCAAGAAAGAAGTAAAAGTATGATTTTTAGGAATTAGAAAATAGACCGCTGCGCTCTTAGATTATAGAATAGAGACTTTTGCAGAAAATACTTTAGGCAATCTTACCAGTAATTTGTCGTAGGTCGCACAAGAGAACAGGAAACGGGGAACAGGCAACAGTATTACTTCTTCCTTTCGATCACGTAGTTCACCATGAGCACGAGGGAATCTTTGTATGGAGAATCGGGGTATTGATCGAGCAGGGCTAACGCCTCCTGCTGAAATTCTTTCATTCTTTTGACCGCATATTCCAGTCCGCCTTGTTGCTTCACAAAAGCGATGACTTCGTTGACACGCTTTTTGTCTTTGTTGTGTTTCTTTACGGAATTGATCAACCAAACCTTATCCTTGTCTGATACCTTGTTCAGCGTATAGATCAACGGCAGCGTCATCTTCTGCTCCTTTATGTCGATCCCGGTTGGTTTTCCAATGCGTTCGTTTCCGTAATCAAAAAGGTCATCTTTGATCTGGAAAGCCATTCCAATAAGCTCCCCGAATTTTCGCATTTTCTCCACCTCAGCAGAATCGGGTTTTACCGAAGCAGCGCCAAGGCTGCAACAGGCTGCGATAAGCGTAGCGGTTTTTTGCCGGATGATCTCGTAATAGACTTCTTCAGTAATATCGAGCCTGCGGGCTTTCTCAATTTGCAAAAGTTCACCCTCGCTCATTTCACGAACCGCGACAGAAATGATCTTCAGCAGATCAAAATCATTGTTGTCTATAGAAAGTAAAAGCCCTTTTGAGAGCAGGTAATCTCCCACCAGCACAGCGATCTTATTCTTCCAAAGCGCATTGATCGAGAAAAATCCCCGGCGGCGATTGGAGTCATCCACTACGTCATCGTGTACAAGAGTAGCGGTATGAATTAGCTCAATGACCGAAGCTCCCCGATAAGTACGTTCGTTCACCTCACCTTCAGAAACCATTTTTGCGACCAGGAATACGAACATGGGCCGCATTTGCTTGCCCTTGCGGTTGACGATAAAATGGGTGATCTTGTTGAGAAGGGCAACCTTTGAAGACATTGACTCAAAGAACTTCTTTTCAAAAAGTTCCATCTCCTGTTCCACGGGAAGTTTTATTTTCGAGATTACCTTCATACGGGTCGCAAGATAGTTAAAAAGATGTTCTTATTTAACAACGAAGGCCTGATGGAGATCATCTCCTCAGGCCTTTTCTATTGCTTTTTTTGAAGTTTTACGACTTGTTCGCCAGCTGCCCACAGGCGGCATCGATATCTTTTCCGCGGGACCGGCGTACAGTTACGGTTATGCCGTTCTTCTCGAGTTCATGAACGTACATATCTGTAGTTTCTGAAGGTGCCTGCTTAAAATGATCATCTCCAATTGGGTTGTACTCGATCAAGTTCACCTTGCAGGGTACATATTTGGCAAATCTCACAAGGGCATCCACATCTTTTTTGCGATCGTTGATGCCTTTCCAAACCACATATTCATAAGTGATGCGGCTTTTAGTCCTTGCATACCAATACTCTAGCGCTTCTCTAAGATCTTCCAGCGGAAAGGTCGCGTTGAAAGGCATGATCGAGGTCCGCACCTCATCAATAGCTGAGTGCAATGACACGGCGAGTTTGAACTTCACCTCTTCGTCGGCCATCTTTTTGATCATTTTTGGCACTCCTGAAGTGGAGACTGTAATTCTCTTTGGCGACATTCCCAAACCTTCGGGAGAAGTGATCTTCTCAATGGCCTGCAGCACATTGTTGTAGTTCATGAGAGGTTCACCCATGCCCATAAATACGATATTGGAAAGCGGCTTGTCGAAATACAGTCTGCTTTCGTTGTCTATCGCGACCACCTGATCGTAGATCTCATCGGGATTCAGGTTACGCATGCGCTTCAGCTTGGCCGTAGCACAGAACTTACAATCCAGGCTGCAACCTACCTGAGAGGAAACACAGGCTGTAGTTCGGGTTTTCGTAGGGATCAAAACTGATTCCACGGTAAGATCATCGTGCAGTTTTACGGCATTTTTGATGGTACCGTCGCTGCTGCGCTGCATCTGGTCCACCCGAATGTGGTTGATCACAAAATTCTCATCCAGCATTTGACGGGTCTCCTTCGAGATATTGGTCATATCTTCAAAAGAATGGGCGCCTTTTCCCCACAACCACTCGTAAACCTGGGTTCCGCGGAAGGATTTATCCCCCTGCGAAACAAAGAATTGCTGCAGTTGTTCTTTAGTAAGTGCCCGTATGTCTTTCTTTCCGTTTTTCACGTTGCAAAAGTAATGAAGTAATTCGATTTAAAACATCCTTCAGAAATGTCATTTTTGAGGATCGATAAGTGTGATTTACAAAAACTTAACCACGAATCCACGAATTATTTTCTTTAGGCTCAAACTTGTTTAAAAAACAAAACCTACAAGGTCAAAAAAGATCTTGCAGGTTTTAAGTTATCTGCTCACTGAACACTGAGCACTGAGCACTATAACTAGAGGATCAACATTGCGTCCCCGTAAGTGTAGAATTTATATTTTTCCTTCACTGCTTCTGCATAGGCCTTTTTCATGAAGTCATGACCTGCAAAAGCCGAAACCATCATCAACAAGGTTGATTTTGGTGTATGGAAGTTGGTGATCATACAGTTAGCGATGCTAAAATCGTATGGAGGAAAGATGAACTTGTTCGTCCACCCTCCAAATTCGTTCAAAGTTCTGTTAGAGGACACTGAACTTTCCAAAGAGCGCATTACGGTAGTACCAACTGCACAAACTTTGCGTTTTTCAGAAATGGCTTTGTTGATGGTATCAACCGCAGGCTTTTCTATAAAAGCTTCCTCACTGTCCATCTTGTGCTTGGAAAGATCTTCCACCTCAACCGGGCTAAAAGTTCCCAAACCAACGTGCAGGGTAACTTCAGCAAAGTCAATTCCTTTGATCTCAAGACGCTTCAACAGGTGCTTTGAAAAGTGAAGTCCGGCAGTTGGGGCAGCAACGGCACCTTCTTCTTTTGCGTAAATAGTCTGGTAACGCTCTGAATCTTCGGGCTGCACATCTCTCTTGATATACTTTGGAAGCGGAGTCTCACCAAGTTCTGTCAATTTATTTCTGAATTCTTCGTAAGAACCGTCATAAAGGAAACGAAGCGTTCTTCCGCGGGAAGTAGTGTTATCGATAACTTCAGCCACCAAAGATTCGTCTTCCCCAAAATACAACTTGTTCCCAATCCTGATCTTCCTGGCAGGATCCACCAGCACATCCCATAAACGGGTCTCGGCATTCAATTCCCTCAACAAAAACACTTCAATACGAGCACCGGTCTTTTCCTTGTTTCCGAAGAGACGGGCAGGAAAAACCTTGGTGTTGTTCAATACCATCACGTCGTGCGGCTCAAAATAATCAATTAGATCCTTGAACTGCCTGTGCTCAATTGTTTGATCTTTCCTGTTCAAAACCATTAGACGAGCTTCGTCACGGTGTTCTGAAGGATATTCGGCCAATAGTTCCGGCGGAAGATCAAAATTGAAGTGCGATAATTTCATTCCCATATGTAAGATAGATTTTAAAAGCTGCAAATATACAACCTGGAGATAGGGGTTGTCAAGTAAATGCAGGTTTATTTGATAAAACTGTTAGTAAGATCGGCAATTAGGCCTTGATTATTGGAAAAATTTCAGTCTTTCTGAAGATTTTTTACAGAAAATCCGACTTTTTCGAGCTCTTCCCAATATCCCGGAAAGGATTTAGTGACCACCTCAGCCTCTTTTATCTTCAGCGGAATTTTCACTGCCAGAGGCGCAAAAGCCAGGGCCATCCTATGGTCATTATAAGTCTCAATTTCTATTCCAGATTTAAGATCTTCTGAAGGAGAAAATTCCAGAGTATCATCAGAGATCGCTACACTGCCGCCAAACTTTTCCATCTCATTCTTGAGTGCCTGCAACCTATCGGTTTCCTTGATGCGCAGCGTGTGCAGGCCGGTAAGCTTACAAGGAATACCCAGGCCAAGGCAGGTCACAGCAATGGTTTGTGCAAGATCTGGCGAGCCGGCAAGATCGAGCTCCAAAAATGACATTTTTGAAACCTCTTCTTTTTGAAGCCGGACCTTATCTTCCAAAAAGGTGGTTTTCACCCCTAATTTTCTGTAGATCTCGGCCACAGATCTGTCGCCCTGCAGGCTGTCTTCCCTGTAGCTGCTCAATTCAAATTCGGCTTTTTCACTTAGGGCAACAATGCTGTAAAAATAGGAAGCCGAACTCCAGTCTGATTCGACAGCGAGTTCTGCTGAAGGCACTTCTGCAACAGGAGGGATTTCAATAATATTATTTTGGAATTGGCCTTGAATTCCGCAGCGCTCCAGCAACTTCAGGGTCATCAAAATATAAGGCACTGAGGTTGCCTTTCCCTGCAGATTGATCTTTAGTCCGTTTGGCAGCGAAGGCGCGATGAGCATCAAAGCCGAAATATACTGGCTGCTGATGTTCGCCTGCACGCTCACCTCCTGCTGCGTGAATTTCTTTCCCTCAATTCTTAAAGGAGGATAACCTTCATTTTTGAGGTAACTAATGTCTGCGCCCAACGCTCCAAGCGCCTCTACAAGAACTTCCACAGGCCGCTCCTGCATTCGGCTGCTGCCCGTAAGTACCACTCTCCTGCCCTCTCTAGGGGCAAAATAGGCGGTTAGAAAGCGCATTGCGGTACCCGCGTGATGTATATCTATTACTTCCTCGGTTGAAGAAAGGGCTTTTTGCAGCACCTGTGTGTCGTCGCTGTTAGAAAGGTTTGTGATCTTTATCTGCGGAAAAAGCGCTTGCAGGATAAGCAGCCGGTTCGATTCACTTTTTGAGCCGGTAATACGAATGTCACCCGAAACTGTTCCGGAGTCTTTAGAAATGAATAACTCCATTAGCGTTTTTGAAATTCTTTTCGACGGCTGGTCATATAGATGGCGTAGACCACGCTGATAACAAATTTGATGAGGAAGTAGTTTACCCACTTCCCATCTGCCCATTCGTCCTCATAGATCTTAGCAAAGTCCCCCGAAATAATAGCCTGAAAATGTGAGATGATGAGTGTCATTCCCACAAAGATCACGAAGAAAATAAGGGCGAGTTGCAAGACCTTCACCCAAAAGTCCGGACTTTTAAAATTCTCAAAAATACGCATTATTGAAGCTTTTCGTTGTTCTTGTGCCTGTCTTTATCTCTCCTGGTCTTAAGATCAAGTTTTTTATCAAAAGCCTTTTGAAGGTCAATGCCCGTTTGGTTGGCAAGGCAAAGTACTACAAATACCACATCTGCCAGCTCCTCTCCCAAATCTTTGGTTTTATCGCTTTCCTTTTCGCTTTGTTCACCGTAGCGGCGGGCAATAATGCGAGCGACTTCCCCTACCTCTTCGGTAAGTTGGGCCATGTTTGTCAATTCATTGAAATAACGCACCCCGTGTTCATTGATCCATTCATCAACGGCTTTTTGTGCATGCTGTAGATCCATAAGTTATGTTTTTAGCAGGACTATGGCTTCTGCCTGCTTCTTCAGCATGTTAGCAAAAAAAGCTTTTAAAGCAGCATACTCCTGTGGTGGATAGACAGTGGTGTTTAGATCAAAACTAGATTCAATCCTTATCATGTTCCTGTCCTGTACTGCGACAAATTTATAAGTTCCCGCGCCATTGTTCAAATCATATGCAATACTTTCGGGAAGAAATTCAACTTTATATCCTTCAGGGATCATTTATAATTTATTGATACGCTCTTGCACCTCTGTACAGCGATCATATCAGGACGAGCAGGAAAAATAAGCTCTTTAAATATCTTTGATTCCGCCGAACCCAATCTTTCTGAAAAGATTTTTCTCCTGCCGGTTGATCTTCCAAAGATACTTTTGCTGTCTCCATGTTAGATTTTTGAAAGGACTATGGCTTCTGTTTGCTTTTCCACCATTCGCCCAAAGAAATTTTTGAGAGAAGGATAATCTGTGGAGGTGTAAACGGTTTTTGAAAGGCTAAATTCAGATTCAAGCCTCAGGAAATTTCCATTCTGCGTGACCACAAATTTGTATGTGCCTGAGCCGTTTTTGAAATCATAAACTACACTCTCTGGCAAAGATTCCACTTTGTAGCCTTGGGGCAGCATTAAGTTTACCGTCTTTTTATTGAGAGAAGGATAATCAAAGAAGACAGGAATGGTACGGTGATCTGCTTTAAAAGGATTTTCTCCCCTTGCAAGAAACAGCATAGGTTTAAGATATATCTTGTCATTTATCTTCTCTACTCCGTTCTTAAGTTCAAATTCAAAAGTTTCGGTAATCTCATTCCCCAGTTGCTCCTCGTTTTCCTTAGCTACATTGCTAATGATGATATTGCCTTTATCTTCCTCCAGCTTGCGCAGAAAATCTTCGGCTGCCATTTTCGAATAGTCATCCCTAAATGATTTAGCATACAACCCATTCAGTGAGCGAATAGATTTTCCCTTGAGGACCAGATTGTTGTCAAACTTGTAGTTAATTGTTTTATGATCTTCAGAAACATATGTCGGCATAAGGCTGAGCCAGGTGGAATTACCGTCTTCCTGAATGATCCTTCCCTGCCAGTTTCGCGCTCTTGCAGGAAGCTCTCCGGGCCCGGAATTCTTTTCGGTCGCATCGAGCAATACAAAATTGTTGTTTGGCAATTTCACGGCCGAGATTACATAATTAAATCCTTCTCGAGTGGGAAATGTCGGAATTCCATTATCCCTGGTGCTCAGCAATACAGGATAGGCTCTTAACCCTGCAGTTTTTAACATGGCCGTGAGCAGTAAATTAATATCGGCCACATTCCCGGCGCCCTCTTTCCACGCCGTTTTCACTCCTTTTTGAGCAGTAAGACCTCGAACTTCATTCCATTTTACCTTTTGCTTAACGAGATCATAAACAACTTTAAGCTTTTCTTCCGGCGTTGTGGTGCCTACCAAGACTTTTCGCAGGTCTTCTTCAAAAAAATCCCGGCCAAGTTCTTTAGAATATCCATCATTGTTGTAAATGTTTTTCACAACATTTTCCCAGGTGGCTGTATAGTTTTCTACTGCTGAATTGGGAAGATTGGTATACTGCAGCTCCCATTTTAGGTATGCCAAATAATTGTGCAGGTAATCTACATATGGTTCATTCTTTAAACCCGGTATATTATCGGCGTTGATTGAATAAATATTCTCCAGGTAAGATAACCTGGAGCCGCCAAATGCTTTGCTTACATTAACCTGCTTTTCCTCAACATCCAGCAGTACAGGAGACCTGAGGTTAATATGTTTTTTAAATACAAGAAACTCCGGAATTCGCACACTCGCCTCAAGGTGGTTAATGGGAATGGCGTATTGCAAAGGAAGCATGTCTATGTTTAACAAGAACGGAGATTCAATTCTGTACCTGATTTCGATAACACTCCCCTCCTTAACTGCCGGCATTGTGAATTTGGTAAGCTCCTGATGATCATTTACTTCCTCTTCAAAAATACCACCTTTAGAAAGTTTTTCCTTCACCAGTTTTCCATCCACAAGATTATAGGTATAACCTTTAAGACTGGTTATTTTTTCTTTGGTGGTCCCATCTCTGTAGATAGGAATTTCTTTTGTAGCCCGCTCAAATCCTTCTTTATTGTAGATCTTTATTCGTTCATGAATATCTGTGGTCAGAGCAAAACCTGAATTTTCTATAACTTGATAAGACACCTTATGTTCTCTAAAAAGAACTGCAGCATTGGCATCATCGTCAAGGGGGTGGGCCTGTTGAAGAACCTCTTGTTTTGAGACATGACCGAATTTGAAATCCTGAGCGTTAATTTGCAGGTTGATAAAAAGCAAACAGCAAGTGTAAAAAAGAGTTTTCATGGATGGTTGATTAAGGATTAGCGGCAACAATAACTGCCTTAAGATTACTGTAGGTCTCTATGGAATTCATGAATTCCCTGAACTTAGAATACTCCTCAGCCGGCCAACTGCCTTCATTGATGACATACGCCCGCTCGGCTACCAATATTTTTTTGCCTTCTTTTTGGGTTTCCATAACATCAAAGCTGAAGGAACCGTAAGCATTTTCAACTTTGACATTTTCTGGCAGTGCTTCCAGTTCATATCCCTGCGGAAGTTCGAGTTCAACATGATCTTTAAAACTAAGTCCACGATTGATCTCAAGAGGCTTTTTTCGTTTTACGCTCCTGGGAAGATCATAGGTGTTCACCTGAAAGAAGTTCAATGGAAGCAGCAATCTCTGTCCAGCCCTTGAAGCAAAACCTTCCCCCGATAGCGCAAAACTCTCTTTAAATTCCTGCTTTTCCCTGTCGTTGTTAAACTGTATGTTTTCGATGTTCAGGTTGCGCAAATGGCTAAGCATACTTTTGTAATACACCTGTTGATCTTGGGACGTGGCGGTTGAAATTCCGTAGATATTTCCATAAGGAACGCCGTAGCTGCGTCGTTCTACAGCCGCCGAAAAACTGCCGTCTTTATTCAATACGACCCTGCTGCTGGTTTCTCTAAGATTCTCTGAAGCCGAATAACTTTTAGTCTTAACAATCTCCCCACCTTCAGGTTTCACCAGCAGCACGTTTCTATTGTCGGTAAAATCTCCCAGGTAGTTGAATGGCAGAGTTTGACTGGTACATTCCAGCCAGACGTCCTCCCCTTCCTGCGGCAGATTTAGGATCACATGGTTCCCCTTCATTGAAGAAAAATCTGCGTCAAGGCTTTCCTGTTCCTCTCCCGCAATAACCACGGCGTAATAAGAAGGAATATTTTGTGAGTCTAATAAAGCTTTAGTGTAGTTCGTCAATCCTTTGCAGTCGCCGTATTTAAGCTGGTCAACTTCTGAAGCCTCTGCAGGAGACCAGCCTCCAATTCCCAGTTGCACACTAATATACCTCGAGTTATTTTGAACGTAATCATAGATGATTTTGGCTTTCTCAAGATCTGAATTTGCGCCGGCAGTAAGCATCTTTATTTTGGCTACAGTAGCTTCGGAAAGTTCATTCCTGCCTTTTAGCAGGTTCTCATATTGCCATTTCCCCAGTTCCTCCCAGGTCGTACTACTGCCTTTCACGCCCACCAGACTGAAGTCGTTCAATGCTACCTGTACACCCGGAACGGACTCTTCCAGCGACGGGCTCAATTTTTCATATTCCTCTGCGGGGAAATTTTTAAGCATATACACCGGCTCAAGAGCTGTTCCTTCCTTGCTGATATTTGCCCCTTCAAAATTGCTCTCCTTTATTCTTAAAGCGATTCCCGCAGGATTTTTAATGGAAAAGGTCGCACTTTCCACACTTAAATGATAATCGACCACCGGATTCCAGCTGTCGAGAAAGATGGTATTCTCCTTCTCCACCATACTTTCGTAAACAATGGTGTAAGGATACGATCCCGGAGTATAACTAAAGTAGCTCAACCTGTTGTCGTCATAGAGGGTTCCGGCATCGACGAGACTTCGGTCGTGAAAATCCCTTTTTTTCACAACCCTGACCTCATTTCCAAGTTGGTCATAAACGACTGCCCGTTGGTTGTTAATTTTGCGGTTTTTATCGTAGGAGTTTCCAACAAAGGCATAGCGATCACCCTTCTCATTAAGCACGGTGATCGTTGTTTTGGTGTGTATGTATACCTTATCTACTGCGGCAATTTCAATTTCTATAATCTTTTCCCGTACTACCGCATTTGCATTTTCGGTTAGAAGTGAATCAATGGAAAAACCGGATAAGTTGAAATCCTGTGCCGAAAGCCCTACAGAACAGCACAGGGCAAAAATGAAAAAGATCTTTTGCATTTTATAAGAAAGATGGTTAACGAAAGCAATGTAGTAAAAAATTAACCTTTTTTAACATCTTTCTTTTGAATTATATAATTACCCCTGACAGGGTTTGAAACCCTGTCAGGGTTACTAAACATTCTTAGGTAGACTTATGACATGCCCGGAAATTTTCTAAATCTCCAAATAAATCGATCACCTGTTGCCGATTTAAATTTGCAGGGTTCGAAGAAACAATGGAATGATAAGAAGACCAGGAGTAATCTTCAACGTTTTTTACAACATTATGAGTAACAGGATTTTTATGAATGTAAAGAATGAGCTGTTTTAAATATTTTTCCGAGTCTATTCTTTTCCTTTCAAAAGGCCGCTCAAATAAACTTCCTGTTCTCCCGTACTTCTTGTTTATTGCTTGTGCGTACGAATTAAAAAAGTGAGATAGCTGTCTGGAAGGGTCTTTTACCGTTATATCATTCTCTAAAAGCTCCTCTTTTTCCTTAAAGTAAATCAGGAAATGGAAATGATTTCTCATGAGACACCAAGCTACGAGGTTGGAAATAGGATCTAAATACTTTTCATATAACCGAAGAAAGTAATGATAATTTTCGATCTCAAAAAATAGGGTACCTCCATTATTACCCCTGTTGTAGATATGGTAGTAATTTCCCGGTTCTAACTTTTCAGTTTGCATAAAGAAAACTACGAAAAAATTAAAGACCCCTTACAGGGTTTGGAACCCTGTAAGGGGTGGATAATTCTACTACATGTCCCGGTTCTTCGAATCTACTATGATCGTAACAGGCCCGTCATTTAGAAGTTGGACTTTCATGTCTGCCCCAAATTCGCCGGTGCCAACGGGTTTTCCTAATTCCTTTTCCAGACGGTCAACAAATCTCTCGTAGAGCGGGATAGAAACTTCGGGTTTTGCAGCCTTTATGTAGCTGGGTCTATTGCCTTTTTTCGTATTGGCGTGCAGGGTAAACTGGCTTACCACAATTGCGTCTCCGTCAACATCCAGTAAAGAATCATTCATCACTCCTGCTGCATCATTGAAGATGCGCATTTTTGCTATTTTTCCGCAGAGCCAGGAAATATCTTCATCAGTATCTTCAGCCTCTATCCCCAGCAGGATGAGCAAACCTCTTCCAATTTCGGCTTTTTTCAAACCTTCTATGGTCACCGATGCTTCTGAAACCCGTTGTAGATACTACTCTCATTCCTGCTCGTAATTGTCAATTCTGTATTGCTGGTCTTCCTCGCCTTGCATGATCTGTAAGTAACTTCTATAGCGAGACCAGGGAATCTCCTCTGCGTCCAGTGCTTCCTTTACAGCGCACTTTGGCTCATCAAGATGCAGACAGTTGTGAAATTTACAATTCTGTTTGCGTTCAAAGAACTCGGGAAAATAGTCACCCAACTCCTCTTTTTCGATGTCTACAACTCCAAAACCTTTGATCCCCGGGGTGTCGATGATACGGGCCCCAAAATCAAGATCGAACATTTCGGCAAAGGTTGTAGTGTGCTGCCCCTGCTTATGCTGTTCAGAGATCTGCGTGGTCTTAAGGTCCAGCGAAGGCTGAATGGCGTTAATAAGTGTCGATTTCCCGGTACCGCTGTGGCCAGAGATCATGCTCGTCTTGTCCTTCATCAGCTCCTGCACCTTATCAATATTCTTACCGGTCTTTGCAGAGATCCCTATACATTCATACCCAATACTGCGGTACATGGCCGCGAGGTATTTCACCTCTGTCAACTCATCGTCGTTGTAGGTATCTATCTTATTGAAAAGCAAGATGGCTTTAATTCCGTAAGCTTCCGCAGTGACAAGAAAACGATCAATGAAAGTGGTAAAGGTAGGCGGATTATTGAGCGTGATGAGCAAAAAAGCCTGATCAATATTGGCAGCAATGATGTGGGTTTGTTTGGACAGGTTCACAGACTTGCGAATAATGTAATTTTCGCGGTCTTTTATTTTTGTGATCACTCCCGTCTCCTCTTCTTCGGAAGATTTTTTCTCCAGTTTTATCTCCACCCGGTCGCCAACGGCCACAGGATTGGTGCTCTTAATGCCCTTGATCCTGAATTTGCCTTTGATGCGGCAGCGGTAGAATTTTCCTTCATCAGATTTTACCACGTACCAGCTTCCGGTTGATTTGTAAACAGTTCCTGTCATGCTGCAAAAGTGCGAAATTATTCGCTAATCACCTTTTTTTGATGGTTGATAGACTCCTGGTGGATCGCCTTAAAGATCCGCAGGATAAATTCTTCACTAAGTCCGTTTTGTTCGCCTTCCAGGATCATCTTGCCCAAAATTTCATTCCATCGCTGGTTCTGCAAAATGGCGACGTTCTGCACCTTTTTGGCCTTTCCTATTTCATCGGCTATTTTCATGCGGCGCGATAAAACGTCCAGCAGCTGGGTGTCTGCAATGTCTATCATTGCGCGAAGCCCTTTGAGTTTAGAAACGAATTCTTCACTTTCTGAGATCTCTTTTCTAATCTTAAGATCTTTCATAAACTGCACGAGGGTCGCAGGCGTAATTTGCTGCTGTGCATCGCTCCAGGCATTGTCGGGGTCGTAATGGGTTTCTACCATTAGCCCGTCATAATTAAGATCAAGCGCGGTTTGAGAAAGGTCAAAAATAGAAGTCCTGTTGCCGGCAATGTGGGAAGGATCGAGGATCAACGGGAGATCAGGGAACTTTGTTTGCAGGTCAATAGGGATCTGCCATTCGGGATTGTTGCGGTACCTGGTTTTTTCATAAGTTGAGAATCCTCTGTGAATAACGCCCAGGTTTTTTATGTCGCAGGAGTAAAACCGCTCTACAGCCCCCAGCCAAAGCGCAAGATCGGGGTTCACGGGATTCTTTACCAGCACGACCTTATCTGTACCTTTCAATGCCTCTGCGATTTCCTGAATAATAAATGGAGAAACCGTTGTTCTCGCGCCTATCCAAAGAATATCTATGTCGTGCTTTAAGCGCAAGGTCCACGTGATTTGGATTTGCCACCTCTGTGGTGGTAAGCATTCCCGTTTCTTCTTTTGCCTTTTGGAGCCATTTTAGACCAAGGGCACCCACGCCTTCAAAATTCCCCGGCCGCGTCCTGGGTTTCCAAATCCCGGCCCTTAAGACAGTGGCATCTGTATCTTTTAGCTCATGCGCAATTTTCAAGACCTGCTCTTCGGTCTCTGCACTACAGGGGCCGGCGATCACCAACGGGTGATCCAGTCCAAAACTATCTAACCAGGTTCTAAGCTCTTTTTTATTTTCCATCGTTATTATACTCTTGCAATTTTTCTTGTAATTACCTCTCAAAAAGGTCATTTTTCAATGACTTCAAAATTAGGGATTAAATGTGATCTTCAATTTTCCGGAAAGCGTTTTCCAAATTCTGTTGCTGCGGAATTTTATCCGGCAGCGCACCGGGAGTAAGCAAACTACTTTTATAGGTTCCCAGCACCTTAAGTTCTTCGGTCATCACTTTCAGGATCTGCATCGCCCGTTCGAAATTTTCTTCTTTGCTGAAGACTACATCAACAAAAAAGCCATATTTCCAGGGCATTTCTATCACCGGCACACTTTGGATCTTCGTCATATCAAGTTCATAATCCCTCAACACATTAAGAGCGGTCACCAGGCTTCCCTGCCTGCTCTCCATCACAAATTTAAAGGATGCCTTATCCTTTACTTCTTTGTCTTCAGGTTTTTTAGCAGCACTCAAAATGAGAAACCTCGTGGAATTATTCTTTACCGTCTGAATTCCTTCTGCCAGGATCTCTAACCCGAATAATTCCGCAGCAGTTTTACTGGCCACCGCAGCCGCAGTTTTAGAGCCTTTTTCTGAAATTCTTTTTGCTACAGAAGCCGTATCTGCATCTTCAATAAGTTTGATCTCGGGATAATTCCTGAAGAACTCCTTACATTGAAGCAGTGCCATGGGATGTGAATACACCTTTTTAAGATTGGCTATCTCCTGCCCGGGAACTGCCATAAGGTTCATCTTAATTGGAATATAATGCTCCCCGATGATCTGCAGGTCATTGTCCGTCAATAAGGGCATAATTAGGTAAAATTGATCCCGCGATAGAATTTTCGATCGCCATAATACCTTTTTGAGAACTTCCATCCAGCAGGCTGTCCACTACTCCCTGGAAGGTCATACATTCTTCAACTTCCACTGCACTTCCGAAGTATTCCCGCGCCACCTGATGGTGAAAAGAACCCGCTATACCCTGTATGGCCACCTTTTCTTTCATATTATTCAAAAAAAAATCCCGATTCGAAAATCGGGATTTGAGTTATACTGTTTCAGCTTACTACATGGCGCTCCCGATTCTATCTCTTGAATAGAAATAAAAATACCAGGCGCTCCAGCTTTGTAAGTTGTTCATTTGTCGTCTTTAGAAAAGCTAAAATACCATTTTATTTGAAAAGCACCTGCTTTCTCGTAATTCTTTTGCTCCTGAATTTCGCGGGCCAGGCTGGAGATAAATTGCTATTTTTGAAAAAAAGCCGCTATGTCTATTGAAGTAAAAAATATTTCCAAATCCTACGGAAGTCAAAAAGCGCTGGATGAGATTTCCTTCTCTGTCAAAAAAGGAGAGATTGTGGGCTTTTTGGGACCCAACGGTGCAGGAAAATCTACTTTAATGAAGATCCTTACCGGTTACCTGGAACCCAATTCGGGAAAGGCATCGGTTAATGGACATCAACTGGATACAGAGCTGCTGGCAGCACAGCAGGATACCGGCTACCTGCCCGAACATAATGCGCTCTACCTGGAAATGTATGTACGCGAATATTTGGCTTTTAACGCTGCAATATATAAGGTGTCAAAAAAGAGGATTGAGGAGGTTATTCAAAAAACCGGTCTCACTCCCGAAGCCAACAAAAAGATAGGACAACTCTCCAAAGGTTACCGGCAACGAGTTGGCCTGGCAAATGCTTTATTGCATGAGCCCGAGGTGCTTATTCTCGATGAACCAACAACAGGATTGGATCCAAATCAACTGGTGGAGATTCGGGAACTTATTAAAGAAACAGGCAAAGAAAAAACTATTTTTCTTTCTACTCATATCATGCGTGAAGTGGAGGCACTTTGTGAACGCGTGATCATCATCAATAAAGGTAAAATCGTAGCCGACAAAAAGCTGGCAGAACTACGCGATGAACAGGTACAGATCATTGAAGTGGAATTTGACTACCGCATAGAAGAGATCGCCCTGCAGCGCTTGCCACACCTGCTGGATGTGAAAAACCCGGTAGGTTTTGTTTATGAACTTGTGTTCGACACGCCAAAAGATATGCGACCTGAGGTTTTTGATTTCGCACACGACAATGGACTAAAGACGCTGCAGCTCAACCGCAAGAATAAGAACCTGGAAAACCTTTTTTCAGAACTTACCTTAGAGAGATAGATCTCTCCAAGACCTGCAAGGTTTTCAAAAACCTTGTAGGTCTACTTAAAATCTTGGAAATAAATTACGATCTCCCCGCCCCCCGGCTGAAGCCGGTGGCTATTCAAGACATGTTCCTTTTTATCTCGAAGGACATATTTTATTCCTTCTGCTGAAGCCGATGGCTATTCAAAAATGGCATTTTTGGGGGTGATCTTTTTTGGCGCTTTTTCTTTAAACCTACATGGTCAAAAAAAAAGACCTTGCAGGCCTCCCTCCCTCAGGGAGGGCGGGGGTGGGATGAAAATTTATTCGAAATACAATTTCCCGGTGTAAAAACTTTCCACCTCAACCACCGGCGGCCGGTTAACCGAGATCACATCCCCGGTGCTTCGGATTTCTCCTTTTAATACCTGCTGCGGATTCACAAATAACTTATTTGTTCCCCTGTGCATGATCTCTACGGTCTCTGCAGAGAGCGCCTGCGCTTCTACCCTACCGTCACCGGCAGCGATAAAAAGATTGAGATTTTTTGTACTGCCCGAAAGGTAAAAGTTAGAGAAATCATCGCCGGTGATCCTGATGCTTTCAGAAACCAGGTTCAGATCAAAATCACCATTGGTGTAAACACCTTTCTTTTCTTCCTGGTTAAGGCTGCGCAACCAGATGTTTGGAAAATGTAATTCCCCCACGCTTTTTATCACGGTATTCCCCGCATTTTGCAACCAGGTAAGATCGGGCACGGTAACGTAAACATCGGTCTTGTTATAGTCCCTAAAAAAATTGCAACTATTGTTATTCTTTAAAATAAGCCGGTTCTCCTCCACACGGGCAGATATATCGCCAATAAGATTCTTCCCGGTCTTGATGATTACCTGCTGCCGGGGCCCCTGTTGAATGAAGAGGTTGACGCGATCGTAAACAATAATTTCCCCAAAAGAGGAAAGTTCTACTTCTTTTTCTACCATTTCCCCGGTAGTTTGAAAACAGTCGGGTGCATCTTCTTTGTCGCAGCCAAAGACCAGCAGGACCAGCAACAGAAGGCCGGCAAATTTTGCCCTTTTTGAAACCATTATTTCTAAAAAGTAGTGTATCATTAGAGTCTGTATCCAAGTGAAAATTCAACCGCTTCGGCATTAAAACCGTGCGAGCGCACGGTAACCGAACCAAACAGGTCTTTGTAGATCTCTCTTTGTAGTCCTACCCTGTTATAGATTTGGTCTGCATAATCTTCGTAGGGAAAATAGAAATAATATCCCAGTTGGGTGATGAGGGAAAGTTTTCTAAAGCTAAGCTGGTGACCCAGGAAAATTCCCGCACGTTTAGAATCCTCATCTCCGCTGGTGTTCCCCTGCGGAAATGCGACCGACTGATAATAAATGTATTCTTCAAGTGCCCGGGAAAAGAATAATTCCACGCCGCCCTGCAGCGTACTTTTTTGATTGAGTTGCTTATCTGCATAGGCTGAAAGCGTCAAAAAAGGGTATTTTTTAGAGCCAATAATTCCCGGTGGTGTTCACCCCGCCACGTACCACGAGGTTGTACCGAAAAGGTGCCGAAAATGGCACTTTTGGATCTTTAGGAACATAATCTATTTCTGCTTCATGATTAAAAACGTAATTCAAACCTCCGCTCAATGCAAGCGAGTTGGTGCTGCTGTTAGGCGATTTAAAATCTGCATTGGAATAATGGATCATTGACAGCCCCAGCTGAAATCCCAGTCCGCCGATGAGTTCCTCAAACTGCAGGTTTCCGGTAAAAATGGTGGAGCTGAGGATCCTTGAGCCGTAGGCATTGTTGCGATAATTATCATCTGCATCGTAAGGATTGGTCGTATAAGCGAGCCCCTGTCCTACTTTAAGCAACAAATGCCGCTTCAAAAAATAGAAACCCAGGTGTGCATAAAGTCCAAAATTCTCTCCCAAATAAGGGTTTTTGAGATCCTGGTAAGAAAAGGAAAATCCCACATCGGGATAATTGTAGCGCCGTTCCCAGGCCTGTAAACCATAGGTCCTTCGGTTAAAATGCAGCAACACTCCTTCGGGATGCCCGGTGATCAAATGAGAAATATTCGGATTGTGCTCCACAATATTTCCGTAGAAATAATTCGCCTCCACCGAGTATGATTTCTGGGCAAACCCTGAACCGGCAAACAGCAAAAGCGCGAAAAAAAGAAGCTTTCTCATGAGGGGGCGAAAAAGGCCTTTTTTAGACCCGGGAGCCGTTCAGGATAATTTCTGAAGTAATTTCCGCAGTTTTTTCCAGCATTTTAGCCACAGAACAATATTTTTCCAGCGACAGGTCAACCGCCCGCTGCGCTTTATTGGCAGGAATTTCCCCGTCTATATAAACTTTTAAATGAATCTTTCTGAAGACATTCGGAATTTCCCCGTCAATGCGCGTACCCACAACGTCCATCTCAAAATTGTTCATTTCAAGCTGTTGTTTTTTAAGGATCATCACAATATCGATCCCGCTGCAGCCGGCAATTCCCATTAACAGCAGCTCCATTGGGCTCGCTCCTTGCGGGCTGGGTTCACTTTTATTGTCGAGCTGCACCACATTGCCGCGTTCATTTATAGTTTCAAAATGATAATTATCGTTGAGTCTTTTAAGATGGATCTTCATGAGGTAAAATTTTCGCTAATTTAATCAAATCTGAAAGAATACCGCGCGCAGTAACTGCCGCCCCTGCGCCGGCACCTCTAATCACGATGGGTTCGCTCCCGTAAGACTCTGTAAAGATCTCGAAGGAAGAATCGGCCTGCTGCAGGCTTCCTAGCGCCGAAGTCTTTGACTCGCTGCATAGCTGCACATGCAACCTCCCGCTCTCCAGGTCAAGTTCACCCACATGACGCAGCACTTCGCCCGTTTCCAAAGCTTTTCGCCTGTCGTGCAAAGGCAGATCCAGCTCGTGCTTACGTTTTAAAAAGGCTTTTAAAGGAGTGCTTCCATTGAGGTTTTTTGGCACGAGATCTTCAATTTCAACTTCTGAAAGTTCTTTTTTAAGTTTTAATTCCCGCGCCAGGATCAGCAGTTTTCGCGCCACATCTTTTCCTGAAAGGTCGATCCTGGGATCGGGTTCTGTGAGACCTTTCTCTTTAGCTTCGGAAAGCACTTCGGAAAAATCCCGGTCTCCTTCAGAATAGTTGTTAAAGATGTAGCTCAGGCTGCCCGAAAATACCCCACGCACCTTTTTTATCTTTTCTCCAGCAGCGTGAAGATCCTGTAAAGTCTGGATAACCGGAAGGCCTGCACCCACATTGGTCTCGTAAAAAAAGTGCCGCCTGTGTTTTTTCAGGGTTTTTCGCAAGTCATCGTAAAATTCCGAAGAAAGGGTATTAGCCACCTTGTTTGCCGCTACAATGTGAAAGCCGGCTTCGATCAAGGCAGAATAGTGGTTGACGAAAGTAGTACTGGCGGTGGCATCTATGGCAACAAGATTGACATAGTTCTGCTGCTTAACATATTCGAGTACCTCTTCAAGTTGGTAAGGAAAGCCAAAGGTCTCGAGATCTGTTGCCCAGGAAGCAGTCACTGTCTTTTTTTGAAAGAAAGCCAGCCGCGAATTGACGATGACCGGCAGGTTGAGTTGAAACCCCTGCTCCTCCATGAGGTTCCGGGCGGCCAGGATTTGATTTATGAGGGTGCTGCCAACATTACCGGTGCCAAAAAGCACGAGATTGATCTGTTTCATTTTCTAAAGGTTTGGTGGGAAAAAATAGGTGCCAAAAAAGCGATTAATTGTTCGTATTCAATAAGGAAGGCGTCATGCCCGTGAATGGAATTTATTTCCTGATAGGTCACCGGTTTTCCTGCCCCGGAAAGGAGTGCCATGGTTTGGCGGTTTTCTTCGGCAAGAAAAAACCAGTCGGAGTCGATCCCTATCATGTGAATTTTTGATTCTACACCTTCCACCGCAACATCAATTGTGGAAAGCAGGTGATTCATCAACCTGTAAGCTTGCGGCAAAAATCTTTTCTCGAGCTTCTCCCCATGATGCAGCAGCCATGCCTCCACTTCAAAGATCTCCCGCTGTTCAGCTTTTCGGCTTCCAAACTTTTGCTGCAGGGACTGCGGACTGCGATAAAAGGTCATGGCGTGCAGCCTTGCATCATGCACCGGTGCTGTGGAATTGATCAGGATCTGGTCCTGCACCCGGCACTGTGCCAGCACCCATGCAGTGGCTTTATGATCTGCCGCAATTGGAATCACATGTTCGGCGAGGCCGGGTTGAAGTGCGGCCAGCTGCCAGGCCAGGGCGCCTCCAATAGAGCCGCCAATCATGGCAAAAAGATTGGTAACCTTCAGTTGTTCAAGGCCTTTGAGAAAAATTACAGCTATGTCCCGCAGTGTAAATTCCGAATAATTGAAAAGCAGATTTTCCAGATCTCTAAACCCGTTTCCCGGAACGTTAAAACAGATGACCGTAAAACGACTTGTATCAATGACCTTGCCCGGCCCAACTATCGTTTTCCACCAGCCATTTTCGCCACTAACTTCAGAATTTCCTGTGAGCGCATGGTTCACCAGAACTATTGGCGCCGTTCCTAACTCCGGGTCCAAAAAGTTGATAGGATAGCCTGATCTCCTGGACTGTTCCGGCGGAATTTTGGAATTCAGGAATGATTATTTCTTTTAGCATTCTTTTATATTTAAAAAATTGAGCAGCAAAAATTTCTTCCTGCTGCCGTTATATTAAAGCAGCACGCTTTCCCTGATCTTCACAAAAGCCTGCTTTAGGTCTGCCTTTAGATCCTCAAGATCTTCAAGCCCAACAGATAGTCTTATAAGATCTGCGCTTACCCCCGCAGAGGCCTGCTGTTCTCTTGAAAGCTGCTGATGAGTTGTGCTGGCGGGATGGATGATAAGCGATTTGGTGTCTCCAATGTTGGCCAAAAGAGAGAAAATTTTTGTCTCGTCTGCGATTACTCTTGCAGCTTCAAATCCGCCCTCAACACCAAAAGTGAGCACCCCGCTTTGCCCCTGCGGCAGGTATTTTTTTGCCAGCTCGCGGTATGAACTACTGTCCAGGCCGGGATAATTCACCCAGATCACTTCTGGCTGTTCCTGAAGCCATTTTGCAAGTTCAAGAGCATTCTCGCTGTGTTTTTTGATCCTAAGATCCAGGGTTTCCAGTCCATGCAAGATCTGCAAGGCGTTAAACGGGCTCAGGGCTGCCCCATGGTCACGCAGGCCTTCTATGCGAACCTTTGCAATAAAGGCAGCTTCTTTTAGCGCCTCATGATAGACAAGGCCGTGATATCCCGGGGAAGGTTCGGTAAATTCAGGGAATTTGCCATTGGCCCAGTTGAATTTCCCGGCGTCAATAATTGCGCCTCCCAGGGCGGTGCCATTGCCGTTCACGTATTTTGTGAGGGAGTGAATAACAATATCGGCGCCATGTTCTATTGGCTTTAGCAAGGCCGACGTCGCTACGGTGTTATCCACGATCAAAGGAACCTGGAATTGTTTGGCTTTTTCAGAGATCGCAGCTATATCCAGCACATCGAGTTTTGGATTTCCCAGGGATTCAATGAAGAAGACACGGGTGTTTTCCCGGGCTGCAGCCGTGAAATTTTCTGGTTGGGAAGGATCTACAAAGCTGGTAGTGATCCCAAGCCGCGGAAGGGTAACATTCAAAAGATTGTAGGTGCCGCCATACAGGCTGCTGGAAGCTACGATATGATCTCCCGCCTTGAGCAGGGTGAGCAGACTGGTACTTATAGCCGCGGTGCCCGATGCAGTGACCACCGCCGCAATACCTCCTTCTAAAGCCGCCAGTCGCTGCTCTAAAATGTCATTTGTAGGATTGTTTATCCTGGTATAAATGAAGCCGGGTTCTGCGAGTGAAAATAAATCGGCAGCATGTTGTGAGTTCTTAAAGACGTAGGAAGTTGACTGGTAAAGCGGCACCGCTCTTGTTCCGCCGTGGGCAGTTACATCATATCCCGCGTGCAGGGCATTGGTCGAAAAATTGTTTTGTGTACTCATCGTTCTATATGTTTAAGTTTAAGGTTTAAATTCTTTTTCCATCTGCTGTTTTTAGAGCAAAAAAAATCCCTTCAGCCTGACTGCTGAAGGGATCTTTCAATTGAACAAAACACAACTAGATCAAATCTCCAGGCAGCAGGAACGGTGGCGCATCATCATGCACATCATATTAGACCTCATTACTACTGCTGAAATTGTTTTCATTTTTTTTCTTCTTTTCTTCGGAATTGCTCCGGAGTTAATTTTTCCGGAAGGTTCCAAAAAAGCCATTTTGGAGACCTTATTTCCGGACATAAAAAAAGCCGCTGCGATGGCAGCGGCTTTTACAAATATCTTTTCAGGATCATGCAATAAAGCGCGCTGCGGAAGCTCTCCACATCATACGCATCATCAGTTTGCAAAAATTCTGGTTCATTTCGGTTTTTTGTCTGCAGCAAAGTTAACGACACAAAAACTTACAAAACAAATTAAATTTTCAATTTTTTGAAAGATGCTTCCGCAGCAACAATTCTTTATGCTTCCGCAGCAAAGAAAAAAATCATCAAACCCCGGTTGGTTTCGGGAGGTTTTTATACATTTGCTACACACTTACAGGGAATGATTTGACTGATTGCAACCCTTATAAAATGCTAAAGCAGTGAAAACTCCTCTAGCGCATTCCGTCAATTTTCCTTTAGAAAATAACCTAAAAAGAACGAAGAATGCCATACTTATTTACTTCAGAAAGTGTTTCTGAAGGCCATCCAGACAAAGTTGCCGACCAAATTAGCGATACCCTTTTAGATAATTTCCTTGCTTTTGACAGAGAGTCCAAAGTTGCCTGTGAAACCCTTGTAACTACGGGGCAGGTAGTGCTGGCGGGCGAGGTAAAAAGTGACACTTATCTCGACGTGCAGAACATTGCACGCGAGGTGATCAACGACATTGGCTACACCAAGGGCGCCTACAAATTTAGCGGCGATTCCTGCGGGGTGATCTCCCTTATCCATGAGCAATCTCAGGACATCAACCAGGGTGTAGACCGCGGCACTAAAGAGGAACAGGGCGCGGGAGACCAGGGAATGATGTTTGGTTATGCTACCAAAGAGACTGAGAATTACATGCCGCTGGCCCTCGATATTTCCCATAAGATCTTGATCGAGCTTGCCAAACTAAGGCGCGAAGAACAGGACATTACTTACCTGCGCCCAGATTCCAAGAGCCAGGTGACCATAGAATACAGTGATGACAACATACCACAGCGCATTGACGCCATTGTGGTCTCTACGCAGCACGACGATTTTGATCCAGATGAGAAGAAGATGCTGGAAAAGATCAAAAAAGACATTATTGAGATCCTTATTCCGCGGGTGAAAGTCCAACTGCCAGAGTACGTGCAGAAACTGTTTGGGGAGGAGATCAAGTACCACATCAACCCAACAGGTAAGTTTGTCATTGGAGGACCGCACGGCGATACAGGCCTAACCGGAAGAAAGATCATTGTAGATACCTACGGCGGAAAAGGCGCGCATGGTGGCGGCGCCTTTTCGGGGAAAGATCCCAGCAAAGTAGACCGTTCTGCAGCTTACGCGGCGCGTCACATTGCCAAGAACCTTGTAGCTGCGGGCGTGGCCGACGAGGTGCTGGTACAGGTTTCTTATGCTATTGGCGTGGTGGAGCCGGTTTCCCTGCTTATTGATACTTTTGGCACCAAACACGTTGACCTATCTAACGGGCAGATCGCCGAAAAAGTGAAAAAAATATTTTCCATGACCCCGGCATCCATCGAAGACAGGCTGGGACTTAGGAACCCAATCTATAGGGAGACTTCTGCTTATGGTCACTTCGGAAAAGAGCCAAGAACAGAAACTAAGGTTTTCGAAAGTCCGTACAACGGAAAGATCACCCGGGAAGTTGAATTATTCACCTGGGAAAAACTCGATTTCGTAGAAAAGATCAAAGAAGAATTCGGAATATAAAATCTTCCAAAAACAGCAAAAAACGCTTCTCTTTTCGGGAAGCGTTTTTTGTTTAGATTACCTTCTGCAGTAATTAGAACCGGTACGTAAAGTCGAGGATAAAACCGTCCTCATAGCTGGCGACTTCAAGGTTTATATGTTCCCGCTGGTAGGGCGTAGTAAAGAGCAGGCTGCTCCCAATTCCCACTGCAGCTCCCGCCAGCACATCATAGCCGTCATGCCTGGTGGCGTTAATTCGGCTGTAGCCCGTCCAGGCTGCCAGGGCATACGCCGGGAGCGCGTATTTGAAACCGTATCTTCTATGAATGAAAGAAGCCGACTGGAAGGTAACAGAAGTATGTCCCGAAGGAAAAGCCTGGTAGCCCCCATGATAAGGCCTGCGCTTGTTAATGGCGTATTTGAGGGCCGTTGTAACAGCTACATTCGCCACAAAGCCTTTTGCAAATTGCCAGGAACCTTTTTTGTCATCAAGGATTAAAGTGGTAAGGGCGACAGAGGTGGGCAGGGCAACTAACAGCACATCTCCCGAAGTTTTCACGGTCTTATTGTGAGACTCAATGAGCTGTGCTTCCATTTGCGAAGGAAGCAGGAGAAAGAAAGACAGGAAAACAAAGAAGAAGAAATTTTTGAAGAAATCATAATTCATCTTATCCCCAGAAACCCCGGGTCCAGTTGTAAAGGACATGCAAGTCAGATTTTTTTTGAAGGCCCAAATTATAAAAACAATGAGGAAAAGGCTGCCAAAAAGGGAAGTTTCACATAAAATTATAGCTGCAGCAGCTGCACCTCATCCTGCCTCCTTTATAGCACCGGCAGCTCCCGCGCCTTCCAAAGCAGGGAAGGAGAACGAAATTTCCCCTGCTTTGGTTTCAGAAAGCTTTAACAGGCTCTCACTTCATTAATACCTACTTTTAAGAACAAACTAAAAATCTGCCTATGTCGCTCTTCGGAAAAGTTAAGAATACCATTGACCTTTTAAAGAATATTGATCTTGACCAACTTGCGAAGATCAATGAACAAATTGATCTTTCTGAAGCTATGGCAGCCCTGGGAACTTTAGACGAAAATCAGCTTAAAGGTCTCATGAAGATGTTGAAAACCAAACGGCGAAAGGGGCAGCATGACCTGCCTCCAATTGACGGCGATTTTTATAACCTCGATCTCAAGCTAACTAAAGAACAGCGCGAGCTACAGTTAAAGGTACGCAACCTTATGGAAGACGAGGTGCGGCCGCTTATCAACGATCACTGGAACAGGGCGAAATTCCCTTTTCAGGTGATAGAAAAATTCAAAAAACTCAATATTGCCGGTGTTCCCTATGAAGGTTATGGCTGCCCTAACCTGCCATTTCTCATGGAAGGCATTATTGCGCAGGAGATCGCACGAGTAGATGTCTCCATTTCCACCTTCTTTGGCGTTCACAGTGGGCTGGCCATGGGCTCCATCTATCTCTGCGGAAGTGAGGAACAAAAGCAGGAGTGGCTGCCACAAATGCAAAAGCTGGAAAAGATCGGCGCCTTTGGCCTCACCGAACCCAATGTGGGCAGCGGCGTAGCCGGCGGACTAGAGACTACCTGTAAATTTGACGGGGAAAACTGGGTGCTCAACGGCGAGAAAAAATGGATTGGAAATGCCACTTTTGCCGATGTGGTGGTGATATGGGCGCGGGATGAAGACAGTAACCAGGTGAAAGGTTTCCTGGTGAGAAAAGGCAATCCCGGCTTTAAGGCAAAAAAGATGAGGGACAAGATGGCGCTGCGCATCGTGCAAAATGCGCTCATTAGCCTTAGAGATTGTAAGGTCCCCGAAAGTGACCGGCTCCAGAATGCAAATTCATTTAAAGACACGGCAAATGTGTTACGAATGACGCGTGCGGGAGTGGCCTGGCAGGCGGTGGGCTGTGCCCGTGGCGCCTATGAAAGCGCGCTTAAGTACACCAAGAAAAGAGAGCAGTTTGGCAGGCCAATCGCTTCTTATCAATTGATACAAAACCACCTTGTTGAGATGATCTCCAACCTCACAGCAATGCAAACGTTGTGCTTCAGGCTTTCAGAGCTGCAGGACGATGGCCTGCTTACAGATGAGCACGCCTCTTTAGCAAAAGTGTACTGCAGCATGAGAATGCGCGATGTGGTGAGCCGGGCACGTGAAGTGATGGGCGGCAACGGTATTTTGCTGGAGTATGATGTAGCGCGGTTTGTGGCCGATGCCGAAGCTATTTACAGCTATGAGGGCACCAAAGAGATCAATTCGCTTATCGTGGGAAGGGCGATCACGGGATACAGTGCCTTTGTAAGTTAGGTATTGGTGAATGGCAAATAGTTAATTGGTGATTGGAATGGACTTGGAATTTGGTGCTTGGAATTTGGTGCTTGGAATTTAAAGGTTGCAAAAAAATATTTAAGAAAAGGAATGTCATTATTAATCATCAGTCCGGGAAAAGATCCTCAGGTTTGGAAAAAGGCTTTACAGGAGCATGATCCTTCGTTCAAGATTGAGGTCTTTCCCGAAGTGAAAAAGCCTGAGGCAGTAAAATTCGCCCTTAGCTGGGAACACCCGCCCGGGATTTTCCGGGAGTATCCAAATCTTAAGCTCATTGCTTCTATGGGTGCCGGTATTGATCACATCATGCGGGACCCGCAATTACCGAAACATGTAGACATTACCCGGGTGGTTGATGAAAAGCTTTCTGAAGACATGAGCCTTTTTGTGCTCGCGCTGGTACTGGACCGGCTGCGGGATATCTCCTATCACCACTCTTCGGGGACCTGGTCAAAAAGGCTCTACCAAAGACCCGAAGACGTGACAATAGGAATCATGGGCCTGGGAGTGCTGGGGCTTGCCACTGCACAGCGCCTGGTGAATAATGGCTTTAGAGTACGGGGCTGGGCAAAGACTCAGAAGGAAGTGAAAGATGTGGAAACTTTTTTTGGAGAGGAGCAGCTCGACGCTTTTCTTGAGGAGACTAATCTGCTTATTTGCCTTCTTCCGCTTACCCCTGAAACCGAAAATATTCTCAACAAAGACCTTTTTAAAAAACTACCTAAAGGTGCCTATTTGATCAATGTTGCCCGCGGAAGACATCTGGTCGACGAAGACCTTCTGGAAATGCTGGAGAATGGTCATCTTTCGGGGGCGAGTCTTGATGTTTTCAGGGAGGAACCTTTACCCGAAGATCACTTCTTCCGAAGTAATGACAGGATAAGGATCACGCCACACAATGCCAGCATCACTAGTCCGGCCTCGGTGGTGCCGCAAATCGTGGAGAATTACAGGAGAATGTTGAATAATTTGCCGCTTAAATACAAGGTTTCAAGACAAAAAGGATATTAAAATAACAGCAATGGAAAATTTAAAGAACATATTGGTAGCGGTTGACTTTAATGATGCGGTGGGTGAACTGCTGAGTTATGCCGAAGCTTTTGCAGAAAAATTTGGCGCCAAGATCTGGGTGGTTTATGTGGCCGCTCCCGATCCCGATTTTGTGGGTTATGAGCCGGGCCCTCAATACATCAGGGACTTTAAAGCCGAGGAATTCAGGGAAGAGCACCGCAACTTGCAGAACATTTGCAAAACCTTTTTAAGTGAAGAAGTAGAAAAAGAGGCTTTGCTTATCCAGGGTTCTACTGTTGAAACCGTGCTACAGGAGGCTAAAAAACTTAAGGTTGATCTCTTGATCGTCGGTACCCACAAGCACAGTTTTCTACATAATCTGCTCCAGGAAAGTGTTTCGCTTGAACTGCTGAAAAAGGCAAACATTCCGCTATTGACCATTCCTATTGAGGAGTAGAACTTATAACAACCTGTAGAAAATTTTGACCCCGGCTGAAGTCATTAGAACTTCCGAACCTATGAGATCCAGGTCTCCCGAGACCGATCCGGTTCTTTCTTTTTTCGCCTGATTATTATCTATCAGCATTACCATAATACCGGCTTCCAGAGCTATCCCAAATTCCGAAGTAATATTGAATTCCCTTCCCAGCCTTGGCACCAGCACCAGGTTAGTTCGTTTTTCCCAGTCTCCTTCGCTGCTCAGGTAAGTAAGCCCGGCTTTTGCGTACCAGGGCTGCAGGGAAGTATATGACGACCTTCCTCCAAAATGGTAGTAAAATTCTCCCGATACGTCAAAATTGCTGTTCTTATAGGCAAGATTAGTGCCGGCGTTTACACCTATTTGTACCTGGTCGTACTGCAGCCTCACTCCCACATTGAGCATTTCGGGTTGGCCAATTCCGCCGGTGAGATTAACCTCCTGTGCCTGCGAATGGTTGCCGGAAAACCAAAAGACCATAACAACAGTAAGGGTCTTAAAAAAGGCATTTTTCGAACCTGAATTTTTCATCTATAGAAGTAGGATTTTTTGTGAGGCTGGGAGTTAAATAAGATTTTCTCCCGCACTCTCTCCACATAAATTGAAAAAGCAATGTAGATCAAAAAAACGAGAACACCGTCGCAAATAAATTTTCGCAGTACTTCCTGCAAAAACCGAAAGCTTGTTTTTATCTTGTTGCTCCCTAAAAACCGCATTTTTCGATGATCTCAAAGCAAGACTTTTTGGCCGTTCACGAGCGTATCAAACCATACATTCACGAGACACCCGTGCTCACCTCAAGCCTTTTGAATGAAATGGCTGGCGCCAGCCTGTTCTTTAAATGTGAGAATTTCCAGAAGATGGGTGCTTTTAAAATGCGGGGCGCAGCGAATGCGATTTTGAACCTGCCAAAGGAGCAACAGCAAAAAGGGGTGGTCACACACTCCTCGGGGAATTTTGCGCAGGCAGTTTCCCTGGCGGCAAAGAGTCTTGGTGTGCCTGCCTATATCGTAATGCCCTCTACCGCACCACAGGTGAAGAAAGACGCGGTAAAGACTTACGGCGGAAGGATCACCGAATGTCCTCCTACCCTTCCCGAAAGGGAAAAAGCAGCACAAAAGATCATGGAAGAAACCGGTGCGACCTTCGTACATCCCTCCAACGACCTTGACGTGATCTATGGCCAGGGGACAGCGGCCATCGAGTTACTGCAAACTCATCCTGATCTCGATTTTTTGATCACTCCGGTTGGCGGCGGCGGACTCATTGCCGGGAGCGCACTCGCTGTGCATTACTTCGGAAAAAACTGCAAAACCATAGGCGCCGAACCTTTTGAAGCCGATGACGCCTACCGCTCCCTGCAAAGCGGAAAGATCGAAGAGAACGAATCTGCCAACACCATCGCCGACGGGCTCAAGACGCAGCTCGGCGATAAAAATTTCCCAATTATACAGCAGTTGGTTTCGGAAATTATACGGGTGGAAGAAAAGGAGATCATCGCTGCGCTGAAATTGATCTGGGAGCGCATGAAAATTGTGGTCGAACCATCAAGTGCAACAGCTTTTGCTGCAGTGCTTCGGGAAAAAGAAAAATTCAGGGGTAAAAAAGCGGGGATCATCATTTCCGGCGGAAATGTGGATCTTCAGAAATTGCCATTTTAGAATCCCACCTTATTTGGTGATACGGGTATTGGAATGAGAAGCGCCAAAAAAGGCAAAAAATTCCGAAGATTTTATGCAGCTTCCAACCCACACTGCTCTTGTTGAATCCTTTAATATCTTTGGAACCAAATTTGAATCAGGAATATTAAATCCACGAAATGCTCCAGACTTCTGTCCATTACTTCTTGCATCTCATTTTTATTGCTGCGATCGCATACTGGTACGATAAGAAAAACTGGAAGAGAAACTACCTCATCCTGCTGGCAACAATGGCAGTAGACCTGGATCATTTGCTGGCCTCACCCGTCTTTCATCCCGGGCGGTGCAGCATTGGTTTCCACGTGCTGCATTCGGAGTATGTCATTCCATTCTATTTTTTGGGGGTCGCTTTTCTGCGTAAATCCTGGCTGAAGCTCGTTTTCATTGGCCTTGCCTTTCACATGATCACAGATTTTTTCGACTGCCTCTGGATGGCTTCAAAATGTGGAACATTGCACGTGGAAAGATATCTTTATTGGGATCTAATTTTGGTTATTAAGCGCAAAGTCAGGAGACTTTGCGGAACGCTGGTCTAATTTTGGTTATTAAGCGCAAAGTTAGGAGACTTTGCGGAACGCTGGGTTGTATTTGAAGCGCAAAGTCGGGAGACTTTGCGGAACGACAGGTCGTATTATACCGCTGTCCGAAGTCTCTGACTTCGGACATTCTTGTCGCATCTAAAAACAAATTTTTTTCCTAATTTTAAAAGAAAGACCTTGAAAGAAGGCTACACCATAAAAGATCAATCTCGAGCTCATTTTATCACAGCCACAGTTGTAGACTGGGTGGATGTTTTCAGCAGGAAAAACTACCGCGATTGCATTATAGACAGCCTTTCCTACTGTATAAAAAACAAAGGCATGATCCTTTACGCCTACGTTATCATGAGTAATCACATTCACATGATCTTACAATCTGAAAACGCTCAACTTTCAGATCTCATCCGCGATTTCAAAAAATTTACCGCTACCCGAATTCTGGATCTCGTCAAAAACAGTCCCGAAAGTCGTAGAGAATGGATGTTAGAACGTTTCAAAAAGGCCACCTTGTCTCACAGCAGAAACAAGAATTATCAGGTTTGGCAGTATGGTAATCACGCTGAAGAGATCTACACCGAAAAGTTCTTATGGTCTAAAATGGATTACATCCACCTCAATCCCGTTAAAGCAGGACTGGTGGCTAAGGCATCAGATTATATCTATTCCAGTGCCTCCAATTATGTTCATGGGAAGGGGATCTTAAAGGGAATTACTTTAGCTGATAATCCTGTGCAAGATGTTTTGAAGAACGGTACGATCAATATGTTTAACGATTGGTAAAACAAAAGGAGCTCGTGCGCAAAGTCAGGAGATTTTGCAAAAGGTGGTAAAACAGAAGGAGCATCGTGCGCAAAGTCGGGAGACTTTGCGAAACGACGGTCGTATTTGAAGCGCAAAGTCGGGAGACTTTGCGGAACAAGCTTGTAACCCCAAAACCGGAAACAGCATCGAAAAAAGGCATTTTTGGTAGGTCTTCAAAACAATACCTCAGGAAAACCATCGGCTTTAGCAGCATCAAAAAACCGTCTTTCTGTTTTCGTTTCATTGCCGAATTCTTTTATATTTACCACGGTGATTTTTTTCACCATTTCCGAATTCAACAGCCAAAAAGATTAACAGCACATGCACGTAGCCATCGCAGGAAACATTGGTGCGGGGAAAACTACCCTCACAAAATTATTAGCAAAACATTACAACTGGGAAGCACAATATGAAGACGTTCTTGAAAATCCTTACCTCGAAGATTTTTACAATAAGATGGAACGTTGGTCTTTCAACCTGCAGATCTACTTTTTAAACAGCCGTTTTAGGCAGATCCTGGAGCTTCGAGAAAGCGGAAAAGAGATCATTCAGGATCGTACCATCTACGAAGACGCTCATATTTTTGCACCCAACCTGCACGCGATGGGGCTTATGACCAACCGCGACTACGAAAATTACCGTTCTCTGTTCGACCTTATGGAAAGCGTCGTTAAAGGACCTGATCTTTTGATCTACCTTCGCAGCAGCATCCCGAATCTTGTTTCACAGATACACAAACGCGGCCGTGATTACGAGAATTCCATTTCCATCGATTACCTAAGCCGACTCAACGAACGCTACGAGGCCTGGGTGCACAACTACAGTAAAGGCAATCTTTTAATCATCGACGTTGACAACATCAATTTCGTTGACAATCCCGAAGACCTTGGAAATATCATCACCAGGATTGACGGCGAATTACACGGGCTTTTTAAGTAGATCTGAGATTTTAGACGTGAGATTTTAGAGAAAATTTGTGCTTTCTGGTCACAGATTTCCCAAAACTGAACACTGAGCACTGAACACTGAACACTATTTTCCTGTTGCCAATTAGCTCCGGTTATTTTAACTTAGTGGGGATCAATCTAGTAAAGATGGAATCCACAAAGCTCAAGAGACCAAAGCACAAAGGCTCCCCGCAGCTTTTTCAAAATCCGTTGCTGGAGAAGCTCACGCACACGCATATTTCTGCACCGCTAATCATTTTTGGCGGGATCGCCGCGGTGCTTGATCTACTTCGGAATCTTTGAAAAAGGGTATAGTGTTCCGCTGATGGTGCTGCTCTTTTTTGCCGGGACTGTTCTTTTTTACGCTGGTGGAATACCTGATGCACCGGTATCTTTACCACATTCCCGGCCAATTCAGAAAGAAAGAAGAAGATCGCCTACACCATGCACGGCGTACATCATGATTATCCCAAAGATAAATCAAGGCTGGCCATGCCGCCGGTGCTTAGTCTGTTTATTGCCACTGTACTTTTCGTTCTTTACCGTGCAGTTTTGGGTGACCTCGTCTTCGGCTTCCTCGCCGGCTTCCTGGTTGGCTACGCCGGTTATCTTGGGGTGCATTATTCGGTTCACGCTTTCAAGGTGCCCAATAATTTCCTGAAGACGCTTTGGTACCACCATTCCATCCATCACTATCGCGAACCCGACAGGGCTTTTGGTGTTTCCTCACCCCTGTGGGACCACATCTTCAGGACCATGCCCAGAGAGGCGCCGGTGGAAAGGAAGAAAGGATATATTGACTAGTGATTAGTTAATTGGGGATTGGTTAATTGGACCTCCTTCGCTTAAGCTTAGGAGGAAATAATTTTAAGACTAGTTATTTAAGGAATTTTTATTGTTCATTGTTCATTGTTTATTGATCATTGATCATTGAATAAACCCATTCTTCCGCGCGTGTTCTTCAGCCTCTAAGGAGGTTTTCACCAGCAGCATGGGAACGGTCTTAAAATTGTCAACGATACTCTGCACCTGTTCCATTTTTTTGCGGTGCTTGACGCTTCGCAGGTAGATCGCTTTTATTCTGTCGGGAAACTGGGCGGCGATCTCGGTATAAATTCCGGGATCGTGTTCGCCGCTGTCACCTATCAGGATAAACTTGAGCCGCGGGTAGGTCTTCAGGAGGTTGATGATCTCCTTTTGTTTATGAGGTTTTTCGGGCTTTAAGGTCTTATCGAAAGGCGTCCTGAAATCCCGCAGCAGAATCGGCCCTTTCGGAAAATCGTTGATCGCCAGGAACAGCTTGAGATACTGATAAAGATTCCAGGGACTGTTGCTCAAATAAAAAATAGGATTTTGCTCGCTGCCCTTTCTACCGTTGTGCAGATCCTGATAAAGCTTTGGCGCTCCCTTCAAAACAAGCCGGTCGTGAGCTTTTCTAAAAAGCGAATTGCGCAGCACCCTCCATTTGAGAAAAGAGGTCACGCCGGTATGAAGAATGGTATCATCAATATCGCTGATCACTCCAAACCTTGCGGTAAGTGGCGGAATGAGCATTTCGGTTTGAAATTCATTGTCATGGGTGATCACGCTGTGTGGCGGCTTTTCAACAAAAGCCAGTTTTAACGGCACCCAGCCTTCATCATCGGCATACTGCTTCAGGTTCATGGAAGTGGTCTTGTCAAAGAGGAAATAACCTTCGGCATTAGTTTTTGTACTCAGCACGGCGCCGTTGGGCAGCTGCAGGGCGATATCGACATCTGGCATTTCGAAACTGTCAAATTGCTTGAAGGTATTCTTCAGCGTTTGCAAGAAGGATTGGGTGGCAGTCATCTCCAGTTTATCATCATCAAGAGCTCGCCCTAAGAGATAAAGATGGGTGCGGGTGCCGTAGCTGCGGTAAGTAGCAAGTTTGACATCAGAGCTGCGCCTAAGGCTGCTCCTTAGCTTGTGAACAAGTTTATTCAACATGTCTCAAAAATGGCATTTTTGAAGGTTCTTTGCATTTAAGGTACATGCTTAAAAGAAAAATCCCGACTCGAGGCCGGGATTTTAATGGTATTTTAGGAAAAACAGTCTGTTTTACTGCTCTTCTGTGATTTCTTCGGAAGAAACTTCGGCTTTTGCCTCCACTTCGGAAGAATTTGCCGCCTCGGCAATCTTTCCGGCAGTTTCAAGAGCTACAGTTTCAGCTTCGGAAAGTTCAGCTCCTTCCGAAGTATTTTCCACCCGGATTTCGGTTACCTCGTCAACTTCGGGAGTGGTAGCCACTTCCATTTCGCTTCCGAGGATAGGAGCGATAACAAGGCCGATCAAACAGGTAAGCTTGATAAGGATGTTCATCGAAGGCCCAGAAGTATCCTTGAAAGGATCTCCCACGGTATCTCCCGTCACGGCAGCTTTATGAGCTTCAGAACCTTTGTAGGTCATCTCCCCGTTGATCATAACTCCGGCTTCAAAAGATTTTTTAGCATTGTCCCAGGCACCACCGGCATTGTTCTGGAAGATTGCCCAAAGCACACCGCTAACGGTTACCCCGGCCATGTAGCCTCCAAGCATTTCGGCAATAAGCCTGTTCTCATATCCAAGAACCATTGGAACTAATACAATAAGAATTGGGAAGCCAATGGTAAGCAGTCCCGGCAAAAGCATTTCACGAAGGGCCGCTTTTGTAGAGATCTCCACACATTTGTCATATTGCGGTTTTCCGGTTCCTTCCATAATGCCCGGAATTTCCTTGAATTGTCTTCTCACCTCATACACCATATCCATAGCGGCTTTACCAACAGAGTTCATGGCAAGGGCAGAGAAAACCACAGGGATCATACCTCCAACGAATAACATCGCTAAAACAGGAGCCTTAAAAATGTTGATCCCGTCGATGCCTGTAAAGGTTACGTAGGCTGCAAAAAGAGCAAGAGAAGTAAGTGCTGCGGAAGCGATCGCAAAACCTTTACCTGTTGCGGCAGTGGTATTTCCTACAGAATCCAGGATATCTGTTCTTTCCCTTACTTCTTTTGGAAGTTCACTCATTTCGGCGATTCCTCCCGCGTTATCGGCAATTGGCCCAAAGGCATCAATAGCTAACTGCATTGCAGTGGTTGCCATCATAGCCGAAGCCGCAAGTGCAACCCCATAGAATCCTGCAAAAGCATAAGAAGCCCAAATGGCGACCGCGAAAAGCAATACAGATCCAAAAGTTGAGATCATCCCGGTAGCAAGACCTGCAATAATGTTGGTTCCTGCTCCTGTACTGGATTTTTGCACGATAGCCAGCACAGGTTTTTTACCAAGGCCGGTATAGTATTCGGTCACTGCAGAGATCGTACCTCCAACAACAAGCCCTACCAAAGTGGCAAAGAACACTCTTAGAGAAGAGATTTGCTGTACGCCTTCTCCAAAGAACTCCATGCTCATGGTGTCCGGCAGCATATAGATCACAAGGAAATAACAAGAAATGGCCACAAGAATAATAGAAACCCAGTTCCCGCGGTTTAAAGCGCCCTGAACTTCGGCCTCTTTAGCCGTATTACTGGTGATCTTCACAAGGAAGGTTCCGATAATAGAGATAATAATTCCAACCCCCGCGATCACCATTGGCAAGAGCACCGGGCCAATTCCGCCGAAACCTTCACCGGTAATATCGCCGTTCATGTCTTTGATCACATAGTTACCAAGAACCATGGCGGCAAGAACAGTAGCTACATAACTTCCGAAGAGGTCGGCACCCATTCCCGCAACGTCCCCCACGTTGTCCCCAACGTTATCTGCAATGGTAGCAGGGTTTCGAGGATCATCCTCAGGAATTCCCGCTTCTACTTTACCAACAAGGTCGGCACCAACATCGGCAGCTTTTGTGTAGATCCCTCCGCCAACACGGGCGAAAAGGGCAATAGATTCAGCTCCCAAGGGAGAAACCTGCAAGGGTTTCAAGTACGATGGTCATTTGGTGAACATCTGTCCACTCACCTCCCATGAAGACATGGAAGAAGATGATAAAGAAAGAGGAAAGGCCAAGTACCGCAAGCCCGGCTACTCCAAGTCCCATCACGGTACCACCTCCAAATGACACTTTCAATGCCTGTGGAAGATTGGTACGGGCTGCCTGGGTGGTGCGCACGTTAGACTGGGTGGCGATCCTCATCCCCATGTTTCCGGCAAGGGCCGAAAAGAAGGCGCCAAAAATAAAGGCTACTACAATAAGAATGTGGGTGGTAGGAACAATTACAGAGATCCCGGCCAAAACCAAACTGGCAACGACAACAAAAATCGTTAACAGCTTGTACTCTGCGTTAAGAAAGGCCAGGGCTCCTTCATAGATATGCGAAGAAATTTCTTTCATCTTACCGTCCCCCGAATCCTGCTTTAATACCCAGGAACGTTTTGCCCACATGAAAATGAGCCCTATGATAGCCAGTACGCCCGGCAACCAAATCATCAATGAATCCATAATTTTTTGTTAAAATTTTATTAGCGGCTAAAGTTACAGAAACAGGAGAAAAGAAAAAAGCAATAACTTTTGGGTTATTGCTTTTATGATAAGGATCAGAAAAAGGATTTTTCGGCTTACTTAATATCGAAAGATTTTTCCGGATTGTTCTTGTAACGCTTGATACATTCGTCAATGATCGTAGTTGCCTCTTCAAGATCTCCCCACCCTTCAACGTCGACTTTCTTTTGCTCAAGATCTTTATAAACCTGGAAGAAATGCTCAATCTCCTTAATAAGGTGCCCGTTGATGTCTTTAAGGTCGTTGTGTTTGTTCCAGATAGGATCTGAAACCGGCACACAAATGACTTTTTCATCGGGTCCTTTTTCATCGGCCATATGGAACACGCCCACCGGCTTTACCTCCATCACACATCCGGGGAAAGTAGGTTCGGTTACCAGCACAAGCACATCAAGAGGGTCGCCGTCAAGGGCAAGCGTTTCCGGAATAAACCCGTAGTCTGCAGGATACATCATGGAAGAAAAGATCATGCGGTCGTATCGCACCTTCTTCAGCTTAAAATCATATTCGTATTTATTTCTGCTTCCTTTTGGAATTTCAATAAGAACGTCAAAAGTCTTCGTCATTGTAATTTATTTATAGTTCTATTTTTTCATAGTGGGCGGCAAATATACTCATTCTGAACATTTAAAAAGCCTGTTTCCCTTCCGAAGCCACAACAGGAAGTACGGCTTTCTAAAAATTTAGCTTTTCCTTTACATTTCCCAAATAAAAAGCCTCCCGTTAAGGAGGCTCAAAAATGCTCTTTTTGAAAGGAATTTATTATTCCTTATACATTACTTTCTTCACCGCCTTGATCACATCATTATGATTTGGCAACCACTCCTCGAGTAAAACCGGAGAATACGGCGCAGGTGTATCGGCAGTGTTGATCTTTTCAATTGGCGCGTCAAGGAAATCAAAGGCTTTAGACTGCACCTGGTAAGTGATCTCTGTAGCGACGTTTCCAAATGGCCATGCCTCTTCGAGGATCACCAGCCTGTTAGTCTTTTTAACCGACTTAAGAATGGTTTCATGATCCATTGGACGAATGGTTCTCAAGTCAATGATCTCACATGAGATCCCTTCTTTTTCGAGTTCTTCGGCGGCCTGGTAGGCTTGCTTAATGATCTTTCCAAAAGAAACGATGGTAACATCTGTACCTTCACGCTTCACATCGGCAACACCAATAGGAAGTACATATTCTTCTTCGGGCACTTCCCCTTTATCACCATACATTTGTTCGCTTTCCATGAAGATCACAGGATCGTCATCGCGAATCGCGGCTTTTAAAAGACCTTTTGCATCGTAAGGATTTGAAGGCACGATCACCTTTAAGCCCGGGAGTGTTGGCATACCAGCTCTCAAACGCCTGGGAGTGAGTAGCACCCAATTGCCCGGCAGAAGCTGTTGGCCCGCGAAATACTATAGGAATATTAAACTGCCCGCCACTCATTTGGCGCATTTTGGCAGCATTGTTTATGATCTGGTCAATACCTACCAAAGAAAAGTTGAAGGTCATGAACTCCACGATGGGACGGTTACCGTTCATCGCACTTCCAATACCTATTCCTGAAAAGCCCAGTTCTGAAATTGGCGTATCGATCACCCTCTCTGGTCCAAACTCGTCCAGCATTCCTTTTGACGCCTTGTAGGCTCCATTATATTCGGCAACTTCCTCGCCCATCAAGTAGATAGATTCGTCTCTGCGCATCTCCTCACTCATGGCTTCGGCAATTGCTTCCCTGAATTGGATAGTCTTCATTATGCGTTAATGTTTAAATTTTTTGAGGGAACAAAAATAGTAATTCAAAAAGGGATAAACGACTTCTGAAGAACAAAAATTTCTTATGCATGCACAGTAAATTTCCTTCCAAATTGTGTATCTTCGTAAACCATATAAAGTTTTATCTAAAATATTGAGATATATGAAAATATTAGTGTGTATTAGTCATGTTCCTGACACTACTTCTAAAATTAACTTTTCGGAAGGTGATACAAAATTTGACACCAATGGGGTGCAGTTTGTCATCAATCCAAACGATGAATTTGGCCTTACCCGTGCAATGTGGTTCAAAGAAAAACAGGGAGCTACAGTAGATGTGGTCAATGTTGGCGGTCCCGAAACCGAACCTACCCTTAGAAAGGCCCTTGCTATTGGAGCAGATTCTGCCATTCGCGTCAACACTCCGGCGACAGACGGGGTTTATGTTGCCAAACAACTGGCAAAGGTGGTAAAAGATGGAAATTATGACCTTATTATAGCAGGCCGTGAATCAATTGACTACAACGGCGGAATGGTTCCCGGAATGCTCGCCGGGCTTATTGGTGCAAATTTCGTGAACACCTGTATAGGGCTTGAAGTTGAAGGAGATGAAGCCACTGTTATTCGCGAAATAGACGGAGGTAAAGAAACCCTGAAAGCAAAACTTCCTCTGGTGATTGGCGGCCAAAAAGGAATTGTTGAGGAAAGTGACCTCCGCATCCCGAATATGAGAGGGATCATGCAGGCGCGTAAAAAACCTTTGAACGTAGTGGAGCCAGTTGAAACCAACACCAGTACTGAAGCCGTTAAGTTTGAAAAACCTGAACCAAAAGGCCAGATCAAAATGATCGATCCTGAAAATCTTGATGAATTGATCGACCTGCTTCACAACGAAGCCAAGGTGATCTAAGGTTTAAAGTTCAAGGTTCGAGGTTTTGAAAATTGGAATTTCGAGCCTGGAATTAATATTCAATATTCATTATAAAATATTCAATAAGAAGATATGTCAGTTTTAGTATATACAGAATCAGAAGAAGGAAAGTTTAAGAAGACGGCTTTCGAAGTCGCTTCTTATGCCAAAGGAGTGGCCGATATGATGGGCACTCAGGTAACTGCTGTGGCCTTTAACGCAGGTGATACTTCAGAACTTGGAAACTACGGGGTGAGCAAAGTGCTTAAGGTGAACAGCGACAAACTTGAAAAGTTTAACGCAGAAGCCTACGCCGATGCCATTAAGCAGGCTGCCGAAAAAGAAGGAGCCAAAGTTGTGATAGTTAGTCAAAGCGCGAATGCCAAATACCTGGCGCCACTTTTGGCCGTGCAGCTCGAAGCGGGTTATGCCTCTAACGTGGTTGCCCTGCCCGAAAGCACAGAACCTCTTGAGGTCAAAAGAACAGCTTTTACCAACAAAGCATTTAACTTCACCAGGATCTCTACAGATGTAAAGATTATTGGAGTTTCCAAAAATGCCTTTGGACTTAAGGAAAGCCAGACAGAAGTAAGCGATGAGGAATTCTCCCCGTCTCTTTCTGAAGAAGATTTCTCTGTAAATGTCGTTTCTGTCGATAAAGCAGCTAATAAAGTAACAATAGCCGATGCAGAGATCGTTGTTTCCGGTGGACGCGGACTTAAAGGTCCGGAGAACTGGGGCATGATAGAAGAACTTGCCAGATACACTTAATGCCGCTACTGCCTGCTCCAAACCTGTTAGTGATATGGGATGGAGACCGCACAGTGAACACGTGGGACAAACAGGGAAGCCTGTAGCAGCCAATCTCTACATTGCAGTAGGGATTTCGGGAGCCATACAGCACCTTGCGGGAGTTAGTGCCTCGAAGACTAAAGTAGTGATCAACAATGATCCCGAAGCTCCGTTTTTCAAGGCTGCCGACTACGGAATCGTGGGAGACGCTTTTGAGATCGTGCCCCGACTTACCGAAAAATTAAAGGAATTTAAAGCGAATAACGCATAATTTTTTTAAATTGCGAGCCGTAAAATGGGCTGTCTAAGTTAGGTTTATTGCCCTACTGGACAGCCTTTTTTTTGTATTTTTGAAGTATGAGTTTAGTGCGCCTTAACATTAAAGGAATTTCTTACAGCCAAACACAAAATGGGGCATATGCCTTAATTTTGAGCGAAGTTGACGGAGAACGCAAACTCCCTATTGTTATTGGGGCCTTTGAAGCGCAGTCTATAGCAATAGCTCTCGAAAAGGAGATCAAACCTCCCCGCCCACTCACCCACGACCTTTTTAAGAATTTTGCCGACAGGTTTGAGATCGTCGTGAAACAGGTGATCATTCATAAGCTGGTAGATGGGGTATTTTACTCCAGCCTAATTTGTGAACGGGACAAGATCGAGGAGATCATTGATGCGAGAACCAGTGACGCTATTGCGCTGGCATTGAGATTCCAGGCACCTATTTTCACCTATAAGAATATCCTGGACAAAGCCGGGATCTATCTCAAGGGTGATGCTAAAAAAGAAGAAAAAGAAAAGCAAAAAGAGGATATTATTGTTGATGAGCTCTTCTCCAGCGAAGTTGAAGTAAAATCCAACGAACCCGAGTATAAGAAACTTTCCCTTAACGAACTTAATAATATGTTGGACCAGGCCGTGAAAAACGAGGACTACGAAAAAGCGGCCCGTATAAGAGATGAGATCTCCAAACGAAAATAACCCCCCGCTTTATGACTAAATTTTGGTGTGGCCTATTCCTGGTTTTCTTCGGAATAAGCACTTCTTTTGCCCAAAACATTTCCAAAACCTGGAATGTAGAGGCAGCTAAGGACAGCCTTGACAACGACCTTTTTCAACTTGATCCGGCTACAGACTATCTCAAATTTGAAGACAGCTCTTTCGAATTTAACCTGAAAGGTGGAAACATCAGTGAAGCCTCGGGAACTTACAGGCTTGAAAATGACAAATTACTCCTCGATTTTGACGATCGCACAGACAGCATCAGGGAGTTCCAGGTCAGTAATTTCACAGATTCTACCCTTGTCCTCTCCGGCAATAATGTCGTTTACAGCTTAAAAGAGGCACCACAATCTGCTGCTGCTGTTTTACCGGTAGCGACTAAGAAAAATATGATCCCCAGTGCAGGTATATCTTTTAAGAGTATCTGGCGTGGGGTGTTAGGAATGATCTCGCTAATCGTGATCGCCTTTTTGTTCAGCAGCAACCGCAAAGGAATCAACTGGAAAACTGTTGGCCTTGGGCTGGCAGGGCAGCTGTTATTGGCTATAGGCGTGCTTAAGATCGAGATCGTCCAGGATGTCTTTGAATTTGTAGGCGGCATCTTTGTTCTTATCCTTGATTTTACCGCGGCAGGAAGTGAATTCCTGTTGGGAGGCCTAATGAACGCCGACAGTTACGGGTTTATCTTCCTGTTCCAGGTACTGCCCACCATCATTTTCTTTTCGGCCCTTACCTCGGTACTTTTCTATCTTGGGGTTATCCAGATAGTGGTAAAAGGAATGGCCTGGGTTTTAACCAAGGTGCTTGGTATCTCGGGCCCTGAAAGTTTAAGTGTTGCCGGTAATATCTTTTTGGGGCAGACAGAAGCGCCTTTGATGATCAAGGCCTATCTCGAAAGAATGACTAGATCTGAAATTCTCCTGGTCATGGTTGGTGGGATGGCCACCGTAGCAGGAGGTGTACTGGCCGCTTATATTGGCTTTTTGGGAGGTGACGATCCTGCGCTTAGGCTGGAATTTGCAAAACACCTTTTGGCCGCCTCGGTAATGGCAGCACCCGGTGCTATTGTAGTTTCCAAGATCCTTTACCCGCAAACGGAAGCCATTGACACCAATGTAGAAGTCTCTTCAGAAAAAATAGGTTCAAACATTCTTGACGCCATTGCCAACGGTACTACCGAAGGTCTTAAACTTGCAGCTAACGTGGCGGCAATGCTGCTGGTATTCATCGCTTTTATTGCCATGATCAACTACATTCTCGGCTGGATTGGTGGGTTCACCACGCTTAACTCCTTACTTGCCGAAAATACACCTTACGCCAAACTCTCACTTGAATCTATTTTGGGGACCATTTTCGCGCCTTTGATGTGGCTTATTGGTGTCGCCAGGGAAGATATGATGCTCATGGGACAACTGCTGGGTATCAAGCTCGCGGCAAGTGAGTTTGTAGGTTACATCCAGCTGGCAGAGCTTAAAAATCCTGTGAATGCATTGAGCCTCACTTACGAAAAATCGGTTATTATGGCCACTTATATGCTCTGCGGATTTGCCAACTTTGCTTCTATCGGGATCCAGATAGGAGGAATTGGTTCTCTGGCACCGGGCCAACGCAGAACCTTATCAGAATTTGGGATGAGAGCGCTTATAGGCGGTACTATTGCCTCTTTGCTTTCGGCTACAATCGCGGGAATGATCATCGGGTAATTTCCGAAGCAATTTAACACATACACTTCCGGGTGATTTTTCTATTTTAGCGAAGAATCACCCGGAATTTTTTGTTCCGAGGGTCCTGCAAGTTTTCAAAACCTTGTAGGACTTCAAACAATAATACCCTCAATACCAGACCCACAAGGTCCTTAAGACCTTGCAGGTCTGCAATAATTCTGAAGCTCAAGCTAAAATCACATTTTTGGAACCTTAGGAATATGAAACAGTATCACGACCTCTTAAAACACATACTCGAGAACGGAAATGAAAAAGGTGACCGCACCGGCACCGGTACAAAAAGCGTTTTTGGCTACCAAATGCGGTTTGACCTGAGTGAAGGTTTTCCCATGGTTACCACCAAAAAATTGCATTTAAAGTCTATCATTTATGAGCTGTTGTGGTTCCTCAAAGGCGACACCAACGTTAAATATTTACAGGAACACGGGGTGCGCATCTGGAACGAGTGGGCCGATGAGAATGGCAGTTTAGGTCCCGTCTATGGACATCAATGGCGCAACTGGAATTCTGAAGAGATCGACCAGATCAAAGAGATCGTAGAAACGCTAAAAAAGAATCCAAACAGCAGGCGAATGCTGGTTTCGGCCTGGAATCCTTCAGTCCTGCCTGACACCTCAAAATCATTTTCAGAAAATGTGGCCAACGGGAAAGCTGCACTCCCGCCCTGCCATGCCTTTTTTCAGTTCTACGTAGCCGATGGTAAACTCTCCTGCCAGCTGTACCAGCGCAGCGCAGACGTTTTCCTTGGCGTGCCTTTTAACATCGCCTCATACGCGCTGCTCACCATGATGATGGCGCAGGTGTGCGGCTATGAAGCGGGAGATTTTATTCACACTTTTGGTGATGTGCACATTTACAACAACCACCTGGAGCAGGTGGAACTGCAGTTGACCAGGGATCCAAGGAAACTTCCCACAATGAAGCTTAACCCCGAAGTAAAAGATATTTTTGATTTTAAGTTTGAAGATTTTATCTTGGAGAATTATGACCCGCATCCTCCTATTAAAGGAAAGGTTGCGGTGTAATTTGTCTAATTTAAATTTTTAAGCACCATGAAAAGATTAATGATCGTTGCCTGCCTGCTCTTTGGCGGAATTGCCGTTTCCCAAGCCCAGCAAACCTCACCTGTGTGGCCGGGATGTGAAAATGCAGAAGACGCAGGGGACTGCTTTAACAAAAAACTGGCGGAACATGTGCGCGAAAACTATGAGTATCCTATGGATGGGAACGAATATGTTCGCGGCACGGTAAAGGTTTCTTTTGAAATTAATGAAAAAGGAGAAGTAGAGGTAAAATCTGTTGAGGGGGACCAGCCCAAGGTGAACCAGGCCGCCCGGGAAATGTTGGAAAAGATTCCAGACATGAAGCCCGGAACGCTCAATGGCGAACCCGATGCCAGAACCTTTACCAGCACTTATAAATTTTAAATTTGAAAATGAAAAATTTCCTGTTCGTTTTATTGCTACTCTGCGGAAGTCTTTCTTTTGCCCAAACAGGGGTGAGTGTGAATGGCAATAGCCTCAATACTAAAGAGATTTCCCCGGTGTGGCCGGGTTGCAGCGGCACCGAAGCTGCAAAAAAAGCTTGTTTCAAGCAGAAAATGGTGGAGCACATGAAATCGCACTACCATTTTCCAAAAGACGCGCAGGGAAATTATATCAGGGGAAAAGCCGTGGTTTCCTTCCAGGTGAATGAGCAGGGAAAAGTAGAAGTGATTTCTGTAGAAGGCCCAAAAAAGGAACTTAATGCAGAGGCTAAAAAGATCGTCGAGGCCATGCCTGTTATGGAACCGGGACAGCTCGCCGGCAAACCTGTTGCGGTGAAATACAAGATGCCTTTCACCTTCTAGACCTGTTTGTTAGCTTTACCTTAACGCTTTCCTGGAGTATAAAACCATAAATTTGAAGGAAACCATTGTGTTTCCTTTTTTTTATGATCAATACTGAAGACCTCATAAAGCTTTTTACCCAAACCCGTGCCCGTACCAAAGAGATCTGTTCTTTTTTAAAGACCGAAGATTATGTGGTACAGCCAATCGAGGATGTTTCTCCTCCAAAATGGCATTTAGGGCATACCACCTGGTTTTTTGAGGAATTCGTGCTGAAAGAAAACCTGCCCGGGTATCGCATTTTTGACAGCCGGTATGCGTATGTCTTTAACAGCTACTACGAAAGTGCAGGAGAAAAAGTACTTAGGTCCAACCGCGGTAATCTTTCGAGACCTTCGGTTTCTGAAGTTTATGATTTCAGGGAACATGTTACAAAACACCTGCTGCAACTTTTGGAGCAGGATCCTTCCGAAGCTATAAAGGAAGTCATTGAACTTGGCTGCCATCACGAGAAGCAGCACCAGGAGCTATTGCTTACAGATATCAAGTACATTCTGGGAAACAATCCGCTGCACCCGGTTTACAACAAAGAATTTGATGAAAATCCTGTTCAGGATCTTAAGCAGGAGTGGATCGCCATGCAGGAGGGCATTTATGAAATTGGACATGACAGGCCGGGCGAATTCTGCTATGATAACGAGTTGGGCCGGCATAAAACATACCTGCAGCATTATGAGCTGTCCAACAAGCTGGTCACCAATAAAGAATACCTTGAGTTCATGGAAGACGGCGGCTATGAAAAAGTCTTGCTCTGGCATGCAGAAGGTTGGGACTGGGTCAACCAAAATGAAATAACCGCTCCGTTTTACTGGCACAAGATAGAAGGCCAATGGCAACAATACACTTTAAGCGGACTAAAACCTGTAGATCCCAATGCACCCGTGACTCATATTTCCTATTACGAAGCTTTTGCTTATGCGCAATGGAAAGGCCTGCGCCTGCCAACCGAATTTGAATGGGAAGCGGCGCAGCAACAAATTGACTGGGGAAGTCGCTGGGAATGGACCGAGAGTGCCTACTCCCCCTACCCCGGCTACACTAAAGCTCCCGGAGCGCTGGGCGAATACAACGGTAAATTTATGGTGAACCAGAAAGTGCTGAGAGGGCAGCTCTGTTGCTACCGCTCCTAACCACGTGCGGCCGAGCTACCGCAATTTTTTTCATCCACATTTGCGCTGGCAATTCACCGGACTAAGGTTGGCCCGCTAATACTTCAAAAACATGAATAAAACGATGCCACCTCAGTTTAAGACCGAATTTGCTGCCGATGTTTTTCACGGCCTTACCTCCTATCCAAAAAAGCTTAATTCGAAATATTTCTATGACGAGACGGGAGACCGGCTTTTTCAACAGATCATGCAGTTACCGGAGTATTATCTTACGGGAAAAGAATATGACATTCTAAAGGAATATAAAGAGAAAATCGCGGCGGAATTCAATTCATCGGCAGGCTTTGACCTCATTGAACTGGGGGCCGGTGACGGTAAAAAAACAAAACTGCTGCTTAAGCATTTTCTCGAGAAAGACCTGGACTTTAGATATCTTCCGGTAGACATTAGTCAGAATGTGCTTTCACAGCTGACAAATAGTTTACAGGAAGAGCTGCCCCATTTAAATGTGGAGCCACAGCAGGGCATGTACAAAGATGTGCTGCACCGGCTGGAAGAATATAATACCCGTAAAAAGGTCATCCTGTTTTTAGGATCCAACATTGGCAATTTAACACAGGATGAGGCAGTGGCTTTTTTAAAGAAGATCTCGGCTGCCATGAACGAGGAAGATCTGCTGTTCATAGGCATGGATCAGAAAAAAGATCCGCAGCAAATTCTGGCTGCCTATAATGATTCGAGTGGTGTAACCCGGGAATTCAACATGAACCTGCTAAGAAGGATCAACAGGGAGCTCGATGCCAATTTTGATCCCGAAAAATTCACCCATTGGCCCACTTATGACCCGGAAACCGGTTTGGTGCAAAGTTTTTTGGTGAGTAATGAAGTCCAGGAGGTTGAGATCAACGCTCTTGATATCGAGGTCACCTTTCAAAAGTGGGAAAGCATCCATACCGAGATCTCCCAGAAATACGACGATACCTCTGTGATGTGGCTGGCAGGTGAGGCAGGATTACAATTGAGCAGCGATTTTAGCGATGACAAAAAAAGTTATAAAAATTACATTTTAAAAAAGGTAAAATGAAAGCGATCTGGAACAACACCGTTCTCGCCGAAAGCGAGCAAACCCGCATGATGGAAGATCAATACTACTTCCCACCCGATGCCATTAATTCCGAATATTTTCAACAAAGCGACAGGCACAATATGAGTCCTTCCATAGGCCGCGCCTCGTACTTCCACATCAAGGTGGGTGAGGACAAAAAGGAAGATGCGGCATGGTTTTATCCTCGCCCAAAAATAGAGGCTGCAGAGATCAAAAATTATGTGGCGTTTTCAAAAGAAGTTAAAATTGAGTGAAAGACAGCTTTGAAATGAAAAAATAAATTAAGTTTACATACAACAAGTTTGACATGAACCTTTTCAAAAACAACAATAACTTCCTTAATAATAATTTGAAATATTTCAAATTAGGAAGGGTAGTTGTTTAACTAAATCAAAATAAAGTTATAAAGCCTTTCCAACCCGGAGAGGCTTTTTTTTTGCAGTATGATTAACATGAAAAACAATATCTAACAATAATAATAACGACCCGCCTTCTGGGGGGAAAGGCATTTGTGCTGCAAAGCCTGCCTCCTCAAGGGCAGGCTTTTTTTATTCTGTAAATCCATAAAAAATGAAATAAAAATGACAACAACTGAAACCATTCAAGTCCTGTCCGAAAAATTAAAGACAGAAGAGGCTGTTCACTTTACAAAGGCCGCCTTTGAACAACAATTGACTTCGCTTCTTCCACTAACCAAGGTATCTGCACCCACCGTTGTACTTCAGGGAACAGGCGTGAACGATGATCTCAACGGAACCGAAAGACCGGTCTCCTTTCCAATCAAAGCCATGGCAGAACAACGTGCAGAGGTAGTGCAATCCCTGGCAAAGTGGAAAAGACTACGAATTTATGAATACGGTCTGCAACCCGGAACCGGAATTCTCACAGATATGAAAGCTCTTCGCCCCGACGAGGAAACGGGGCCGCTGCACTCCATTTTCGTGGACCAGTGGGATTGGGAGATGGCATTGCATCACAAGGAAAGATCTCTTGAATATCTAAAGACGCAGGTAAGGGAAATTTATACAGCCATTTTGAACACAGAAGTTTCAATAAGTATGAAATATCCTGAATTCCCCCCTATTCTTCCTTCTGAAATACATTTTATGCACGCCGAAGACCTGCACCGTGAATTTCCCGATTTGGCTCCCAAAGAACGAGAAGCCAGGGCCGCAAAACGATTTGGAGCCATCTTCCTAATTGGAATTGGAGGAGAATTAGCAAACGGCGAGCCTCATGATGGTCGTGCCCCGGACTATGATGATTGGACTACTCCAACCTCCCCGACCACGAAAGGACTTAACGGCGATATTATCTTCTGGAACCCTATTTTGGAACAGCCTTTCGAGATCAGCTCAATGGGAATAAGGGTGGATCCCGAGATACTGGAGCAGCAGTTGCGGGAAAGAAAGGCAGAGATACGCAAAGAGTTGTTTTACCATCGTGAATTGCTCTCAGGTAAACTGCCACAAACCATTGGCGGCGGAATAGGTCAATCCAGGCTGGCGATGTTCCTGCTAAAAAAGAGACATATTGGAGAAGTACAGGCCAGTATCTGGCCTGAAGAGACAAGGTCAAAATGTAAAAAAGAAGGAATCTATTTACTGTGATCACTTATAGGGCCTTTAAAAAGCAAATTTTAAAGGCCTTAATTTTATTTCAACAACCTGATCAACGTTTGCAGGTCTTTTTCAGTATTAAAAAAGTGAAAACTAAGCCTTATTCCGTTTCCTCTTTTTGAGCAAATAATATTGTTGCTCCGCAGCTTGTCGAAGAGTTGATCCCCACCTTTGATGTTGAAGATAGACGAATGCTCCCGGCGGTTGACCACTGCGTCTTCCAGTAAACCCAGGGCTCCCAGCTCTTGCTTTGCCGCTTCGGAAAGTTTTTTCACTTCCTCTGCGATAGTGTCTATACCTATTTCATTTATTTGCTCAATGGCAACCTTTAGGCTTCCGAAGTTGAGCGTATCCTGATGTCCCGGCTCAAAACGACCTATCAGGCTGCCCTCCTGTGGCTTGTATTTTCCCTGCAGGGAATTGAACCCCAAAGATTTTGGAAAGATCTTGTCTTCCATATGCTCCTTGAACAGAAAAAAAGCATTGCCGTAGCCTGCGTTCATCCATTTATAGGCGCTGGCTCCCAATACATCAATGGCCGAAGTCTCAAATTCAAATCTTTCGGTGCCGCAGTACTGGGTACCATCGGCGAACAGAAGCAGCTGCGGAAACCGCTTTTTCAGGTCCTTTAAAAAATCCAGGTCGACCTTAATTCCGTTGAGATATTGAACGATACTAAAACAGAAGATCTCAGGTTTTTCCCGCTCCACAACTTCAGCAATATTTTGCTCGAGGTGCTCATCTATCTTCGCATACACCACCTCAAAGTCCCGTGACTCCACCGCCCAGTTTACCGACGGGTAATCATTTTCCAGCAACAGCACCTTTTTCGGACTTTTGACTCCTTCCATCAGCGTATTAAATCCATAGGAAAAATTTGGCGTAAGCGCCACGCGGTTCGGGGCACAGCTAAAGAACTGCCCCACTGCCTCCCGCACCGCCGCCAGCTGCTTGCCCTGTTTTTCTTTAAAAACACTGCCAAGGATCAAAAAATCAAGATCATGCTCCTGCCTGAAGTCCAGCAATTTTTCTGAAAGCAGGCCCGAAGCCGCTGTATTGAGGTAAGTGTAACGGCCCAGAACGGGAAACTGTTTCTTAAAATTCTTCATATACGCGAAGTTTTTCTGAAGTAAAATCAATAAATTTGAGAATATCTCTAAAATACTTCATTCTCATGTCAACCAAAAGAAAAACTACTTCAAAAATAGATCCCGAACAGCGAGAGTTGATTGAACGGGCCCAGGAAAGGGCGCGCCAAAAGAGAAGGCTTTACCAGCACTTCATAGTTTTTCTTATAGGATCTGTAGTGCTCATATTGGTCAACGTGATCTTTGAGATTGGCCAGGACATCAATCCTTTTGGAATTGACTGGTTTGTATGGGCCATCATCATTTGGGCGGTTATCCTGCTCATTCACGCCTTTAATGTTTTTATTACCAACAAGTTTTTAGGTAAGGAATGGGAAAACCGACAGGTGGAGAGACTGGTGGCAAAGCAGCAGGAAAGAATAGACGAATTGAGGGAAAGGGTGGAAAGGGATCATCCATTGCCCAGGAAAAATGAACCTTACATTCCACCTGTCACAGACAAACCTATTGATCCCGATACTCCTATAAACTCATAACAAATGCCTGAAGTTACCCTGATCGCCGCCGCAGCCGAAAATAATGCCCTGGGAAAAGACAAAGACCTGGTGTGGCACCTGCCCGACGACTTTAAAAGGTTCAAAAAACTTACAACCGGGCATCATATCATCATGGGGCGCAAAACCTTTGAGACTTTCCCGAAACCTTTGCCGGAGCGTACACATGTGGTGATCACCCGTCAAAAAGATTATAAGCCCGAAGGCGCCATAGTAGTGCATTCCCTGGAAAAAGCGCTGGAGGTGGCAAAAGACGATCCCCAACCTTTCATCATTGGGGGCGGCGAGATCTATAAACTGGCCCTGCCTCAAGCCGATAAAATAGAACTCACCCGCGTGCACGACACATTTGAGGCCGATGCTTTCTTTCCCGGGTTTGATGAAAACAAATGGAAGCTCACAGCTTCAACTTTTCATCCAAAAGACGAAAAACACGCCTACTCCTTCACCTACCTCACTTATGAGCGAAAAAGGTGAACTGGAAAAAATAGCAGCAAGTGAAGGCTTTGAAATAATAGAGATTTCCTCCCTGGCCGGCGGAAGTATAAATGAGGTATACCTTTTAAATACTTCGGAAGGAAAAAAGGTCATCAAGATCAATTCCCTGTCGGCTTTTCCCGGAATGTTTCCGGCAGAAAAAGCAGGGCTGCAGGCCCTGAAGCAATCCCGGAGCTTTGATGTGCCCGAAGTATCTAGGTTTGGGAGAATCAGGCGATATCGCTTACCTCATTTTAGAATATGTAGAAGAAGCCCCTCAAAAACCTCATTTTTGGGACTGCTTTGTTGAAAACCTTGCAGCCTTGCACCGGAATTCGGCTGCCCAATTTGGGTTTGAAGAAGACAACTACATTGGAAGTCTTCCGCAGTACAATGGGCACGAAACTTCGGCTGCAGATTTCTACATCAGGCAGCGGCTGGAACCTCAATTGCGAATGGCATCCAAAAATGGCTTTTCCTTCAAAGATCTCAACCTTATCTACAAGAATATTTCCGCAGAAATTCCCAATGAACCTCCCGCACTTATTCACGGCGATCTTTGGGGCGGCAATTACATCACCAATGAAGAAGGTCTCCCCTGTCTCATTGATCCTGCGGTAAGTTATGGACCACGGGAAATGGACCTCGCTATGATGAAGCTGTTTGGCGGCTTTCCCGAAAAGGCATTTTCGGCGTATCATGAGCAGTTTCCGCTTCAACCGGGCTTTGAGAACCGCATTCCTTTATGGCAGCTATACTACCTGCTGGTACATTTAAATATTTTTGGCAACAGCTATTTAGGTTCCGTAAAGCATATTCTACAGCGCTTTTCGTAAACCTTAACAGGCCCGGCTCATCTTTTAGCAGTTATTTAAAAACGAGCTATTTTAATTGAATTATATTTAGATAGTTAACTAAAAAATGAGATATGAGCACTGAAAACCTAAATAAAGAAGAATCTATAAAAAAACTGAAAGAACACATTAGCGATACCTCGGTGGCCATGATGCTCACCGGATTCGGAAAAAAACCGATCAGCGCGGTACCAATGTACACCAAGAAACTGGACGATCACGGGAACATCTGGTTTTTGAGCGGCAGAAACAGCGAACACAACAAAGAACTTCTTAAAAATAAGGATGTGCAGCTGCTTTACAGCAACACAGATGACATGGAATTCCTGAGTGTCTACGGGGAAGCTGAGATCACTTCAGAAAAAGAAGTTATTGACGATCTCTATTCCCAAACCGATAATAATTATTTTAAAGGCAAGGAGGATCCCGAAGTTACCGCGATCAAAATAAGACCGCAGGAAGCATACTACTGGGACAACAAATCAAACAAATACGTGACCCTGCTCAAGATGGGTGTGGGCGCTGTTACCGGTAAACAACAGGATATAGGCGAAAAAGGTAAGATGAACCTTTAGTCCCTGTAGCAACTTGAAATCAACCTTACAGGACAAATCCTGTGAGGTTTTTTTATTTTATTTAATTTAGCAGCCTTAAACATAGAATTATGAAAGCTTATATTTTCCCCGGACAGGGTGCGCAGTTCAAAGGAATGGGAAAGGATCTTTACGAGAAATCCCCTCTTGCAAAAGAGCTTTTTGAGAAGGCTAATGACATTCTTGGTTTTTCAATTACCAAAGTAATGTTTGAAGGTGATGCAGACGATCTAAAGCAAACCAGGGTCACGCAGCCTGCGGTATTCCTGCATTCTGTAATTTTGAGCAAGGTGTTGGGAGAGGCTTTTAAGCCCGATATGGTTGCCGGGCATTCGCTGGGAGAGCTTTCTGCGCTTGTAGCGAACAAAACCCTCAAATTTGAAGACGGTTTAAAACTGGTTTACAAGCGGGCTTTGGCGATGCAGAAGGCCTGTGAACTGGAAGAATCTACCATGGCTGCAGTTCTCGGGCTGGAAGACGAAATGGTAGAGTCAATTTGTGCCGACACAAAAGGGGTGGTAGTGGCCGCTAATTATAACTGTCCGGGACAACTGGTGATCTCGGGGGACCAATTGGCCGTGGAGAAAGCCTGTGAAGAATTAAAAGAAAGAGGTGCGAGAAGAGCCATGATCCTTCCTGTGGGAGGTGCGTTTCACTCTCCCTTGATGGAACCTGCCCGTGAAGAGCTGGCTAAGGCCATTGAGGAAACAGAATTTAGCACTCCTATTTGTCCCATCTATCAAAACGTGAGCACCTTTGCCGTAACCGATCCTGCCGAGATCAAGAAAAACCTCATCTTCCAGCTTACCGCGCCGGTAAAATGGACGCAGAGTGTTCAAAACATGATCAAAGACGGTGCAACCGAATTTATAGAAGTTGGCCCGGGCAAAGTTCTGCAAGGCCTGGTGAAAAAGATCGACCGCAACGCCCAGGTATCTTCAGCCGAAATATAGAACAGCTTTTTTTGAAGTTCAGAAATAAAAAAGCCGAAGGAAATCCTTCGGCTTTTCACATTTTTAGGCCAATGTCCTAGTCTTTATTCACAAAATCAATCACAGTTTTAGTGACAAAATTGATCTGGTCATCTTCCAGTTCTGTGTGCATAGGTAAAGAGATCACCTCTTTCACCAGCTGGTTGGTGACCTTGAAATCTTCTTCTTTGTAGCGTTCATCGCGATATGCCTTCTGGCTGTGCAGCGGAATAGGATAATAAATGCCGCAGGGAATACCCTCCTCATTGAGATGCTTTACAAGGGCATCGCGTTTTCCATTAAGGATCTTGAGCGTATACTGGTGGTAAACGTGGGTGTCTTCGGAAGATTCGGTGTAGGGAATCTCGATTTGTTTTTCATCTTTAAAGGCTTCGGAATATTTCTTGGCAGCATTTTGCCTGGCCTTGTTATAGCTGTCCAAATGCGGAAGTTTGGCGCGCAACACAGCCGCCTGCAAGCTATCCAGTCTGGAGTTCACACCCACCACATCGTGGTGATAGCGCTCGTACATCCCGTGGTTTACAATTCCGCGGATGCTATGTGCCAGCTCGTCATCATTGGTAAAGATCGCGCCGCCGTCCCCGTAGCAGCCAAGGTTCTTGGATGGGAAAAATGAGGTGGAAGCCACGTGCCCAATTGCACCCGCCTTTTTGGTACTGCCGTCTTCAAAATGGTAGTTTGCACCAATAGCCTGGGCGTTATCCTCGATCACGTAGAGGTTGTGCTCTTTAGCTATTTGCATGATGGCATCCATATTAGCCGATTGTCCAAATAAATGTACAGGTACTATGGCCTTTGTTTTTGGCGTGATCGCTCTCTTTATAGCTTCGGGATCGATGTTAAAAGTATCGGGTTCCACGTCTACCAAAACAGGGGTTAACTGAAGCAGTGCAATCACCTCAACGGTGGCCGCAAAAGTAAAATCGGCAGTGATCACTTCATCTCCCGGTTTAAGACCAAGACCCATCATCGCGATTTGCAGGGCATCTGTACCGTTGGCACAGGGAATTACGTGTTTTACATCAAGGTACTCTTCCAGTTCCTTTTGAAAAGTGTGAACCTGCGGCCCGTTTATAAAGGCGGTGGTGTCCAAAACCTCCAGCATGGAAGCGTCAACTATATTCTTTATTTTATCGTACTGACCCTTAAGGTCAACCATTTGTATTTTTTTCATTCCGTTGAATTAACTCCCACGAAAATACGAATTAAGCCACTTTCACCAATGGGATTTTAGTAATTTAGCAGCCAAACTCGCGGCTTTGCACTCTCTTTACAATTTCTTGATCAATTCTGCGGAAAAATTACTTCCGGCTACTACAATCTTCAGTGAAAAGATGAAGTTGTTCACTGAAGGCCGAAAAGATGTTTTTTCCATTCTCCAAAAGAATATTTCTGCGGAAGATAAAACCATCTGGTTCCATGCCGCCTCTCTGGGCGAGTATGAGCAGGCCCTGCCGGTGATCCTGCAGGTGAAGGAGATCTTTCCGAAGCATAAGATCGTTTTGAGCTTTTTTTCACCTTCGGGATATGAGAACAAGAAGAATTCTGCCGTCGCCGATGTGGTCGTGTACCTGCCCCTGGACACTTCAAAAAACGCTAAAAAATTCCTCGACCTCGTCCATCCCGACTGGGCGCTGTTCATCAAATATGAGTTCTGGCCTAACTTTCTAAAGGAGCTAAAAAAGCGAAATACAAAGACCGTTCTGGTTTCGGGAGCCTTCAGGGAAGACCAGGCTTTCTTCAAACCCTACGGGAAATGGATGCGCAAATATCTTGATGCTTTTGAATATTTCTTTCTTCAGAATGAACGCTCAAAACAGCTGCTTTTGAGCCTGGGTTATGAGAATGCGGCGGTAAGCGGAGACACCCGCTTTGACAGGGTGAGCGAACAGCTGCAGCAGGACAATCACCTCGATTTCATAGAGGAATTCAAAAATGATAAGATTTGTGTGGTTGCCGGCAGCAGCTGGCCCGAGGATGAGGCTTTGCTTACGCAGTATATCAATCAGAGTTCAGAAAACATCAAATATCATTATCGCTCCACACACCCTAAAACCGGCCAGGATCGCGGCTTTAAAAGCGCAGATCGAAAAAAAGGTGATCCTGTTTTCAGAAAAAGAAGGCAGGCAGCTGGAAGATTTTCAGGTGTTGATCGTTGATACCATTGGCCTGCTGGGCAGGATCTACAGCTATGCAGATGTTGCCTATGTTGGTGGGGCCGTAGGAACAACCGGCCTGCACAACATTTTAGAACCCGCGACCTTCGGAGTTCCGGTAATAACCGGCGGGAATATTGCGCGTTTCCCCGAAGCCATTGACCTGCAGGCTCAAAAAGGGCTTTTTACGGTCGCTTCTTACGACGGATTAAAATCAATACTAGACCGCCTTCTCAACGAGGAAGACTTCCGAAGAAAAACGGGAAAAACATCGGCAGATTTTATCAATAATAACACCGGCGCTACCCGTATGATAACCAAATATCTACGGGAGAAATCGGCATTGTAAAAAACCAAACTTCCTGAAACGCTGTAGTTTCTCTAAAGACTTCTTTGGATATTTAAAAATTAGTTTAAATTTGTCTTAACTAATTAAACATACTAACATGAAAAAATTATTTTTAGGACTTTTTGTTGCTGCATTTACCCTTTCAACCTACTCTTGTAGAGAAACTACAGAAGAAAATGTTGAAAACGACATGGAAGAGGTAGGAAACGATCTTGATAACGCTGGAGAAGAAGTTGAAGCTGATCTTGAAGAAACAGGAGACGAGCTTGAGCAAGCCGGCGAGAACGTTGGTGATGAAATGGAAGAAGAAGTAAACGAGGATGAGGTTGAAGTAGAAGAATAGTCTACTCTCTCCTTTTATTTATAAGCCACAGGAAAGCCTTGTGGCTTTTTTACTTAAAAAAAGAAAATTATGAAAAAGTTATTTTTAAGCTTTAGCCTGGCACTACTTGCCCTAACTACTTTCTCGTGCAGGGAAAGTACAGAAGAAAAGACCGAAGACGCTGTAGAAGCAATTGGTGAAGATGTGGAAGCAGGAACCCGTGAGGCCGCTGACGAAGTGGAACAAGGTGCCGAAAATGTGGAACGTGAACTTGATGAAGAAATTCACGACACAGACGACCAGGTAGAGATCGAGGAAGAATAGTTCCCCGCCTGAAAAGATTAGCAAAAGCCATTCATTTGAATGGCTTTTTTTATTTTGACCCAAGCCTGGATAATTTTTGAATACGGAAACAGAAGCGGGGAATCTTTATCTTTATAAGCATCCTCTAACACCTGATGGATGTTTTAAATAGCAGTTAAAACAGGAAAAATGACCACAGCTTCAAATTTTAAAACTCAGGTCCATGGGCACCGTGGCGCTGCCGGGCATTACCCTCAAAATTCTATTCCGGGTTTCTTATATGCGGTAGATCTTGGAGTCGATGCCTTGGAACTCGACATCGTCATCTCGGGAGACCAACAGCTGGTGGTTTCGCATGAGCCTTTTATGGCTGCAGCTTACGTTTTGACACCCGAAGCCGGGGCAATCTCAGCAGCCCGGGAAAAAGACCTGAACCTGTACAAAATGGAGTATTCAGAAATAAGGCAGTACGATTCGGGCTCCAAAGCAGATCCTCAATATCCTCAGAAAAAGAACATAAAGACTTACAAGCCCCTGCTCACCGAAGTTTTTGAGACGGTAGAAAATCACATCTCCAAAAGAGGCCTGAAAACGGTTATCTACAGCATAGAAATAAAATCTGTTCCCGGGGAATACGACCTTTTTCAGCCGCCGCCGGAAAGCATCATCGAGCTGCTTATTCCGCTTCTAAAGAAGTACCGGCTGGAGGAACGGGTGATCCTGCAGTCTTTTGACGTCAATCTTTTAAACCTGCTGCACGCGCGCTATTCCACGTTTCCAATTTCTTATCTCGTGAACAAGCCCAATCCCGAGAAGCAACTGGCAAAACTTGATTTTACACCTGACTATTACGGCGCATATTTCAAATTGATTCGGCAAGAGGGATTCATGGACTTCCTAAAGGCCCGAAATATTAAAGTGATCGCCTGGACTGTTAACGAAACGGAAGATATTAAGGAAATGCTGAGATTGGGAGTTGACGCCATCGTATCTGACTACCCGGAAAAAGTACTGAAACAACTGCAACGATAAAGGGCTTCAAAAATGATATTTTTGAAGCCCTTCCTAATTTCAAGATCTCTTTTTTACATCAAGATTCAACATCCATTGCCGCATCGATACGGGCAACCAGGTCATTCCAGTGATAGCGGGTCAATTGATCACTCACCCTGTTCTTCCTGTTGTTGATGTCCCTTTTTAAACGCTGCAACTCGCCTCTCATCAAAGCAACAATGTCTGACTGGATGATGGCCTCATCTTTTTTCTCTTCCAGCGCTTCCACATAGGCTGCAGCGGCGTCTACGTAAGAGCGTTGCAGGTTTCTGCGGTACGCGTCAACAGGTTTGGAACCGTACAGTTCTTCAAAAATGCCTTTTCGCACGTCATTCAGCATTTCCAGTGGAGTATAAGCCGCGCTTCCATTCACTTGTTGGTTCTCGATCATTCTCTTCAATCGTTCCTCCTCAAGCAAACGTGTCACCGCCTGGTCCTGCAGTTTTTGTACCCGCTCGATCGCGCCCGCAAATTCTATCCTGTCCAGGATCTCCTGGTTGAGCAGCCAGTGAGGGGTTGTAAAGGCATTTTCGTTGAGGAATTGAACCGCCGCCTCCTGCTTTTCCTTAGGCACAGCCGTGTAAACCACACCATCCTGGTCTGCGGTTTTTCGCGTTTCATAAACTCCGCCCACATTGGTGATCACGTGATTGACATAACCTCTCCACATATAGGTGAGCTCTCGGTACACCTCTTCCAGGTCATCGTAACCGTCACCATCTGTTGAAGTCCATTCTATTAGCTTTGGCACCACTTTCTTCAAATTGGCCAGCCCATATTCACTTGCCTTGACCTGATCTCTTCCAAGACTTTCGGTTTGAGATTGAGGGTCATATCCTCCATAACCGCTTCCAAATTCATAGATAGGATCTCCCGCCTTGGCCAGGATCCAGCTGTCCAAAGTTTTCTTTTCATCTTGCGGCGAAGTGGCTTCCGGCAAATAACGGTAGCCCCAGTTGATCGCGTAGAGATCGTAAGGCCCCATCATCCTTATGTATCGCACCCCTTCGTCTCCCGGTTGGGCGACATAATTCACACGTGCGTAGTCCATAATGGATGGCGTCAACCCGAATTTCCGGGTAAATTCTGCCGACCGCAGGGAATCTGTAGGATAGGCAGAACTCGCCTTCATATTGTGCGGCAAGCCTAAAGCGTGTCCCACTTCATGGGCAATCACCATTCGCATCATCTCCCCTATTTCGGCTTCGGGAGTTTTAAGAGTACGAGCCGCAGGATTCTGCGCCCCGGCCTCGATCATAAACCGGTTCCTGTAAGAACGCAAATGATTATGATACCAGATGATGTCGCTTTCAATGATCTCTCCGGTCCTGGGATCTATCACAGAAGGGCCCATGGCATTACGGGTAGTGCTGGCCACATACCGTACCACCGAGTACCGCACATCTTCGGGAGAAAATTCGGGATCCTCCTCTTTGGTTGGGGGATCCTTGGCAATAATGGCATTTTTGAATCCGGCCTTTTCAAAGGCGGTGTTCCAGTCTTCTATGCCCTGCTTGAAATAAGGCCGCCATTTTTCGGGAGTCGCGGGGTCGAGGTAGTACACAATGGGCTTTTTTGGCTCCACGAGCTCTCCACGCTTATACGCCTCCATATCTTTAGGCTCCAGTCGCCACCTGCGAATGATCTCGTAGTCATCGGCCTTCAGCTCATCTGAATTGTAGTCGTATTTTTTAACGCTAAACCATCCCACCCGGTCATCGGCCAGGCGCGGCTGCATTTTATCGTCGGGCAGCAGCACCATAGATTGATTCATCAACATGCTGATGGTCCCAGCCTGCTCCCTCTCTGGCGGCTCTTCGGCTTCGTAGGTCATCACGTGCTTCACCTCCACATTCTTCGGGTAAGAATGCACCTCCTGAATAAACGACCTGCTCTGGTCCAGCTTTTTCACCTTGTACTCCTTTTTAAGAGAAGGGGTCATGCCGTTGATGGCGCTCACCTCCTGCTCAAAAAGGTCATTTACCTGGATAACAGCTGTATTTTTTGGTTTGTTATAAGCAGCGATGCTTGAGCTAAACAGAATAGGAAAGAAATTGTTGGCCGCAACAGACCGGTAGATAGGTGATTCTTCTTCGCTCTGATTCTCAAAGCTAATCACCTTCATATCTATATGGTCCCCGCGTTTGTACCAACGCACCACCTGCTCATTCACCTTGGAACCGGCATTGACATAACCGCCACCATAACCAGCAGGCACGCCGGCGATACGGCTTACCAGGAGCATGTCTTTTTCGAGCAGGTCAAGGGGGATTTCGTAATAGAGTTTGTCTCCTACCCTGTGGGTGGTGAAAAGCCCTTCATCTGTTATGGCTTCGGAAGTAATTACTTCGGAATATTCTTTTACGCCACTCTTGTCTTTCTTTTGGGCGGCGGTTTGTGCAGCCGGACTCTTCTGTGGCAGCTGTTTCTGAGTTTGACACCCGAAGCAGGCAGCCAGCACGAGCCCGTACAATGGTAACCTTTTGATCATATTCTTGGAAATTTTAGATCCCCAAGATAACAAAACCCGCTAAATCATTTGAAGTAATTATAACAGAGGCTGCGGAAGGAGGGTCTTAAAAAAGGCATTTTTAAAACCCTGTTGTTATGCAGAATTCCTGTCTTCAAGAAGCCTGTTGATGGTTTTTACCAGGTCTTCCATCTCAAAAGGCTTGGCAATAAAATCATCGGCGCCGGCTTTCTTGCACTTCGGGCCGGCATCGTGCAGGGCAGACATCATAAGCACAGGCGTTTCGCGGGTGCTGTCATTCTGCCGAAGCCGCGCACAAACATCTGTGCCGTTCACTCCCGAGATAAGCATATCCAGCATCACCAGGTCAATCCCGTTTTTCTCGATAAGTTGCTCTGTTTCCTCGGGTTTTTCGGTCACCACCACCTCAAAACCATAGAATTCCAGAAGGGTTTGCAGCATTTCCCCGATTCCCGAGTCGTCATCTACAACCAGGATCTTTTCCTTTTGAGCCATTATTTCTATTCATTTTGTGCGGCTACAGCCATGTAAAAACTGAATTCGGAACCTGTTCCTCTTTCACTTTTTAGCTCTATCCTGCCTTTGTGCCGCTGGATTATTTCTTTTACAAGGTAAAGGCCTATTCCGAAGCCCGAATAGGTTTCCTCATTTTCCATCCCTATCCTGAAAAAGCGTTTAAAAATATTTTTCTGGTCTTTTTCATCAATGCCTATTCCTTCGTCCTTAACTCTTACCGCAAATTCATGCTCTCCCGACTTTTCCACGCTCACCCGCACCAACTGGCTGTCTGCCGAATATTTAATAGCGTTGGTGACCAGGTTGATTACCACCTGCCCTATTCTGTCCTTATCCCCATAGACCTCACAATGAAAGTCGTGGGACACCTTGATCTTGTGCTGCGTATTCGTTAGCACGATGTCCTGCACCGTTTCATTAATGAGTTCATTGATGCTGAACTGTTGTTTTTGCAGTTCCAGCTTTCCTTCTTCAATACGGGTTAGATCCAGCATTTCAGAAATCAACCTGGTGAGCCTGCGTATTTGATGATCAATGCGTTCAAGAGAGGCGGTAAGCGGCATTTCGTCCAGCGCAGGGTTTTGTGCCGCTCTAAGCAGGCTAAGCAATAACTGCACATAACCTTTTATGGAGGTTACGGGAGTTTTTAGCTCGTGACTCACCATCTTAAGGAAATCTTCTTTTCGTTTCTCCTCTTCCTTAAGCCGCTGAATATCTGTATTGGTGCTAATCCAGGTTTTAATCTCCCCGCTTTCATCCCTCACGGCTTCGGCCCGGCTCAAATGCCAGCGATAGCCGTTGTCCCTGCCCTGGATCCTTATCTCCATATCAAGCCTGTCTCCGGTAGAGAGCGCCTGCTTCCATTTTCTTTCATAAGCGTGCTTGTCTTCTTCATGTATCCTTCCGGTCCAGCCAATTTCCTTTAACTCATCGACGGTGAGTCCTGTAAAACTCAGCCAGTTCTGGTTGAAGTAGATCTCGTTTCCTTCCGCATCAGTAGTGACAACTTTTTCGGGCATAAGGTCGGCCATCTGCCTAAAATAAGACTCTCTTTCCTCCAGCTGCTTACGCACCTTCACCTGGTCGCTCACATCGAGTGCCATATTGAGAATGCCGTAGATCTCCCCGTTTTCATTCCGCAGGGGCTTATAGGTAAAATTGAAATAGCCCGTTTCCATCCTGCCGTTGATCATAAGATCTACCCTGTCTTCCTTTCCCCAATAGATCTCTCCCGTAGACAGCACCTTTTGCAGTAAATCGTGAAAAGGCTGTCCTTCCAGTTCCGGTAAGGCTTCGCGAAGGCTCTTGCCAATGACCGAGCGGTCTTTCCCCCACAGGGAGATCATCGCGTCATTGGCAAGTTCGATCTTCATTTCTTTGCCCGTGTAAATAGCCGTGGCCACGGTAGCCTCGGCCACTATAGATTTTGTGCGGTGATCTTTCTCCCGCAACAGCTGCTCTTTAATCTTATCTTCATGAATGTCGACCACCGTCCCAATCATTCCTTCAAATTTGCCGTCAAGGGTGTATTTAGGCCTACCCGAGTCAATCACCCACCGGTACTCTCCCTCGCCATTCCTAAGACGGTAAATCACACTGCAGGTTTCCCGGCGCTCAAGGGCTTTAAGGAATTTTTGCTTAACATTTTTTTCATCCTCGGGGTGTACGCAGGCCAACCAGCCCATTCCGCGCTCTTGTTGTCGGCTTTGGCCGGTGTATTTATACCAGTTACTGTTAAGGTAGATGCTGTTGCCCAGCTCATCTGTGATCCAGATGATCACCGGCACCGTGTCTATGAGCGAGCGCAAAGTCTTTTCGCTCTCCTCTATTTTTTTCCTGTTTTTCGCCCTTTCGGTGACATCAATGGCATGAACAAAAATGCCCTTTACCTTGCCTTCTTCCCCGCGCACAGGTTGATAAACAAAATCCAGAAGATTTGTTTTAAATCCCTCTTCCGAAGATAGCCGTACAGGAGTTTCTATACCTATGTGTACCTCGCCCGTTGCATATACCTTGTCCAGTATTTCGATGAATCCCTGGCTCTCCACTTCGGGAAGCGTTTCTTTTACGGTCTTTCCTATAAGATCCCGGTCTCCCACAAGCTGCAGGTACCGGTCATTTGCCAGTTCAAAAACATGGTCGGGGCCGCTTAAAACACAAATAATGGCCGGCGCCTGCGCCAAAACCTCCTTTAGTAGTTTTTTATGTTCTCTTTTCTGAGAAGTTTTGCTCCAGAATGAAAGCAGAATAAGCTCTTCCTTGCTCCACGGCAGAAAGCTTTTTTTAACTTCAAAACTCTCGCGAATTTCATTTCCTGTAATTTCTGCGGAAAGGCCGTCAGAAATGTCATTTTTAAGAAGCATTTGCCCCGGTTGTTCAGACTGCGCTGCATTCCACTGAAGCTTATCCAACTCAAAAACCGAAGTTTTGGAAAGCGCCGTGGCGGTAGTATTAAGAAGTTCGCAAAAAGCGGAATTGGCAGCAACGATCCTGCCTGCTGGTTCTATAATTAGGGCCGGCTCCTGCATGACATTTATAAATGCCTCTGCCGCCGGTTCATTTGATGTTGATGTTGAAAAGGAATCCTGTGTATTCTCCTGCATAAAATTTGGCCAAAGCGTCTAAAATAGAATTTTTACCGAAGAACACGGGTAGAGTATAACATAACTTTAAGAATTCAGAAATAGAGGAAAAGCAGGATCCGCTTGGTTATCTTTCCCCCTCCTCCAGCACCTTTTTTTGAAGCCTTTTAATGGCCCGGTGCACTGTCATATCTGAAACCTGAAAGTCTTTAGCAATAGAAGCCAGGGATTCCCCATTAAAGTTATGCCGGTGAAAGGCCTCGTAGGTTTGATCTTTGCTGAGTTTGCTCAATTTGAGATTCCGCTCAAAAAGGTCTTTTTTGTCCATGTTCTGCAAGCCCCAATATAGATTGTCGGGATGAAGATTTTTCTTGTTTCCGTCTTTGTAGCAGGCATAGTAGCGCCTGTTGTCATTGGGAGCTTTGGCCCAGGTTTCCAGCACCAGTTTTGCCGCCGAATAATAGGTCCTGTTGATCATGACTACCTGCAGGCTCCCCCTTTTAGTCTTATGGCTCCTTATCTTTAGAGGGGTTGTGTCGATTACAAAACGGCCGCCGTCTTCGCTTATCCTCAAGTCCCTGAACCGCGGATGCTTTTTCCACCTGAGTTCTTCCATTACAGCTTTTTTACAAAAGTAGGTATTCCGCAGGGAAAGAAAAGAAATTTCGGGTTAGAGTCTTTCACCTTTCGGGGTCTGGTCATGCAGAGGAATACTTAGTTGAAGTGACTTCTAAAAGCGACGGCAATAAAGGCCGCATAACATGCACTAGCCTAGTTTTCAGTTTAATAACAAATGATTAACTACCATTTTTAAAAATCCTTAGTAATTTAACAGAACTATTCTAATCTATACTGTTATGAAAACTTCATCAATTATTTACAAGGCATTTTTCGCAGCCTTCTTTTTGATCTTTACAGCCTGTGGCTCAACTAAAGTATCAGAAGAAGATCTGGTGACCGATGCCCGGCAGGAAAAAAGTATGATCGAAAGGGAACACCCGTTAATGAGCGATTACTTTAATTCGGCTGAAGGCTACGCCATTTTTCCAAATGTGGGTAAAGGCGCTTATATTATTGGCGGTGCCTCAGGAAACGGGGTCGTCTACGATAATGGCAGGCTGGTAGGTTATGCCGACCTAAAACAAGTGGACATAGGACTACAAGTGGGAGGAAAAGCTTTTGTAGAAGTACTTTTCTTTGAAACTCAGGATGCGTTGGAACGCTTCAAAAAAGGCGGCTATGAACTGAGTGCAAATGCCTCGGCTGTGATCCTTGACGAAGGCTTTTCCCGCGAACTGGAATTTAGGGACGGAGTGGCTGTTGTCACTGTTCCTAAAGGTGGCGCCATGGCCGGCATTTCTGTGGGCGGACAAAAATTTGACTATATCCCCGCAGATTAGCCCAGGCTATCTCATATAATTCAAGCCAAAACTTACAGGAAATCTTTTTACCTGCGGCAATTTGCCGCGGGTAAAAAATTTCTATGCCCTCACCTGCCTTATGGGATGTGAGGGATTTTTATTTTTCAGTTCCTGCAGCTTAACTATTTTCCCTCTCCCAATCCTGAATTTTGAATTTTGAATTCACGATTCCCGAATTCACGATTCCCGAATTCACGATCCCCGAATTAACGATTCCCGAATTCACGATTCCCGAATTAACGATTTCCGAATTCAACCTGAAGTATATAGATCACATGATGCACTTCTATCATCTTCCCAAAATGTATCTCGCCTACTTCTGATTTGGGGTTGGATGAAAATGAGAGGTTGCTCCCGATGGTTATGCCGCCACAAAATGGCTGGTTTACGAGTCGGGGCTGGACCTGAAGAATCTAAAATTTAAGCTGCACTCTGCTAATCCGGTGGCGGCAGAGCAGATAAGAGGATGGTTGAGGAATTACATCCAGTTCCTGAAGGAAAGAAATAGTTGAACTTTGTCATTCCGACGAAGGAGGAATCTCTTCTCTTCCTGCACGAAAATTCTTACGATAACTACCAGAACCCGCACGTTTACTAATCCGGATATTTTTTCTAATATTTTAAATTTAGTTTTGAATACTTCTTGAAAAACCCTTTTAAAACAACAGTACTATGGCATTTTTAGATTTTTTGCTGGATTTCGTAAAACAAATGAACGAAACTAAATCACCAGAAGAAAAAGGCGAGTTTAGGCATTGGAGGTCGCCAAAAGGGAACGATTACGTAAAACAAGGAGGGTCGGGTCGAAAAGGAAAAACTTGGATATATAAGGACAACAAAAAGGACAAAACTTGGTGGAGATAAAAACTGGAATTAAGAACCAATTAATTCTTGGTTAATATTGAAAAAGACCACACCCTATAGAAATGACTTATGAGAAATAGTAAAATTCTAGAAGCACTTAATAAGAAAATTTTGTTATACCAGGAAAAAAGGAATGGTAATTTGAATGACAAAGAAGATTTAATAGTTCAGACTTACATTCCGGCTTATATTGAAGTTGAGGATATGATTAAAACTGGTAAGTCTAAAGATTTTCTAAATTCCGAATATTACATATAGGAATAAACGTTTTTCTAAGCACCTTTAGAGGAGATCTTTTATAAAATTTTCTATGGTCGCAGAATTTCCTCTTGAAGATTTATTCAAGACTAATTAAACCAGGGTGCCAAAGAAGGAAATACATAGACTGTCTACTAGCTGTCAAAATTCTTTGATATACATATATTTTAACTAATGAAAAACATGATTAGACTAACCCAAATTAACTATCAAAAATGGTATACATTTTTAGGGTTTGAAGTGATTAGAAAGAAATCAACTACAGGTGAAATTTTTATTGATGCTTCTAAAATTATTAGCATTAAAAGTGTTACACCAACCAGGTCAATGCATATTCATAAAGATTTTCCTACTTATACCCATATACGAGTCATCGGAAACGAGTTTGGTTTTGATGTAACTGAAACCCCAGAAGAAATTCAAGACCTTATAAAAAGTTAGTATTTTACCTTACTCTCGATCAAAATTCCATCGGGATAATGCATCCTCGCCAGTTCCTCCACCTGGAATCCACCCTAGGCCAAAGCTTCTAAAAATGGATCTTCGAGCTTGCTGTTTGCGTACTCCTCCTTTTTGGTATAGAAGAGCTTGTTGGGACATTCCAGAGCTTGTTTAAAGCGCGATTTGGTGAGGAATCGTTGAGACATACTAAGAAGCAAGGTTTTCACTATAAACTTCCTGCCGAATGGTATCGGCTATGCAATAGCAGTCCAGATATTCACCTTTAAAAAAACCTGGTTCAAGCAGGATCTCTTCTTTCCACCTACTAATAACTAAGATGCCAACCTTATTTTTTCTGGCAATTCGCAAGAAATTATCATAGTTACTCCGTCTGTGAAAATTAGTTTTTTTATTCGATGTCAGATTCAAACTGTCCTTGGAAATTGCGATCCATTTTTCATTGGCAGGATATTGATGTACCTGATCAATCACGGCCATTGATTTAAAATGATCGGGCTCTACTACTGCTAGAACAAAAAAGGAAATAAAGAAACCTATAATGAAAGCAAGAATTGCGGTAAGTGCTATCCAGTACCAAGATAAATCATTTAAAAAATATATTGAAAGGGCTGCGCTAAATATCCCAATGGAAATCCCAAGTCCCAGATCCTTACTATTCCAGGAGGGTAGTAAAGCTCCTAGAGTTTTATGAGACTTCGCCTCAAGGGAAACTGTATATTCTTTTTGCATTGGAGACTCAAAACAAAGAAGACCATCTGCTCTTTTCTTTTTGTACGCCTTATTTGTTCTTACCTCTGGTCTTGAAAAGATAACTGAAGGCTCAAATTTTTGTTTGTAGTGGCTTTCAAGAAAAGCTATTGCCTTGGTTTGAATGTGTTTCTCAGTTAATCTAGACATATTAATTATATTAGGTTTGCAATTTAGATAGGAGCTGCGTCAAATCATGTCGTCACTTAATCCCTCATCTCAATGATCATCCCTTCAGGTTTTCCTCCACTCTGAAAAAAACCATCACTTTTCATTTTTCTTAATTTACACGCCTCTCCGTCAAAACTGTATTGGTAAAGTATCTTGCCTTTGCTTCTTAATACTCCCTCCTGCAGCATTTGTTGAAACAGCACCTTACTACCTTTTTTGACTATTCAAAATGTTCTTATGGTTAATTTTCTTCTGGCAACTGATCTAAATCTATAACGTTGAAATAGGAGTAAAGAGAAGGATGCACATAATATTTGTTATTGTTGGAAATGTCTTCTCTTCTAATTGATAAATCGTCGTAAAAAAATACAATTGGATGAGTTGGTCCTTTTTTTACACCAATAATTCCAATATGGTAAAGAAGAAAGATGATCCTCTTGAAGAAGACGGTATTATTAATCTTACCTGTTTTCCATTTAAGAATAATATCAAGTAGAGGTCCTTTGAATTTATCCTCTATTTCATCGTCAACGTAAATTTCTTCAAAGCTATCTTCATTTAAAGATTTTAGTCAAAACCATTATGAATATTGTGTAAAAAACCGGAAACCATTGAAAAATCACCATAATTTTCTCTCCACTCATCTTCAAGGGCTTCAAATCTATCCTGTGAATAAGGTATTTCAGCTTTAAAAATAATATCCTTTGTCAAATGAGTTTTTGATTTTGCTAATTCAAATGCATGGTTGACGAAAGATATAAGATCTCTTGGACGCATATATGTTCTTTTCAAAACATATTCGAAACCAGTAACTCCACCTCTACGCATTTTATAAAAGGCATTTTTAGTATTGAGATGTTTTTCGGTTACGTAATTTAGCCGTTTGTCCAA
>CAVUAU010000003.1:0-70050 GCA_963739625.1 uncultured Flavobacteriaceae bacterium
ATTGTATTTGCCACCCTTAGTCCCGATTATTATTTTCCCGGCTGCGGGGTACAGGTGCAGGACATGCTGGAGATCGACACCTGTCCCGCGCTTGACGTGAGAAACCAGTGTAGCGGTTTTATCTACGCGCTTTCTGTGGCCGATCAATTCATCAAAACAGGTATGTATAAAAATGTATTGGTGATTGGAAGCGAGAACCATAGCGGCGGCCTTGACTTCACTACCCGCGGAAGGGGAGTGTCTGTAATTTTTGGCGACGGAGCCGGAGCAGCAGTACTTACCCGCAGCGACCACAACGGGCAGGGAATACTTTCAACCCATCTGCATTCTGAAGGAAAACACGCGCTGGAACTTTCCCTGAAAGGACCCAGCACGTTGCATTGGGTGCCCGAGATCATTGCTGAAAATCCGCAGGGCGACGATATTCCTTACTATCCATATATGAACGGGCAGTTCGTTTTTAAGAATGCTGTGGTTCGCTTTTCTGAAGTGATCAATGAAGGCCTCCAAGCCAACGGACTGGAAGTAAAAGATATCGACATGTTGATCCCGCACCAGGCAAACCTCAGGATCTCGCAATTCATTCAGCACAAATTTAAGCTGAAGGATGAGCAGGTGTACAACAACATTCAAAAATTTGGAAATACCACCGCGGCATCTATTCCTATCGCTTTGACCGAAGCCTGGGAAGAAGGCAAGATCAAGGAAGGTGATACCGTGGTGCTGGCTGCTTTTGGTAGCGGTTTTACCTGGGCAAGTGCTATTTTGAAGTGGTAAACGTATCGACTTTCGAGGTTTTACTACGCCTAATTAATTGATATAGTCCCCTCCCGGGAGGGGTGTCCGCAGGACGGGGTGGGTATTTTTTCCTGTTATTGGTTTCAAAAATGTCGTTTTTGAGATCCGTATTTTATAGCCCCGGATTTAAATCCGGGGCTAGTTTATCTAACAACAAAAAGCCGCAACTGGTGAGTTGCGGCTTTTTCGGCTAATAAAACAAACTATTAAAACATTCCGCCGCCATTGGCAGTGTTGTCATCACGTTGTTTGCGTTCAAGGGCTTTGTTCTTGCCACCACCAAAGCGGTAAGTAAAGCCGAGGTATAGATTTCTGGACTCATTTTTAAGTTCCCCTTCCTGCGGACTAGGCAAATTGGTTGAAAACTTCTGTACCTGGGTGTCAAAAGCATCATTTAAATTGAGGCTTAAGGAAGCCTTGTCATTCCAGAAGCTGTAGCGCGCTCCAATGTTCACAAAGTACCTGTCTTCGATGTCGAATTGCAGTTCGGAGATCTCACTTTGATACATTCCGAAAAGCTGCATTCTAAACTGTTTTGTGATCTTGAAGGTGTTATTCGCCTGCAGCCTGTAATAATTGTTCTCCTTTTCAAGATAGACGCTTCCAATATAGCCCTGCAAGGTTTGAGAATAGAAATTGAAATTTGCATTCAGGTCCCAGAAATGAAATGGTTGAAGACTCGCCGAAAGTTCGACCCCATAAGAATCATTGTCGCCAATGTTGTCAAAGGTCAGAATGATATGCTCCGGATTTTCAGGGATCATCCTCCACGATCTGGGAGATTTCATCGCTGGTCATCCTGTAGAACACTCCTGCCGAAAGTGAGGTTTTGTTGATCTTTTGTGTATAGTTGAACTCCACCGAATTAGTAAATTGTGGCTTCAAAGCAGGGTTTCCTTTTACAGTAAGCCGTGGAGTGGAGAGCTGCCTCACCGGGTTCACCTGACCCAGAGATGGACGGTCAACCCTGCGGCTGTAACTAAGCTGGTAAGAACTTTTTTCTCCGGGTGTGAAGGTCACAAAACCCGATGGATAAAGTGTAAAATAGTCATCTTCATAAATATTCTCTCCGTCCTGCCCGGCGTCTACATTATAGTTCTCAAGCCGCGCACCCAGCTGGTAAGACCATTTTCCAAGCTCCTGCCCAAAAGTGCTGTAAAAGGAATAAATGTCGCGGTCATAGGTGTAAAAAACGTCCTGTAAACTTTCGTTTGTTGTGTTGTAATTATTGTCTGTTCTGCGCAGGCGCACTTCGGCACCGGCCTCCACTTTTGTGGTTTCGGTCAAAGGGTTAACGTAATCCAGGTTGGTAAGGATCGTTTTTTCGGTGCGGTCGACATCTTCTTCAAAAGAGGTAGGTGCAGCCTCGCCGGTATAATCGGTGACGGTATTTTCATCGTTGTTATACCTGTTGTAATCTACTTCCAGCTCGATCTCGTGGCCTTCTTTTTCGAAGTTGTGGCGATAATCGAAGTTGTAAGTCGAAGAAAGGTTCTCCTCATCAGTATTCAGCAACTGGGTATAATTCCGGTCAGGTTCCTGCGGAAATCTGAGTCCAAAATCGCCGCGACCTTTGAAGTTGGAAAGGTTTTGATTGGTGTAGAAGGACAGGGTGTTGTTGTCATCCAGGTAAAAATCAAGACCGAGTTTTCCTAACCGGCTGGTGTTTCCGAGAATTAGGTCAGGATATTCGGTGGCTCCGGTCTCCACATCTCTTATGTAGCCATGGATACTGTTTTCTCCGGAATTTACACCAAGAGTCGAATAAAAGTTGAATTTACCGGTGCGGTAGTTCATATTCAGGTTAGCATTGGCCCGGGTATGATTTGCAATATTGACCCCTGCGGAAAGATCACCGTTAAAGCCAAGATTCGCATTCTTGTGCAGCACGATATTGATGATCCCACTCATACCTTCGGGATTGTATTTAGCCGAAGGATTTGTGATCAACTCCACTTTTTTAATAGAAGTGGAAGGAATGGTCTTCAGCAAAGTGGCAGCATCCATATTGGTAGGTTTCCCGTCCAATAGAACGCGCACGTTGGTATTGCCACGAAGGGCAATATTCCCATCCTGGTCTACACTTACCGAAGGAATGTTGTTCATAATATCGGCAGCGGTGGCCCCCATCGTAGTGAGGTCTTTGCCAACATTGATGATCTTGCGGTCAATGCGCTGCTCTATGGTAGAGCGTTCGGCAACCACCTCCACATCGTCTAGCTGGGCAACTTCTGCTTCCAGAAAAATGGTGCCGAGATCGAAGCTTCTCTTCTTTTCTGAAACCACTACCTCTTGTGCAAAGGTCTTGTATCCCATGAACTGGATTTGGAAGATGTAACTTCCTTCCGGAAGCTTTTCAAGGATAAAGCTTCCATCTACGGCGCTTACAGTTCCTTCGACGATCTGGCCGGTGCTGTCTTTGACAGATACTGTGGCATAGGGAATAGGTTCCTGAAATTCTTTGTCCATTATCACCCCGGTAACTGTTCCCACGATCTCGGGATCGGGTGCCGCTTTACCGGGTATGGAGATGAACAAAAGCATTAAAATTAAGATGAACTTTTTCATTTTTTGATTGTTTTGATTGATTGATGGTTAAACATAATACTTTGTTAAACATAGTTATTGAACAGATTGTTTCAAAAAAGTATATGCTTCTATGTTAAAGACGCTTAAAAAATCTGAAACGTTGCACCGGACTCAAATTTTTTTTAATTCTTTCTCTTTTTCGCTCTTTTGCACTCACAAAGTACCTTGTTATGCATAATTAAAGAGCGAATGCCCCCCGAAAAACCTGCCTGTTATCTATAAGACTTTTCAGTCGGGGTTTTGTTACAGTAAAATATTAAAAGAACCCACACACAAGGTGTGGGTTCAACATCAGAGCTCTTTTAACACTAACCATCAATGTACCTCAAAGCGCCCTAATGCGGGAAATATTTCTTACCTTAAAGACTGTAGAGGTGTATCTTTGTTACACTATTCAGAAAAATTTGCAGTCAGAAAAATAGTTATGGACAAAAAAACTTTAGTGCTTGGAGCTTCAACCAATCCTGCCCGTTATGCTTATGCGGCTATTAACCGTTTGGTACAGAATAGAATACCCACTGTAGCTTTGGGGCTTAAAAAAGGGGAAGTAGCCGGGGTACAGATAGAAACAGAAAAAAAAGATTTTGAAGATATTGATACCGTTACTCTTTATTTGGGACCACCACGGCAGAAACAGTATTACGATTACATCATTTCACTTCATCCCCAGCGGGTGATCTTCAATCCGGGTACAGAAAATCCCGAATTTTACCGCCTGCTTCAGGAAAAAGATATTGAAGTAGAAGTGGCCTGCACCTTAGTCATGTTGGCGACGCAGCAATATTAGCCCGAGGAAGGTTAGGAACCCGTTTAGGATCAGGACGAAAAATCCGAATTCAAACCCGAACCAGGCGAGGCTGTTCACACTAATGAGGTAAGTGAGGATTGGGGAAGCAATCGCAATGACCGGCACCAGTTTGTCTTTTACCTGCATTTTGGTGAATAACCCAAAGCTGTACAGCCCCAGCAAGGGACCGTAGGTGTAGCCTGCAAAAACGAACAAGCTTCGCGATCACACTTTCATCCCTTATGATATACTTAAAGGCAATGATCACAAGGATGAGCACAATGGAAACTCCCACGTGAATTCTTTTCCTAATGGCTTCCTGCCTTGCTGCTGCATACCTTTTCTCAATTTCAAGAATATCTATACTAAAGGAGGTGGTGAGAGAGGTGAGGGCGCTGTCGGCACTGCTGTAAGCCGCTGCGATAAGGCCAAGGATAAAGAAGACGGCAATTCCCATCCCCATGCTGCCTTGAGTGGCGATCACCGGGAACAGGTCATCTTTGGACGCGTCAATTCCATTTTGCCGGGCATATTCGGTCAAAAGAACTCCTAAAGAAAGGAAGAGCAGGTTAACAAAGACCAGCACGATCGTAAACCAGAACATGTTCTTTTGAGCGTCGCCCAGGTTACGGCAGGTTAGGTTCTTTTGCATCATATCCTGGTCCAGCCCCGTCATCACGATGGTAATAAATGCTCCGGAAATAAACTGCTTCCAGAAAAAGTCAGCGCTTTTAATGTCATCGAAAAAGAAAATTTTTGAGAATTCAGAATTGGAGATGTGAGATATAAGATCCCCGCCCTGGATCCCCAGGTCTGCCGATACATAATAGATGCTCACGCCCACCGCGATCAACATGCACAGCGTTTGCAGCGTATCTGTGTACACAATGGTTTTAATCCCCGACCTGAAGGTGTATAGCCAAATGAGCAGGATGGTCATGACCACCGTCGCCCAGAACGGGATCCCCAGCTGGTCGAAAAGGATGATTTGGAGCACATTTGCCACCAGGAACAGCCGGAAACTTGCTCCCACCACTCGAGATAACAAAAAGAATGAGGCGCCGGTTTTATAAGAATAAGTACCAAACCTTCCTTCTAAATAAGTGTAGATAGAGGTGAGGTTCATTCGGTAATATAGCGGCAGCAACACTAAACCAATCACCAGGTAACCCACCACGTATCCCAGCACCACCTGCATATAACTAAACTGGCTTGCCTCTACCCAACCGGGTACAGAGATAAATGTGACGCCGCTAAGCGAAGCACCAATCATTCCGAAGGCGACGACATACCAGGGCGACTGCCGGTTGGCTTTGAAAAAGGTGGTATTATCAGAATTTTTTCCGGTGAGCCATGAAATGAAGATCAGGGCCAGGAAATAGGCGGCGATAAGCAAAAGGATATAAAGGGGCTGCATAAGCTAAGATTTCGGGGCCAAAATACGAAAACTGCAGTATCTTCAGCAAAGGGCTTTCGGCTTAAATTTTTCGTCAAAAAAGCCGTAATTTTGGCCTATGGAATTTTCATCAAAACTTTTGGAGGGAGCGGTAAATGAAATGTCTCAGCTGCCGGGAATTGGAAGGAGAACAGCGCTTCGCCTGGTGCTGCATTTATTGAAGCAGCCCGAGTCGCAAACGGTGGCCCTTAGCAAAGCCCTGGTGGATCTAAAAACCGAAGTGAAGTTCTGCAGGAACTGCCATAACATTAGTGATAACGAGCTCTGCGAGATCTGTGCCAACAAAAACAGGCAAAGCAACATTGTTTGCGTGGTCGAAGACATTCGCGACGTCATGGCCATTGAAAATACCAGCCAATATCGTGGTTTGTACCACGTGCTTGGCGGCAAGATCAATCCTATGGAAGGCGTTGGCCCCTCGCAGTTGACCATCAAATCTTTGGTGGAGAAGGCGAAAAACGGGGAGATCGAGGAGATCATCTTTGCCCTTAGCAGCACGCTGGAGGGAGACACTACCAATTTTTACATTTTTAAGCAGCTGGAAGGGCTCAACATCAAGACCAGTACCATCGCACGCGGAATTTCTGTCGGCGATGAGCTCGAATATGCAGACGAAATCACTCTTGGCCGCAGCATCACCAACAGGATTCCTTTTGAAAATTCGCTGAAGAGCTAGAACTCTTCGGAAGTAAATCTTCAAAAAGGGCATTTTCTTCCTGTTTTTGGGCAGCTTCGGAAGAATTGGAATCAAAAAACAATCACAATACTTTCCGAAGTAAATCCTGAAATTGTAATTTTACTCGGGAAAACGGCTGATTTCCAGCGCTGGAATAACTTCAGAAATCGTTATCGCCTGAATTTTTATTATTAAAAAAGCGGATTTTTTAGTAATTTCGCACTTAATTTAATTAATCACATCTTCGAGATAAGAATATGGCAAAGTTTGAACTAAAGTTACCCAAGATGGGGGAAAGTGTTGCCGAGGCAACTATAACAAATTGGTTGAAGGAAGTTGGAGATAGCATTGAGGCCGATGAGGCAGTGCTGGAGATTGCCACCGACAAAGTAGACAGCGAGGTGCCCAGCGAAGTGGACGGCAAACTGATCGAAAAGTTGTTCAATGAAGATGATGTAGTGCAGGTAGGCCAGACTATTGCTATTATTGAGACTGAAGGTGAAAGCGGGGAAGAGGAAACCGCTGTCGCCGAACAGGAAGTGCCTTCTCCCGAACTTGAAGAAGCGGTTGCACAGGCAGAAGAGCGTGTAGAGCAGGCCAAAGGCAGCATTTCTACTTCAGATTTTGCTGATAGTGATCGTTTTTATTCACCCCTGGTAAAAAACATCGCCAAAGAAGAAGGAATTTCTTTTGAGGAACTTGAAAATATTGAAGGAAGCGGCAAAGATGGAAGGGTGACCAAAAATGACATTTTAGGATACCTTGAAACCCGCGGCAATCAGCCGGCACAGGGCAAACATCAAACAGAAAAAACCACTACCACTGCCGAGCCTAAGGCTGCAGCGCCACAACCTACTAAGACTCCGGTGAGCGTGAACGGTGAAGATGAGATCATCGAGATGTCCCGCATGGGCAAAATGATCGCGCACCACATGGTGGAAAGCGTGCAAACATCGGCCCACGTGCAGTCCTTCATCGAGGTAGATGTGACCAACATTTGGAACTGGCGTAAGAAGCACAAAGATGCTTTTGCCAAGAGAGAGGGTGAAAAACTGACTTTTACGCCTATCTTCATGGAAGCCGTGGCCAAAGCCATCAGAGATTTTCCTATGATCAACATTTCTGTTGACGGCGATAAGATCATCAAGAGAAAGAATATTAACCTGGGAATGGCAGCAGCCCTTCCTGACGGAAATCTAATTGTTCCTGTAATTAAAAATGCAGATCAATTGAACCTTGTAGGGATGGCTAAAAAGGTGAATGACCTTGCCAACCGTGCGCGCATGAACAAATTGAAGCCTGACGACATCCAGGGTGGAACTTACACGGTGACTAACGTGGGAACGTTTGGCAGCATTATGGGAACGCCGATAATCAATCAGCCGCAAGTGGGGATCCTGGCGCTGGGAGCGATAAGAAAAGTTCCTGCCGTCATTGAAACTCCCGATGGTGACTTTATTGGTATCCGATATAAAATGTTCCTGTCTCACAGCTATGATCACCGCGTGGTGAATGGTGCTTTGGGAGGCCAGTTCGTACAGCGGGTGGCGCAGTATCTTGAAAATTTTGACAAAGACAGGGATATTTAATTAGAGTCTAAAAAATTATAAAAAGCCGTAGCCTTTTAAGTTGCGGCTTTCTTTTTTTAAGTGTTAGCTCTTCACCAGAAGCAAACCTAATTTCCAGTTCCTCATAATTCAATCTTGACCCCAAATAACTGGTCACTGACCACTGACCACTGACCACTACTTTTACTATCTTTACCCAAAACGCTGAATTAATTATGGAGTTGAAACTCACCAGGCCCATCTGTTTTTTTGACCTCGAAGCCACAGGAATGCATGTTGCCAAAGACCGAATCGTTGAAATATCAATTCTTAAGGTTCACCCGAACGGAAACAGGGAAAGCAAAACCTGGCTGGTCAATCCCGAAAGATCTATTCCCAAAGATGTGGTGGCGGTGCACGGAATTACCGATGAAAAAGTGGCAAATGAGCCTACCTTTAAAGAGCTGGCGCCACAGGTGCAGGAGATGATCAAGGGCTGTGACCTCGCCGGGTATAATTCAAATCGTTTTGACATCCCCATGCTGGCCGAGGAAATGTTGCGCGCCGGCTACGATTTTGAGATGAAAAATATGATGGCTGTTGATGTACAAACCATCTTTCACAAAATGGAACAGCGCACCCTTGCTGCAGCCTATAAATTTTACTGCGGAAAAGATCTTGAGAACGCCCACAGCGCCGAGGCAGATACTATGGCAACCTACGAGGTGCTTAAATCTCAGCTGGACCGCTATGAAGAGGAGCTGCAGAATGATGTAAAATGGCTTTCAGACTTTAGTGCCAGGAAGAACTGTGCAGATATTGCCGGCTTCATTGCCTTCAATAAAAAAGGTCAGGAAGTTTTTACCTTCGGAAAGCACAAGAACAAATGTGTAGAAGACATTTTGGAGCAGGAGCCGGGTTACTTCGGCTGGTTTCAGAACGGCGATTTTCCTTTGTACACCAAAAAGGTGTTAACTGCGATAAAACTGAGAAAACTAAACACCAAGTTGAAATAATCCTTCCGAAGAAATGAAGATCATCTGTGTAGGCCGCAACTATACCGAACACATTGCGGAACTCAATAACGAAAAACCGCAAGATCCGGTTTTGTTCATGAAGCCGGACACGGCTATCCTGCTTAAGAAACAGCCGTTTTTTATTCCGCCTTTTTCCGAAGATGTGCATTACGAGGTGGAGGTGCTGGTAAGGATCAATAGGGTAGGGAAGCATATTCAGCAGAAATTTGCGCACAAATATTACGATGAGATAGGGCTGGGAATAGATTTCACCGCCCGGGACCTGCAGCAGAAACTAAAAGAAAAAGGCCTCCCATGGGAAAAGGCTAAAGCCTTTGACGGGGCTGCGGTGATCTGCGAAAAATGGCAAAAAAAGGAGCTTTTTGAGGATGTGGACAACATAAACTTCAGCCTTCAAAAGAACGGGGAAGTGGTGCAGCAGAGTTCTACCTCGCATATGTTGTGGAAGATCGATGAATTAATAGAATACATCTCCCAATATTTCACTCTTAAGATTGGAGATATTATATTTACGGGAACTCCTGCGGGAGTGGGACCGGTAAAGATTGGCGACGAACTCACCGGATTTCTGGAAAACGAGCAACTTTTTTCAATTCAGGTAAGATAATGAGCAATTACAACTTAGACAGCGTCAGGGAAATGGCCGGTGGCGACGACGATTTCGTTAAGGTCGTGGTACAGACTTTTATTGAGGAGATCCCACCAGATCTTGAAGCAATGAACCGGGCGGTCGCCGATGACAATCCCGCACAGGCATACCAATATGCCCATAAAATGAAGCCAAACCTGCAAATGTTTGGCCTTGAACTTATGCCGCAGATAAGGATCCTGGAGGAATGGAGCAAGGCCGGGAAAGGAAAAGCTGAAGTAGAGGAAGCAGCGAAAACCATTACCGCGCGTTACCTGGTCGCAGAAGTTGACCTTAAAAAAGACTTTGATCTCTAATGACGGCAGAAATTATCACTATTGGCGATGAGATCCTCATTGGGCAGGTAATTGACTCCAATTCGGCTTATATCGCTAAAGAACTCAATCTTATTGGGATCTCCGTTTACCAGATCACCTCTGTACAGGATGAAAAACAGCACATTCTGAATGCTTTAAAGGAAGCTTCAGAAAGAGCAGATATCATCTTGCTTACCGGCGGATTGGGACCTACCAAAGACGACATTACCAAATATACTTTTTGCGAATATTTTGGGGATCAGCTTAAGCTGAATGAGGAGGTGCTGAAACATGTAGAGCAGCTATTCGAAAAATACAAGAAAACCCCGGTCTCTGATCTTAACCGGGAACAGGCTCTATTACCTTCAAAGGCCGAAGTGCTGCATAATGAATATGGCACTGCCCCCGGGATGTGGATGGAAAAGGACAAAAAAGTCTATATCTCTATGCCGGGCGTGCCCTACGAGATGAAGCAGCTCATGGAGAAGGAGGTGATCCCGAGGCTGCGTGAAAAATTTGACCGGCCTTTCATTTACCATAAAACCCTGCTCACCCGGGGTATGGGTGAAAGCGCTGTTGCCGAAAGGCTAAATGATTTTGAGGATGCCCTTCCAAAGCACATCAAGCTCGCTTACCTGCCCAGCCTGGGCAGTGTGAGGTTGCGACTTTCGGCCAAAGGAGAGAACGAGGAAGAGCTTATAAAATCTGTTGAGCAGCAGGTGGAAAAGCTGTATGATACTATTGGCGACATTCTTACAGATGAGCAGGAGGAAGATGAAAAGATAGCTGTGGAGATAAGTAAGATCCTTTCTTCGGAAAAGAAATTCCTTGCCGCGGCCGAAAGCTGTACAGGTGGAGCCCTGGCCGCTGAATTCACCACGCATCCCGGAGCTTCAACCTGCTTCAAGGGCGGGATGGTCTCTTATGCCACTCAAACCAAGATCGAGCTGCTCAACGTGCCGAAGGAGCTCATTGATAAATATTCCGTGGTAAGCGCCGAAGTAGCTGAAAGCATGGCCGAGAATGCCAAAAAACTGTTTAAATCTGATTATGCGCTTTCCACCACCGGAAATGCCGGCCCCACCAAAGGCGACAGCGATGCCGAGGTGGGCACAGTATTTATAGGACTTGCAACTCCTGAAGGTGTGCGTTCTAAAAAGTTCCTTTTTGGAAACAATCGGGACCAGGTGGTGAAAAAGGCAGTTTACAAGGCGTTTGAAATGATCCTGGAGGAGATTTCTGAGGAAAAAAGCTCTTAGCTGTTGGCCGCTGGCGGTTGGCTCAATTTCTTCAAACCGTCTTTGCGACCGAGCCTTTGGGCGAGTGAAGCAATCTGCCTGTTATATACCAGAATTTCAATGTGAGATCGCTTCGCCTTCTGCACCAGCTGCATGTGGAATTCTCTCACTCCAACCACGATGTCACACTGAGCCTGTCTACCGGCAGGTAGACCTGACCGAAGGGAGGAATAGTCGAAGTGCTTTTGACCTGCGAGAATTATTTTGATCTACAACTCTTTAAGAGAAATGCCTCCTGCTGACTTGTTCGAGCTCTTCAGGCTCTATAAAGACATCCCACACCCCCGCCTCTCCCGGAGGGAGAGGAGCCATTAACAACTGGTGAATGTTGAAAAACCATCCACCCTCTCCTCTGGAGAGGGCCGGGGAGAGGATGAGGAGGCAGAGGCGAAAAAAAACAGGCTGAAGGCCTGTGAGAGGCTAGCCCGGAGCAGCACTCCGGGTAAAGAATCGAAATTATAAAAGCAGCCTGAAAGGCTGCAATAAAAACTTCGCCTGAATTTGCAGGTCAGGAGTCAAGAACCAAAGCCAAGGTCCTAAAATCAGGTTTAAAAGAAATGCTTTTGCATCAGTAGATCCCAAAATATAATTTTCAGATGCTATATTTGTGAGGACTTTTTCCGAAAAAAAAATCTTTTAGGGAAAATAAGCTCCAAAAATGCCTTTTTTTAAAGGTGTTGCTGCAGAAGCCTTCCGAAGAAAAACATCAAAAAAAATTTTACTTTAGCTATTGGCTATTAGGTAAAAAAATCGTTAATTTGCAGCCTGTTTTGAAATAACGAGTTAAAGTATAGAGCAATGTCAAGAGTTTGTGAACTTACAGGTAAGAAAGCAATGGTAGGAAACAATGTTTCCCACGCAATGAACAAAACAAAACGTAAATTTGACGCCAATTTGGTTAAAAAACGTTTTTATATTCCTGAGGAAGATAAGTGGATCACCTTAAAAGTATCTACTTCTGCGATTAAGACCATCAATAAGAAGGGAATTGCCGCAGTGATCAAAGAAGCAAGGGAAAAAGGATTTTTAACCAAGTAATCCTAATATTTAACACGCAGTACAATGGCAAAGAAAGGTAACAGAGTTCAGGTTATATTAGAATGTACAGAGCATAAAGCATCTGGGAAACCGGGTACTTCAAGATACATCACCACAAAAAACAAAAAGAACACGCCAGATAGAATGGAGCTGAAGAAATTCAACCCTATTCTTAAGAAAATGACGGTTCATAAAGAGATAAAATAATTAAGTCATGGCAAAGAAATCAGTAGCATCATTACAAACAGGATCAAAGAGATTGACCAAAGCTATCAAGATGGTCAAGTCTCCTAAAAGCGGCGCCTATACTTTTGTGGAAGCAATTATGGCTCCAGAACAAGTAAATGACTTTTTAGACAAAAAATAAGTTATTTCAAATATACTTTAAGCCGTCCCGATACCCATCTGGACGGCTTTTTGTTTTTGTGTATATTTACCTCCGGTAGAAGGTTCCGCCCCGGTGAGGACCAAGCGTTTATTTTTAGATCATTTTAGAAAATGAGTTTATTTAAGAAGATTTTCTCCAAAGAGAAAAAGGAGACTTTAGATAAAGGTCTTGAAAAATCAAAAACCGATTTCTTTTCCAAACTGGGAAAGGCCGTTGCCGGAAAGTCGAAAGTTGATGACGAGGTGCTCGATGACCTCGAAGATGTGCTGGTGAGCAGTGATGTGGGAGTGGGAACTACCGTCAAGATCATCAACCGTATTGAAGAACGGGTTGCACGTGATAAATTTTTGGGAACAGATGAGCTGAACAAGATCCTTCGTGAGGAGATCGCAGCCCTAATGGCAGAAACCAACTCTGGTGATGCCACAGAATTTTACGTACCGGCAGATAAAAAGCCTTATGTGATCATGGTGGTGGGAGTCAACGGTGTTGGTAAGACCACAACCATTGGAAAGCTGGCCTACCAGTTCAAAAAAGCCGGAAAAAAAGTGGTGCTTGGAGCAGCCGATACTTTTCGTGCCGCTGCTATAGATCAGCTCCAGGTGTGGGCAGATCGCGTAGATGTGCCTATTGTGAAACAAAAAATGGGTAGCGATCCTGCCTCGGTGGCTTTTGACTCGGTTCAAAGTGCAGTAAAACAGGACGCCGATGTGGTGATCATCGATACCGCAGGACGTTTACACAACAAGGTGAACCTGATGAACGAGCTTTCAAAAGTGAAGCGGGTGATGCAAAAAGTGGTTGACGATGCGCCGCACGAGGTGCTGCTTGTTCTTGATGGTTCCACAGGTCAAAATGCCTTTGAACAGGCCAAGCAGTTCACCGCTGCTACCGAAGTTACTTCCTTGCTGTGACCAAACTTGACGGTACCGCAAAAGGTGGCGTGGTGATTGGGATTAGCGATCAGTTCAAAATTCCAGTGAAGTACATTGGCGTAGGTGAGGGCGTGGAAGACCTGCAGGTGTTCAATAAATACGAATTTGTCGACTCGTTTTTCAAATAATATTCAGCATTTAAAATTTCCGGTATGAAGCAATTTTTCGCTCTCCTGTTTTTATGTCTTGTTGTTACCTCCTGTAAAGAAGAAAAGGAGGAGAAAGTAACAGTTCAGGAACCAGCCGTTACCTGGCAGCGCAATGACGAAACAACCCAGCTTGAGGAGCAGGCAAAACACGAGAACGAAAGGATGAGGTTCAAGCTCATCAATTCCAAATACCTGGACAAAAATGACATTTGGAAGCCTTTTGAAAAGGATCTTTCCACTTTTTCTTCGGAAAAATATGACTCGCTAAAACCCTTAGTGCTGGAGAAAAATATTCCCGAATTGCAGCGTGAAATTGCTGAGGGGAAATTAAGTTACGAGGAGCTTACCCTGTTCTACATTTACAGGATCAGGAAGTTCGAGAGCGACAATGATCTTTCCCTTAACGCAGTTATTGCACTGAATCCCGATGTGGTGGAAGAAGCCAGAAAACTGGATGAACGCAATGCGCCAAATGTGAATGAGAATTCTGTCTACGGAATGCCCATCCTTTTGAAGGATAACATCAACACCAACAACATGAAAACCACTGCCGGGGCCCTTGCTCTGGCAGAAAATCAACCTTCAGAAAATGCTTTTATTGTTGAACGTTTACTGAAGCATAAGGCCCTCATTTTAGGAAAGGCAAACTTAAGTGAATGGGCTTATTACCTGTGCGAAGGCTGTCCTCTTGGCTATAGCGCTGTCGGCGGTCAAACTCTCAATCCCTACGGAAGAAAAGAGTTCGAAACCGGCGGTTCAAGTTCGGGAAGTGGTGTCGCGGTTGCCGCGAATTACGCGGTGGCAGCTGTAGGAACCGAAACTGCAGGTTCTATACTTTCCCCGGCTTCCAAGAATTCTGTAGTTGGTCTCAAACCAACAGTCGGATTATTAAGTCGCGGCGGAATTGTGCCCATTTCCAGCACTCTTGACACTCCCGGGCCAATGACCAGAAGCGTGGTTGACAATGCAATCTTGCTCAACGCCATGACAGGAAAAGACGTGGACGATGCAGCCTCGATAGAAGGAGGAAAAAATTATGTAAAAGGTCTTGAAAATGCCACTTTAGAGAGGAAAAGAATTGGGGTGATGAAGCCGCTGGAAACCGACTCTTTATACGCGGCAGCTGTCGAGCAGCTGGTAAAACAAGGCGCTATAATTGTGGAGATCGAGCCGCAGGATATCCCGCTCGATAACTTCGGAAAACTCCTGGATGCCGACATGAAAAGAGATCTGCCTGCTTATCTTTCAAACTATGGTGGGAAAGATCTTCAGTTCAAATCGGTTGCAGATGTAGCTGAATATAACACTCAGGATTCCACCCTGCGTGTGCCGTACGGGCAGCAGCTTTTTGAAGGCATCGTAGCCGATTCAACTTCAGATGAGGAGCTGCAGCAAATAAGAGAAGAATTACAGCAGGCAGGAAGAAAATTCTTTGATGTGCCAATGGAAAAGCACAACCTGGATGCGGTGCTGTCCATAAACAACTACCATGCGGCCTATGCGGCGGTGGCGAAGTATCCGGCACTCACGGTGCCTATGGGTTATGTTAAAACAGGAGAGCCCGAAAATGCCACTTTTATCGCCCGTCCTTTTGAGGAGGATAAGCTGCTCGAAATAGGAGCTGCCTTTGAAAAAGCTTATAAAAAGCGACAGATCCCCCAAAACTATAACTAATGTCTCGCAGAAATTTGATCATTCTCACCAAGATCATTCTGTTTTACAGCCTTTTTTACATCCTTATGAAGTTTATCTTCATTTTTAAGGGCTACTGGCTAATGCCGAATTTAATTTTAATGCTGCCATTCCTGATCACCGCAGGCATTTCAGGTTGGCAGGTAAAGAAGGAGCAGTATTCCTGGCTCTTCGTCGCCATTGGTGCGGCTTTGATCATTCTCACCCGCATTTTTGAAGCTGATCTTGTTCTTTGGCTACATAATAGCTTCTGAAAATTCCATTTTGAAGAGGTCCCAAAAATGACATTTTTGAGAGGTCTTCAAGCTTGGGCTAAAGCCCTTTAAGTAAGCTGTTGAACCTCCGCCTAAAGGCGGAGGTAATTCATGAAAATTTTAAAAGTATGAATTGCCTCCGGATTTATCCGGAGGTTTTTTTAGTTTCATATCAAGTAGGCCTTTAGGCCAATTTTACTCCTGAAGGCGAAGGTAATTCATGGGTGCATTTTAAAAAATATGAATTGCCTCCGGATTAATCCGGAGGTTTTTTGGTTTGAAATGTTATAGGCCTTTAGGCCAATATTTCCACTCCGCTGTGCAGAGTCCTGTGGCTGCGCAACAGCTTCTAAAACAGCTCTTCGGAAGAGGTTTCAAAAATGCTATTTTTGAGAGGTATTGAAAAGTTGGGCTAAAGCCCTTTTAAGTAAGGTGTTGAACCTCCGCCTGAAGGCGGAGGTAGTTCAAAGATTCATTTAAAAAATATGAATTGCCTCCGGATGAACCACTCCGCTCCGCAGATTAGCTGCGCTGAGTCTTCAGACTCTGCGCCTGCACCACAACAAAAAAAGGGATGGCTATTCGGCCATCCCTTTGCACACTCTATTTGTGATCCGCTCCGCAGATTAGCTGCGCTGAGTCTCCAGACTCCGCGCCTAAATATTTAAAAAAGGGATGGCTATTCGGCCATCCCTTTTATAAAATGAAATCATTTTCTACTTCAGATCGAATCGATCTAAATTCATGACCTTATGCCAGGCCTTCACGAAATCTCTAAGGAATTTTTCCTCGCCATCTTTCGACGCGTATACTTCGGCAAGCGCTCTTAGCTCTGAATTTGATCCAAAGATGAGATCGACCCTGCTGCCGGTCCATTTGACTTCTCCGGTTTTTCGGCTTCGGCCTTCAAAATGGTTTTGATCATCTGATGATGCTTTCCAGGTGGTATCCATGTCGAGCAGGTTAACAAAAAAGTCATTACTGAGCTGCCCGGGACGTTTTGTGAATACTCCGTGTTTAGAATTGTCGTAGTTCGTATCTAATACCCGCATCCCTCCAAGCAGAACGGTCATTTCGGGAGCGGTAAGCGTCATTAGCTGTGCCCTGTCCACCATCATTTCTTCGGCAGAGGCTGAAAAATCATCCCGCCGGCCCAAATAGTTCCTGAAGGCATCGGCCACCGGCTCCAGGATGGAAAAGCCTGCAACATCTGTTTGTTCCTGGGAAGCATCTGTTCGGCCGGGAGTAAAGGGAACATCCACTTTTTTTCCTGCATCTTTGGCCGCTTTGTCGACTCCCACACAACCGGCAAGAACAATCAGGTCTGCCATGGAAACCTTTTTATTTGCGCTTTGGGCTTTATCAAACTCTTCTTTTATACTGTTAAGCTTGTTGAGCACGGTGTTCAATTGCGGTGGATTATTTACCTCCCAGTACTTTTGTGGTTCCAGCCTGATTCTTCCGCCGTTTGCACCTCCCCGTTTATCTGAATCCCTGTAAGTGGAAGCCGAGGCCCAGGCAGTGCTCACCATTTGAGAAACCGAAAGTCCGGAATCTAATATTTTTTTCTTCAGTTCGGCTACATCATCTTTGTTGATGACTTCATAATCAACTTCGGGTATAGGATCCTGCCAGAGAAGATCTTCTTCGGGAACTTCAGGCCCTAAATAACGGCTTTTTGGCCCCATATCGCGGTGAGTCAATTTGTACCAGGCGCGGGAAAAAGCATCTGCAAACTCATCGGGATTTTCATAGAAATGCCTGGAGATCTTTTCATATGCAGGATCTTCGCGAAGAGCAATATCTGTTGTCAGCATGAATGGGGCATGTTTCTTATTAGGATCGTGCGCATCGGGTACTGTATCCGCCCCGGCATTGTTTTTTGGTTTCCACTGGTAAGCGCCACCCGGACCTTTATGGCACTCCCATTCATAGCTGAACAGGTTCTCAAAGAACTTATTGCTCCATTTCGTGGGCGTATTGGTCCAGGCGCCTTCAATTCCGCTGGTGATGGTGTTTTCTCCGTAGCCGCTTCCAAGGCTATTCTTCCAGCCGAGCCCCATTTCTTCGATGCCTGCTGCTGCGGGTTCCTTACCCACGTATTTTTCGGGATCACCTGCTCCGTGAGTTTTTCCGAAGGTATGTCCGCCGGCGATAAGCGCCACCGTTTCATAATCATTCATGGCCATGCGACCAAAGGTTTCCCTAATGTGCTCTCCTGCGGCCACAGGATCCGGATTACCGTTAGGGCCTTCGGGATTGACGTAGATAAGACCCATGTGTGTGGCTCCTAAAGGATTTTCCAGCTTTTCACCTTTAAAACGCTCCTCATTTCCTAACCATTCCCCTTCAGAGCCCCAGTAAACATCTTCTTCGGGTTCCCAAATATCTTCGCGTCCACCGCCAAACCCAAAGGTTTGAAGTCCCATAGATTCCAATGCACAGTTGCCGGCAAGTACCAGGAGATCTGCCCAGGAAAGTTTGTTACCATATTTCTGTTTTATGGGCCACAGTAAAAGTCTGGCTTTGTCAAGATTCGCATTGTCTGGCCAGCTGTTGAGTGGTGCGAAACGTTGAGCCGCTGTGCCGGCACCTCCCCGGCCGTCGCCAATGCGGTAGGTTCCTGCGCTGTGCCAGGCCATTCTAATAAAGAGAGGGCCATAGTGTCCATAATCTGCCGGCCACCATTCCTGGGAGTCTGTCAAGAGCTCAAAAAGGTCCTTTTTCACCTGCTTTAGATCAAGGCTTTCAAATGCTTCAGCGTAATTATAATCTTCATCCATAGGATTGGAGAGCCTTGAATGTTGTCGAAGAATTCCCAGGTTCAATTGATTTGGCCACCAGTCACGGTTTGAAGTTCCGGTACCGGCGGTAAATTTTAAAGCTCCGCCCATAAAAGGGCATCTGCTGGATTCATTGACTTCCCAAACTTTGTGGTTGTCCGGGTGATCTGAATTGGATTTTGGTTTATCTGCCATTGCGGAAAGTTTTTAGTTGATGGTTTAAATTAGAATAATGTTTTATTATTGATAATAAAATTTTATAAGTAAAATTTATTGTTATTGCTGCGCTTCTTTATCGCGGGATAAGGATGCTGATTTGTGGGGGGAGAAAAAGCCTTTTTTACCGGCTTGCTTTTCAAGATATTAAAAAGCCATCAAAAATGCTATTTTAGGAGAGGATGAAATTTAGAAATAAACCATTTCAGAAAAACCGGGAATGAAGAGGAGTAACAGAAAGCTGTGGCAATCGTTATGAATTCTTATATTTAATGCGTTAATCAAATCACATCCCCTTCTATGAAAAAAATTCTAATGGCAATATTTATTGCCTTCTTTACTGTGAGTATAAGCGCTCAGGAAAATGCGCGCTGGCTAAGGTATCCCAGCATTTCTCCTGACGGGAAAATTATCATCTTTGGATATATGGGTAACCTTTACCGGGTGAAAAGCGATGGTGGAGTAGCCGTACCCATCACTACGGGCGACGCCTATGATATGCGGCCGGTATGGAGCAATGACGGCAAGACGATCGCCTTTGCGAGTGATCGCTACGGAAATTTTGACGTTTTTACTATGCCTTCGACAGGCGGAACTCCTGTGAGACTTACCTACGCGAGCACCGGAGATTACCCTTACGATTTTTCACGCGATGATCAACAGGTACTCTTTGGCAGCGGAAGGAATGCGCCTGCCAAAAGTGTTCGTTTTCCAAGTCCGGGGCTCTTTTCAAATTTGTATACCATTCCGGTAAAAGGTGGACGCCCGGTGCTTGTCTCGGCTGCGGGTGCCGAAGAGGCACAGTACAGCAATGACGGCTCCAAGATCGTTTTTGAAGACCGCAAAGGTTACGAAGATGACCTGCGGAAGCATCATACTTCGGCAGTGACAAGAGACATCTGGATCTATGATGTGAAGAACAATACCTACGATCAGATCAGCAGCTTTAAAGGGGAAAACCGGGAGCCGGTGTTTAGCGCAGATGCTCAAACGGTTTATTTCTTAAACGAAAGGGATAGTACCCAAAACCTGTACAGCATTTCAGCTTCAGGAGAAAGCGAAAAACAGCTCACGACGTTCAAAGATTTTCCGGTGCGTCACCTGAGCATCTCCAATGACAATAAGTTAGCTTTTACCTGGAAAGGTGATATTTATATCATGGCTCCTTCCGCAGAGCCAAAGAAGCTTGACGTAAAAGTGATGGATGATGCGGGTTATGAGCCGGTAAAGAATATGGACATTAATACGGTGAGCGAATTCGCCGTTAGTCCAAACAACAAAGAAATTGCCTTTGTCAATCGCGGGGAAGTTTTTGTCACCGGTGTTGATGATTCCCGCACAAAAAGAATTACCAATACTCCCGAGCAGGAACGAATGGTTAGCTGGAGTGAAGACGGCAAAACTTTACTTTTTTCCGGAGAAAAAGAAGGTAGCTGGAATGTGTACAAAGTCACTCTTACCAGGCCCGACGAGGAATATTTTTATGCTTCGACGGTATTAAATTCTGAACCTGTTATAGCTACGGAAGCTGAAGAATTTCAGCCGAAATATTCTCCCGACGGAAAAAAGATTGCATTCATTGAAGAACGTAATATTCTGAAGGTGATGGATCTCGACAGCAAAAAGAAAATAACCGTATTGCCCGAAGGACGAAATTATTCGTACAGCGATGGCGACTGGACTTATGCCTGGAGCCCCGACAGCAGATGGCTGTTGGTTGACGACCAAAAAGGATATTTCTTCAATAACAATACTGCGCTGGTCAAAGCCGATGGGACCGGTGAAATATTCCATCCTGTGAATAGCGGCTTTGGAGAATCAAATCCAAAATGGGCCATGGACGGTAAAATGATGACCTACGAAAGCAGTAAAGAAGGTAGAAAATCGCTGGCACTACAGGGTAGTACAGAGGTTGACGTGTATGGAGTCTTCTTTGACCAGGAGGCTTATGACGAGTATGAATTGAGCAAGGAAGAATTTGAACTGCTTAACGAGCGGGAGCAAAAAGAGAAAGAAGAGGCAGAGAAAAAGGAGGAGGAGAGCAAAAAGAAAAAGAAGAAGGAAGAGAAAAAACAGGAGCCTTTAAAGCTCAACCTCAAAAACCTGGACAACCGCAAGGAAAAGCTCACAATCAACAGCTCCAGCATCAGCGATTATGTGCTGAATGATGATGCGAGCAAGTTGTACTATTTATCTTCTTTTGAAAAAGGATACGACCTCTGGGTCACTGAGCCGAGAACCAGAGAAACCAAGATCCTTGCTAAACTTGGCGGTACTCCAAGTGGACTTGAAATAAGTAAGGACGGGAAAACGCTCTTTTTGAGCAACAAAGGGAAATTAGTCAAGGTGGACGCCGAGAGCGGTGAAGTGAAAAATATTGAGATCGCCGGCGACATGATGGTTGATGCAGAAGCTGAGAGGCAGTATATGTTCGACCACATGTGGAGGCAGGTGAAGAAGAAATTTTACGACCCGAAACTCCACGGCGTAGACTGGGATAAATATCATGAGGAGTATGGGAAATTTCTTCCTTACATCAACAACAACTATGACTTTCAGGAGCTGTTGAGCGAATTTCTTGGGGAGCTGAATGCTTCTCACACCGGCGGCAGATATCGTCCGCAGAGCGATGGGATCAAAACCGCATCCCTGGGGCTTCTTTATGATCAAAAATACACCGGGGAAGGAATAAAAGTTTCCGAAGTTCTTGAAGCGGGGCCATTGGATAAAGCCGATAGCAGGATCAAAGCCGGCGATATTATAGTCAAGATTAACGGAGAAGAAATTCCGCAGGATGCAAACTGGTACAAATTCCTTAATAACCTGGAGGACAAAAATGTGTTACTCAGCATTAAGCGCGGAAGTGACACTTTTGAGGAGAAACTAAAGCCTATTTCCATGGGTGAGGAGAGTCGCCTCATGTACAAGCGTTGGGTAGACATGATGGAGCATAAAGTTGATTCTCTCAGCAACGGGCAGCTGGGTTATGTGCATGTACAGGGTATGAACGACAGCAGTTTCAGGGATGTTTATGAGGATGCGCTGGGCCGTAACCTCGACAAAAAAGCCCTCGTAGTCGATACCCGTTTCAACGGCGGAGGATGGCTGCATGATGATCTCAATACCTTCTTAAGCGGAGAAGAATATCTGAAGTTTGCGCCGCAGGGCAACGTGGTCAAAGGTGGAGAGCCAATGACCAGGTGGACCAAACCCAGTATTGTTGTGATGAGTGAAAGCAACTACAGCGACGCATTTATTTTTCCGTATGTATATAAACAAAATGGCCTCGGAAAACTTGTTGGTATGCCTGTGGCAGGTACCGGAACAGCAGTATGGTGGGAGCAACAAATCGATCCTACCATTGTCTTCGGAATTCCCATGGTGGCCACAATTGGTGCCGAAGGAAGACCTACAGAGAACCTGGAGCTGGAGCCTGATATTTTGGTGCCGCTGCCTTACAATGCCTTTTTAAACGGGGAAGACACCCAGATCCAGGCTGCTGTAAAAGCGTTGGAGAAAGAGGTGAATAAGGAATAGTCCAACATTCATTTTTAAAAGATCAAAAGCCTTCCGTGACTGCGGAAGGTTTTTTTTAGAGCTGATAGAACAATATCTTTTCGTTTAAAAGAAGTTACCAATTCGGTAACTTATTGCTATCTTAGCTATAAATTCTGATATCTCATGCCGATAGTGAACAAGCTTTAAAGGCGTGGTACAGGGAAACGGAAAATGCAGAATGGCAAAATATTAACGATCTTAAAAGAGAATACCCGGGTGCCAGTATTTTAAAGGATCACAGGATTATATTCAATATAAAAGGGAATAAATATCGACTAATAGTGAAGTTCAATTTTGAATTTCAGATTTGTTGGATCAGGTTTATTGGAACTCATGCTGAATATGACAAAATAGATGCAAATACCATTTGAAATGAAAATAAAGCCTATAAAAACTGAAGAAGATTATCAAAATGCTCTCCTCAGGTTGGAAGAGATCTTCGATGCAAAGAGAGGAACAGAGGCCGGTGATGAATTGGAGATTTTGTCGATCCTCATCGACAATTATGAAAATGAACATTTTCCTATTGAAATGCCCGATCCCATAGAAGCCATTAAGTTCAGAATGGAACAACTGGGAATGAAACAAAAAGACCTGGAAGAAATTTTCGGATTTAAAAGTAGGGTTAGTGAAATATTGAATAAAAAAAGAAAACTGACTTTGGCGATGGTGAGAAATTTGAATGCCAAACTAAATATTCCCACAGAAGTCCTTATACAGGAGTATTAGTTTTTTTTGCAACCATGAAACCACAAAAATCCTATCCTGACGAAGTTTTCCTCAATGGGCAATGGCTCAAGCCTGAAGAGGCTTTTGTTTCGGTGTTCGACAGGTCTTTCATGTTCGGCGACGGGATCTATGAGGTGACGCCGTTTTACAGCGGCAGGCCTTTTCGGCTGCAGGATCATGTGGATCGGGTGCAGTATTGTTTGCATCAAATGAACATTTCATTTAATGTGGATATTTTGGAAGAGTTGATGCAGCAGGCAGTCAAGCGATCTTCCTTTGCTGCAGAAGATGCCGCCGTTTACCTGCAGATCACCCGCGGAACAGCACCACGTTCACATTTCATTCCCGAAGATGTTAAGTCCAACTTCCTGCTTTACGCTTTTCAGGTGGATCTGGCGGATTATGAGGATAGATACTGGAAAGTGATGGCTTCTGAAGATCTTCGCTGGCACAGGTGCGACATTAAATCTACCGCTTTGCTCGCCAACACCATGGCGAATGAAGCCGCTATTTCTGAGGGATTCTACGAAAACCTGCTTTTCCGGAACGGCTATTTTACCGAAGGTTCTCACTCAACGCTCTTCTTTGTCAAAAATGGAACCATCTACACTCATCCCGAAGGTCCCGAAATCCTCTCCGGAATAACCCGAAAAGTAGTGTTGGAGCTTTGCGACCAGCTGAAAATTCCGGTAAAAGAAGAGGCTTTTCCTGTAGCGGCACTTTCAGAAGTGGACGAGATCTTCCTCACCGGCACAACTACTCAAATCGCTCCGGTTTCTTCAGTAACCATAGAAGGAGAAGAAGTTTTTTCCTCTCAAAAAGGGGAAATTACGGCTGCGCTTCAGCAGGAATTCACCCGCATCACCAGGGAAAATTAGTGTTCAGTCGACACTGGTCGGTATTAAGTTATGATAAACAGGCCCAATTTCGTGTTTCTTAGAACCTTCAGAAAACAAGCATTTTAGCCGATTTTCATAAAATAAAGATGCTTAAGAGGTTAGGTATGGTAGTTGCAAATTAGATCGTATCTTTGCAGCCCTTTAAGAAGACCTTCTTTTTAGAAACCTCACAGGTTTCTGAAACCTGTGAGGTTTACAGGGTTAAATTTTAAGTATGAGAACAAAGTCATTAAAGAAGAACAGGATCAACGTGGTAACTCTTGGTTGCAGCAAGAACGTCTATGACAGCGAAGTGTTGATGGGGCAGTTAAAGGCCAATGATAAGGACGTGGTGCATGAGCAGGAGGGGAATATCGTGGTGATCAATACCTGTGGCTTTATTGACAACGCCAAAGAACAGTCTGTAAATACCATTTTAGAGTACGTAGATCTCAAGGAGCAGGGCGAGGTGGACAAGGTTTTTGTGACCGGTTGTTTGAGTGAGCGATATAAACCCGATCTGCAAAAGGAAATTCCGAATGTTGATCAATACTTCGGAACTACCGAACTTCCCGAACTTCTTGCTGCCCTGGAAGCAGATTACAAGCACGAACTTATTGGAGAGCGATTGACGACTACTCCGAAAAATTACGCATACCTGAAGATTGCCGAAGGTTGCGACAGGCCTTGTTCTTTTTGTGCTATTCCCTTAATGCGCGGCGGACATAAATCTACTCCCATTGAAAATCTCGTTACCGAAGCAAAAAAGCTGGCTGCAAACGGCGTAAAGGAATTGATCCTTATCGCGCAGGATTTAACTTACTACGGACTTGACCTCTATAAAAAGAGAAATTTAGCCGAGCTTCTGGAAAACCTGGTGAAGGTGGAAGGTATAGAATGGATCAGGTTGCATTATGCTTTCCCAACAGGTTTTCCTATGGACGTGCTGGAGGTGATGAAGCGTGAGCCGAAGATTTGTAACTATTTAGATATCCCTTTGCAGCATATTTCAGATGATTTGCTGAAGTCTATGCGCCGCGGAACCAACCATGAAAAAACGACTAATCTGCTGAAGGAATTCCGCAGCAGGGTGCCAAAAATGGCAATTCGAACCACTCTTATTGTCGGATATCCCGGCGAAACCGAAGCACATTTTGAAGAGCTGAAGCAGTGGGTGAAGGAGATGAGGTTTGAACGCCTTGGCTGTTTTACTTATTCTCACGAAGAGAATACGCATGCTTACAATCTTGAGGACGATGTGCCGCAGGAGGTGAAGCAGGAGCGGGCGAACGAGATAATGGAAATACAGTCGCAGATCTCCTGGGAGCTAAATCAGCAGAAAGTGGGGCAGACCTTTAGGGTGATCATCGACCGTAAGGAAGGAGAAAACTACGTGGGAAGAACAGAATTTGATTCTCCAGATGTTGATAATGAGGTGCTTATAGATGCTACAAAAGTGTACCTGAAGACCGGAGAATTTTACGATGTAAAAATTACCGAGGCTGCAGATTTTGATCTTTTTGGAGTACCTTTGAACGTGAAAACTGAGAAGCCCGCAAGAAAAGAATTGAAGGTAAGATCGGTTTAAAAATTGCCCGGGTGCTGGAATTGGTAGACAGGCATGGCTCAGAACCATGTGTCCATTAGGGCGTGCGGGCCTGTCTGCCGGCAGGTAGATTCGACTCCCGCCTCGGGCACGAAAAACAATTTAAACCTCACAGGTTTTCAAAACCTGTGAGGTTTTTTCTTTTCGAAATTTTATCCTTCTACTTTTTCCTTTACATAAAGAGTTTTTCCGACCCTATTGATGTGGTCTAAGAAGTTCTTGTTGGAAAGATTGTGAAATATTGAAAGGTCTATAGAATACGGAAGCATAAGATCATCAAGCTTCTTCTCAAGCTCAATCAAATCTTCGAAAGTGAGATTACCTTTTAAGCTAATGTCGATATCAGATCCTTCCCGATATGTTCCCAAAGCTCTGGAACCATAAATCACTACTTCGTGGACCTCCGGAAAAGAGCTGAAAACTTCTCTTAACTTTTGCAGTACATGATCTTTTAATCCAAATTCCATTGTTTATGATTCTTTGCTTTTTTGGATGCCCCGCATTTTTTCCCTGAAAGTCATTGAAGAGGGATAAGTACTTGTTCAAAATCGCTTCTGCTATTTCCGCTGCCGTTTTTTCGTCGTAAGTATGGGAGGTTTGATTGCGACTAACGATCATGTTCATCCAGATTTCTCCGTCACTTATCAATCCATATTTAAAGGCTTCCCGGGTAGCATCTCTACTTCCCCTGATTTCGGGATTACCCTGATAAGCAAAATAATCTTTCATCAGATTCCAGGCGAGCTCGTGCGTAAACTCAAATGACTGTATCAGCCCTTGTCTTTCAAGTTCAGACAAAGCTCTTTGCCGACTAAGTTCTCCTGCCTTGTTGAGTTGAAGCAAAGCTTTTGAGTAATTTTCAAGGCGTTGATGCCAACGGATATCTTCTCCGGCCATATTAGAAGGTTGTTTTACAAATGTAATCAATATACAGCCAAATCTTACTCGCGCCTCGGGCACTTAGAAGTTGAACAACCCTGTCAGGGTTCAAGACCCTGACAGGGTTTCTTTTCTTTTTAAGCCACCGTGATCTCCTTCGCCAGGTAAACTTCCTGCACGCTTTGCAGGATCTCCACGCCGTCTTTTAAAGGCCGCTGGAAAGCCTTTCTTCCCATGATGAGTCCGCAGCCACCGGCGCGTTTGTTGATCACCGCGGTCTTTACCGCGGCTTTGAAATCTGAATCGCCCTTGGAGCCTCCGCCCGAGTTGATCAATCCAATCTTACCCATGTAGCAGTTGGCCACCTGATAGCGGCAAAGATCAATGGGATTATCGGTAGTCAGGCTTTCGTACATCTCGTCATCATACTTTCCGAAGCCTATGTCTCTGAAACCAAAGTTGGTCTCCGGCAGTTTTTGTTTAATGATATCTGCTTTTATCGTCACTCCAATATGGTTTGCCTGCCCGGTAAGATCAGCCGCGGAATGATAGTCGGTGCCGTCTTTCTTAAATGCTGAATTCCGGGTGTAGCACCATAAAATAGTCGCCATTCCCAGCTGGTGCGCTTCTTCAAAGGCAGCAGCGATTTCCTGTATCTGCCTCGTGCTTTCTTCAGAACCAAAATAAATGGTCGCTCCTACCGCGGTTGCACCCATGTCCCAGGCTTCGCGAACACTTCCGAAGGGGATCTGGTCGTATTTATTGGGATAGGTGAGCAGCTCGTTATGGTTCAGCTTTACAATGAACGGGATTTTGTGCGCATATTTTCTTGCGTGCAGCGCCAGTACACCAAAGGTGGAAGCCACCCCGTTGCAGCCTGCTTCCAGAGCTAGTTTAATGATATTTTCAGGATCAAAATAATCCTGGTTCTTGTAGAACGAAAAAGCTGCGGAATGTTCAATTCCCTGGTCAACCGGTAAAATATTGAGATAACCGGTTCCTGCCAGCGCTCCGTGGTTGTAAAGCTGCGCCAGGCTTTTTAGCACTTGTGGATTGCGGTCGCTATCCTGGAAATGCTCCACGACCTGTGGACCGGGAATGGTCAATCGTTCTTTTGAAATCTTTTTGCTTTGGTAATTGAGAAGTTCGTGAGCTTCTTCTCCGAGAGTTTCGGTGATCTTGTCAATAATATTCATAAAACAGGATTTTTGGATGGTCTTAAATGCTACTTTGCTGAAGATAAGTTTTTTATAAGGAACCGGAAGAAGCTCAATTCCTAAAAAAACTATAAAAATCAGTGATATTGATTGAAGATTCCTTCATCAAAAGGAGTCCAGAGACAGGCCGGTAAATCAGCCTTTTTAAGACCGTTGTTCACCCAGGTGTTGGCGTTGTAGAAAAAAGTGCACCGAGCGGCGGGCGGGTAAAAAATGATCATCCTGATTGTAGCTTAGTTCCAGCGGCTTCGGCAGGATGTGGTCTTCTAATTTGAAACTATTCAATATATACTCTGCAAAGTTTTTGATATTGTTTCCGGTTTAGTTGGACCGGAATCATTGGTTTGTCAAACCTTAGCCGCTGCAGGAACTGCACATGCATTGCCGATGGGCCGGGTTGCAAAACTGCTCTAAAGGCGACCGGAAAATTTCCGCCTTCCGAAGGATTTTCAAAAGCCTCCAAATCGCCCCAGCTGAAGGAAACATAACTAAAATCTATCCTTTTTGAGAGGGTTTTTTCCGAAGCAATGATCCTGCTCCAGTCTGTCACCTCATTTTTAAGAGGCAGAATAAAACTCATTTTTGCTCCGTCTGTTCGCAAATACATTGTTATTTCGCCATTTTCTGCACCACCCGAATTCACAGGGATTAGAGATCCTGCAAGAGCGGCAATAAAATACAATAGCAGCATGAGCAGGAAAGACAGCAGGCCCTTAGCAAGAAAATTGAGGATGCGAAACAGCAGTTTGGACATTAGGTCTTCATAAGGATGAGGTCTTTTAGCGCTTTTTTAAAGATTTCGATCTCTTCAAGGGTGTTGTAAGGGGCAAATCCTATTCTTATCCAGCCGCCACTGTCCATGACCGGGAAGACTTCGGCCATTGTAGAGGCATAGAAGTGCCCGTCGGCGATGCAGAGATTATATTTTTCTGCAAAGAATGCTGTGGCCTCTCGCGAATGTATGTCTTTTACACGGAAGGCAAAAGTTGGTGTTTTTTTGACATTTTCGGGAGCTCGGTATAGCTCAACTTGCGGAACACTTTTCAGGAATTCTTCCATTTCAGAGATCAAACCTTCCTCATAAGCTTCAATGGCCTGCATTCCAGAAATCAACTTCTTCCGCAGGGTATCTCCACTGCCAAGACTGCCAATAAAGCTAATCGCACCACAAAGACCGGCTATACCTTCATGGTTTTGGGTGCCGGTTTCCAGGCGGTATGGGATCTCGTTTGGCGCAGGTTGCAATTTCATGACCTCTAACTTCTCAAAAAGGGCCTTTTTGATCACTGCTATTCCCAGGTGTGGCCCGAAAAATTTATAGGCGGAACAAAAAAGCACATCTACATCGAGTGCTTTGAAGTCTACAGGGAAATGAGGCACAGCGTGCACGGCATCGGCAATGGTGAAAGCACCTACCGCTTTGGCCTTGTCAAAAATGGGTTTTGGATCTGTGATCGTGCCGGTGAGGTTAGAGGAGAGCCCGACAGCCACCAGTTTGGTGTTTTCGTTGATGAGCTCGTCCAGGTTTGAAAGGTCCAGGGTAAGATTGTCTTTATTTACAGGAATAAACCTTACTCTGGCTGTAGTTTCCTTTGCCAGCTGCAGCCATGGATCTACGTTGGCACTGATGATCGAGTTGGGTGACCACGAATTTCGTCGCCCTGGCTGAAAGAACTTCCGCAGGCTCATCGCCACCTGGAAGGCAAGGCTGGTCATATTTTGACCAAAGGCAACTTCTTCGGCATCGCAATGGAGCAGATCTCCAACCGCCGATTTTGCCTCCTCCAGTAGCCGATCTGTCTTTTGGCTGGTGGAGAAGGTGCCGTGCAAATTGGCCATTCCGGTAGTGATATATTCCAGCATTCTGTCAATACAAGGCTGCGCCATTTGCGTGCCGCCGGGGCCGTCAAAATAGATGGGAAATACCTGTTCCTTGTCCTTTATGTTTAACGCAGGAAACTGTGCCCGCACTTCTTCTATGGGAAAATTCATTTTTTCTTCTTTTTTCTTTTTGTGTAATCAAGGTAAATATAGCCCGCATAAAGCACAGCGCCAACTCCACCAATCCAGTAGAGCCCATTCTCGAGCCGGTCGAGATCTTTGGAAAAGTACGCCACAGCTATAGAAAGCGGAAGCATTCCGCAGTAAGTGGCCAGGATGAACTTCTTGAAATTCATTTTTAGAATACCGGCTATAAAACTAATGGCGTCATTAGAAAAAAATGGAGATACCCTGAAGAGGATCACAGTTCCAAAGCCATAATTGGAGATCCAGTAGTCCATTTTGTTCAGCTTCTTTTTGCTGATAAAAAGTCCTTTCAGGCTTTGCCCTATATGATAACCAATGGTAGAGGCGATGCCTACTCCAATGAGATTGATGAGCACACCCCACCAGAAGCCGTAAGCCACCACGCCAACGATGATGGGTAGCCAGGAAGGAAAAATAATGAGGAACATTTGCAGAATTATAAAAACAATGAGAGCTATAGGTCCCCACAGGCCAAACTGTTCAACATAATCATGAATGGCAGCCTGGTCTTCACTGGTGAAAATATCCCAGGCTTCTTTTGCCGAAGCCTGGAAAGGTGGGTAGAAAAAATAGAGCAGAAGCAGCCCTGAAATAATGCTGCCACTGATGATAAACGAAAGGTATTTTTTTAAAGTCGATTTTTCCAAAGTGCCGGCTTGTGGTTCCAAATTAGCAATTTTGAGCGGCAGCAGGAAAAATGCCGTTTTAAAACTTTTCTAAAAGAGTGTAATTTAATTATTTGATAATTTTAAATTTACGACAAGGGCTCTCAAAAATCCTATTTTTGATACTCCCGGTGTGCATCATTAAGGTTTTATTCTTCAGAGTTTTTGTCAATTTGAAAATAGGAAAAGAACTGCCCCGGGCGATCTTTCTGTTTTACTTAATCATAATTCGCAGTTAACACAGGCTTAACATTGGAGTTCTTTCTTTGCAGCGACAAAAACAAAGAACATTATGAAATTGAGAAGGTTGACTATCGTCGCACTGCTGCTTTTAGCTGCTACAGCTGTAAAGGCGCAGGACATTACCGAAAGCAAATTCGGAAAAGGTCTTTTTAACGTAACTGCAAAAGACAGCTCTTACAGTGCAAATTTTACTGTGAGAATGCAATCCCTATTTACTTCAGAATGGGGTATTCCCGAAACAGGAGACTGGGGAGATGCCCAGACTAACATGTTGATTAGAAGAGCTCGTCTCAAATTTAAAGGATTTGCCTATTCTCCAAAACTTCAATATAAACTGCAACTTGGGCTGTCCAACAGGGACATGGGCGGCGGCTCTCCTTATACCAGTGAAGCTCCTAAATTTATTCTGGATGCGGTGGTGATGTACGAGTTCGCCGATAATTGGGAGCTTTGGGCAGGACAAACAAAACTTCCCGGTAACCGGGAACAACTGGTTTCGTCAAGCGAACTGGAAACTGTTGACCGCTCCTTAGTTAACAGCCGTTTCAATCTTGGACGCGAAATGGGGTTGCAGTTACACCATTCTTCAGTTTTGGGAGAAAATGTGGTGGTAAGAGAGGCACTTGCGGTTTCACAGGGAGAAGGTCGAAATGTAACTTCGGGCAACATTGGAGGTCACCAGTTTACAGGTAGATTGGAAGTGCTGCCATTTGGTGACTTTGACGACTATTCGGGAGCCGATTTTGAAAGAGAGCAAAGTCCTAAACTTGCACTGGGTGCCAGCTACGACTTCAATAACGATGCAGTGATGACCCGTTCAAATGCAGGATCTTACATGCTTAACGACACCGGCTTCTTTGAAACCGATATTACAACACTTTTTGTGGATGCCATGTTTAAATACAACGGCTGGACTGTGATGGGAGAATATGCTAACCGTACTGCCGATGAGATCTTTGCAAAAGACTCTGACGGCAGCCTTACTGGAGATGCAGTGAATGCAGGCCAGGGTTTCAACATTCAAGCCGGCTACCTGTTTGAAAATAACATTGGGATCACCGGGCGTTACAGCACCATCGACCTTGATGATGAGCTTACGCAAGCTATTGAAAACCAATATACTCTTGCTCTCTCGAAATATATTGTTAAGCATAAGCTAAAAGTGCAAACAGATATTAATTATACTGATATGAACCTTAATTTAGAAGACGGTTTGTTGTATAGATTACAATTTGAAATCCAATTTTAAACTTTAAATTATGAAAAGAACAATTTTAGTAGCCGCTGTAGCATTGTCTGTGATGTCCTGCGGAAATAATAAAAAAGATCAGGCCAGTGACAGTTCATCTATTTCTATAGACGGGTCAAGTACTGTTTATCCTATTACTGAAGCTATTGCTGAAGAATATCGTGCCGAAGATGCAGACGTAGATGTGACCATTGGCGTTTCGGGAACCGGCGGCGGATTCAAAAAATTCAGCAGGGGAGAGAGTGATATTTCTGATGCATCCCGTCCAATAAAAGATGACGAAAAGGCTGCAGCTGCACAAAACAACATTGATTACGTACAACTTGAAGTAGCCTATGACGGGCTTGCAGTGGTTATCAATCCGGAAAATGACTGGGTAGATTGTATGACTGTTGAGGAGCTTAAAAAACTTTGGTCTCCGGAAGCTCAGGGAAAAATCACTCACTGGAACCAGATAAGACCTGAATGGCCAAATGAAGAAATTCACCTGTTTGGACCCGGAGTTGCTTCAGGAACCTTTGATTACTTTACCGAAGCTATCGTGGGCGAAAGCGGAAACAGCCGTGGAGACTACACTGCCAGTGAAGACGACAACGTTTTGGTGCAGGGAGTTGCCGGTGATAAGTTTGGACTTGGATTTTTTGGACTTGCTTATTTCGAAGAAAACCAGGATAAACTTAAAATGATAGGTGTTGACGGAGGTGAAGGCTGTGTACAACCTTCAATGGAAACAGTGAGCAGCGGAAAATACGCGCCACTTTCAAGACCATTATTTATTTATGTGAGCAGTGCCGCTGTAGAAAAAAACCCAAAAGTGGTAGATTTTGTAAATTTCTATCTTAACGAAGCCCCGGGTCTATTGGAAGATGTGGGATACGTTCCTTTGACTTCTGAAGAATACAAGGAGCAAAAAGAGAAATTTCAGGCTTTTGTTGAGAAACATCAGCAGCAAGAGCAAAAATAGAAGTATTTATAAAGGGACAGCCGGGACCTGAGAAGGTTCCGGTTTTTTCCGTAGTTTCCCCTATATGCGAAAACTTAAAGAGACTGTAATTGAGAAGACCCTGTTGGGCAGCGCGCTTATTACTATTGCTGTCACCGTTGGGATCATTCTTGTTCTTTCTATTGAGGCAGTCAACTTTTTTAGTGAGGTCTCAATAATCGAATTTTTGACAGATGATGAATGGACGCCGTTGTTTACAGATAAACACTTCGGAATCCTTCCCCTACTGTCGGGTACGCTGTTGACTTCATTTATCGCCATTGCCTTTGCGGTGCCCATTGGGCTTTCCATTAGTATCTACATTAGCGAATACGCGCCCAGAAGCTTCAGAAAAACAATAAAGCCGGCATTGGAACTTTTGGCTGCAGTACCAACCGTAGTCTACGGTTTCTTTGCACTTACCGTAGTGACGCCGTTTCTCCAGAGTTTTATTCCCGGGCTGTCGGGTTTCAACTCTCTTTCGGCAGGGCTTGTCATGGGGATCATGATCATTCCTTTTATTTCTTCCTTAAGTGAAGATGCGCTGCATGCAGTGCCAAATTCCTTACGTGAGGCCGCCTACGGAATGGGTTCTACAAAACTTCAGAATTCCTTTAGGGTGCTTGTTCCGGCAGCGTCTTCAGGAATTATTGTTTCTGTTATCCTGGCTGTTTCAAGGGCAATTGGGGAAACCATGATCGTTGCCATTGCGGCAGGTCAACAACCGCGGCTTACTCTAGATCCTACCGTGCCGGTGGAGACCATTACAGCTTATATCGTACAGGTAAGTCTTGGAGATGTGCAACATGGTTCCCTGGAATACAGGACCATTTTTGCAGCCGGAATCACACTTTTCATTTTCACATTCCTGTTGAATACCTTCAGCTATAAGATCAGGAAAAAATTCAGGGAGAAGTATGAATAATATTAAAAAGAACAGGCTACTGGATAAAGTGTTCAAGGTATGGGGAATTGCCTGTACTTTACTTGGACTGGTGCTACTGGCGATCTTCATAGGCTCTATTTTGATTGACGGCCTGGAAAGGATAAACTGGGATTTTATTACCAGCCTTCCTTCCCGGAAAGCGGAAAGAGCCGGTATCTGGACTGCCCTTATGGGAAGCGTCTGGATTCTCGTTTTAACCACCATTATTGCTTTACCTCTTGGAATTGCTGCGGCTATTTACCTGGAAGAATATGCGCATAAAAGTAAACTTTCGTCACTTTTGGAGATCAACATTTCCAACCTTGCAGGAGTACCGTCAATAATTTACGGTCTGCTGGGACTGGAGGTGTTTGTGCGCATCCTGGAAATGGGAGCAAGCGTACTTGCAGGTAGTTTTACACTGGCCTTACTCATTTTACCAATCGTAATCGTCTCTACACGGGAGGCCTTAAAAGCAGTACCAAAATCGGTAAGGGACGCATCATTTGCATTGGGAGCTTCAAAATGGCAAACGGTTTCACGACAGTTGCTGCCGGCCTCGTTTGGTGGTATACTTACTGGAATAATTCTAGCCCTGTCGAGAGCGGTGGGAGAGACTGCGCCTTTAATCGTGGTAGGAGCTTTAGCCTATGTGCCCTTTGCACCTTCGGGACCATTGGATGAATTTTCGGTGCTGCCAATCCAGATCTTTAACTGGATCTCAAGACCACAGGCAGGTTTTGAATTAAACGCTGCCGCGGCAATTATCATCTTATTGTTAATTACTTTTGTAATGAATGGAATCGCTGTTTACTTCAGAAATAAGTGGCAGAAAAAATTCAAATAAATAAACCTTTTTTGATGGGTAAAAAAGAAAAAGAGAGCGTAATAGATAAATCTATCAAGAGAAAACACAAGCTCGAGGCTAAAGGCGTAAAGGTTTTCTATGATGACTTTATGGCCATCAAGGGCATAGATATGAACATTAAGGCCAATAAGGTCACCGCTTTTATTGGTCCCTCGGGATGTGGAAAATCTACTTTTTTGAGGTTGTTCAACAGGATGAATGATTACGTTGATGGCTTTAGAATGGAAGGTGAGATCAACATTGACGGGGAAGATATTTACAAGAAAAAGGTAAATGTAGAAGAGCTTCGCAAACGTGTGGGAATGGTTTTTCAAAAACCTAATCCTTTTCCAAAATCCATTTTTGAAAACGTGGCTTATGGATTAAAAATCCAGGGCATCAACGATAAAAAGTACCTCCAGGAGAAAGTGGAGGAATCTCTCAAGCAGGTGGCCCTGTGGGATGAGGTGAAAGATGATCTAAAGAAATCTGCACTGGCCCTTTCAGGCGGCCAGCAGCAAAGACTTTGTATCGCAAGAACCCTCGCGGTGGAGCCGTCGATCATTCTTATGGATGAACCTACCTCGGCACTTGACCCGCTCTCCACAGCCAAGATTGAGGAACTTATCTATGAACTCAAGGAGAAGTACACGATTGTTATTGTGACGCATAACATGCAACAGGCAGGTAGGGTAAGTGATTATACTGCCTTCTTTTATCTGGGAGAATTGATCGAGTATGACAAATCAAGAAAATTGTTCACGAACCCCGAGAAAAAACAAACCGAAAATTATATTACCGGTAGATTCGGATAAAATTCAAAAGCCATGATAAGTCTAGACCAACATAAGGAAGCGCTAAACCAGGCCGGCCTGGAAATGCTTAATCTGTGTAAGAAGCAGCTGGCGAACGCGCGGGAAGCTTTTTTTAACCATGACAGCGAAATCGCCGAAGAGGTGCTGCATACAGAAAATCGCGTAAATGCCCTGGATCTTAAGATCGACAGGGACTGTGAACGGTTTATAGCGTTGCACAATCCCGTAGCCAGTGACCTGCGGTTTGTTCTGGCATTGAGAAAGATCAACTTTGATCTGGAAAGGGTGGGAGATCACGCTTATGGGATCTCTAACTATATTATCACCGTTGATGCGCCCATAGAAGACAGGCTGCTGGAAAAGATGAGAGTTGTAGAGATGTTTGACTCTGCCCAGTCAATGTTGGATGATATCACCGATGCTTATAATGAGGTTGATACCAAGGTGGCGAGAAAGGTCTTTAAGAAGGATAAGGTTCTCAACGAGATCAATATGGCTTCTTTTCCAATTATTTCTGAAGAGGTGAAAAAAGATCCAAACCTTATTGACCAATGTATGTTGCTGTTTTCGGTGATCAAAAAGCTGGAGAGGATAGGGGACCTGGTGACAAATATTGCCGAAGAGATCATTTTCTTCAGGGAAGCCGAAGTGCTTAAGCACCGGAAGAAAAAAGGCACCAAGAGATAGGTTGCATAAAATGATAAAAAATGCCCGGCTTTTGCCGGGCATTTTTTTGTTCTAAAACGAAAATCTCCTATTCGTTTTCTTCGGAATTCAAAAGAACAGGCTTTCCAAAACCTAACTGCTCCAGCCGGTCCAGTTGAGTTTCAGCGTCGCCAACAATGAGATAGAACATCTTATCTGGATCTACATATTTTCTCGCCAGCGCCTTGATCTGCGGTACTGTTATTTCTTTCACCGTTTCTTCCTGTTGCTTCACAAAATCTTTCTTCCAGCCATAGTTGCTCATGTCTCTTAACATGTTCAATTTGGAGCCCAAAGTTTCGAATTTACGCGCGTTGCTTTTTATCATGAAGCCTTTGGTTACCTCCAGGTCCTTTTGATCAAACGACTCCGGGTAATTTTCGAGGATCTGCTTCACAAGATCTGTGGCTTCATAAGTGATATTAGAACGAACGCCGCTGGAGATCAAAAAAGGACCGGCGTAGGTACTGCCGTTGAAACCAGACCTAATGCCATAGGTGTAGCCTTTCCCTTCTCTGAGTTCCTGGGTGAGCTGTGAGGCAAAGCCCCCGCCGCCAAGCCTGTAATTCATTATCGTTGCAGGATAGAAATCCGGATTGGTCTCTGCCAAAGCAGGATAACCAAACATAAGAACCGACTGTTTTGCACCCGGCACGTCATAGAAATATACCTGTGACTGCGCCGGGGCATTGGGTATAGAAACCTGCGGAATTTCCACTTTTTTGACAGGCCAGTTTTGACTCAATTCTTTGGCTACTTCTACTGCCTTTTCCTGTTGAATGTCTCCCACTAAAAGTAGAGATGCCAGTTGTGGCGACAAATTTTCATTGTAGTAATCCTGCAGGTCCCGCAGCTCGATCTTCTCTACGGAAGCCTCTGTTCCTAAATTATTGTTTGAAAGAATATTGTCTTCACCGTAGATCAATTTTCTAAACTCGTTCCAGGCTATGCTATTGGGATCAGCTTTTTCCTGTTGAATGCGGCTGCTCACCTGCTGCTTCACCAGCGCGAATTCTTCTTTATCCCAACGTGGCTCCAACAGGATCTCCTGTACAAGATCCATAGTGGGTTCGAAGTTTTTGGCTAAGGTACTTCCGCTAATAACGAAACTGTCGTCTCCTGCGTTTACACGAATGTTGGCTCCCAGAAGTTCAATGGCTTCTTCAAGTTCTTTGGGAGTCTTGTTTGCGGTACCTTTTGTCAGCAGATCGGCTAAGAGATTGGAAACCCCTGTTTTTTCCTGGTCTTCCAGCAACATACCACCCTTGATGTTAAGACTAAACTGCACCAGCGGTACTTCTTTGTTGGTAATACCATACATTTCCATTCCCGAGGGGAACTGTTGTGTCCAAACCCCGGGCACTTTTACTTCAGGAGCCTTCCCATATGGAGGTTCAATTGTGCGGTCGAAAGAAGATGGTGTTTTTTCATAAGTTGCTTCCTGGTCAGGATTCACCTCTTCCTCGGCCCCCATCACAATCTTTTCCTCTTCCACTTCGGCGGGGACAGCATTCTCTAAAGCAAGTTCTTGCTCTCCCTTGGGAACAAAGCTGGTTACAACATAGTTTTTGTCTTTAATATACTTGTTGTAGACCCGCATCACATCTTGGGGAGTAACAGCCAGGATCTTGCCCACCTCCTTATTGATCATTCCGGGGTCATTGGCAAAGATCTCATATTGCGCGAGCTGAAATCCCTTGCCAAGCACACTGGAAAGGCTGTTGTAAAAGCTTGTCTCCTGCCCGGCTTTGATCCTCTTTAGATCTTTTTCTGAAATTCCTTCTTTTTCAAATTTATCGAAGGTTTGTTGTACGGCTTGATAGACTGTGTCAAGATCGATACCGTCATAAGCACGAACCTGAAGCATGAATTGTCCTGCCAGCTCAGAGGTGTAATTATACATTTCTACCTTAGGCGTAAGTTTCTGTTTTGCCACCAGTTCCTGGTAGAAAGGCGCGTTCTTTCCTTCAGAAAGATAGTTTGCCAATACCTCGAGGGCATAAGAATCCTCATCATAAGAGGGAACAGAAGGCCATGCCATGGTGAGCTCGGGCAACCTCGCAAAGTTGTCTTCGTAGTACAGGCTCTTAGTCTGGTCCAGGTTTGCCGGTTGTTTTGCCAGCGGCTCAACCTCGGGGCCCCGCGGAATTTCCCCAAAATATTTCTTCACCCATTTCTTGGCCTGATCTTTATCAAAATCTCCGGCAATAGTGAGGATCACGTTGTTTGGTACATACCAGCGGTTGTAAAAGTCTTTGACATCCTGAAGGGTGGCGTTCTGCAAATCTTCCAGCGAGCCAATTACCTGCCAGTTATATGGATGACCCTGTGGGTACATATTTTTGTCGATCACATACATTGTTGCACCGTAAGGACGGTTGTCAACGCTTTGTCTTTTTTCATTCTTCACTACCTGCTTCTCCTTTGCCAGTACAGGTTCGGTCACCGTATTGATAAAGTATCCAAGTTTATCGGCTTCGGCCCAGATCATTTTTTCGAGCGCATCTTTAGGCACTGTCTGGAAATAATTTGTGCGGTCCCGGCTGGTTGAACCGTTCGCCCCCGAGCCACCCACGCGGGCACTAAGTTTGTCAAGTCCGCCTTTTCCAAGATTTTCAGACTCGAGGAACAGCAGGTGCTCAAAAAGGTGTGCAAAGCCGGTTCTTCCTTCTTTTTCGCGGGCAGAACCCACATGGCTGGTGAGTGCCACCGCGACCACAGGGTCTGACCGGTCTACGTGCAGGATCACCTGCAGGCCGTTGTCAAGGCTAAAGGTGTCATAATCAACGTTGAAGGTTTTACTGCTGTCCTGGGCGACAATACTTCCGTAGGGAAAAGCCAGCAGGAAAGCAAAAGCTAAAATTCTAATCGTTTTATTCATGAAATTAAATTGTTTAAGCGATCAAATAAGTGATATAACTTACATACAGCACGAGAAAAATTGCTCCTTCCCACCGGCTGAGTTGTCTTCCTTTTCCTGTAAAGATAAAAATGAATAGCAATAGCCCGGCCAAAATATTGACCAGGATGTCAAAAAAGGAAGAAGGAGGGATGGTTATGGGACCAATTGTTCCCGAAACTCCAAGAATGAGAAAAATGTTAAAGATGTTGGAGCCAACGACGTTACCAATGGCGATGTCCACGTTCTTCTTTCGCACCGCTATGATAGACGTGGCTAGCTCAGGTAGGGAAGTGCCTATAGAAACAACGGTAACCCAATCACCCTTTCTGAAAGGCCAAGACCTTCAGCAATACTTACAGCGCTTGTCACAATTAACCTGCCGCCAATGATCAATCCGGCCAGTCCCACCACGATCCATAAAATAGCCATGGGAACAGTGAAATCTTTTGTCTCGTGATTTTCTTCTTCAGTGCTGCCTTTTGCCACGACAAGATTATAAACAAGGAAGATCAAAAAGAACAGTAACAGTACAATCCCTTCAGATCTGGAAATTTGGTTTACAGCTGCCTTATCGAGAAAAACATCTGCGGCCACTATAAAAACAGCGACGGCTGCCAGGAGACTAAGCGGGATCTCGATCCAGGTGGTGTTGGTTTTAACACTTAACGGGGCAATGAGAGACGAAATTCCCAGGATGGCGAGCACGTTAAAAATGTTGCTACCCAGCACATTTCCCAGTACCAGGTCTGTGCTGCCTTTTGTGGCCGCAAAGACATTCACCACCAGCTCGGGCGCCGAGGTTCCAAAAGCGACGATGGTCAACCCAATAACAATGCTGGGAACTCCCATTTTTGCAGCCAGGCTGGAGGCAGCATCCACCAGTTTGGTGGCACCAAAAATAAGGGCTACAAAGCCCGCAAGTAGTAAAAGAATTTCTGTCAATTTCAGGATAATTTTTCGAGAGTAAAGATAACAGAAAATGAAGACCAACTATCCTTTGCCGCATTTTACTGGCAAGCGGCTTAGTTGTATATTTGCCAAAACGACTTTTTTATGCCCAAACATACTCTTTCGTACCGCGAGGCAAGGTTTTTCACCAACCTCATGACCGATTATCTTGAACAAAAAGAGGATGTAAAGCCATTTTATCACCGGTTTCCAAATCTGGAAAACTTTGAAGAGCAAATAAGGGAGAAAAAAGAGAATTTTTCTTCGGAAGCTGCTTCAAAAAGGGCAGTTTTAGTAGAAGTTTTGCAAGAGCAGTATGAGGAAATCGACATTTCTGAAGCTACAAAAAAGAACATCGAGCTCCTGAAGGAGGAGAATACCTTTACGGTAACCACAGGCCACCAGCTCAACCTTTTTACCGGGCCCCTCTACTTTTTATATAAGATCATCAACGCCATCAATCTCGCGAAAGAATTAAAGTCGGCTTATCCCGATTTCAATTTTGTGCCGGTCTATTGGATGGCCACCGAAGATCACGATTTTGAAGAGATCAATTTCTTCAATCTTCACGGAAAGAAATTTCAGTGGAATCCACCTGCTTCTGAAGAAACCGGTGGTGCCGTGGGAGAGTTGCCCACTTCAGGGTTGGATGAAGTGCTGGAGCTTTTTTCAGCAGAAATAGGCAATTCGCCCAATGCCCAGCAGCTAAAAAAGTGGTTTGAAGAAGCCTATTTGAAGCATGAAACTCTGGCCGATGCTACAAGGTTCCTCGCAAATGCCCTTTTTGAGTCCTATGGATTGGTAGTTCTCGATGCCAACAAGCGTGCACTTAAAGCAATTTTTCGTGCACTATATGAAGCAGGAGCTGCTAGAAAAGCAGTCGCATGACGCGACCTTACCTGTGGCTGAAGCCCTTGAAAAAGCAGGATATTCGGTGCAGGTGAATCCGCGGGAGATCAACCTTTTTTACCTGGATAAAGGGCTTAGGGAACGCATCATTGAAAAGGATGGGAAATATTTTGTACACGAACAAAACATTTCCTGGAGCAGGGAAGAGCTGCTACAGCTGCTGGAGGCACAGCCCGAAAAGTTTAGTCCCAACGTGATGTTGCGGCCGCTTTATGAGGAGGTGATCCTTCCCAATCTGTGTTATATTGGCGGCGGCGGAGAGCTGGCATACTGGTTTGAACTGAAAAAATATTTCGAAACGGCAGGGGTTACTTTTCCAATACTTTTACTTCGGAATTCTGTTTTACTCCAAACCGAAAAGCAGGACCAAAAAAGGCAAAACCTGCACATTTCTTTGCAGGAGCTGTTCCTGAAGCGGCACGAACTTATCAACCGGAAGGTAAGGCAGATCTCGAACATTGACATTGACTTTGCCCCTCAAAAAGAACATTTGGTACAACAATTTCAGCATATGTACGAGCTCGCCGAAAAGACCGATGCTTCTTTTTTAGGAGCTGTAAAAGCACAGGAAGTAAAGCAGCTAAAAGGGCTGGACAATCTTGAAAAAAGATTGCTTCGGGCCCAAAAAAGGAAATTGGAAGATGAAGTTTCGCGTATTGCTGAACTTCAGGAATCACTTTTTCCAAACCGCAGTTTACAGGAACGGCATCACAATTTTTCTGAATTCTACCTGGAATACGGCGACCGGCTTATTCCCACGCTCATGAAGGAGCTGAAGCCTCTGGAGCTAAAATTTGACATACTTTCACTATGAGCAATAAAATGCACAAAATAGACATCGATCTGGTTGAGATGACACTGGATGTGATGAAATACACTATTGACCGGATTTCTAACGTTACGCCCGAGTTGGGTGCTCCAAAAAAGGAGGAGGAGCTGTTTGAGATCATTGGAGAAACGGTAACTCCCAACGGAATTGGCGGGGAAGTTGCCTTCAAGATGTTTCGGGATACTTTGGTAAAGGCCACCGTTCCTATTGATCATCCGCGTCACCTGGCCTTTGTGCCGGCGGCACCTACCAGGGCGGCGATCATGTTTGACCTGGTGACTTCGGCTTCAAGTATTCATGGCGCTTACTGGATGGAAGGTGCAGGCGGAATCTTCTGCGAGAACCAGGCGATGAAATGGCTGGTTTCTTTAACGGGGCTTCCAAAAGGAGCTTTTGGGGTGTTCACCAGCGGCGGAACAGCGGCAAACCTTTCGGCCATGGTGACCGCAAGAGAAGCCTGGCGAAAAAAGACTTCGAATATCAGTGTTCGGGCCTTGTTGCTTACCTCAAATGGAGCACATTCTTCTATCCAGGCGATGGCAAGGGTAATGGATGCAGATGTAGTGATGATAGATTGTCCAGATGAAAACCTGCAGGGGCATGCACTAAGATCGGCTATTGAGGAGCTGGAAGAAAAGGACAGGAAAAGGCTTTTTGCAGTGGTCGCTACCGGCGGTACTACCAATGCCGGTATTATTGATGAACTTGATACCATCGCCGATGTTTGTGAGCAGGAAGGTATCTGGTTTCACGTGGATGCTGCTTACGGTGGCGGGGCGTTGGCGGCGAAATTCTGTACGGCACTTGTTCAATGGGATCGAGCGCGCAGACAGCATAACAATAGACCCTCATAAATGGCTTTTTTCACCCTATGATTGTGGCGCTGTAATTTACAAGAATATGGAACTGGCCGAAGAAGCGCACTCTCAAAAAGGTTCTTACCTCGAGATCTTCAAAGATGAAGGTGCCCACGGATTCAATCCCTCAGATTACCAGATACAGCTCACCCGTAGGTTGCGGGGAATGCCGTTGTGGTTCTCGCTGGCCATGCACGGAACCGAAAAATATCGTGTTTCTATAGAAAGAGGGATTGAACTCGCAAAAATAGCTGCTGAAAAAGTTGAGAAATCTGACATTTTAGAGCTGGTAAGGCCGGCGAGCCTTTCGGTAGTACTGTTTAGGAGAAAAGGCTGGAATGCAGAGGATTATCGCGAATGGACCTACCGCAACCACAAAGCGGGCATCGCCTTGGTTACCCCTACAAAATGGAAAGGTGAGACCATTTCCCGTTTTTGCTTCATCAATCCCGAAACTACCGAGGAAGATATCGATATCATTCTGGACACAATGAAGTGATCACGAAGCGGGTTCCACAAAGAGATGGAAATTAAAGACCGCGAACACCAGGAAAAACAGTAAAAAAGCAAGAAAAGAGGCCCAGAGTAAAAAGCCTCTTTTTTTGCATCGTTCCAGAGAGAATTCAAGGATCTCTTTTTCAATCTCCTCACACTCCAGGTAAGTTTTCAATCCTAATTGTCTTGCATTTTGACCTTTTTCGGTAAGCACAAAACCTTTTGTAGAACGGGCAATAAAGCCGTGCTCTTCCAGGCGTTTTACCGCGAATGAACAGGCGTTAAGCTGTAGCTTTTCCTGTTTTTCCAGCTGTTCAAGTATTTTTTCCTCTTCCCTAAATCCTTTTTTCCTGTGGGGTTTCATGTGCAATGGCTCGTTCGTCAACTAAAATAATAATTAACACTTATAAATTTTGCCATTTATCGGTAAAAGTTGGCCGTTTATCGGATTTTGATGACCTTTGCATTCCCAAACCCTACAATTTGAACCTATTTATTCTTGCATGTTGTGCTTTCTGCTGTAGCATTGCCGCTGTACTCTTAGTGCAGTCGTGGAAAAGCACCCGAAGTGCCAGGGCCTTCCTGGAAAAGCAACAAATGGCTAATGAAAAGAAGCAGGCACTAAAATGACTTTTTTGACTGCATGATCTGATGATTTTAGATTCTTTTTAATTAGAAGAATTAAAGCAGTAGCCGACAAGTTGAAGAAGTGTAATTTTTTTAAAGAGATCAGTCGATTTCGTATTCAAGTCGCATGGTGACCGAAGCTGTCTTTTTCTTATCGGCTGTGTTGTAGGCCCCGCCCCAGGTGAAATTTTCGCCACTGTTTTGTCCAATGATCTGGAAAACACCAAGATCGGCATTCCGTAGGGAACCTAAGTTCACTACCGCTGTTCTCTGCTATTTTTTCTGCGCGAATCCTTGCGTCTTCTGTAGCGGCCGAGATCATTTTGATCTTGAGATCGGCTAATTTAGTGTAGTAATATCGCGGTTGGGTGGAATTGAATTGCACTCCTTTTTCAAGAAGTTCGGTTATTTCCCTTGCTACCTCCTCTACCAGAGGAACATCTGCAGATTCTATTTTTACCGTCTGCCGTAGTTGGTAGCCTTGAAAAATTTCCCCAACATAATTCCCATTTTCATACCTCGGTTCTTTCTTCTCAATGGTCTCTACCGAATTGAAGACAATACTTTCTTCTGAAATTCCTTTAGAGATAAGATACTTCCTCACGGTTTCCTTGTCATTGTTGAGGTTCTCATAAGCCTCGCTAAGGTTGAGACTGGTTTGACTGAAGGTACCTTCCCAAACGATAAGATCTGAAGTGAAATCTTCACTTCCCGATCCTGTCACCGAGATCACTCCGGGAGGAGTTGCTCTTTTAACGTAAAAACTTCCGGCAATATAAGCGGCCAATACAATGGCAATAGAAAAAAGAATGACAGCAATATATTTCATGGACGCTACCTTGATCTAAGACTTTCAGAAAGATAGTAATTAAACAGCTTGCAATTTGCAGGCCGGCTGAAAAAATGTTTTGAATCTCTTCAAAAATGACATTTTACGATCTCTTTTGAAATTTCCTCTTTTGAGCCGGCTTTTAACTTTATTTCTCTTATTGACTCCTTGAACTTCCCTTCAAATTTCTATTTTTGTGCATGCACAACAACGTACTCATTTTAGATTTTGGGTCGCAGTACACGCAATTGATTGCAAGGCGAGTGAGAGAGCTCAACATTTACTGCGAAATTCACCCCTACAACAAGCTTCCAGAAGACATTACTACTTTTAAGGCCGTGATCCTTTCGGGGAGTCCCTTTTCTGTAAGAGCAGAAAATGCCCCGCATCCAGACCTGTCAAAGATCAGGAAAAAAGTGCCTCTTCTGGCCGTGTGTTACGGGGCGCAGTATCTTGCCCAGTTCAACGGCGGAAAAGTGGAAGCTTCAGAAATAAGGGAATACGGCCGCGCCAATCTTTCGGTCATAAAAGATGGAGAGCCGCTGTTTAAAGATATTACTGAAAATTCGCAGGTGTGGATGAGCCACAGCGATACCATCAAAGAACTTCCTGAAAATGGGGTAAGGCTCGCCAGCACGCCAGATGTACTTAATGCTGCTTACAGAATAGAAGGGGAGCAAACCTACGCGATCCAGTTTCATCCTGAAGTTTATCATTCCACCGATGGTAAACAGCTGCTGGAGAATTTCCTGGTGAACATTGCAGGGGTAGAGCAGGAGTGGACACCGGAAGCTTTTGTTGACATGACCGTCGCCGACCTGCAGGAGAAGATAGGGGATGAGAAAGTAGTGCTTGGGTTAAGCGGAGGCGTGGATTCTACAGTGGCAGCAGTATTGTTGCACAAGGCTATAGGTAAGAACCTTTACTGTATTTTCGTGAACAATGGTTTACTTCGAAAAAATGAATTTGAGACCGTGCTCGACCAGTATAAGCACATGGGGCTTAACGTGAAAGGAGTAGATGCTTCGGCACGTTTTTTGGAAGCGCTAGCAGGGATCTCAGACCCCGAAGGTAAAAGAAAGGCTATAGGCAGGACTTTTATCGAGGTGTTTGATGACGAGGCGCATCATATTCAGGATGTGAAATTCCTGGCGCAGGGTACTATTTATCCAGATGTGATCGAATCAATATCTGTCAATGGACCTTCGGCAACCATTAAGTCGCATCACAATGTGGGTGGGTTGCCAGATTTTATGAAGCTGAAGGTGGTGGAGCCGCTAAGAATGCTTTTTAAAGATGAGGTAAGAAGAGTTGGCGCCGAGCTTGAGATAGATAAAAATCTTCTGGGCCGGCATCCTTTCCCGGGACCGGGTCTTGCAATACGAATTCTTGGCGACATTACTGCCGAAAAGGTAAGGGTGCTGCAGGAAGTTGACGATATTTTCATCCAGGGCCTTAAGGACTGGATGCTTTACGATAAAGTGTGGCAGGCGGGAGCAATCCTGTTGCCGGTAAGTTCTGTAGGAGTGATGGGTGATGAACGTACCTATGAGAAAGTGGTTGCCCTTCGAGCCGTAGAATCTACCGACGGGATGACTGCAGACTGGGTGAATTTGCCTTATGATTTCCTTCAAAAAACTTCAAATACAATAATTAACCGGGTAAAAGGCGTTAACAGAGTGGTATATGATATAAGCTCCAAACCACCGGCCACTATTGAGTGGGAATAAAACCAAACTATGAAGCAAGTACTTGTTCTTTTTCTTTTTTTTCAGCTTTTCGCTGCTTCGGCAGTAGCACAGCAGTATAAATATCACATTGTAAAACGCGGGGAAACCACTGCCGAAATTGCGCAGCAATACCATATTTCTGAAGCAACGCTTTTTAAATATAATCCCGATGCAAGGAATGGGATTAGCGTAGACAGCAAACTCGTGGTGCCGTTAAAGCCCGAGCCTGCTGCAGCTCCCGAAAATGTGAAATTTGAGACCCACCGGGTGAAGCGCAAAGAAACGCTGTTCAGCCTTTCGCAGCAGTACAACGTGAGTATCGAGGATATCAAAAGGTTTAATAAACATTTATATTCTGAAGAACTTAGGCGGGGTGAGAAGATTAGAATACCTGTGAACCTTCCGCAGGAAGTAGCGCAAAATGAGCCTTTTTCAGAGCCTTCACCTTCCAATCCTTTAGATCTTACCGTCAAGGAACACGTGGTGCTTCCGAAGGAAACCCTCTACGGAATTTCCCGAAAATACAATATCACCATTGCCGACCTGCAAAGGCTTAACCCAACCATGGAAACGCTACAGCCGGGGATGGTTCTTAAGGTGAGGAACGGCAATACCGAGAAGGTAGTTGATGTGGAAGGCCGACTTTTTAGCTACTACCAAGTGAAACCACAGGAAACGCTTTTTAGCCTTACCCGTCGTTTTGGAATAAGCAAAGATTCGCTGGTCACCCTTAATCCCGCGCTGGCCGATGGATTAAAATCGGGAATGGTTTTAAAGATCCCGAATGTGGAGCTTTTTGAGCCGGGAGAATATGTGGAAGCTAACGTGGTGAACCTGGAGCGGGAACTGAACAACTTCAGCACTAAGAATATCGCTGTGATGCTGCCTTTCAACCTTGATAAGATCGTTACTACAGATACCAGCAGCAATTCTATTGAGCGGCTAAAGAAGGATCGCGTGATGCAGATTTCGCTCGATTTTTACAGCGGGGTGTTGATGGCGGTAGATTCAGCAAAAACAATGGGCATTTCTACTAACCTCAAATTTTATGATACGCAGCAAAATGCCGGGAAAGTATACTCGATAATTAGCTCAAACAATTTTAGCGAGGTTGATGCTGTGATAGGCCCGCTGTTGCAGTCTACTGTTGAAGCTGCTGCCTCTGGCCTGGAAAGGCAAAATGTGCCGGTGATCTCACCTTTGACCAAGAAAAGGGCCGGCGCTATGGCGAATTTCCTGCAGTCAAGACCTACAGATGAAATGCTTGCCGAAGCAATGCTTGCATATATAAATGATCATTCACAGGGAAAAAATATTGTTATCATCGCAGATGCCGATAATTATGCCAAAAAAAGCAGGCTGCTACAGGCTTTCCCAAATGCAAGGGTCGTGAATCCAAACGCAGGCGGCTATATTAATCAGAGTCAGCTGAACGCCGCTATGGCACCGGACAGACCTAACTTTGTTATCCTGGAAGCGAGTAAAATTGGAGTGCTGAGCAGTGCTACTTCCTATCTTAATTCTCTGGCTGATAAGTACAAGATCACCCTGTTTACTACGGAAAGGAACAATTCTTACGAGAGCGACAACGTTTCAAACCGACACCTTGCGAAATTGAATTTTCATTATCCTTCTATTGACAAGGCTTATTCGCCGGAAAAGAACAGGAATTTCATTAAAAAGTACGAGGAGCTTTATGGGGTAGTTCCAAACACTTACGCCGTGCGTGGGTTTGATGTCACTTATGACGTGCTTCTACGTTTGGCCTCCTCCCAGGACCTCTATACTTCTATAGCGAAGGAAGGTGCAACTCAATATGTGGAGAACAAATTTGAATATGAACGACGACCTGCCGGTGGTTTTCAAAACAAAGCAATCTACATCATGGCCTACGATAAAGATCTTAACCTAAAAGTAGTTCAGTAATGACTTCAAAAGTGACTTACCTGGGCGAACTTAGAACTGAGTGTGAACACCTGCAAAGCGGCAGCAAGATCATTACAGATGCACCCCTTGACAACCAGGGGAAAGGAGAGGCATTTTCTCCTACAGATACTGTTGCCACTGCTTTAGCCAGTTGTATGTTCACTATTATTGGAATCAAGGCGCGCGATCATGAACTTAACGTGAAAGGCGCGACTGCCGAAGTGACCAAAACAATGGCTGCCGATCCCAGGAGGATCTCAGAAATTAGAATAGTGTTTGATTTTCCGACTTCTTATGATGAAAAGAGCCGGAAGATCCTGGAGCGGGCAGCACAAACCTGCCCTGTTTTATACAGTATTCATCCCGATATCGATCTTGATATACAGTTCAATTACAGGTAATTTTTGAAAGTACTTTTTCTCTTTCTGTTTTGTACGACAGGGATGTTTGCGCAGCAACCTGAGGAAATCATCATATGGAGTGAAACCCCGCTGAGCTGGGACGATTTCAAGGCATCTTCTGCTCCCCAAAATGGTTTTCACGCCAGCGCCAATACCGGAATTTCTTATTCCTGGTCGGCAAAGATGGTAGGCAATGAGATGGATTTTCATTACACCGTAAAGGCATTTTTCTATCCCGACAACTCTTGGGTCAGCGAAAAAAACGACCGGCTGCTGAAGCATGAACAATTGCATTTTGATATTTCTGAATTTCATGCGAGGCTGCTTAGAAAGAAGCTGAAGGAGTTCAAGCCACAGGGGCAAAAGGATCTAAAAGAGGCCTTACGCAGCATTTACGAAACAATAGAAACAGAGAGAAAGCAAATGCAGGAGCAATATGATGCTGAAACACAGCACGGCAAAGATGTTGCAGCCCAGGAACAGTGGGAGCAAAGAATACGGGTAGCACTGGAAAGGCTAAAAGAATATAAAGCTAAAGAGTAGCGACTTCGGCTTTGGCGGCTTCAAATTCGCTAATCATATTCCTGAGAATCTCTGCAGCCGGTTTAATATCATGGATCAGGCCGGCGATTTGCCCAATCTCCAGTTCTCCTTCATCAAGATCACCTTCAAACATTCCCTTTTTCGCCCGGGCCCTGACCCAGGAGCTCAATGAGATCTTCTTTGGTGGGATTCTTTGAATACAACTCTGTTACCTGCTCAAAAAAGCGGTTTTTGAGCAGTCTTACCGGTGCGAGTTCTTTGAGGGTCAAAATAGTATCGCCTTCCTGTGCAGCCACCACCCGTTCTTTAAAGGCGCGGTGAGAGGAGGCTTCTTCACTGGCTACAAACCTGCTGCCTACCTGCACAGCATCGGCTCCAAGTACCATGGCCGCGAGCATTCCGCGTCCCGTCGCGATCCCTCCGGCGGCAATTAGCGGAATCTTAATTTGCTCTTTGACCATAGGGATGAGCGTAAACGTAGTTGTTTCGTCGCGGCCGTTGTGACCGCCGGCTTCAAAACCTTCGGCTACCACAGCATCTACACCGGCAGCCTCGGCTTTCAATGCGAACTTCACGCTGCTAACCACGTGTACCACCTTTATACCTTTTTCCTGTAGGTGAGAGGTCCAGGTTTTTGGGTTTCCGGCAGAAGTAAAAACTATTTTCACCCCTTCTTCAATGATAATCTGCATGATCTCCTCAAGATTGGGGTAAAGCATGGGGACATTGACTGCAAAAGGTTTACCGGTCGCTTTTTTACATTTTTGAATATGCTCCCGCAGGACTTCTGGATACATTGAACCGGCGCCTATGATCCCCAATCCTCCTTCATTGCTTACGGCGCTGGCAAGTTTCCAGCCGCTCGCCCAGATCATCCCCGCCTGGATTATTGGATATTCAATGTTGAAGAGTTGGGTGATCCTGTTGGTCATATAAATAAATTTTTAACCCTGACAGGGTTCGAAACCCTGTCAGGAGTCTATTTTTTCAAGAAATTACCCCCGAGCCTATCAATTCTTCGCCCTCATACCAGGCAACGAATTGGCCTTCGGTAATAGAGGCTTGCGGTGTTTCAAATTCTATGTACAAACCGTTTTCTGTTTGGTATAGCGTAGCGTCCTGCAACGGCTGGCGGTACCTTATCCTTGCCTGCACCTGCATTTGCTCTCCTGCCTTTAACCGCAGATCTTCCCGAACCCAGTGAATCTCATCCGGGGCTACAAAAAGAGCTTTGCGATAAATTCCCGGATGATCCTTCCCCTGCCCGGTATAGATCACATTCTCTTCCACATCTGTTTCGATCACAAATAGCGGTTCGGGCGTTCCTCCCACGGCAAGTCCTTTTCGCTGACCTTTTGTGAAGTAATGCGCACCCTGGTGCCTGCCCACGATCTTTCCTTCGGAAGGGGTATAGGAATATTTTTTTGAAAGAAATTCAAGCTCCTCATCTTTGCTGCTGAACTCAGGAGTTGCTGTTTTGTATTTTTCTTCGGAAGCAGGGATCTCCACGATAGCACCTTCTTTCGGCTGCAGTTTCTGCTGAAGGAATTCCGGAAGCCTCACTTTTCCGATGAAACAAAGACCTTGTGAATCCTTTTTTTCCGCGGTAACAAGATCCTGTTCAGAGGCAATTTTTCGCACCTCGCTTTTCTGAAGTTCTCCTATTGGAAAAAGGGTTTTCGACAGCTGTTCCTGCGAAAGCTGGCAAAGAAAATAAGATTGATCTTTGTTGTTGTCTTTACCCGAGAGCAACTGGTAAACGCTCTTCCCGTCCACCGAAGTCTCAGACTTCCGGCAATAATGGCCGGTTGCAACATAATCGGCGCCCAAGGAAAGGGCGATCTTCATGAAAACATCAAATTTGATCTCCCGGTTACAAAGGACATCGGGATTGGGGGTGCGACCTTTTTCATACTCATTGAACATGTAGTCCACAATGCGCTCCTTGTATTCTGAACTTAGATCAACAGTTTGAAAAGGAATCCCCAGTTTATCTGCTACCAGCATGGCATCGTTGGAATCTTCCAGCCATGGACATTCCTTAGAAATGGTAACCGAATCATCGTGCCAGTTCTTCATGAACAGGCCAATCACCTCATAACCCTGCTCCTTGAGCAGGTATGCAGCAACACTTGAATCTACACCACCCGATAAACCTACAACTACTCTTTTCATAATATTGATGCCATTCAAAAATGTCTTTTTTGACACCTCTTAAGGCGTGGCAAAATTACATAAAATATGCCATTTTTGGAACTGCTGCAACTGCGAGCCATTAACAACAAAGGCGGCAAAATGCCGCCTTTGTAAAATATCTTTGGGAAAGGTTTATGTCTGCCTGTTGAAAGTTAAAACAACGTTAGCACCCGCTACAGAAGCGGTAAAGGTAAAGCTGTTTGCATTAGTAAACTCAACGGTTCCGGGAACCGGCCCAAAATCGGGAATAAAAATAGTATAAGAATTGTCTGATGTTTTTTCCCATGTTCCGGAATCATCCTGAAGCGTACAATCATTCTCGTTGGTATAGAGCGCCCAATCGGCGGTCCCGTTTCCTGCGAGGTTTATGGTGGAGGGTTGTGGACAGTCCAGGTGGATAAAGGCAGGATTCACACTTACCAGCGTCCAGGTACCAACAATGCTGTTTTCAGAAGGGTCATCATCATCGCTGCTACAGGATGTGAAGGTGAACAAACCCATTAAAAATAGTAAAATAAGATGCTTTTTCATAACAGTTCAATTTTAGGTTGTAATGTAAATATATCAAAATTTCTTCTGAGATGTTAAACATTTGCGTCGCCCCGGGTTATTTGGAATAATTCTTCTCTTCCTTGAGATTTCCATTCTCGTAGTACCGCCAGATCCCGGAGTGTTTGTCTCTGCTGTAATTACCTTCGCTAAGTAACTCTCCTTTCCCATTATAGAATTTTGCAGGGCCATGTAATTCTCCGTTCTCGTAAGTTAGATCTTCCAGTACAACCCCTTTTTCTGAATACAATATTTTCTTACCCTGCAACGCTCCATTCCTGTAATGGGCTCTTTCGGCCACTTCCCCGGTGTCGTAAAAGGTGAGTTTTTCTCCCTGGAGTTCCCCATGCTCATAAGGCTCCAGCATCATGAGATCATTAGAATCCTTGTGATAGTATTTCCAGTCTCCTGTTCTTTGCTTCCCCAGCATTTGTCCTTCACTAATGACTTTTCCTGCCTGGCTAAGATACTTGACATCAACCGTGTCGCTGTCTGGACTAAAGACCATTTCTGCTACGGGATGTTTAAGTCCTTCTTGATAGAATTTAAACAGTCCGGTGCGTTTTCCATGCTCGTAGGTACCCTCAAATTTTAGCTGCTCCGGCTGTCCGTCAAAGTAGACCTTCCAGGAACCATGTCTTTTCCCGTTGTTGTCTGTACTGTTAATTTCCTGGCTTTTTGCCTGAAGGTAGCCTCCCAGGAGAAGTATTGTAAAAAATATTTTTTTCATAGTGTCAATAGAATCGGGCTCTTTGGCCTCGTCTTTTTTTGTTTAAAGAAATTTAACTAAACTTAAACATTATATGCTTTTTTGATCCATTACTTTTACCCTATAACTAAAATTTATTCTTATGGATGCTCTTTCAAAATTAGTAAAATTCACTGCATTAGGAATTTTCTTTCTTGGTTTTACAGCCTGCAGTGATGATGACGACTCGGGTGGAACACCGGTGGTCGAGACCAATACTATTGCAGATTTTGTTGCTGCAAATGACAATTATTCCTCACTTGCTGCTGCCCTTGATGCGGCAGGGTTAACAGCTACTTTGGATGGAAACACGAATTATACCGTCTTTGCACCCGATAATGACGCTTTCGCTAGCTTTTCTGGCCGATAATGGCTTTGCAACTCTTGATGAGGTTCCTGTAGATGTACTCACTCAAATTCTGCTCAACCACGTGCAGGAAGGTGAGATCATGAGCGGTGATCTTAGCACCGGCTATATTGCGAGCATGGCTGTGGGTGCAGCTTCCGAAGAAAACCTTAGTATGTATATCAACACGGAAAACGGGGTGACTATCAATGGGGTCGCCAATGTTGAAACAGCCGATATTGAGGTCGATAACGGAGTGATACATGCGGTTGATGCGGTTATAGGACTGCCAGACATCACGACTTTCGCGACTGCAGATCCAACTTTCTCCACCCTTATGGTTGCCCTTACCCGTGAACCTGATTACACTTTCGTGGAAACCTTAATGGCAACTTCAGATCCTGCACCTTTTACTGTTTTTGCACCAACAAACCAGGCTTTTGCCGATCTTCTCGCGGAACTGGAGGCATCGAGTCTTGACGATATTTCTTCGGAAGTGCTGGCAAAAACTTTAAGCTATCACGTTGTTACCATGTCTAACGTTCGTTCTACAGATCTTTCCGACGGAATGATGGTAACCACTTTAGCAGGAGATGACTTTACTGCAAATCTTGGAGATAATGTTACGATTACCGATGTCAATGACAGAACCGCGACTGTAATTGCTGCCGATGTGCAGGCTAATAACGGCGTGATCCATGTTCTTAATACTGTTCTTTTACCTGAGTTATAATTTGTTTGACAGGTTGTTGTGTTAGAAGCGAAAAGCCCGGGAATTTTCCCGGGCTTTTCATTTTCTATAAATCTATTGTTACTTCTTCTTTTTTTGCTGCTCTGCCTGCTCCATCATCTCCTGCATCTTACGGGCAAACTTACCTTGTTTCTTAGGCTTCTTCTTGTTCTCCTGTATCTTGGCGTGGATCTTATCTTCATCGACAATGTAATTCTTGATCACCAACATGATACCTATAGTAATAAGGTTGGAGGTGAAATAATAAAGAGAAAGTCCGCTGGCATAGTTGTTAAAGAAGAACAGCATCATGAGTGGGGAAAGATACATGAGGAATTTCATGTTAGGCATTCCCGGCTGCTGATTGTTCTGCATATTTTGACCGGTGGTCATCGTCATATAGATGAAGATGGCGATTGAGGCCAAAATAGGGAAGAGGCTCACGTGGTCTCCATAGAATGGTATCCTGAATGGCAAATGTGCGATCACATCATAGCTGGACAGGTCATCTGCCCACAAAAATCCTTTTTGTCGCAACTGGAAAGCACTCGGGAAGAACTGGAACAGGGCGTAGAATACCGGTAGCTGCATAAGTGCCGGTAAACAGCCACTCATTGGGCTGGCACCCGCCTTATTGTACAGCTTCATAGTTTCCTGCTGCTTCTTCATTGGATTGTCCTTGTACTTCTCGTTGAGTTCGTTGATCTCCGGTCTAAGGACTTTCATCTTTGCCTGGCTCAGGTAAGATTTATAGGTAACCGGTGAAAGCACCAGCCTTACTACCACGGTCATCAAAATGATCGCGAGTCCGTAGCTTGGCAGGAATGAACTTAAAAATCCGAAGAAAGGGATAAAAACATACCTGTTGATCCAACCAAAGATCCCCCAGCCCAAAGGCATGATCTCATCAAGGTTGCGGTCGTAGTTGTTGAGGATCTGGTAATCACTTGGCCCGTAGTACCAGTTCATGTTGTAATTGAGCTCGCCGCCCTGCAGCTTCATTGGAAGGGTAGAGGCAAAGGCTTTGGTATAAAGTGTGTCTACCTCTTCATCTTTTACAAGATTCTCAGACTTGAATTTTCCTGTTTCAAAAGGAGTGTCGGTCAAAAGAATAGAGGTAAAAAAGTGCTGTTTAAAGGCTACATACGTGATGTCGTTATCTTCTTCTTCACCCGAAGAAAGCGCGTCGTCATCTCCACCGCCGTACTCATAAACGAGTTTAGTGTAGCGGTTTTCATAAGATATACTCTTAGCATGTCTAAATGCTTTCATTTTCCAGTCAAGAGTGACAGGTTTGGAAGCATTAATTGTATTATTTAAACCCTGAGAACGCACCGAGAAATCGATCATATAATCGTCGGGCTTCAGGACATAGCGGTATTCCAAAAATTCGTCTGGGGAAGTCTTGAGCTTCATGGAAACTACCGTGTTTTCCCCATTTTTGGATACTGTGGGTTCAAAGTAGAGATCCTGTGTGTCGAAAGTCCTTCCGTCAGAGGTGGAAAGATTCAGGTTAAAGGTCGCATTGTTATCCTTGATAAGATATACAGGCTCATTGTTATAGGTATCGAAGTTTTTCAGCCTCACTTCAGACAGGTAACCACCTTTGTTGGCGAAGGTAAGCTCCAGCAAATCGCTTTCAACAGTAGTAGTCTTGTCGCCCTGAGAGGCAAGTTGTGCCGAATATCCAAAAGCGCCCAGGCGGCTCTCAGCCTGTGCAACGGCAGCCGAATCATTTGGCTGCAGCGCCAGTGGCTCCTGTTGATCCTGCACCGCTTCATCGGGAGTGACCACCACCTCTTCTGTGCCGGCTTCTTCTTCAACTGCTTCGGGAGCAGATTGGTTCATGTACAACATCCAAAGCAGGATTCCGCCAATTAGCAGGAATCCAATGAGGGAGTTGATATCTAATTTTTTTTCTTCCATTCTAAGATTTAAATAAAATCGCGGGCCTTGCCGCTGTCGTTTGCATAGTCAATTTTTTGACCAAAAGAGGTTATTGTGCCACTCTGGCACTTAGTTTTTTCTTTGGAGTAGGTTTTGGCTGCTTTTACAAAGGCCACAAAAAGAGGATGAGGGTTGGCCACAGTACTTTTATATTCCGGGTGGTATTGGACTCCTACAAACCATGGATGGTCTGGGATCTCAACGATTTCCACCAGCTTTGTTTTGGGGTTTACTCCCGTACTTACCATCCCGTGCTTCTCAAGTTGTGAACTGTACCGGTTGTTATACTCATAGCGGTGACGGTGCCTTTCAAAAATACTGGCTGAACCGTAGACCTGGTGGGCGATAGAGCCTTCTTTAAGACTGCACTCCCAGGAGCCAAGGCGCATGGTGGCGCCCATGTGCGTGATTTCTTTTTGCTCTTCCATAAGATCGATCACAGGATGTGGGGTATCCTTATCCATCTCTGTAGAATTGGCATTCTTTAATTGCAGTACATTTCGGGAAAACTCAATGACCGCCATTTGCATCCCAAGACAGATGCCCAAAAATGGCATTTTATGCTCCCGTGCAAATCTAACAGCGTCAATCTTTCCTTCAATACCACGCTCCCCGAAACCTGGTGCTACAAGGATCCCGTCGAGATGAGAGATCTTGTTGGTAATGGTTGTTTCGTTGATAAATTCTGAATGAATGCTCTCAATGTTCACCTTCACCTCATTTGCCGCACCGGCATGAATAAAGGCTTCCAAAATAGATTTATAAGAATCTTGAAGCTCTACATATTTCCCGATAAGGCCAATAGTTACCTCATGCTTGGGGTTTTTGTGCCGCTTCAGGAATTCATTCCATTGCGTCAGGTCAGGAGTAGAGTCATCGGGTAAAGCGAGTTTCTTCAGCGTCACCGTATCCAGGCCTTCCTGCAGCATCATGTTCGGTACATCATAAATGGTAGACGCGTCAATCGATTGAATTACCGCTTCCTGCTTCACGTTGCAGAAAAGTGCCAGTTTTCTTCTGATGTCGTCAGAAAGTTCGTGCTCTGTACGGCAGACAAGAATGTCAGCTTTGATCCCACTTTCCATCAGTGTCTTCACACTGTGTTGAGTAGGTTTTGTTTTCAATTCACCGGCAGCCGAAAGGAACGGCACCAGAGTAAGGTGGATCACCAGCGCATTATCATCGCCAAGTTCCCACTTTAACTGCCTGACAGCTTCTATATAAGGTAAAGATTCAATGTCACCCACTGTACCTCCAATCTCGGTGATCACGATGTCGTACTCGTGGTTCTTCCCTAAAAGCTGAATTCTCTCTTTGATTTCGTTGGTGATATGTGGTACCACCTGCACGGTTTTCCCCAGGAATTCGCCGCGACGCTCTTTTTCAATCACGCTTTGGTAAATCCTGCCGGTGGTCACGTTGTTTGCCTGCGAAGTATTCACGTTCAAAAACCGTTCATAGTGCCCCAGGTCAAGATCGGTCTCGGCGCCGTCTTCGGTTACGTAGCATTCGCCGTGTTCGTAAGGGTTAAGAGTTCCGGGATCCACATTGATGTAAGGATCCAGTTTCTGAATAGTGGTTTTGTACCCGCGTGCCTGTAATAATTTTGCCAAAGATGCGGCAATAATGCCTTTCCCCAGAGATGAGGAAACGCCGCCGGTGACAAAAATATACTTGGTTTCAGCCATTTTAGAGAGGTGTTTGCTGCGTTTTTTATTCAGGGCGCTAAATTACAAAGAAGAAAAGAAAAAGAAACCATCTAAGCAGGAATATGTTAGGAAAACTTTAAGGCTTTTGAACCTTTTTTCTTCGGAAGAAGCCTGCCTCTCAACGCGGATATTTCTTCCTGATGGACCTGAGGATGTGTTCCATACCATTCAGCTGGAGCTCCTGTACCTGCTGCAGCTGCTGTCCCAGCTTTCCTTTTGGGAAACCCTGCTGCCTGAACCAAACCAGGTAGTACTCAGGCAGTTCAGATAAAAAGCGGCCCTTGTACTTTCCGAAGTGCATTTTGGCGTGCGCGAGATCCAGCAAAGCTTTATGATCGGGTTGAATTTCCATGTGGACGAAGTTCAGAAAAAAGATTCTAAAATGTCATTTTTGAGACCCGTTAAAAAAGACTTTTTCTGAAAAGGTTAAAATCATATTAATTGAAATCCCGTTAATGAACCGCCATTCGGCTTTTAAGTATCTTTCCAAAAATCTCATTTTATGGCTGTAATAGGCGCGCTTATTAAAGGATTGATTCACACTGCCGATGCTGTGGCTTCACAACCCGAAGCGGTGGAGGCCCAGGAAAAGGTGCTGCGGGAGCTGCTTAAAAAGGCAAAAGACACGGCCTTTGGGAAGTATTACGACTTCGAAACCCTGCTGAAGTCAAAGAACATCCGGGAAGATTATGCGCGAAAAGTTCCATTTTTCGACTACAATAAATTGAATGAAGAATGGTGGAGCAAGCTACACGAAGGCCAGGAAGATGTGACCTGGCCGGGGAAGCCTCCTTATTTTGCGCTGAGTTCGGGCACCACAGGAAAGTCGAGCAAAAGAATTCCCGTGACAGATGAGATGGTCGAAGCCATCAGGCAAACCGGAATTAAACAGGTGAGCTCACTGGCGAATTTCGATCTGCCTTCAGATTTCTTTGAAAAGGAGATCATGATGCTGGGCAGCTCGACAGATCTCGCCAAAAAAGAAGATCACGAGGAAGGGAGAGATCAGCGGGATTAGCGCGAGCAATATTCCATTCTGGTTTCGGAACTTCTACAAACCGGGTAGCGAGATCGCCGAAATCGAAGACTGGGATGAACGCGTTCTCGAAATCGCTAAAAATGCCAAAAACTGGGACATTGGGGCTATTACCGGCATACCTTCCTGGACAGAGTTGATGATCAAAAAAATACTGGAGTACCACAATGTAAATAACATACACGAGATCTGGCCAAACCTGCAGGTGTATTCCACGGGAGGAGTGGCTTTTGAACCTTACGAGAAAAGTTTTGAGCAACTGCTGGCGCACCCGGTGGCGGTGATCGATACTTACCTGGCTTCGGAAGGGTTTATGGCTTTTCAATCAAGACCCGATACCCGCTCTATGAAGCTGGTGCTTGACAACGGCATTTATTTCGAGTTTGTTCCTTTTAAACCGGAATATATCAACGAAGATGGCTCCCTTACCGAAGATGCGCCGGTCATACCTCTTGAAAAGGTAAAAAAAGAGGAGGATTATGTTTTGGTGATCAGCACGGTTTCAGGCGCCTGGCGCTATTTAATTGGGGACACCATAAAATTTACAGATGTTAGAACGAAAAGAAATCCGCATAACCGGAAGAACAAAATTCTTCCTCAATGTTGTGGGATCTCAGCTTTCGGTCAATAAGATGAACGATGCGGTGAAGGAGCTGGAAGAGCAGTTTGACATCACCATTCCGGAGTTCACCATTTCCGCAGTAAAAAAAGACGGAGAGTTTATCCATAAATGGTATTTGGGAACGACAGGAAATGCAGACGACAAAGAATTGGCAGCAGCCCTTGATGAAAGCCTGAAAAATGCCAACAAGAATTACGGCGTTGCCCGAAAAAAGGCTTTAAAAGGAGTGGAAGTGGTCACCGTAAAACCGGATGTCTTCTATGAATGGAACGCCAAAAACAAGAAAAAAGGCGGCCAGGTAAAAATGGAAAAGGTGATGAATGAAGAAAAGTTTAAAGAGTGGGAAGACTTTGTGGAATCAATGAACAATGATCAATGAACAATGATCAATAAACAATTTCAAGCACCAGGCACCAAAATTATACACTATACAATAAACTAGCTTTCCCCTTTTTCGGCCTTTTCAAGATCTTCCTCTAATTTGTTCACCAGAACTACGATCTCTTCGGGAGAAAGGTAAAGCCTCGAAATGCGCTCCTTGTATTCATCTGACAGGGTGGAATTGTTGAGGATGAAATTCTTGGTAGCAAGAATATAATCCCCCATTCCGTGGTTCACCGCATACACATCGGCGGCGCGTTCGGCTTGTTTGATATAATTGTGGGAGGTGACATAACGAAGGCCAAAGATCACCAATCCTGTGGCGCTTTTGTCGCGATAGTCCATAATATGGCCAAGTTCATGGCCCAGCCATCCAACAAGTACTTCGGAAGGTACATCATTCATAGAAAATTCCTCCTCTTCGATAGTCACTGTGTCACTGATGAAAATATTGTATTCCCGGCTGTCTTTTCCTTTGAACAAGTTGCTTAACTGAGGCTGTGCCTGCATAAATGATTTTTTGATGCTGTTCTTGAACCTGAAGTCGATCGACACCTCTTCCAGCTCCGGGTAATAGGAGAGAGCGGTTTTGGCTTCTTCTAAAATACTGGTGGGAATGGTCTTGTTATTTTGGTAAACTACTTTTTCTCGTTCTTCCATAGATCTTTTTGCTGCACAGCCTGTGAACCCAATAACTACGGGTAACATGAATACTATTAGCAATTTCAGCCTGTGCAATTTTTTGAGATTTTTATTCAACAATATTTTCATTTTTAATTTAAACAAATAGCTGTTAAAGGGAAACAAAATTGACTGAAAATGTGGCGCAATAGTTTGTTTTTAAGTAAATTATAACTTCGAACATAAAATTTCAACTACTATGCCAGAGCTACCCGAAATCAGCCTTTTTAAAACCTACTTAGAAGAAACTTCGCTGAATAAGAAGATCAGGAAGATCGATTTTTTGCATGTGGGCGCCCTGCAGGCTCCTAAAGAAGACTTTGAAGCTGCCTTAAAAGGCAAAGAGTTCAAGAGCACCCATAGGTTAGGCAAGTATCTAATTATTGAGACCTCAGGAAAACAAGCTTTGGTATTTCACTTCGGGATGACCGGGAAGCTGGAATTCTTCCGAAGCCAGGAACCTCCAAAATACGCCCGGGTCATCTTTTCTTTTGACAATGATGAGCATCTCGCCTTTGTATGCCGCAGGAAATTAGGAAAACTCTTTCTTACGGACAGCCCCGCAGCCTTTAGAGAAAATCATGAACTGGGAGAAGATGCCCTGGAGCTAAGTGAGGAAGAATTTCTGCAACTTCTGGAGGATAAGGGCGCCGCTATAAAGAGTGTGTTGACAGACCAACATGTGCTTGCAGGTATTGGAAATGTATATTCAGATGAAATGCTTTACCAGTGCAAGATCCATCCAAAGACAAAAACCGATGCACTTTCTACACGGGAGAAGAAAAAGCTCTACAAGAAGATGCGGGAAGTGCTTGAAATGGCAATTGACAGGGAAGGTGTGCGCCAGGAATTTCCCAAAGATTACCTCATCTCTCACAGAAAGGAGGGGGAGGATTGTCCAAATTGTAAAGGGAAGATCAAGAAGATAAAGGTTTCGGGCAGGAGTACTTATTTTTGTTCCTCTTGCCAGGAGCAATTGGGATAGTTCCCAAGGCAAAAATTAGAATAAGAGTACTTTAAAAATGCCTTTTTCAGGACCTATATTTCCAGTACCTGTCCATCATGAGTGGGGATTAATTCCGCTTCTTCCTGCAAGGAGCTAATCATTTTTTTACTTTCCTGCACATCTTCAAAAAACCAGTTCCCATAATGACAAAAAGCTATTTTTGAGGTAAGCGGTCCAAGCAGGTGAATCAAATTGGGAACTCCTGTATGACCAAAAATCTTGTCTCCCTTCCGGTTAATTCTTCCGCCTTTCTTTATAAAGCTAGCTTCTGTAATTACCAGATCCATTTTGGGCAGGGCCTGTAAATGTGCTTTTTCAATCCACGCCACATCCCCGGTTATGAAAACTCTTTTTCCGCCTTTTTCGATGATATATCCCAGAGACTTTAGGCGTAAAGCATGAATAACGGGAATAGGAGTGAAGCTGTAGCCGTTGATCGAAAACTTCTTTTTGACCACCTGCAGCTTCGGAATGAGCTCATTTTCTTCGGGTCCAAAAAGGGGAATTTGCGGAGTAAATTTTTCTTTGTCAAAAACAAAAAAAGCATGATCGGGATGAAAATGAGTGAAGACAATAGCTTCGGGATTGGTTTTCATGTATTCGGGCTCTCCCACATCCACCAGGATCTTATCATCTATTAAAAATCCTGTATGTCTTTTATGGCCGGGGGCCGAAGGTTCTATTTTTCCTCTTGTGCCAAGGACCTTTATCTTCATTGCTTTAAAGAGTTTAAATTCCGAAGGGATAAGTTTCGGGCATAAGGTGACCATCGGGGTGCAGGTGGAGCGGGTGCAATCCTTTGGTCTTGTCAAGGTACAAAAGGGCGTCGTACCTCTTAGAAATCCTGCTGGGAACATAATTTCCGCGTTCGTGGTGCGGGTCATAAACCACGCCCACCGCGCGATGGCCTATGCGGTCCTTAAAAAGCTTTTTTAAGGGAGAATCTTCATCAAAGATCATAAGTTTATCACTTGACCGGTGATGGTGAAGCAGGTGTTCCACGCTGCCCTCAATAGCCTTTGGCAGCTCCATTTTCCGCATTTTTGCACCCCAGAATTCCCCTGCGACCACCGAGCCTTCATAAGAGGCGAAACCAACCAAAACCACGCCGTCTTTTTCATGCTGCTGGCGAACGAGTTGCCCAACGTTGTGCATGCCGTGGGCAGCCATATCTGTCGCACGTGCATCTCCAATATGAGTGTTGTGCTCCCAAACTATGATCTTGGCATCATCGGCATGATAATCCATAAGGGTGTTCAGGGTTTCGACCATGTGGGTGTCGCGCACATTCCAGGAGGAGTTGTCGAACTGCGCCATTGCCTCGTAATATTTTTCGGCATTTTTCATCACCAGGGAATTAAGCTCGGCGTTGAGTCCGGCTTCGGGTTCGTGTTCATATTGGTCGGTCCTTTGGCGTACCTCGGTAAGCAGTTGTACTACCTCATTGCGGCATTTTTGATTGAGCCCTCGATAAGCCGTCACATAAGAATCGTTCTTTTTATAAGGTTCAAAGCAGTCGGCGGCCTGTTTTGCCAGCACAGCTGTTTCGGGATCTTCTTTCTCAAGATATTTTACAATGGTTTCCATAGATTCCCAGAGGCTGTAGACGTCAAGCCCGTAGAATCCTACTTTTTCCTTTTGGTCAAGCTTTGAATTGTGCTTTTTCATCCATTCGGCAAAGGCAGCGATTTCCCAGTTTGCCCACATCCAGGTAGGCCATCTTTTAAATTCTTTCAGTACATCTTTTATTCCTGTCTTTGGGTCCAGCAGGCCCTTCACCCAACGGTTGATCTTAAAGCAGTCTGGCCAGTCTCCTTCGACTGCCACGAAAGAAAAGCCCTTTTCCTCGATAAGACGTTTCGAAATTTCTGCCCTCCAGGTGTAGTATTCGTGAGTGCCATGACTGGCTTCTCCCAGGAGCACGTATTTAGAATCCCCAATTCGCTCCAGCAAAGGGTCTAAATCAGCTGCATTTTTGAGTGGTTTTATATAAGCTGCGTCGTCTTTTTTACTCTCAAGATTACTTATTGGTGTTGTCATGACTTAATTTTTCATTTTGAATGTTTCCCACACGTGATCTTTAAGGTACGAAATATCTCTTGAGGGGCACCGGCTGTGACTGCGGCTTTAGAAAAGTTTAAGTGCTTATTAGAAAAATTTAAGGAGGTTTTGGTTAAATTAGAGTCATGCAGACACTTCAAATAGCAGCGGGATTTATCCTTATCGTTGTAATCTTTCTGGACTTTTTTCATACTACCCTTTCGGGAAACGGGTTTGGATTCCTTTCCAGACTTGTCAACAGGACCCTTAACAGGATCATTATCCAAAACCGAAGCCGGACCATTTTTAATTATTCCGGTGTCACTCATTTACTTGTTACCACCGCTGTTTGGCTTACGCTTCTGTTTCTGGGAGCCTATCTTATTTTTACTGCCGGGGAAGAAATGGTCATCCATGGGACCAGTAAACTTCCTGCAAATTATTCACAGCGCTTTTATTACACCTCCTATGTGCTTTCTACTTTGGGAATAGGAGATTTTGTGCCGGGAAACGCGGTAAGCGACATCTTTACAGGTATCTTATCTTTTACGGGCTTTATCATGATCACCACGGGTTTGACTTACCTGCTGAGTGTGGTAAGCTCCGTGCTGAGTAAAAAGGAACTTTCCTTTTACATTTCGACAATGGGAAGCGATGTGGAGGAGATGTATCATTTCTTTAAAAAGGAGGATGATCTCTCGGGACTGCTTTCTGATGCTAACAACCTGCGCCAGGAAATTCTCAAGAATGCCAGTAGTTATCTGGCTTTTCCCATGGTGAATTATTTCCTGAGCAAAAAGAGGGAGTCTGCACTGGTGGTTCAAATGGCGGTGCTTTATGAAGTCTTGATGGTGTTAAAAATGGACTGGCCCGAGGAAAGCGTGCAGTATGCGAAAATCTGTACTATTCTTAATGCCATTGAAAAATACCTGACCCTGGGACTGGAAGATCCCGATGCCGCCGAGCATAACAGGAAGAAACTTAATACCCTTAGAAGCTCCTGGGGTAAATTTGGATATACTTATAAAAAGAATACAGATATCGACCGGCAATTTACTTCCAGCCTAACCTATGCCGGGTGGAACTGGGATGAAGTTTATAAGCTGAAGGATCACCAATAAAAAAAGCGGCTTTGAGCCGCTTTTTCATGGTGTATACCTGCCGAATTTTAATTCGTAAGTTCTTCTTTTAGTCTCTCCTGCAATTGAGGATTCGTTTGCAGGTTGGTGGCAATCTCCTGATAGCGCTCAATGCTCAGCCCGCTGTCCTTGATGAGGTCTTCCATTTGGCTTTCAAAGGAAACCTGCATGTCTTCGATCCTGGCGATCACTTTCCCATACTTTTCTTTTTCCTCTTTCGTAGCGTCTGAGGTTACAGCAGGATCAAGTTGAGCCTTATGGATCTCGTTGAAACGTTTGATGTCGAGGTTCTCTTCCTGGATTACCTGTGACATCTTCATTTGCGCTTTTTGATTGATTACCCGCATTTGCTGAAAAGTATCTGCAAACTTGTCGAGTTCTGCATCTGTCACTTTTGTTTGCCCCACCTGGGCCATAACTGCAGTTGTGCTAAGCACAAAAAATACAAGCATAGCTGCAATTCTCTTCGTTCTAAGGATCATATTTTATTTTTAAGGTTATAAAAACAAACCTAAGGGGAATGAATTGAAGCCCCAAAATATTACTTCCTTTTTCATGTTTTTTACTGAAAGATTAACGGTTCTGGCAGAAATGAACAGGAAATTCCTTAAATAAACGCACCCGGAACTCCTTAAGATTTCACCTTTTTTGGAGCCTTACTTATCTCAACTTTTACAGGAACCTGTCCCCGGGTGAGATCTTCAAACTCCTCCCGCTTTCTTATAAGATGTGCCTCGCCTTGATGCCACAGCACTTCGGGTGGGCGAAATCTTGAGTTGTAATTGCTGGCCATTGAGAAGCAGTAGGCGCCGGCGTTGTCAAAGGCAAGAATATCACCTTCATTTATTTCTGAAATCCTTCGATTATTCGCGAAAGTATCGGTTTCGCAGATGTAACCGACAACAGAATAGAAACGTTCTTTCCCTGAAGGATGGGATATATTGTGGATCTCATGCCTGCTTCCGTAGAGCATTGGGCGAATAAGATGATTAAAACCGCTGTCAACTCCTGCAAACACTGTAGAGGTGGTTTGTTTGATCACGTTAACCTTTACCAGGAATTTTCCTGCCTCACTCACCAAAAATTTTCCCGGTTCAAAAGCAAGCGTTAGCTCCCTGCCATAGTTGCTGCAGAATTCATTGAACCTCGCCGAAAGTTTTTCTCCCAGTTCTTCAATATTGGTCTCAATATCACCTTCTTTATAAGGTACCTTAAAACCGCTTCCAAAGTCGATGAATTCAAGGTCTTTAAAATGTTTTGCCGTGTCAAAAAGGATTTCTGAAGCATAAAGAAAAACCTCGATGTCCAGGATATCACTACCTGTATGCATGTGGATCCCGTTGATGTTCATGCCGGTATTCTCTACAATACGCATGAGGTGCGGGATTTGGTGAATGGAAATACCAAATTTGGAATCAATATGTCCAACAGAAATGTTGGTATTGCCACCTGCCATTACATGAGGATTGATCCTGATGCAAACCGGCACTTTTGGATGTCTTGACCCAAACTGTTCCAGGATGGACAGGTTATCGATATTTATTTGAACACCCATGGCTGCCACTTCTTCAATCTCCTCAAGAGAAACTCCGTTTGGGGTGTAGATGATCTTTGAGGGTTCTACGCCGGCCTGTAGCCCAAGTTTCACCTCCTGAATGGAAACCGTATCCAACCCGGACCCCAGCTCTTTGAACAAGCTTAGGATAGACAGGTTGGAAAGAGCCTTTACCGCGTAATTGATGCGTAATTGTTTCACCGGTTTAAATGCATTGGTAAGTCGCCTGTATTGAGAAATGATCTTTTCTGAATCATACACATATACCGGGCTACCAAATTCTGCGGCAATATTCAAAAGGTCCTGATTGTTCATAGTCCAAAATTTAAAGCTGCAAAATTACAAGAGATTTCGTCTCCTGCATGAGGTCGAACTAAAAAATAACCAATTTTAACCATTTGTTATTTCTGAAGGGTCCCTGCCAAAAATGCCATTTTTGACAAGTGTTAAATATCAAGTCCCGAAGGAGAGAAACTACAAAAACGGAAGTAGGGTTTAAACATTATTTTGTAATTTTCGAATTGTAAATCAGTTTGTTATGTCGTCAAAATTAGCTTTGTTCCCTTTGCAAGTGGTGGTTTTTCCACAAGAGCGACTGCCTTTGCACATTTTTGAGGAGCGGTATAAGGAATTGATCGATGACTGTACCAGGACCGGTAAGAATTTCGGAATTCCGGTTTATTTCAACAACCGGCTCGAATACGGGACCGAGGTAGCACTCCAAAAAGTAGTTCAGAGCTATTCTTCGGGAGCAAAGGACATAATTTGCAAAGGCATCAGGGTCTTTAGGGTAACAAATTTTGAACATGAGGCCCCGGGCAAACCTTACGCACGTGGCGACGTGGAATTTCCCCGGAACGATGACGAACCCGATATGGCTCAAAAAAAACAATTATTCGACCTGATCACCGAACTGTACCTTCACCTTGAGGTGCCGCCGCCAGAGATCGAGTGGAAGAGCTTCTGCAGCTATACACTTGCACACAAGATTGGCCTGTCGTTACAGCAGGAATATGCTTTGCTTAAGATATTTTCAGAAAAAAAGCGGCTGGAATTTCTCATCAATCATCTAACCATCAGCATTCCTATTATTCAGGAGATGAACCGGGCCAAACAAACCATTGAACTCAACGGACATTTCAGGAATTTTGACCCGCTTGATTTTAGGGAATTCAGATTAAAAACCAGATAATTCCCAAAACCCCTTTCCCAGGCTGCATAAAATAAAAAAGATTGGCAGAATCCTATTACATTTGTTACTTTTGTGAACCTTAATAAACACAGAAGAAACCACCTCATTATGAATATACACGAATATCAGGGAAAAGAGATCTTAAGCAGTTTTGGTGTGCGCGTACAACGCGGTATTGTTGCCCAGGACGCAAAGGAAGCAGTTGAGGCTGCAAAAAAACTTACTGAACAAACCGGGACGGGATGGCACGTGATCAAAGCTCAGGTTCATGCCGGCGGACGTGGAAAAGGAGGAGGAGTAAAACTTGCTAAAAATTTGCAGCAGGTTGAGGAGATCGCAGGACAGATCATTGGGATGAACCTTGTTACCCCGCAAACTTCTGCGGAAGGTAAAAAAGTGCACCAGGTATTGGTAGCCGAAGATGTATACTATCCGGGTGACAGCGAACCGGATGAATTTTACATGTCTGTGCTTCTAAACCGTTCTACAGGAAGAAATATGATCATGTATTCTACCGAAGGTGGAATGGACATTGAAACTGTTGCAGAGCAGACTCCGCATCTTATATTCAATGAAGAGATTGACCCATCTGTTGGATTACTGCCTTTCCAGGCAAGAAGGATCGCCTTTAACCTTGGTCTTAGCGGAAATGCTTTTAAAGAAATGACCAAATTCGTAATGTCGCTTTATGAGGCTTACGTAAAATCTGATTCTTCTCTTTTTGAGATCAACCCTGTTCTTAAGACTAGCGATGACAAAATTTTGGCTGTAGATGCCAAAGTAACTATAGATGACAATGCACTTTACCGTCACAAGGATTATCAGGAAATGCGTGACCTGCGCGAGGAAAATCCTGTTGAGGTAGAAGCTAAAGCAGTAGGCCTTAACTATGTTGACCTTGACGGAAACGTTGGCTGTATGGTTAACGGGGCCGGTCTTGCAATGGCAACTATGGATCTTATCAAACAAGCCGGGGGAGAGCCGGCAAATTTCCTTGATGTTGGAGGTACAGCCGATGCTAAAAGGGTAGAAGAAGCGTTTAGATTGATCCTGAAGGATGAGAATGTAAAAGCCATTCTCGTGAATATTTTTGGAGGTATCGTTCGTTGTGACCGTGTGGCACAGGGAATCGTGGATGCCTACAAGAATTTGGGAGATGAAATTCATGTTCCTATTATTGTTCGTCTTCAAGGGACCAATGCAGATATTGCGAAAGAGATCATCGATAACAGTGGACTCGACGTACACAGTGCTGTGGAATTCCAGGAAGCTGCAGACAAAGTGCAGGAACTTGTGGGATAAACAGAACAGCAAATATTTAAAAAGAACCCGGTCATTGGCCGGGTTTTTTTATGCCCGATTTTGAATTTGGAAAATAATTTGAAAAATTTTCTGTCTGCATCTTAAACTGTGAAGGTCTCATGATTCTTGATGTCAGGCTATTTTTCGATAAGGTTTTTTCAACCTGTTTCCCTTCCAAATCTGTAACTATTTTTTATTGAACTGTAACGGTAGATGTTTTTATGCGGTCTCTATAGTACAATCATCAATTAATCATTAATCATTAAAACGTACAGTTATGAAAACTTTAAAAACATTTTTAGTAGGTTTCGCCATCATCTTGTCTACCGCAAATTATGCCAATACATCTTTTGATGATGAAGGCAACAGAAGCTCTATATCTTACCAGATTGAGCAAATGCTTAGCGACTCGGGTCTAATCATTGAGGAAGATTTCACCGTTACCGTTTTCTTCAAGATCACTGAGGAAAACAGGATTGAAATTAGATCTATTCAATCTCCAAATGAGGAGGTGAATAATTTCCTTGAAGAGAGGTTAGCGCATAGAAAGGTACATGGAGAAAAGTGGGAAACTCAAAAAATATATGAGTTACCTGTCAAGGTCCATGGAACAAGATAAAGGAATAAAAAAGTCCCGGTTAGCCGGGACTTTTTTTTGGTTTCAGCTAAAGGCTCTATTTATGAGAAAAAAAATGAGCAGCAGCAGCTAAAGCGTTGTTTTACAGTTATTTTGCTAAATAAAAGTTAAAAGGATTTTGAAGTGTAACGTTTCAATTTTTCGATAGTCTATATAGTACATCAATCAATCATTAATAAGTCAGTCAATTAAAAAACGAACATCATGAGACATTTAAAATTTATGTTAGTCGCTCTTGCAATCACATTAAGTTCAACAATCTACGCAAACAACAAGAAGTTTGTAAATGCCGATTCTCTTTCCACTGAAATAGAGAGTACTCTGGAGCAGTATAACTGCAATGTGCAGGAAGATTTTTCAGTAACTGTTTTCTTTTCAGTTTCTGAAGATGGCAGAATCCAAAGCCTTAACGTGGCTTCGGAAAATGAAGAAGTAAATTCACTGCTTCAGAAAAATCTGCAAGGACAGGCAGTTCCCGGTAACTTCTGGAGAAAAGGTAAGATCTATGAACTTACTGTAGTACAGCAAGTAAGGAAATAGAAGATCCTTTGAAAAAGAAAAGTCCCGGCTCATCACCGGGACTTTTCTTTTTTATAGATGTAAACCGCATTCGGTCTTTGGATTGTTGTTCCACCTGCCACTTCTTTCTTCCCCGGGAACAGTACAATGGGAGCAACCAATAGAATGATACCCCTTTTCGACCAAAGGATGAAAAGGAAGCTGGTGTTGCTCAATGAAAGCGTCCCGCTGTTCTCTCGTAACGTCCAGCAAAGGATAAAACTTTAGAATCTCACCCCTTTGTTCAAAAATATCCAGGCTGGCCCGGTGATCACTCTGCCATTCCATCAGCCCACTTACCCAAACAGTGTATTTGGCTTTGATGAGGTCAAGCGGCTTGACCTTGTTGATATAGCAACAGAAATCAGGATTCTTTTTCCAGGTTTCATCCCGCGTAGTAAATTCGTGTTCTTCTTTCAGGGAACTAATAGATTTCACTCGGAGTCCATAGAGTTCGGTGAGTTCTTTTTTGTACTCGAGGGTTTCTTCAAAATGATATCCTGTGTCGATGAAATAGACCAATTGGTCTTTTCTGGTATCAGAAAAAAGTTTCAGAAGAAAGGCTGAGGTGGCTGCAAACGAACTGGTGAGCATAATTTCAGCTTCATTGAAGTCGTTATACAATTCTTCGAGACGTTGAGGGAGGGAGAGGCTTTTGTATTTATTGTTGAGCACCGCGATTTCACCGGCAGTAACTTCTCTTTTTTCGGCAATGATTTCCATTCAGGGGAGATTTATTCTTTTTTCTTCGGAAGTGGACCGCGCT
>CAVUAU010000004.1:0-107637 GCA_963739625.1 uncultured Flavobacteriaceae bacterium
CGCCCAGGGTAAACCGGTGACGGTGCATCCTCCGCACACCCCCAGCCTGGGCCTGTGGTCCCCTGACGCCTACGACGGCCTGACTCGACGACTTCGAGGAGCGCAAGAAGCGCTACCTCTCGATGCTGGTCGCGAGCGGCTCGAGCATGGTGGCCGCGGAGCGACTGGCGCAGGCCCGCGGCTATCTGATGACGTCGGAGATCCCCGCCCCCGGTCCCGGGTCCCGGCGGCTGCGCGCCGCGGCGCCTGAACTGGCGCGACCGCCTCACCGTGGAAGACCGACGCGTGCCGACGCGCGTTACTGCAAGCCGTACACCACCTCGTGGGCCGACGACCCGATCGTCCGGGCCCGCGACTGGTGGCAGCCGGCCATCGAGGACATCAGCATGGCGGTCGCCCGGCTCACCTTTCCGCCGGCTGACACCTTCACGCCGCCTTTCGGGCCGCCGGTCACCGACACGACCGCTCCCCAGCCGCTCAAGCTGCGTGGTGAACACGTCTTCTCCTTCGACGTCCTCGGCTCGACGGCGGCCTCGGCGTCCGCGCCCTCGTCGAGACCCTGCTCGCGACCGTGGAGGGCGCGGTTCCGACGCAGTTGCCTGTGCAGTGCTCGACCCCTTCGCACTGGCGCTGAAGGAATGGTTCGACACCTTGCATCTCCCGGTTCCGCCCGCCGGCCCGGTTCGCACGCTGGCCGGGCACATCGGACAGGTCGCCGGGTACGACCCGCTGCAGATGGGTCGGCATCTCGGCGTGCCGCTGACCGAGGCGGTGTTCGCTGCCACGGCCGCGAGCCCGGCCGCAGAAACCCGCGAGCTCACAGACACTCTCGCTTGGATGGCGGCACAGGCGGACCTGCCGTTCAGCGTCGCGCTGCCCGTCGTGGCCGACTGGGTCAGCTTCGGCGCCGGCCGCCTACGTTCCGCTGTTCTCGGGTTTGGGTATGGCGGAGGGAACCCCGGAGCGTTCGGACCGCCCCGGGCGGCGACCGCCTCCCGCTGACGGCGCGGATCCTCGCTTGCGCGGCACCGGACCGGCCGCCGGTGTTCCGCTGCGACACCGACATCGCCGTCCCTATGGCGGTGGTCCTGGCCGACCTGCGACGCCACAGGGGGCTATTGGTGGCGTGCGGTGCTGTCGCACTCCGTCGTCAACACATCCTGCGCTGAAGGACACCGCTGACTTCCATGTCACCGACGTCCTGCGGTTGGTGTGCGCCACCGGCTGTACACGTCCGCGCCGGATCCTCGCGTCCCACGTTTCGTGGCGGACTCGGTCAAGGCAGCGTTGCTGCATTTCAAGTACTGGCTCGATGAGCCCCCGCCGGCGGTGAGGACGGCGGGGAGATGACGTTCTGGTCCGAGAACCACCAGATCCTGTTCCATTCCTGCGAGCTCCTGGTCGGCCAGTTGTTTCCCGACGAGGTCTTCCCTCGGTCGGGGCGATGGACGGTGGCGACCGGGTGACCGGCCGCGAGCACGAGCGGCGTGGTGCGGAGCGACCCGACGCTGGCTCGATCGACGCTTGAGCACGGCTTCAGCGAGTGGTGCTCACCCGGCTATTACAACGAGGACTTTCCGCCGCTGCTGAACCTGTCGACTTCGCGACGGACCCGGGGATCAGCGCCAAGGCCGCGATGGTGCTCGACCGGCTCGTCTTCGACCTGGTGCGCTTCACGACCCGCGGAAGCTTCGCCTCCTCCGCCGGTCGCGCCTACTTCGAGCACAAGGCCTTCGGCTGGAGCCAATCGGTGGGCGAGACCGTCGAGCTGCTCACGGCGCGCGGGGTGACCACATCGGGGTGGAGAACACGGCGGTCGCGCTGTGCACGTCCGAGCGCTACGCCGTCCCGGAGGTGCTGCTCGCCGTCGCCCGCGATCGGGACCAGCTCGACCGCTTCGACCCGTTCACCGACGACTCCCGGGCCTCCGTCACGTGGCAAGAGGGTGCAGGGAGGGCATCGGCACGCGGACGCCGGACGACGTGGCGTTCTGGTGGGGGCTGGGCGGGCTATTTCACCGACGAGCTGCGCGACTCCACGCGACACGTCGCCGAGTCGCACCCGAACCTGCGCAAATCCTCGCCGATGAAGTTGCTGTGGTCTCTCGACGACGCGTTGCCCGGCTTCCTCGACGCGTTGGGCCCGTACATCAAGGCTCTCGTGTTGGACGCCGCCACCGCGGCGGGGCCTGAACGCGGCCGCCGGCATGGGACTGGTCGCCGCATTCCTCCCGTTCCCGCTCAACCTGCTATTCGGGCTCGGTAGCTTGACCTCGACGCGCTCGCGCTCCGAGTCACTCATCAACCTCATCCACGACATCGGCAAGATGATCGTGACCGGGCTCGAGGCAGCGTGGGCGGCGATCACCGGCGACGACCCGCCCGAGCCGGACATCCCGAAGTCCGTGCTGCAGCGGACGCTGGAGTCGATGCTGGAGCTGTTCAACCGCGGGAACCTGCTCGGCCGGGCGAACCTGCGGACGTTCTCGATCGCCGACGCGATGCTGTGCAGCGTCCAGGACCACCAGCCCGGGCAGATTTCGTTTCAGAAGCAGCCATGGATCGCCAGCCTGGGGTGCGACGTCAGTGTCTGGACCAATGCGCCGATGACTGCGGGCGGCACCGTGGGTGCGGCCGGGTGGCAGTTCTTCAAGCACCTGGTGATGCTGCAGGGCGCCGAGGCGTGGCCGACGTCGCCAAGCTCGCCGGCCTGGCCGGCATGGACGACCTGAAGAAGGAGGGCCTATACGAGTGGGGCGGCTCGCTTGCGTTCCGCGCGATCGTGCAGCACCGTGAAGCAGCCGTGATCATCTACAACTTCGACGACGTCCATCGCACGATGAGCCGGACCCCCACCCATGCCTGGTTCCCCTGCGCGTTCTTCGACGAGGTGGACCCGGCACCGACCGGCGACGCGGTGCTGCCGGAACGAGACGGGGGTGGCACGTGGGTCTTCGGCCGCAACGGTGACGGCTACCTCGGGCTATGTTCTCCGCCCGCCCGGTCCGGTGGGTCCGCGACACCCGGTTCGACCAGGATCCCGATCCCTTGTCCGAAGCCACGATGGCGGACGCGGGGTTCAGCTCGACAGAGCTGCGGGCTGACAACGGCAGCAACATCTGGGTGTGCCTCATCGGCAGCACGCGGCGGCACGGCAGCTTCGCTGCGTTCAAGCAGTCGGTGCGCGACAGCTACCTCGACATGTCCGGGGTCGGGCACGCTGAGCTCGCTGGCGTGCGAGCTCGACGTGCCCCGCGGCGTTGGACGCGTCGGTGGGCGGGTTCCGGCTGGACGTCCACGACGAAGACAATGACGCGCGGGTCGACGGCAGTCCCTGTCGCTGGATGAGCTGCCGCTGATGTCGAACCGATACGTCAGCGGTGCCCGACCGGGCCGTGTGGACTCGGGTGAGAGCCGGTACACCATCAGCCACCCGACACTCGAGTTGTGGCTCAAGCACGACATCGAATTGGCGGCGCGAACTGCCAGCCCGCCAATGGAAAACCGACCCGGATGCTGATCACGACCGAGGTCGCCGGGCGGCGCGCCGCCCGTTTCCGAGTGCCGACGACGACCGACGGTCCGCTACCCAGCCCGCTGCCGCCAGGGTCCCGACAACCCGCACCCGCCGCGAACGGACCGGAGGCGCCGGTTCGGCCACGAAACCGTTGTGACGCCCTGATTCCTCGCCACCACCTCAACCACAGGAGCCGACATGGCCGAACCGCTGACCAACTCACGTCGGCGCTTCCGCACCGCGACCCTCACGCCGATCGAGCTGCCCATCGACGAGGCTCAACGGCGGGCGGTCAGGCGCTGAGCTGGGCGCGGTCGTCCGCAACGCGGCGATCCAAAACGACGAAATCGTCCAGCTCCGGCAAGAGGCCCGAGGCGAGGCCGAGCCGCGGCGATCGACGCGGTGCCCGGGTCATCGCGGCGGGTACTGCCGACCAGGGCCTGGAGGCTGTCCAGCAGCTGAGTCGGTGCCACCGCAGATGCTGACCCAGGTGGTCAGCCGGGTCCAGCGTCGCCGGGAGGACGCATTCTTCGACGCCGCGCGGACCCTCGCGGCCGCCGCGGCGCCCGCCCCGGCCCAGGCGGAGGAGATGCGTCAAAGTCCCCGACAGCCACCACGATGAACCTGCAGCAGCCGAGGACGGCCATCGTGGCGCGCTCCGCCGCTCAGCTGCTCGACGTGAGTTCTCCCCGCCAGTGCGGTCAAACGTCGTCTCGGCGATGAACGCACTGTCGCCAGACGCGCCACTGGCCACACGGTCGTATTACAGCTACGCTGGCGATGCCGGTCGATGAGCAGAGGGTTTGACCTCGTCTCGCACTTCTGGAATCGAGTGAAGCCCTACCTGCCCTCCGGAGCCGACGAGGCGACGCTCGACCCGATCACCGCTCTCGAGGAGATCGACCGCCGGCAGTCAGGCCGGAGCGGTCGCGATCGACGCCCTGCAGCGGAGGACCGTCCAGCCCCTGGGACTGCTGCACCTGGAGTCGCTAGAGATGACGCCGGCCGGCGTCGAACGCGGCGAGCTCGTCTACAGCCTGCCCATGGCGCCGAAAGAGAAGGTGACGCTCTCACACAAGGAGTGGGCGGTGCGCGAGACGGAGCTGACCGACGTCGTCCAGGACTACCTGGAGAACTACAGCGAGCGCGGTGTCGCCGAGACCGACGAGATCGCGATCGCGACGCAGACCGAGCATCGGCAGGTGGACCGTAGCGGAGGGGCGGCGTCCAACGGGGTCACACTTACCGCACCCGTCGACAGCGGCCCGGGCATTTCCACCGTCACCAACGCGAATTCCCAACAGGAGAGCCGCAACCACACCCGCACCGTCACATCGCTTACGCAGCCCATCTTCAACAGGAGACAGATAAGAACGCAGTATGAAGTGGCACAGGCAGAACAGGAAATGGCATTTTTGGAATTCCGAAGGGCTTTGCTTGTTGCTTCCAGAGAAGTTTCAGATGCGCTGTACAACTACGAAACGGCTGTTGAAAAGCAGGAAGTGATAGGAAATGAGTACGAAGCTTATGATCTGGCAACCTCCTATTCCGAAGAACTTTTGAACAATGGCTTCGCGAATTACCTGGAAGTGCTTACGGCAAGGGAAAATGCACTGAACACCAGGCTGCAGCTTATAGATGTAAGATATACTGAACTTAATGCCATTGTAAATCTTTACCAGGCGCTTGGCGGCGGCTGGCAGTAAAATTTTTCATGATTGGATTTTTAGTTGTTGGAACTGTCCCCGTTTGGGGACAGTTTTTTTGTTTATAGCGCCGATAATGGCGGTACTCTTAGATCTTCCACGTCCCAACCGGCAAGACGTGCGCCCGCTAAATAAGCACTTTCAAAGAACTTAAGAAGCATTTCCGCCGGCTGCTGCTCGTTCAACAGCACCCGATAAGGCAGAACAGCCAGCCAGTTGCCGTTGTTTAACATCCATTTCGCTTCCGGAAGCCCAAGATCTGTCTTTTCAATTCCTTCGGGCGCAGGAAAAGTATAGGAATAGAAAGCAGGTTCGGGAATGTTAGGGTCGCCCGCCCAAAAGCCGAAGCTGATGCATTCATGGCTGTAAGCCTCTTTGTCTGAAAGCCTTGCTTCCGAAGGCATTTTTGGCGCTCTTTTGCCCGAAAACCTGGTCACGGCCAGATCCATAGAATGCCAGTACAGGTGCACCGGACAGGTCTTTCCGTAGAACCTGCCGCTAAAGCTCCTCAAAATATTCGAGGCCCAAAGCATCACTTTCCAGTAACGCTGCACATATTCCTTGTCGTAATGTTTGATGTCATTGAGCTGGTCAAATTTCCGGTCAATATTGAGATCGAAAGGTTTGTCAAGAATATCAATTTCGATTCCGAATCTTTTCAGGATCGCCTTGAGCTGCAGATAAAAATCAGAGACCGAAACTTCTTCGGAAAGGGAAAATGAAGCCTCCTCTCCTCCCGAAGTGCAGACCTCCAGCCTGTGCTGCTGCAGGTTCAAAAGAAGTGAAAAAGTTTCGAAATCGTTCCCAAAAGGAATAGGTCCCGTGGTAAAACCCCTGGTGTCGACATATAAAGTGATGTACCACCAGTGGTTTTTCCGTGGACTAAAACTCATCCTGATCTTTCCCATGATCTGGAAGAACAGGTGCAGCGTGAGTTTTTGCTTTTCACGTCCCTCGTACTGCAATTCGGGTAACTTGTTTTTTTCCATGGCAATATCTTTTTTACGGCCTCAGGCCCGCCATGCAGGTGTCAAAGAAGTAGTTTTGGGAACTATTCCAGTTTTCCGCCTTTTGAGGCCCACCAGGGATGTATTTCAATCTCGAGCCTGCCTGCTTTCACCATAGGATCTATATCTCGCCAGACTATCAGCCATCTCCTGAGTTGGCGTGTTATAAACAGCAATTCCGCGGATGTTTCCATCGTCGCCAAAAGGTCCTGCGAGGCTGAGATAGCCTTCTTCAGCCATTCGACTTAGATGCGCCAGATGCTGTTCCTGCAATTGGGCGGCTTCGGTTGAATCCTGGCTTCTGTTTTTTCCGCTTTTCAGAAAAACCATGAAATACTGCTGCATCAGGTAAGTTGAATCTTTCTCTTTATACAAAAAAGTCTGATAGCCTTTCTGCTTCAGCTGTTCTGCCTGCTCTTCAACAGAAAGTGCAGGTGCTGCTGTTGCGGCCTCTACCTCGGCCGGACCGGGAATTCCGCGAATGTCTTCGTTATAATCTTTGCAGGCCCAAAACAAGCTGCAGAGGAGTGTCAAAAATGCGATTTTTCTCATACTTTCTTTTTATACGGATTCTTGCTCAACCACGAGTTGTAATACTCCTTCTGCCCGGTTACCTCCCGGCCCAACCATTCTGGTTTTAGAAAGTTTTCTTCTTCCGAAGAAAGTTCAATTTCGGCTAAAACAAGGCCTTCATTTTCTCCAAAGAATTGATCAACTTCATAGATGTGTTTCTCCCACCTTTACTTCATATCTATACTTTCTCAATAACTCCGGGTTCGCAAATCTTTATCAATTCTTCTGCCTCCGAGGCCAGAATTTCCTTTTCCCATTCAAAGCGGCTCATGCCGCTCTCATTCGATTTTCCTTTGATCGTCAAAAAGCCTTTTTCTCCTCTTAATCTTACTCTCACAGTTCTGTCGGGATGCGAATTCAGGTAACCTTGCAGAATTTTTGTCTGCCGGAAAGCCTCTTTTTTGAAGCTGTTGTCTTTGACCAGAAATTTTCTTTCTATTTCGGTCATGTTACACTTCTTTGATCACCTGCCCTGTCACATGACCCAGCACACTTTTTCTAAAGCCATAGACCACGCGTTCCATGCTTACCGGCTTATGCCCCGGAAAAGCCGCAAAAAGCTGCGGAGAATCCTCCACAACTCCGGGGCTAACGGCATTGATGCGCACGCCGTTCTCCAGTTCCAGCGCAGCCGCCTTTACAAAGCCATTTACTGCGGAATTTACCGCCGCCAGGTTCACCGAATTCTTCACAGGATCATCTGAAAGTACGCCGGTGATCAACGTAAAAGAACCTTTTGGATTGATGTAATGCTGCCCAATAAGCACCAGGTTGATCTGGCCCATCATTTTAGAATTCACACCTTTTCTGAAGTCAGCATCGGTCATTTCACTTAACGGCCCAAAATGACCGCCGCCGGCCGCACAAACCAGGGCGTCAAAAGAGCCAATTTTTTCAAACATTTTCTTGATGGAGTCAGGATCTGTGATATCTGCCTGAATGTCTCCCGATTTTGTTCCCACTTTGATGACCTCATGGTCTTTTTCAAAGTCGGCGGTGATTTTCTTTCCTAAAGTGCCGCTGGCACCAATAATGATTATTTTCATTTTTCTGCTTTTTCAGCGATTAGTTTTATTTCATCAGACTCTATTCTGCTTTCAGGATAGCCGTTTTTGGCAACCCCGATCATTGCGTCTGCGATAGTTTCAGGATGAATACTTCGGTATTTTTTAAGGGGCCCCACTAAAAGATGATCTCCGAATTTCATGAACTTTTTCCATAAGCTCTCAAAAATGCGTTTTTCATCCCGTTCTCCGCCAATGAGTGAAGGCTGAAAAATGTAAGTTCCCTCCGGTTTTTCGGCCAGCACATCTTTTTCCATTTCGCCTTTGACTCGGTTGTAGAAAAAGCGGCTGTCAGGATCGGCACCAAGAGCCGAAATGATCAACAGCTTCGGAATATTATTCTTATTGCACAATTTTGCTGCCGTTAGCGGAATTCCGTAGTCGACTTTGCGGTAGATTTCGTCGTCAGGAGTTTTGGATTTTGTACTGCCTATGCAGCAATAAACCTCATCAGCTTTAAAAAGTTCAGCATATTTTTCCAGCTCAAAGAGATCGACAATGTGCTCTTCCAGCTTGGGATCCTGAAAACCTACAGCTCTTCGTGTAAAGACTCTTCACTGTTTGGTAAGACTTGTCCTGAAGAAGCTTCTTCAGCAGAATACTTCCGGTCAATCCTGTTGCTCCTAAAACTATGGCAGTCTTCATGCTCTAAAATTGCTTTTTTGAAGGTACTTCATTTCCGACAAGAAATCAAAGATGCCGAAAAATGACATTTTTGTGACTCTATGCTTTAATTTTGCCACATGGAGCAGCCGCAACAGCGAAAGATCATTCATGTGGATATGGACGCTTTTTACGCATCTGTAGAACAGCATGACAATCCTGAACTCAAGGGAAAACCTGTTGCCGTGGGAGGAAGTTCGCAAAGAGGCGTGGTTGCGGCCGCCAGTTATGAAGCGAGAAAATTTGGGGTAAAGAGTGCCATGAGCAGCGTGCTGGCAAAAAGGCAATGCCCGGAACTTATTTTCGTAAAGCCAAGATTTGACCGTTACAAGGAGATCTCAAATCGAATTAGAAACATCTTTTTTGAATATACAGATCTTGTTGAACCGCTTTCGCTGGACGAGGCTTACCTGGACGTGACCGAAAATAAGAAAGGAAATCCCAGCGCCTCCTTGATCGCAAAAGAGATAAGGCAGAAGATCTTTGAGAAGACCGGACTGACAGCTTCGGCGGGAATTTCCATCAATAAGTTCATCGCTAAAGTAGCCAGCGACTATAATAAACCCAACGGGCAAAAAACCGTAAATCCCGAGGAGGTTGAGGAATTCCTGGAAGTTCTGGAAATAAGAAAATTTTACGGCGTGGGAAAAGTCACTGCCGATAAAATGTACCGGCTGGGCATTTTTACCGGGAAAGATCTCAAGGAAAAATCGCTGGATTTTCTCAACGAGCACTTCGGAAAGAGCGGCGAATATTTTTATAGTGTCGTCCGCGGGGTTCACCTGAGTGAAGTAAAACCATCGCGCATCAGGAAATCACTGGGTGCAGAAAGGACTTTTGAGGAGAACATTTCTTCCGAAGTATTTATGCTGGAACGTTTGGAGAATATTTCCGAAGAAATAGAAAAAAGGCTCACCAACAGTAAGGTGGCGGGCAAAACCATTACGCTGAAGATAAAATACAGCGATTTTACCCTGCAAACCCGAAGCCGCACGCTGCATTATTACATCTCGTCAAAAGGTCTCATCCTGGAAACTGCGAAAGAGCTGTTATACCAGGAAAAAATGAAGAATTCCGTTCGCCTGCTGGGCATTTCCCTGTCAAATCTCAACACTGAAAAAGATGAAGAGAAAGAAGAAAAAAAGGAGATCGTCGTGCAGCTGAAGTTTGATTTTTAGAGGAGAGAGGAGAGAGAAAAGAAAAGAGACTCAAAAAAGGCCTTTTTGGCACCTCTTCTTGTAGCTGTTTTAAAAGCCACGGATGTACCGATGTTGATTTCTGAGCTTCCTTTTTTTTGCCACGAATTCACTAATAATCTTATGAGTCTGAGTCCCAATGGTTCATTTCTATCCTTTTAAAACAAAGATTTCTGCACCCTGCTCTGCATACAAATAGACGGCGCCTACAGCCATAATGTGCAGAAAGAACACAGGAAAAATTCGTGTACCTGCCTGCCGGCAGGCAGGTAAGTGGCTAATTTAGAGAACAAAAAAAGCCACGAACAAATTTTGCTCATGGCTTTAGTCTCATATCTAATGTCGAAGATCTAACTTCTACTCAATTTCAGAAATTCTCAATGTATTCACCATTCCTTTATTGGTAATAGGCATGGCAGCAAGGTTGATCGTGAAATCACCTTTTTCAACAAATTGGCTTTCGGTTGCGATCCTGTTGATGTCTTCGATGGTTTCATCTGTACTCACCATCTTGTCGTAGTAGAACGCGCGAACACCCCAAAGCAGGCTCAGCTGGTTCACGATCCTTTTATTGGAAGTGAAGACCAGGATATTTGACTCGGGTCTCCAGGCAGAGATCTGGAAAGCGGTGTAACCGGAATTCGTAAGCGTACAGATCGCCTGCGCCTTGATCTCGTTGGCCATGTGAGCCGCGTGATAACAAATGGACTTGGTGATGTAGCGCTTGGTCCTCACGTGCGGCGGTTCATGCGGCACCTTGATCAACGGCGAATTCTCCACGCTCATAATGATCTGGCACATCTTCTCGATCACCTGTACCGGGTAATTTCCTACGGAAGTTTCTCCGGAAAGCATCACCGCATCGGCTCCATCCATAACAGAGTTCGCCACGTCATTCACCTCGGCCCTGGTTGGGGTAAGGCTGGTGATCATGGTTTCCATCATTTGAGTGGCAATGATCACCGGAATACGGGCTTTTTTGGCCTTTAACACGAGCTGCTTCTGGATCAACGGTACTTCCTGGGCAGGAATTTCCACTCCCAGGTCCCCGCGTGCAACCATAAGTCCGTCGCAGTAAGCTACGATCTTGTCGATGTTCTCAACCCCTTCGGGTTTTTCAATCTTCGCGATAATTGGAATCTTGTGGTCTGTATGCTCTTTGATAAGATTTTGCAGCTGTAGCAGGTCATCACTGTTCCGCACAAAAGAAAGTGCGATCCAATCTACTTGTTGCTCAACCGCAAAAATGGCATCTTCGATATCTTTTTCTGTAAGTGCAGGAAGGGAGATGTTGGTATTAGGCAGGTTTACCCCTTTTTTGGAGCGCAAAGGACCGCCCTGGATCACCCTGGCTTTAACCTCATCTTTTTTGTTAGTGTTCACCACCTCAAAAATAAGTTTCCCATCATCCAGCAGGATGCGTTCCCCGGCTTTCACATCTTTTGGAAACTGTTCATAGTTCATATAAACACGGGAGGCAGTACCCTCAAATTCTTCCCCGGTAGCAAAGACTATCTGGTCACCTTTGGAAACCACGACTTCTTCTTTCATTTTTCCAACCCGCAGCTTAGGTCCCTGCAAGTCTCCCAGTATAGCAGCGGTAAAACCGTCTTCCTCGTTGAGCTCCCTTATCATTTTGATGCGTTCTTTCACATCATCGTAATTGGCATGAGAAAAATTGATCCTGAAGACGTTCACTCCTGCCTGCAGCATATCTCTCAACACATCTTTTGAACTGGTGGCCGGGCCCAGTGTAGCCACGATCTTGGTCTTTTTCGTATTTGGCATTTAGTCAAAAATTAAATTTTCTTTAGATTTTATTTGATGAAAATCAATAGAATATGCCGTCGAAACCTGCGGAATTGCTTTTATCTGTTTGAGCAGTTGCTCTTCTGAAACCGGTATGGATTCCTCCTCGATCTTCAGAAAAAAATCAACTTTTTTGAATTCCGGAAGCAGGTGGATCTTGTGAAAAGACACTTCCTGCTCTCCAAACAGTGAATTGGTGACAGTTCCCGTCACCTGCTCGCCTTTGGCGAAATTACTTACCAGATAATAATTGCGGTATTTTTGAAGATCTTCAAACGAATAAAGTGCAAATAGCACCTGCAGCGCCCCTACCTGAAAATCAACATCTCTGCGCGACCTGACAAGTCTTAATTCCAGATGCTTGTTCAATAGAAAAGCCAGCTTATATTCTTCAACCGAAGAATGAATGGCTAAAAGCCGGAAAGGCTTCTCAAACACATCATCCAGAACAAGTTTATGCGCCGGCATACTTATCTTCATCAATCGTTAAAGATAAAAATTGTGTAGCAGAAAAATAATTTTTAGGCCGAAGTTTTTCGAATAGTTTACGAAAACGTTGTAGTTTCTGCACTATCTTCAAGAAGGCTCAATTTTGTTTTGCAGGGCGTAAAATGCCCTTTTTGAAGCTTTTTCTTCTGCCTTCTTTTTGGAGGTGGCCCGGGCCTTGGCAACCACCCGGTTCTCAATGCGAAGTTTAACAGCAAAATGTTTCACCTCATCCCTACCGGTATCCTCATATACCTCGTAGTTGAATTCTTTTTTCTCCTTCTGGCACCACTCAATAAGTAATCCCTTGTAGCTTATTACGGTGCCCTCGAGCTGTTCAATATCAACATAGGGTTCAATCACCCGTTCATAAATGAACTTTTTAACATACCTGTAGCCGCGGTCAAGGTAGATTGCTCCAATGAGGGCCTCAAAAAGATTACCATGGATATTGGTTCCAAACTGCTCGGTTCCAATATTGGTTTCAATATGTTTGATGAGGTCAAGGTCTTTCCCCAGTTCATTAAGATGCTTTCTACTCACAATTTTGGAGCGCATCTTTGTAAGATAACCTTCATTACCCCCGGGGACTTCTCTAAACAAGTGAGAGGCAATAACAGCGCTTAACATGGCATCTCCAAGGAATTCCATTCGCTCAAAGTTGATGGCGTTTCCCTGCTCGTCTTTTTTATTGAGAGAACGGTGGGTAAAGGCTTTCTTGTAGTAATTGATGTTGCGGGGCTTAAAGCCCATTATGGTGGTTAGGTCCATAAAAAAATTCCCGCCTCTTGAAGAACGGGAATTTAATATGTTTCTAATAACACTCATGGTGTAATTTTATTCATCCAGTTTTTTGAAGAGGACGCAGGCATTATGCCCGCCAAAGCCAAATGTATTGCTCATCGCAACATTCACTTCTCGTTTTTGGGCTTTATTAAGCGTCAGGTTCAACTCCGGATCAATATTCTCATCCGGCGTCTGGTGATTAATCGTTGGTGGTACAATTCCATGCTTCATCGCAAGGATGGAAGCTATGGCTTCTACAGCTCCTGCGGCACCAAGAAGGTGTCCTGTCATGGATTTTGTAGAATTGATGTTGATATCTTTGGCGTGTTCACCAAAAACCTTTTTGATCGCTTTCAATTCGGCTACATCTCCAAGAGGAGTAGAGGTACCGTGTGTGTTGATAGCATCTACATCTTCTGGCTTGAGGCCTGCATTCTGAAGACAGTTTTGCATTACTGCAACAACGCCTATTCCTTCAGGATGTGGAGCTGTCATGTGGTAGGCATCAGATGATAATCCACCTCCCACAACTTCGGCGTAGATCTTCGCGCCTCTCGCTTTTGCATGCTCATATTCCTCCAGGATCAATGCTCCCGCACCTTCTCCAAGAACAAAACCATCACGTGTCGCATCAAAAGGTCTTGAAGCAGTCTCGGGACTCTCATTTCTTGTTGAAAGGGCATGCATGGCGTTAAAGCCACCCATTCCTGCAGGTGCAACTGCCGCCTCAGATCCTCCTGTAACAATGACGTCACTAAGACCAAGACGAATGGTGTTCAAGGCATCTATAAGTGCATTTGCTGCTGAAGCACATGCTGAAACCGTGGTGTAGTTAGGTCCCATGAACCCATGACGAATGGAAATGTTTCCGGGAGCGATATCTGCTATCATTTTTGGAATAAAGAAGGGATTGAACCTTGGGGTTCCATCGCCTTTTCCAAACTCAAGCACTTCGTTCTGGAAGGTTTCCAATCCTCCTATCCCTGCTCCCCAAATTACTCCCACGCGCAGCTTATCAACTACGTCGAGGTCAATCCCCGAATCTTTGATAGCTTCATCTGAAGCTACCAAAGCATACTGGGCAAATCTGTCGAGTTTGCGGGCTTCCTTCCTGTCAAAGTAGTCTTCGACATTGAAGTTTTTGAGCTCACAAGCGAATTTAGTCTTGAATTTTTCGGTATCAAAATAAGTAATGGGTGCAGATCCGCTTTTTCCATTCACCAAACCATCCCAATATTCTTCAATATTGTTTCCAATTGGGGTGAGCGCACCTAATCCAGTTACTACAACTCGCTTTAACTCCATAAAAATATGTTAGTTTTTATTTTTTTGCGTCTTCAATATAAGAGATGGCCTGGCCAACAGTCGCGATGTTCTCTGCCTGGTCGTCCGGGATCTGGATATCGAATTCTTTTTCGAATTCCATGATCAACTCTACAGTGTCTAATGAATCAGCGCCCAAGTCGTTGGTGAAGCTAGCTTCGTTTACTACTTCGTTCTCGTCAACTCCTAATTTGTCAACGATAATCGCTTTTACTCTTGATGCAATGTCTGACATAACTTGTGTTTTTAATTTTGAATTAAGTGGCAAAAATAAAAAACTTTATTTTAAAACCTGTTTTTACTTTAAAAATGTGAATGTAAAATAAGGAAATTTCAGGGAAAGCAATTATTTTTACCTCCTAATAATTGTTAACACTTCACATTGCTAAGCTCCCAGAATTCAGCCAAAAAGAAAATAGTCATCTTCGCTTCCGGTAACGGTTCTAATGCCGAAAACATTATAAAATATTTTCAGCACAACCGTAAAGCCAACGTGGCCGCTGTTTTCTCGAATGTACGTACAGCAAAAGTGCTTCGCAGAGCACATGATCTTGATGTGAAGGCCCTTCATTTTGACCGCGAGGCCCTGTATGACACAAACGAGATCCTGAATGTCCTGCAGGACATGAAACCCGATCTTATCGTCCTGGCCGGTTTTCTTTGGATCTTTCCCGACAAGATCCTGAAGCGTTATCCCAACAAGGTGATCAATATTCATCCTGCCCTGCTGCCCAAATACGGCGGAAAAGGCATGTACGGGATGAACGTTCACCGGGAAATCCTGAAGCAGAAAGAACCCGAGACGGGCATCAGCATTCATTTTGTGAACAGCAAATATGATGAAGGAGAGCTTATCTTTCAAAAAACGGTTCCTGTGGAACCTTCAGATTCAGCCGAAGATATAGCCGAAAAGATCCATTCGTTGGAGCACGAGCATTTCCCAAAGGTGATCGAAAAACTGCTTTTTCCGAATGAATGATCCGCAGGTGCATATTTATACAGACGGCGCGGCACGTGGAAATCCCGGCCCCGGCGGTTACGGGATCATTATGGAATGGGTGGGAAAACCTTATAAAAAGGAATTTTCCAAAGGTTTTAAGCACACCACCAACAACCGTATGGAGCTGCTGGCTGTAATTGAAGCCCTCAAAAAGTTGAAAAATAAAGATACTTCCGTAGTGGTCTTTACAGATTCAAAATATGTGGCCGATGCTGTGGAAAAAGGCTGGGTCTTCAACTGGGAGCGCAAAGGCTGGAAAGACCGCAAGAATACAGATCTCTGGAAAGACTTTTTGAAAGAATACCGCCAGCACAAGGTGCGCTTTAAGTGGATTAGAGGCCACAACGACCACCCTCAAAATGAACGTTGCGACCAGTTGGCAGTGGCGGCCTCAAAAGGAAAGCGCCTGCTTATCGACGAGGGATTTGAAGAGGATCCAAAAAAGCTGTTTTAGAGACCTCTTTTTTACCATTTTCCGCTTTAGGGCTTGAAAAACAAAACCGTATATTTGCACCTCATTCTTAAAAAATAATATGAGCAAGTTATTGATAGTGGGAACTGTAGCTTTTGATGCTATTGAAACCCCTTTTGGTAAAACAGATAAAATTTTAGGAGGTGCAGGAACCTACATTGGGCTTTCGGCATCACAATTCGATATAGAAAGCGCAGTGGTCTCTGTTGTTGGTGAAGATTTTCCGCAGGAATATCTTGATCTTATGAGCAGCAGGAATATAGACATTTCGGGGATTGAAGTCGTAAAAGGTGGAAAAACCTTCTTTTGGAGCGGTAAATACCACAACGATCTCAACTCGAGAGACACTCTTGATACACAGCTCAACGTTTTAGCCGATTTTCAACCGGTAGTGCCCGAAGATTACAAGTCTCCCGATGTTGTAATGCTTGGAAACCTGCACCCGCTGGTACAGCTAAGCGTGCTGGAACAGATAGAGAGACCAAAATTGGTGGTACTCGACACGATGAACTTTTGGATGGATAATACCTGGGATGATCTCATGAAGGTGATCTCTAAAGTTGATGCGCTTACCATTAATGACGAAGAGGCAAGGCAGCTTACCAACGAGTATTCTCTCGTGAAAGCCGCGAGAAAAATTGCCGAATTGGGACCAAAATACGTGGTGATCAAAAAAGGCGAACATGGAGCATTGCTTTTCCATGACGAAAAGATCTTCTTTGCACCGGCGCTTCCGCTGGAAGAAGTTTTTGATCCAACCGGGGCAGGAGACACTTTTGCAGGTGGTTTCACAGGCTATCTTGCGCACACCGGCGATATTTCCTTTAAAAATATGAAGAACGCCGTGATCTATGGATCGAATCTTGCTTCCTTTTGTGTAGAGAAATTCGGGACAGAAAGAATGTTGGAGTTGACAAAAGAAGAGGTGCATCAGCGGCTTGAAGATTTCAAATCGTTGACTCAGTTCCAAATCAACCTGACCTAAAAATATTGCCCTGTAATTTCAGGGCTTTTTTTATGACTAAACTCAAACTTACAACAACAGCTTAATATGAGTGACGCGTTAAAACACGAATGTGGAATTGCACAGATAAGGCTTCTCAAGCCCCTCGAGTATTACAAGGAAAAATATGGCACTGCTTTCTACGGGGTGAACAAGATGTACCTGATGATGGAGAAGCAGCACAACCGCGGCCAGGACGGTGCCGGGTTTGCCAGTATTAAGCTGAATACGCAGCCGGGAGACCGATACATTAGCCGGGTGCGCTCAAATGCTGCCCAACCCATTCAGGACATTTTCGCGCAGATCAACCAGCGCATCAATCAGGAGATGAAAGATCATCCAGATTATGCAGATGATGTTGCCCTTCAAAAAAAGCATATTCCGTACATAGGCGAGGTTTTCCTGGGGCATGTTCGCTATGGCACCTTCGGAAAAAATTCCGTGGAAGCCGTTCACCCTTTCCTGCGCCAGAACAACTGGATGCACCGTAACCTCATCGTTGCCGGAAACTTCAACATGACCAACGTGCACGAGCTTTTCAACAATCTCGTTGAACTGGGCCAGCATCCAAAAGAGAAGGCCGATACCGTTACTGTAATGGAAAAGATTGGTCATTTTCTTGATGATGAAGTGCGAAAACTCTATAAAAAGCTAAAAAAGGAAGGCTACTCCAAGGTTGAGGCCTCACCTTTGATCGCCGAGCAGCTCAACGTGGCGAAGATCCTAAGGAAATCTGCCAAGGACTGGGACGGTGGGTATGCGATGGCCGGGCTTTTGGGTCACGGAGATTCTTTTGTTCTTCGCGATCCTGCAGGAATTCGCCCCGCATATTATTACCAGGATGACGAGGTGGTAGTTGTAGCTTCGGAAAGGCCGGTGATCCAAACCGTATTTAACGTGAACCTGGAAGATGTGCATGAGTTGCCACCGGGAAATGCGATCATCACCAAAAAGAGCGGAAAGGTCAAGATCAAGAAGATCCTGGAGCCTTTGGAGCGGAAAGCCTGTTCTTTTGAACGTATCTATTTCTCCCGCGGAAGTGACGCCGAGATCTACCAGGAGCGTAAACATCTTGGGAAACTGTTGATGCCGGAAGTACTAAAGGCCATAAATCATGACACGATCAATACCGTGTTCTCCTTCATTCCCAACACAGCCGAAGTCTCTTTCTACGGAATGGTAGAAGCGGCACAGGATGAGCTTAACAGACAAAAGAATGACACCATTCTTGCCGAAAAAGAATCGCTCACAGATGAAAGACTGCAGGAGATCCTGGCGTACCGTTTAAGGACAGAGAAAATTGCCATTAAAGACGCGAAGCTGCGAACCTTCATTACCGAAGACAGCAGCAGGGATGATCTTGTGGCTCACGTCTACGATGTCACTTATGGAGTGGTAAAGCCCGAAGATAACCTGGTGATCATTGATGACAGTATCGTGCGTGGGACCACTCTCAAGAAGAGTATCATCAAGATGATGGACCGCCTCAATCCTAAAAAGATCATCGTGGTTTCCTCTGCACCGCAAATTCGTTATCCAGACTGCTACGGAATAGACATGGCCAGGTTGGAAAATCTTGTCGCCTTCCAGGCAGCACTTGAGCTGCTAAAGGAAAACGGCAAATACGACATCGTGGAAGAAGTTTATAAAAAGTGCCTGCAGCAGGTAGAACTGGAGGATAAAGAGGTGAAGAATTTTGTCAAAGAGATCTATGATCCTTTTACAGATGAGCAGATTTCAGATAAGATCGCCGAGCTGCTGAGCGAAGAAAGTGTAAAAGCCGAAGTGAAGATCATTTATCAAAGCGTAAAAAACCTTCATAAGGCCTGTCCACATAACCTTGGAGACTGGTATTTCACGGGAAATTATCCCACTTTTGGAGGGAACAGGGTAGTGAACCGTGCCTTTATCAATTTTTACGAAGGAAACACCGATAGAGCCTATTAAGGCGGGCCTTTCTGACGTTCAACGATAAAAAATTGCCATTCATCTATTTTCCCTGCACTTTATCTAAAAAAGGAAAAAAGACAGATTATATTATCTACTTTAGCTAAGCCATAACATAAGTAGGTTAAGTTCATGGTAGATTTGGGGCAAAAAAGGTGGAGCTTTCCACCTTTTTTATTTTCTATACTTTCCTCCTCCATTTTCCCCGGCACAATCCAATCCTTCACCAAAACACTTGTCAAAAATGACATTTTTGGAGCTTGATATTTTTGGCCACTGAGCCACTAAATTTCTGTCAGCCAATTCATTTCGGCGCCAACTTTCAAGATTATTCGTGAATTCGTGGCTCTTTTAAAGACCTTTCAAAAATGCCACTTTTGGATCCTATTATAACTGGAAAGACATCAGTGCCTCCGTGGCCACAGAAATTCTGAATTTTAAACCCGAAATTCTGAATTACATCAAGAAGCTCATCATAATACCCGCAGCCACGGCAGAACCTATCACTCCACTCACGTTGGGTGCCATGGCGTGCATCAACAGGTGATTTGAAGGATCACTTTTGATCCCTTCCAGTTGCACCACCCTTGCACTATCGGGCACCGCCGATACTCCGGCAGCACCTATTAATGGATTGATCTTGCTGTCTTTGCTCAAAAACAGGTTCATTACTTTGGCGAAGATCAAACCACCCGCAGTAGCGATCACAAAAGATGCGGCACCCAGGAGAAAGATCTTAATCGATCCGGCAGTGAGGAAAACATCGGCCTGAGTAGAGGCTCCAACGGTTATTCCAAGTAAAATGGTCACAATATCTATCATTTTTGTACGTGCGGTTTCCGCCAACCTTTCAGTGACACCGCTTTCCTTCAGCAAATTTCCGAAGAAAAGCATCCCGAGCAAAGGCATGGCGGTAGGCGAAATAAAGGTAGTTAATAAGAATCCTATAATGGGAAACAGGATCTTCTCCAGTTTAGAAACGGCTCGCGGCGGCTTCATCCTTATCAACCGTTCCTTTTTAGTGACCAAAAGTTTCATTATTGGAGGTTGAATCACAGGCACCAGAGCCATATACGAATAAGCGGCAATAGCAATACTTCCAATAAGCGCGGGCGCGAGTTTAGCTGAAGCAAAAATAGCGGTCGGTCCGTCTGCGCCACCAATAATCGAGATCGCTCCCGGCTTCATGCACTTCAAAACCAAGAGCTACTGCACCTATAAAAGTTCCGAAGATACCTACCTGTGCAGCTGCACCCAGTAACATGAGCCTCGGGTTCGAGATTAGCGATGAAAAATCGGTCATAGCACCAATCCCCAGAAAGATCAAAGGCGGATAGATCCCTTTGGTCACCCCAAAGTACAGGTAGTTGAGCACAGACCCTTTTTCGTAGATGCCAACGCCTATTCCCTGCTGAAAAGGGATGTTTCCAAGCATGATCCCCATCCCAATGGGAATGAGTAAAAGAGGTTCATAATGGTATTTTATTGCCAGAAAAATAAAGAACAGGCCCACGCATATCATCGCCAGGTTCTGCAATTGTACGTTGGCAAATCCCGTATAATCCCAGAATTGTTCCAGGCCCCGCATGAGGCCGCTGCTGCTCTCCGAGACATCGGGAAAAAGGTCCTGCGCCATCACTTTTCCGCCGGTGAATAATGGGATGAGGTAAAGAACGATAAGAATTCCCAAGACGGTTAAAAACTTTTTCACGGTATCACTTTTTTGAAGAGTTGGAGCTTTTAATTTGTGCCTGAATTTTAGCCAATGGTTAGCAGAATATCATTCTGCAACACTGCATCTCCCGGTTTAACTTTGATCTCTTTAATTATTCCGTTTTCATCGGCCAGAACATGGTTTTCCATCTTCATTGCTTCCAGGACCAACAGCTCATCACCTATTTTCACTGTATCCCCCTCCTGCACCTTCAGCTGAATAATGCTTCCGGGGAGTGGTGCAAACACGGGAAATCCTCCCGTTGATGTATTTTTCTTTATCTCCCCTTCTCCGGGTTTATGCTCTACCCTTTCCCGAACCAGTTTTGGCGTTTTTCCCGGTTTTTTCATCTCGTGGCGCACCTCTACCACATACTCGGTCCCGTTCACCTCAAGGGTAGCAAGCTCATCATCAAAATCCTTTAGGTGAACCGAGTAGGAGTTGCCGTTGATGGTAAAATCAAATTTCTTCATATCAATAAGTTTTTGCGGGATAATTATTCACACCATAGATCTTGGAGCTCCAGGGCGAATAGGTCCTCGAAACCCTTTTTATGGTCAGCACCCCGCTTTCTTCATCGTGTTGCTCTTTAAAATAAAGGCTCAAAGCCATTCCAATTGCCGCGCTCACCTCTCCCGAAAGATATTTTTCTCCCTGCTTAGCCTCAAATTTTTCCTTTTTTAAAGCTCCCGGTTTTTTGCTTTTTTGAGCCCCCATTGCCAATAACTTCGGAAGACTTTGAAAGCAGAACACAAGCAGCACCAGCGCCAGGAATACCACGCCGTAACCAACCACTGTTATGATCCATATTTCTGACCAGTCGATCATCATTGAATAGCTCATCTTTTCGGCTTTTTAAAGAGGGATGTTTGAGTGCTTTTTTGGAGGGTTCGTCAACTTCTTGGTCTGCAGCGTTTGCAGTCCTCTAATGATCCTGAAGCGCGTATTCCGCGGTTCGATAACATCATCGATGTACCCGAAGGACGCAGCCTGGTATGGATTGGCAAATTTTTCCTTGTACTCTGCCTCTTTTTCTTTTTTAAACTTCTCTCTTTCTTCGGAATTTTCTATCGCACTCATCGCCTTTCCTTCGAGCACTTCAATGGCTCCCGAAGCACCCATCACAGCGATCTCTGCCGATGGCCAGGCATAGTTAAGGTCCCCCCGAAGCTGTTTGCAGCTCATCACATCATGTGCTCCGCCATAAGATTTCCTCAGCGTAATGGTGATCTTGGGAACTGTGGCCTCTCCATAAGCGAACATCAATTTAGCTCCGTGAATTATGATTCCGGCATATTCCTGGCCGCTGCCGGGAAGGAATCCGGGTACATCCACAAAGGTGAGCACAGGAATATTGAAGGCATCGCAGAACCTTACGAACCTTGCAGCCTTCCGTGAAGCATCACAGTCGAGGACGCCGGCGAGAAAGTTGGGCTGATTGGCTACAATTCCCACAGATTCACCATTCATTCTTCCAAAACCCACGATCATATTTTTTGCGTAGTTCCTGTGCACCTCTAAAAATTCGCTGTCATCGAGCACACGAAAGAGCACCTCCAGCATGTCGTAAGGCTGGTTGGGATTCTCGGGAATGATCTCGTTGAGAAAATCATCCATGCGGTCAATGGGGTCATTCGTGCTGAAGACCGGTGGTTCCTCCAGGTTGTTCTGCGGAAGATAAGACAGCAGCTTTCTTATAAGCAACAAGCCATTCTCTTCAGCTGGACACCATGAAATGCGATACCCCCGACTTTGAAGCGTGAATTTTGGCGCCTCCAAGGTTCGCGACACTTATCTCCTCACCGGTCACGGTTTTCACCACTTTTGGACCGGTGACAAACATATAGGAGTTCTCCTCGGTCATCATAACAAAATCTGTAAGCGCGGGAGAATACACGGCACCGCCGGCACAAGGCCCAAAAATGGCAGAAATTTGCGGTATTACCCCGGATGCAAGGATGTTGCGTTCAAAGATCTCTGCGTAACCCGCCAGGGAAGTTACTCCTTCTTGAATTCGGGCGCCACCACTATCGTTGATGCCAATTACAGGGGCACCTGCTTTCATAGCCATGTCCATGATCTTGCAGATCTTCTGCGCAAAAGTTTCAGAAAGAGAGCCTCCAAAAACGGTAAAATCCTGCGAAAAGACATAGACCACACGGCCGTCAATGGTACCGTGCCCGGTCACCACGCCATCGCCGGGCACCTTGTTGTTTTCCATTCCAAAGTTGGTGCAGCGATGCGTGACAAACATGTCAAACTCCTCAAAACTGCCCTCATCCAAAAGAATTTCAATTCTTTCCCTGGCAGTTAATTTTCCTTTCTCATGCTGGGAGTCGATCCTTTTTATACCTCCTCCCAGTCTCGCGGTTTCCCGCATTTTGATCAATTCGTTGACCTTTTCCTGCCCCGTCATAGTAGTAGACTTTTATTTTAAACAATCTTTTTTGCGCATTCCGGAATAAATTTCCATTTAGACGCTACCTATGACAGGTCGTCGGGCATCTTGTGATGCTCATCTATGAGCGGTGCACCTTCAATAATAAATTGTGAAGCTTCTTTGGAGTATTTTTCAAAATTCAGGTGGAAAGAGTGCGCAAGCTGAATCGATTTTTGAACGTAAGCCGATTTTTGAAGCCAGGTGTTCATTGGGTTCATAATTTCTGAAGGAACCCCGGGACAATACTTCGGCATATTCAATCCAAAAATAGGGTGCATCTCATAATCAACTTTTTGAAGCTCTCCCTTCAGAATTTCCGAAATCATCGTCCTTGTATACTTCAGCTTAATTCTGGATCCCACTCCAAAAGGTCCTCCACTCCAGCCGGTGTTGATCAACCACACATTCACCCCGGATTTTTCCATTTTTCGGCTCAACATTTCAGCGTAGACCGTTGGGTGCAAAGGCATGAAAGGTTCTCCAAAACAGGCTGAGAAAGAAGGTACAGGTTCGGTAATTCCGGCCTCGGTGCCCGCGACTTTAGCAGTGTAGCCCGAAATGAAATGATAAGCCGCCTGCCCCGGAGTGAGTTTTGAAACCGGAGGCAAAACTCCAAAGGCATCACAGGTCAAAAAGAAGATGTTCCTGGGGTTTTTAGCGTATGAGTTCTCCTGAATATTCTCAATATGATAGATGGGATAGCTTACGCGGGTATTTTGAGTGATGCTGTCGTCCATAAAATCCACTTCCCCGTCAGCCTTTAAAACCACATTTTCCAACATGGCTCCCGGTTTGATCGCCCTATATATCTCCGGTTCCTGCTCTTCGGTAAGGCCAATTACCTTAGCGTAACAACCGCCCTCAAAGTTAAAAACCACGTCATCTTCGGTCCAGCCGTGCTCATCATCTCCAATGAGTCTGCGGTCTGGATCTGCAGAAAGTGTGGTTTTACCTGTGCCCGAAAGTCCAAAGAAAATTGCCGTATCACCTGTCTCTCCAACGTTGGCTGCACAGTGCATGGGCAGTACATTTTGTTCTACGAGCAGGCTAAGGTTAAGGGCCGAAAAAATCCCTTTTTTTATCTCCCCGGTGTAGGCCGAGCCCCCAATAAGCACGATCTTTTTACTGAAGTTAAGTATACTGAAGTTGCCCTGACGAAGTCCGTACTTTTCCGGTTTTGGCTCCACGTATCCCGGAGCGCACAGCACCAACCAGTCTTCTTCAAAAGTTGCCAGCTCTTCTTCCTTCAATCTCAGGAACATGTTCTTGACGAAGAAATTCGACCAGGGATATTCGGTAATGCTGCGCACATTCATTCGAAAATCAGGATGAGCGCAAACATAACCATCGTGCACAAAAACCTCTTTTCCCTTGAGGTAATCCACCAATCTTTCATAAAGCTGGTCAAAATTTTCTGAAGAAACAGGCTTATTGATCTTGCCCCACCAAACTTTTTCGCGCGTATAATCATCCTGAACTATAAACCTGTCCTGCGGTGAACGGCCGGTGAATTTCCCGGTGTTCACCACGAGAGTCCCGTTGGTGGTCTCTGTGCCCATACCACGGGAAACAGTGATCTTTTGCAATTCCTCTCCGGGGAGGTTCCAGTGCACTTTGGCTCCTTTGATCCCGTACTTTTGAAGGGTTTTTCTTTTTCGAGCTGCGACTATTTTTGTCATGGCTTTGGAATTTAAATGGGTTGTGTTAATTGATGCCAGGGCGTTGCGCCAGGCAGAAAGTTTTAGTTTCTCACATTTTCAAAAGCTAGTCCAGCACGAGCAGGGGCACGTTTGTATGCAGGCTTAAATACCTGGTAAGCTTTCCCTGTGATGCGACGCCATTCTTGAGATGCGTATTAGGCATAATAGCCAGCATATCTATATCATGTTTTTCGATATAGTCAAGAATGCCTTTTTCTATATCCTCATTCTCAGCAAAAGAGTGGTGAGAATAGAACATTTCAAGGAAGTACTGCAATGTGTTCTCATTGCTCTCATCATCTTCGGAATATGACGCGGCTACAGGAGATCTCTGCACGGTAAGCACATGCACCTGGGCTTTGAACTTTCTTGAAACGTCAAGCAGTACATAGAGCGGGGAACGATCTGCGATCCTTTCCTGCCCTACCGAAAGAATGATGGTATTCAACCTGAATTTTTTGAATTTTTCAGGAATTACCAGCACCGGCAGGTCGGCTTCGTGAACAAATTTTGAGGTGCGGGTCACGAGATCATCTTCCTCCATTTCAGCACCTTTGGTGCCCATTATGATGAGATCAATTTCCAACTGCTGCTGAATTTCAATAATAGTAGAGACCAATTCACCAGATCTAATCAAGGTATGAAGCCGTGGATTCAGAGGATTCTTGTACTTCTTAACCAGTTTATCAAACTTTTCTTTAATGTCCTTTTCCATTAAAGTCCCATCCTTTATGTGAAGAAGATGTAGATTGATAGATGGATCGTGGTCTGCGAATTTTACCGCGTAATCTAAAGCATTTAGTGAAACTTTAGAGAAATCGAGAGGAATAAGGATGTTTTTCATGACGAGAAGTTATAAGGTGTAAAAGAAAATCCTTTTTATATACCTAAAGATAACCTCGCGACGACCCTGTAATCATGACAAATGTCAATTGCCAAACGAAAGTAATTAACATTTCGGGCACGAAAACGATTGAAGTTTTCAGCTTTCAAATTTCTTCGGAAAAAATCTGACAAAAACGCAGCTATCCCGCTGAAGATGAGCAGCTGCAGCAGCAGAGGGAGGATTTCCAAAAATGGAAACAGGAGGGACTTTTATGGTATTGAGAATTGCCAAAAACCTGAAGAAAAGCAGACTCAAAAAAGGCATTTTTGAAGCTCTTTTTTGCTGTGGTTTTATAAGCCACGGATGCACCAATTTCTAATTTTGATCAGTGCATCAGTGCCAGTTTATTCGATATCAAAAAAGAAAAAAAATTTGTATTCGGGGCAAAGAAAAGAGAACCCTGTAAAATGGCATTTTTACCACTCCTTTAACTGCAACTCTTTGCCGTCAAATTCGGCGTAGGTGTAGAAATTGATCCAGTCACCCGTGTTGATATACAATGAATTTTCGTTAAGCTGAAATTCTATTGGTAAGTGCCTGTGCCCAAAAAGGAAATAATCATAGTGTTTTGTCTCCAGCTTTCTGCGGCAATATGAGATGAGCCATTCTCTCTCCTCTCCCAGGAATTCTATGTCTTCCTCTCCCGAGATCGCCTTGTTCTTTACCGAGAAATATTGGGCCAGGGGCATTCCAAGATCTGGATGCAGCCAACGGTACAACCATTTTGAAAAAGGATTGGTAAACACCTTTTTCATCCGTTTAAAACCTTTGTCTCCCGGGCCAAGGCCATCGCCATGACCAATAAGAAAAGTCTTGTCATTGAAACGAAATTCTTTTGGGCGATGATATACAGGTATATCCAGCTCCTGCTGAAAATAGTCGTTCATCCACAGGTCATGGTTGCCTACGAAGAAGTAAATGGGTATCCCACGATCTCTAAGTTGTGCCAGCTTTCCCAACACCCGCACGAATCCCTTCGGCACCACGTATTTGTATTCAAACCAGAAATCAAAAAGGTCTCCCAGTAAAAAAATCGCTGCTGCATCCTGGCTCACGTGGTCAAGCCAGGCTACAAACTTTTGTTCACGCGGCCGACTTTCTTCCGCAGTAGGTGCGCCAAGATGGTTATCGCTGGAGAAGTAGATCTTTTTTCCTTCCGGAATATGCATAAGATGAAATTTACGTCGTAAAGATATAGCTAAAAATTCAAGTTAAAAACCTTTTAAAACCGCGGCTTAAGGCAGCGCGCCCTTTGCCTTTTTCACAAATAGCAGTACCTTTAAAAGAAACAGCCTATGGAAAATCTCGTTAAAGGTATTCATCACGTCACTGCGCTGGCAGGAGACCCGCAAAGAAATCTCGATTTCTATACGGGTATCCTGGGATTACGGCTGGTCAAAAAGACCGTTAATTTTGACGCACCAGATGTGTACCATTTTTATTATGGAGATGAAACCGGCCAACCCGGCTCCATCCTCACCTTCTTTCCATACGAGGGTATTCAACGCGGCAGGCACGGGAAAGGCATGCTTAACGTCACCACTTTTTCTGTGCCTTCAACTTCGGTCTCGTTTTGGGAAAACAGGCTAAAGCAATACAATATATCGTACACGCCTGCCCAGGATCGCTTTGAAGGCGAAGCTGCCATGTACTTTCAGGACCCCGATGGATTGGGATTGGAGCTCATCTTTAACGACAGTGATAAGCGGCCGGGATTTTCCTATGGCAGCATTCCCCGGGAACATTCCATAAAAGGCTTTTACAGCGTTGAGATTTGGCAGGAAGGCTATGAACGCACCGCAGGCTTGCTTACCGAAGTGCTGGATCATAAACTGATTGCAGAAAAAGGAAACCGGTTTAGGTTTGCAGCATCAGATTCCCCGGGAAACTATATCGATATTCTTTGTTCTCCCGACAGCCGTCGCGGAATTGGCGGAGGCGGAACCGTACATCACCTGGCTTTCAACACGCCAAACAGAGAAACTCAGGCAGCAGTTCGGGAAAAAGTTCTCAACAGCGGATACAATCCCACTCCTGTACTCGACCGGCAGTATTTTGAATCTATCTACTTCAGGGAACCGGGCGGCGTCCTTTTTGAAGTAGCCACCGCCGAACCCGGGTTCGCAGTCGATGAAGCCCCCGAACATTTGGGAGAAACGCTCAAGCTTCCGCAGCAATATGAACAAAAAAGAGACCTTATTGAAAAAGCAGTGAAACCGGTGCAGTTGGACCCTCTAAAATTTGAATAATGTTACACGAAAGAAGACTTATATACGGTGGAACGCCCGTTAACGAAGCAAAAAAAGCCCTGGTTATGATCCATGGCCGCGGCGGTTTTGCCGAAGATATTCTTGGCCTTGCCGACGAGCTGAAAGTAGATAATTTTGCGTTGATCGCGCCGCAGGCCTACAACAACAGCTGGTATCCTTTATCTTTCATGGCGCCCGAAGTGCAGAACCAGCCATGGTTAGATTCAGCTTTAGAGCTGCTGCGATCTTTGGAAAATGAGCTAAATGAACAGGGGATTTCTTCGGAAAACATCTACTTCTTCGGGTTTTCACAAGGTGCCTGCCTCACGCTTGAGTACGTCACCCGCAACGCTAAGAAATATGGTGGTGTGATCGCAGTAATTGGTGGCCTCATTGGGCAACACATCAACACCGGTAACTATATAACAGATCTTGACGGCACGAAAATCTATCTGGGCACCAGTGATCCAGACAACCATGTGCCGGTAGAGCGGGTTCAAAAAACGGCAGAAATCCTAAAGAATAAAAATGCGCAGGTGGAAATGAGGATCCACAAGAATTCCGGACACGTGATTTTACCCGAAGATCTTGGCGTGGCCAATAATTTTATTTTCGGTTACTCGGGAGAATGATCAGGCGTTGTCTGCTGCGTACCATTCGGCATAAGAAGTCTCTGTCTCCTGCAGCCTTAGGGAGAAAAGTTGAATGTGCGAAGGCAGCCTGTTTTTGATCTTTGCGGCAAAATCCTGGATCATATTCTCACTTGTAGGCTGGTAATCCACAAGAATTACGTTGTGGTCCCTTTGTTCAAGCTCTGCAGCCAGTTCCACATGCGGTGTATTTTTATTAAAAACAGTGGCATGATCAAAAATATCCACGATTTCCTGCTTCACGATCTTCTTTAGGTCCCCAAAATCTATCACCATACCCAACTTGACATTTTCAACATCGGTAATGGGTTGTCCAATCACGGTGACGGCGAGTTTGTAGCTGTGCCCGTGCACATTTTTGCATTTGCCGTCATAACCGTATAAAGCGTGGCCGGTCTCAAATGAAAATTGTTTGGTGATTCTAATAAGGCCCATAAGGAAAATTTTTGCAAAGATAAGGGATTTTGCGCGGTTCAAAGAGGTTCCAAAAATGCCTTTTTGGAACCTCATTTTTTTAGAGATTGTATCTGAATTACGAATACATTTGCAACCCAATAAATTGATATGGTTTTAGTTGAAGAAAATGCGGTTTACGAAAAGATCATTTCAGATCTTCTCGATCAACAGTATGCTGTGGTCGAAGATTTCTTTTCTCTTGCTGAAGTAGAGCAGCTTCGGAATTCGCTGCTTGGAAAATACGAGGAGGATAACTTCAAAAAAGCAGCCATTGGAAACCGCACGAACGAGGTGATTGCGAAATCTATTCGTGGGGATTTCATTCTTTGGCTCAACGAAGCCGAAGCAGGTGCTGCTGAAAAAACCTTTTTTGGAAAGATCAATGATTTTGTCGAATACCTCAACAAAACCTGTTTTTTAGGCATTCTTCACAAGGAGTTTCATTACGCGCTTTACCCTGAAGGCACCTTCTACAAACGGCATCTGGATACCTTCCAGAACGACGACAGGCGAAAACTGTCACTGGTGTGCTACCTCAATGAACAGGATTGGAAACCGGAATATGGCGGAGAACTTGTGATCTACAAACAGGAAGAAGGGGAAGAAAAAGCCATTTCGCTGTATCCATTCCCGGGAAGAGTGGTCATTTTTGAAAGTCAGCTACTGGAGCACGAGGTAAAGCCTGTGAAAACAGAGCGGCTCAGTATTACAGGCTGGCTAAAGACGAGATAGGTTGGTAAATTCGTTAATTGGTGATTGGTGATTTGAAGTTATGTTTAATCTAGCGGTTCTTATCCTTGTCTCCCTGGCTTCTTAAATATCTGATATAGCCGTTGATCAACTTGATACATACTTCAGTTTGAGCACGAACTACCTTAAGCTGTTCTTCGGAAATATAGCTCCAGGAATGTGCTTCTAATGTATGATCAAGAACTTCAGCCACCGAACCACGGGCATTCAGAAGAAATTTGACGTTGTCTTTATAGTGATATCTTCCCCAACCTTCAGCAATATTTGCTGTTGAAGATCTTGAAGCGCCCAACAGTTGTAAATACAGTTCAAATCTTTCTGTCTTTGGGAGTACAGGTAAAATCTGCTCCTTAATCAATAACTTCAGATTTCTGCACTCCTGCCAGCATTGAAGATTTTCAAAATTATCGGCCATGACAGAAGGTTAATAAGTTAACTTGTTAATAGTTAAAAGGCTTACTTGCTTGAAATTACAGAAGCAAAACTTCTAGTTTTATTCTAATTACTTATGTACCGAGCAAACCTCACATCCATTTCCAAACTCACAGGTTAACCTCTCTCCATTTAACAAATTAACTAATCCCCAATCACTTTCTCCCGTGCTTCTTATCCCACCTGTGGCGGGCGTAAAAGAAGATGACAATTACAATGACGATTCCCAGCAGGTAAGGCCACTGGTCTTCAAGAAAGGTCTGTGGTTCAAAACCATATTGCTGCCCTGGCGGTGCCGGGCGGTCTTGCGGTAATTCCGGTTGTTGAAGGCTCATAGCCTTAAGTTACGAAAAATTACTTTCGGTCTTTTTCATTTTTGTATTTCTTAGGATAAAAAATACAACTAAAGCAATTAAAAGTGCTGCAACTAAAACCGATACATATGGGTGTTTCTCTACAGTTCCTACGAAATAACCAAGAGCATAGCCTATGTTGTAAAAAGTGGATTTGGCGGCTTCTTCGGAAGCCAGGAATAAAAGTGCTTTCATATTATTTCTTGAATTTGTTTAAAGCTTGTTTTGTAAAGTCTGAAAGCACCAGTTCTCCCGAAATTGCTGCTCTTTCCTGCAGCAGGCTTTCCCAGTTGGAGGTGCCTTCCCAAAGCACTTTTTTCATCTCATAGAGCGCCGCCGGAGTTGTAAGCGGCGAGTTTTTCTGAAAAGAACTGCAGCTCCTTATCCATCCCGGCAGTGTCTTCAAAAACGCGGGCGTAGAGACCTTTTTCCTGGGCCCAGTAGGCATTTTTCCATTCGTGCGCGGCCAGGGTTAATTCGGCTAAGGCGGCAACTCCCATTTTCCTCTCGATTGCAGGTGCAATGACAAAAGGACCAATCCCTATGCTGAGTTCAGAGAGTTTGATAGCAGCCTGTTCAGTTGCGAAGCAGTAGTCACAGGCAGCGGCAAGTCCAACTCCGCCGCCAACAGTTTTTCCGTGGATCCTGCCAATAATGAGCTTTTTGCAGCTTCTCATGGCGTTGATCACATTAGCAAACCCGGAAAAGAATTGCTCCCCCTGCTGCATATTCTCCACCGCCAGCAGTTCGTCAAAAGAAGCGCCCGCGCAAAAAGCTTTTTCACCTTCAGATTTAAGGATGATCAAGTGTACTTCATTATCTTCGGAAAGTTTCCCGAATTCCTTCTGCAGCCGCTCCAGCAGTACCCCGGGAAAAGAATTGCTGGCCGGATGGCCGAATTCTACCGTGGCAACTCCATTGACGATATTGGTGTAAAGGCTTCCGTTCTCTCTGCTGGTGGTCATAAAATGCGGTTTTCAGGTAAATTTAAGATTAAAATATAAAAAACCTGAAATTTTTCATTAAACCTCCTTTTGGAGATATTTCCTTCGGAATTTTATCACCAAAGCACTGCTTCTTATAAGCATCCAGACGAAAAACGCGAGCCAGATTGCGTAGAGTTTCATTCCGAAGTGGTCACCTACAAGGAGCACCGGCGTGAAACCCAAAAAAGTCGCCGCCAAGAGGACATTCCGAAGATATTTTGCTTCTCCCAGACCTTTAAAGATACCGTCAAACATAAAGGCAATAGCGTTGACCGGTTGCATGAGCAAAACCATCCAGAAAGCTGAAGAGAACAGCACAAGTACCGAGGTTTCCTTACTAAAGATTAGCCCTACCTGGTCATAGAACAGCGCGCACAGTCCCATGAGAAAAAACGCGATAACAATGGCATACTTGCTTATGTCCACGCTCAAATGCCACAGCCGTTTATAATCCCGGGCGCCTAAGAGTCTTCCCGAAATCGCGTTCCCCGCATTGGCATACCCGTCGATAAAGAATGAAAAGAACAGCCAGATGTTCATGAGGATACTTTGTGCGGCGATATAGCTTTTGCCGTAGTCTGTAGCGTAGGCGTTGGCAAGATAGATAGCGAAGTTAAGCGCCGCGGTTCTCACAAAAAGATTTGCGCTCATCAACAGCAGCCCTCTAAGCTGCGGATTAATATTAGTGCTCAATCTTAACCCAAACGGCGTTTTTTTGAAGAAAAAATACAGCGCCATCACCAGCATTACAGCCTGCGCGATAAGACTGGCGTAGGCAGCACCCTCAAGATGCATGGCAGGAATATACCCATCTACCCCATAGACCAGCAGGTAATCGAGCCCCACGTTCAGGAAAGCGCCGGCAAGGCTGCATTTCATGGCCCAAAGCGTATTCTGGAGGCCTCTAAAGACTCCAAAAAGGGCAAAAGTGACGAGCGTTAAGGGATAGCCAAGCGCCCTGATACGATAGTAGCTTGCGGCATAGCTGAGCACCTCGCCCTCGGCGTTATAGGCGCTAAAGATGTGCCTGGCAAAGTAGGCGGTAACAAAATAGATGAGCAGGCTTAGTAAAAGATTAAAGTAGATCGCCTGCGGGACAAGAGTTTTCACGGCATGCAGCCTTTGCGCTCCCAGATGCTGCGAAACCAGCGCCGAAATGGCTGTTTTCGTCTGGGCGACGATCCAGATAATAGCCGAAAGAAAGGAGCCCACAATCCCTGCGGCCGCCAGGGCTTCCACGGGATCTTTATCTACATTACCAATAATGCCAATGTCGGTAAGGGAGATCAGCGGTTCGGCTATTCCGGCAATGATCGCGGGAATAGCTATTTTGTTGATCTCTTTAAAGGAGACTTTACTCATTGGGCCAGGACTTTTTCATAGCAGTAGAAGGGGTGTTCACTCTGCTTCGGAAAATAGATATTTCCAAGCCTTTTGTAGCCACGGCTTTCATAAAATTTCTGATTGCGAATATTCTGACTAAAGGTATCCAGCCTTACTGAAATATAATCGTTTGCACGGGCAAACTCTTCGGCAAAGTCCATAAGCTGCTGCCCATAGCCTTTTCCCCAAAGCTCGGGGCGGGTGGCGAGCCGGTGGATGTACAGGTTACCGCCGGTTTCGGTGAGCCAGTCAATTGGTATATACTCCTCGTCCATTTTGGACGTGAGCACCATTATCCCCAGCAAATTATTATTTTCCTCTAAAACGTAAAGCTCCCCTTCCTGTATATCCATCTCTAATCTTTCGAGCGAAGGATAGAATTCATTCCACTGAAAGATGCCTTTTTTCTGCATCGCTAAAGCACAGGCTTCGGTGAGGGATTTTATTTCGGAAAGGTCTGATTTTATGGCTTTTCGTATCATAACGCGCAGTAAGAAGCAACAAAAATAAATTTTACGCGAAAGAAACTAAAGACTTTACTGGTATAAATAATTTAATTACATTTGCCCCGTTGATTTTGATCAACACCAGACGGGGGATTAGCTCAGCTGGCTAGAGCGTTTGGCTGGCAGCCAAAAGGTCATCGGTTCGACTCCGATATTCTCCACGAAACCACTGTGAAAGCAGTGGTTTTTTTGTTTTAGACCTGCAAGGTTTTAAAAACCTTGTAGGTCTGTCAAAAAGTACTTTCATCAAAACCTACAAGTCAAAAAAAGACCTTGCAGGTTAGCATCTTTCTTCTCTGGTTTGTTTACTGCTTAAAATACCTGTACTGGTAGCAGTCGTAGCACTCCTCATAAAGGATCAATTCATTCCCCTTCAGCTTAAATGAATGTGGGATAGTGCCATCTTCATAAATGATCATTTTCTGATCTTTTCCGGTACGTATTGATTTACGGGTTTCAAGATGGTAAGCCTTTGACCCCATCAAGATCCCTTTTTCAAATTCTTGAATACTGTCTTTAGTGATCACCAATGCGGGGATATCTTTAGTGGTTTCAGTATTTTCCACCCGTCCTGTGATTCCCCCTGAAGTTTCCTCCCAACTCCACTTTCCAACAAGATCCTTGCTGCTGCCACAGGAGAGGATGAGCAAACCGAGGAGTAAAAAAATTAGCTTTTTCATATCTCTTTTATAAAACCCGAAACTTTTTCAATTATTCTTTCCATTGCCTCAGGAAGCCTGTCCTTCTCCCACGGATGTGACATCTCAAACACATGATCACTGCCCTCCAGTAGGAAAAGCTCAGAATTCTTTATCCATTTGTGCAGCTGTTCAGCATTTTCTACCGCCACAGTAGGATCTTGGGTGCCGTGAATGATCAACGTGGGAATTTCCAGCTTTCCGGCAGAAGTAGAAATAGTCAAACGCTCTTCATTTTGTTTGAAATCTTCATAAAAATCAAATAGATGTGGCATTTGCTGCTTTGTACGGGAGTTTTCCACGTAGGCGATACCATTTTGCTGCCATGCCTCCAGCTCCTCACCCTGCGGAAATCTACTCCCTAAATCACTTACAGCTGCAAGAGTAATCAATTTTTGGATCCTTGGGTCCTCGGCTGCTTTGATCACAACCACCCCTCCACCGCGGGAATGTCCCATGAGGCTGAGCCGAGAAAGATCGGCAGCTTCAGCAAAGGGAAAATCGCTGCTGCTTATCCAATCAATTACGACCTCCAGGTCATCGAGTTCTTTTGAGTAGGTGTTTTCACCAAAGGCATCAAGATCGGGGAAATCAATAGGTTCCTCGAGCGTGCCTCCATTAAAGGCAAAATTGAATTTTACTACTATAAACCCCTTTTTTGCAAATTCTTCGGACATAAGATTCCAGCCGCCCCAGTCTTTAAATCCTTTATATCCGTGGCAGAAAATTAGAACGGGCTTCCTGGTTTCATCTTCTGTTGAAATCACATCGGCAGGGACCGGCCTCCCATGTTTTCCCTTTAAAGGGATATTCGTTTGTCTTTTTACTACCATGCGCTTGATTTTATTTCTTTTTCTTCAAATGGGATCTCAGGATTACAGATCTCCAAAATGATGTTTTTAAGCTGTTCCTCAAAATCCATTAGAACTTCCCCTGTAATATCGGAATCTTTTTTTGCTCCCTTGCCTGTTTTGTCTTTTTTGGAGAACTTCAGGAAGCCTGCCTTAAGGTTTTTAAACGAAATTATTCCTGCTTCTGCAGGTTCTGCTATTTCGTTTACGTGATTGAGCAGGCAAGCATACATGAGAATCTGGAAAGGTTTACTGTAGCGGTCATAATCGCTATTGATCTCCTCCCAATCGACCACTTCCACCTTATTTTGATCTACTCTTCCTGTTTTATAATCAATGATCCTCATCTTGCCGTTGAATTCATCAACCCGGTCAACAGTACCCTTTAAATTTACGGGAAAATTCAGTCCGGATATCAAAAAAGGTCGTTTTAGCTTCTCTTCAACTTGCAGTATCCTAATCGTATTTCCCTTCTTGAGAACTTTGATCTCAGACCTTAAAAAATTGAGCACGTAACGTTTGGCAACTTCAAAAATGAGCAAATTCTTTCCCGTACTCATGGGTGCTTTAGTATAATGCTCTTTAAATTGTTTCTCAATTTCTGAAGGGGTGTCCAAAATGGCCTTTTCGAGTAGCTCTATTTTGAGCTCCTGCCCCAGCCATTGCCGGTAAAAATGCTCCAGGGTGTCGTGTACCACCGTACCAAGCGTATTATAGGCCACTGTCTCTTCTACCTCCTCGGGTTCCCTGATCTTGAGGATTTGTTGCTTGTAGAAATCCAGTGGATTCCGGATGTAGCTCGTCAAAGCCGAAGGTGAAAAGCCTTCTGCAGCCCTTTCTTTGATCCTTTCCATAATACCCGGGGATTTTTTAATGCTCCTGAGGTTCTTCTGGATCGCAGGGACCTGTGGCGCCACATTATAGCTCTTGATCACGTGCTGCTCTTGTGCCTCCAATTCGAGCTGCAACAAAAATCGCGATTTTTCACCGGCATTTAAGCCGTCACTTTCGGTATTATAAAGAAGATGCACATTTTTAGCACGCTGCAGCAGGTGGTAAAAATGATAGGCATAGACGGCATCTTTTTCTTTATAAGTTGGAAGACCGTAAGCGCATTTAAGGTCGAAGGGTACAAAGGAATTATTGCTTTTTCCCGAAGGCAGCACACCTTCATTGACCGAAGTGAGTATAACATTTTCAAAATCCAATACCCGCGACTCCAGGACGCCCATCAACTGTAACCCTGAAAAAGGTTTTCCACGGAAGTCAACGTTCTTCGTAGACAACAGATCCTTGAAGATCGTAAAAAGGGATTTCAACGTGCTAACATATTCATACTCCTGCAGCAAATTGCCCAGCTGATTGAACAACATGTGAAACTGGTAAAGAAACTCAAGAGTTAGCCGATCTTTATCCCGGTCAAGATGATCCCTGAATATATAGATCAACTCCTGCAGGTTCTTAACAGCTAACGCAGGATCCTTTTTCCAGTCTCCAAAACACAGCTCATAGATCATTTTCGTTTTTGGGGAAGCATCTTTAGTAAGCGCCTCCACGGGAACGTAGATCAAATTCTCTACCTTGATCTGGTCGGCAATTTTTCCCGAAAAGCCGCCGGTGATCTTTTGAATCAATGGGTGATTACAAATGCTCACCACATCTTTATAATACCAGTCTGTACGGCTTCGGGAGGCATGCATCTTCAGCAAATGTTCAAAAAGAAAAGCAACGGGAGCATTTTTGAGTGCAAAACCCATGGTGACGTTCACCTCCTGCACATTGGGCGGCAGCGAATTCAATACCGGCAGTAAAAGGCTTTCATCCCCAAGAACTACCGCAGTATTCTTCAATTCTTCCGAAGAAAGTTTAGACAAAAGTTCTCCTACATATTTGGCTTGCCCCACATTCCTGGGCACCCCGATCATATCAATATTCCGGGGATTCTTATATTCTGAAGATATTTTTTGAAGCTCCTGTTCTTCATAAACCGGCCATTTTTTAAGGTATTGCCGTAGAAAAAGCGACACATCATGTTGTGGATCTTCAAGAAAAGTTTCATCGGCATCCCAAAAGACCTCAGCTTTTCCGGCAGCCATCATCTTCTGAAAGATTTGCTGTTCAGCCGAATTAAGCGCATTAAATCCCAGAAAGATATGCCTATCCATGTTTTTCTGAAGATAATCTTCAATCTTTTCTGAAGCCATTCTGTATACCATTCCCTGGTATGCCAGGCCGCGAGCCTCCAGCTGGCTTTTTAGGGCTTCGTAATATTCCGGCAGCTTGTTCCAGAAGGAGAGATAATTCTGCATGAGCGGTGTTCTTTCCTCCTGCAGGTACCAATGGTTCATTTCCTGAATATTCCCCAGGTAACCAAAGAAAGTCTTGTAATCAATAAGATAGCGGTCGATCTCGTTGAAGTCATGTAGAAGGGTTTGTGCCCAGGAGGAAAAAGTCTCAAAGTTCTCGAGATTCTCCTTTGGGGTACAGCGAAGATAGGCGGTATAGAATTCGAAGAGAACGGTGAGGTTATCTGCAGATTTTAGTCCTGCAACCTCCTCCGCAAAGTCTTCAATGCTCATCACCCGGGGCATAAAAAGAGCCCGGTTGCTCATTTTTGCAACCTGCTGTTTAAGATACGCTCCTGCACGGCGGCTGGGGAGCACAAATGTATAATCTGAAATTGAAATGTCACGGGTCAGCAGTTCCTGCAGTACCTGGTTGATGAATGGTGTCATGGCTTAAAAATAAAAAACGCCCCGGGAAACCCGGAGCGTTTTTCAAGAAATTATTTAGCCTGCTCTTACATATCTGAAGTGTCAGTTTCAGTAGAGTCAGTTTCGGTGTTGTTTTTATTTTCTTTCATCACCTTTTCTTTATCAAGAGATATCTCTACCCTTCTGTTTTCCTGTCTTCCTTTTGCTGTATTGTTGGTAGCAATTGGTTGAGATTCTCCATATCCTTCAGAAGTTAATCTTGAAGTAGAGATTCCTCTTTCAACAAGGGCGTCTTTTACAGACTGAGCTCTTTCTCTGGACAACTTCATGTTGTAAGCTTCACTTCCTGTACTGTCTGTATGTCCTCCAATGTGGAATACAGTGTTGGAATACTCACTCATGATATCAGCGATAGCCTGTAGCGTTTCTTCAGATTCTTTGCGAATGGTCGCTTTGTTAAGGTCGAAAAGAATAGTTCTTGAATACTCGTTCAATTCTTCAATAACTTCAACTGTAGGCTCTGGACAACCGTTGTTTGCAGCGGTTCCGGCAACTTCAGGACATTCGTCATCTTTGTCAAGTACACCATCGTTATCTTTGTCTTCCCATGGACATCCATTATTTTCTTTTGGACCTGCCTCGTTTGGACATTCGTCGTCAGAATCTTTGATTCCGTCACCATCAGCATCAGGACATCCGTTCATTTCAGCAAGACCTGCTACAGTAGGACATTCATCCTGAGGATCGGCAACTCCGTCTCCATCAGTATCAGGACATCCGTTGAATTCAGCTAAACCGGCCTGATCAGGACATGCATCCTTACGGTCTTCGATTCCATCTCCGTCAGAGTCTGGACAACCGTTGTACATCTCAAGTCCCGCAACTTCAGGACATTCATCATCTTTGTCGTAGATGCCATCGCCATCTGTATCTTTTCCACCAAAGGCGAATTTAAGTCCAGCAACGTGCTGCCAGTGAGACTGTGCATCATTCTCGAAAGTGTGCTTATAGACGGTCTGCAAGGTAAGTGCAAAATTATCTGAGAACCAGAAGTTAAAACCGGCAGTACCGTCTAAAGTTCCCACTCCCTGTTCGTCGATCCAGGTGTAACCACCACCAACACCTACAATAGGGTCTAACCAACCTGCGTTGGCATCGTTGCGGAAGCTATAGTTAAAAGTTCCGTCTAAAGCGTAATAAGTAAGACCATCCCAGCCTTCGTCTCCGTATTTGTCTATTTTGTTTGCAGAACCAGCAGCTTCAAAATAAAACCCGGCTCCGATATTCCTGGCGACAGAAATTCTTGAAAGTCCGGGGAGCACATTCCAGTGATCTCCGGTGTTAAAAAATTCATCGAAATAGCCTCCAAGAGGCGCATCTTCTCCTGTTGGGAAAAAATCCACGGCATTTACTCCCAAACCTAAAGCCCAGGGGTTATTATCATCCTGCGCCTGCATCGAACTAAAGCCCAGAATGAATAATGAAGCCAATAAAAATCTGTTTAGATGTTTCATATTGAAGAGTTTAATATTTCTATTAGTTAGTACAAACAAAAGTAGACTGATATTCATTATTAACAAAGCTTAATATAATAAAGTTTTCTTAATAAAGCCTTGAATACTAGCAGTTATAAGGACTTTCAAGGCACTGTTTTTGAGAAAATTATAAAATTTTAATAAAAAAATCCTGCCGTATTTTAGGCCAATTTTCCTGATTAAGAAGCTTTTGTATTGCTATTTGAGGACCAAACTGTCCAAAAATAAAAAAAGCCCTTCATCATGAGGAAGGGCTATATAATAATTCAAAAAATGGTCTTTTTAGATCACCTTAAGTTCTTTTCCAACTTTTTCAAAAGCGGCAATGGCTTTATCAAGATGCTCTTTGGTATGTGCCGCCGAGAGTTGTACACGAATTCTGGCTTTTCCTTTAGGAACAACAGGATAAAAGAAGCCAATTACGTAGATACCCTCTTCCAGGAGCTTATCTGCCATGTCCTGGGAAAGTTTGGCATCATACAGCATTACGGGCACAATGGCTGCTTCGCCGTCAATGATCTCAAAACCGGCGTCTTTAATGCCTTTTTTGAAATACCTGGTATTATCTTTCACCTTATTTCTCAAGGTGTCATCTGTGGCCAACATATCAAATACCTTAATAGAAGCTCCAACTATTGCAGGTGCAAGGGAGTTAGAGAAAAGGTAGGGTCTTGATCTTTGACGCAGGATCTCAATGATCTCTTTTTTAGCCACCGTATAACCTCCCATCGCACCTCCAAGCGCTTTCCCAAGGGTTCCGGTAATAATATCAATTCTACCCAGAACGCCTTTTTCTTCCAGGGTTCCTATCCCATTCTGCCCAATGAATCCTGTGGCGTGACACTCGTCTATCATAACCAGGGCATCATATTTATCGGCAAGGTCACAGATCTTATCAAGAGGTGCAACAAGCCCATCCATAGAGAAAACTCCGTCGGTAACAATGATCTTAAAGCGAGCTCCGTTCTCATTGGCTGCTTTTAGCTGCTCCTCGAGATCCTGCATATTTCCGTTCTCGTAACGGTATCTTGCAGCCTTACAAAGTCTCACCCCGTCAATAATGGAGGCGTGGTTGAAAGAATCTGAAATGATCGCGTCTTCAGCAGTAAGCAAAGGTTCGAAAACCCCACCGTTGGCATCAAAGGCCGCAGCATATAGAATGGTATCTTCCATTCCGTAGAAATCGGCAATCTTACGCTCCAGTTCCTTATGAATGTCCTGGGTTCCGCAGATGAACCTTACGCTGGACATCCCAAAGCCATGAGAATCTAAAGTGTCTTTTGCAGCCTGGATAACTTCCGGATGTGAGGAAAGCCCGAGGTAATTGTTGGCACAAAAATTCAGCACTTTTTTGCCGCCCTCAAGGGTGATCTCTGCCCCCTGTGGCGAGGTAATAATGCGCTCCTTTTTATAAAGCCCTTCTTCTTTTATGTTTTCTATCTCCTTTTCAAGGTATTCTTTCATATTTCCGTACATATCGTATGTTTTTTACAAAATTACATTTCTTTTATACATGAGTAATGGCAATGTTGTCATTAATATAGACCAGCAGCTTGTTTTCAACGGTGTAATCCATCGCCGTGAAAACCGCGGCGTAAGAATTGATCTGCTCGTGATGCTTGAGATCTTCACTTCCGGTTTTGTAATCGATAATATTGACCTTCTTATTCTCGATAATCACGCGATCTGGTCGCAGCAATTCCCCTTTTTCTGAAATGATCTCCCGCTCGTTATAGCTAAGGATTTCTTCGGAAAAATACTGCTGCAATTGAGGGTGGCGTATCACCTCAAAAATGGTATTTCTTATCTGTTTTTCCTCCTGTTCCTTAAAACGTCCCTCTTCCAAAGCTTTTTTGAGCACCCGGTCCACGTCTTTTTCTGAAGTTATTTCTGAAAAAATATCATGGATCAACTGCCCCTTTTCAATCGCCTCCTTTTGCCGGGAATCCCACAGTGCACCTGACCTAGTAATGATTGAGATGCCGTTGGCCTCGGTCGCCGAAGAGAAAAATTCCTGCTGCTGCCGGGAAACCTCTCTTTCCTCCACCTGTTGCGGAAGATCATTAGGGTCTCCAAAATGATATTCCTTGCTTTCATTCCATTTTCCCAGCGACTTCAGATACGAAATGAGCAACCCTGAAAACTTCTTTTGATTTTCCTGCCCCTTTTTATCCACTTCATTTTTGGAGATGACGTAAAGCTGCTGCACCGGCCGGGTCAAAGCGACATACAGCACATTAAGAGCATCCAGCTGACTGTTGAAACAGAGTTCGTCATACAGCTGAGGCGCACTCCCGTCCCACTCCTTCATTTTTTCTGAAGATCTTAGCAGCGCCACCGGTACTCTGCTTTCAAGCTCTTCCGGAAGGTCCATCCAAAGAGAATCACGACTAACATCGGTCACAGGACTGTTCGCAAACGGATAAATAACAATCGGGAATTCCAGACCCTTTGCCTTATGAATGGTCATAATTTGCACGGCATCTTCGCCTTCGGGCACAACAATGCTGAGATCATTCTTCTTTCGCTCCCAAAGTTCCAGATAACCGAAAATCCCGGCACCTTCAGAATGAGAGGTCTCGTAAACAAAATCCAGGAAGAACTGTAAATAGGCATTAGAATCCTTTACCAGCCCAAAACTCCTGATGATGTACTCCACAGCCTCATAAACCGAAAAGGCATTGAGCTGTTCCAGCTTAAAATCTACTCCAAATATGGTGAAGCTGTCAAAAAACGGCTGTCCTTCCAACTCCAGCGCCTCCTTTATATATGTATAGGGATCCTTAATTCCGGAATACTTGTCCAACAGGTAATCCAGAATGTCGAACTTCAGGTTTTTATCTGCTTTTTCTATGCTAAGCTGAAGAAGGTCATTGATGAATTTGACTTCAGGAGACCTGCTCAGCAAAAGACTTTCCGCAGAAATAACTGAGACTCCGTGTTCATTTAAGAAGTTCGCAATGCCGATGCTTTCCTTTCTTTTTCGGGTAAGGATGCAAATATCACTTTTCGAGACCTGCTTTCCAGCCAGGTCATTAATGATCTCCAGTACTCTTTCAGGATATGCCTGCATCTCTTCTTCGGCATTTTCGGCTTCCACAAAGGAAATATTGACATAACCGCAATCCTCACTAACAGGTTCCTGCCCGCTTTTGTCGAACAGCTCCCGGTGCTCCTCCAGCTGAAAGCAGGAAGAAGAAAACTTAAAAAAGTCATTATTAAAATCGACGATAGTTTTGGCGCTCCTATAGTTCTTGGGAAGCACCAACACTTCTTTGTTCTCTATATTAAATGGATTTTTGCCTTTGCACAGCTCCATGAATTGCTCTGCTTTCCCGCCGCGCCAGCGGTAGATCGACTGTTTAGCATCTCCCACCAGGGTAAGACTACCCCTGTCCTGGCCTTCGTTCCCGCCCGAGAGCGTGTGATCAACCAGAGGAATTAGATTTTCCCACTGCAGCTGGGAAGTATCCTGAAATTCGTCAATAAAATAATGGCGGTATCGCTCCCCCAGCCGCTCGTAAATAAAAGGAGCAGGCTGGTCTTTTACCGTTTTTCCAATGGTAGAATTAAATTCGGAGATCAACACCACCGAATTCTCCTGCTTTATCGCCTCGATTTCGTTTTGAATAGCGCTTAACAACGACAGCGGCACCAGGTTCTTTTCGACCGCCTGGAAAAATTGATGTGCTAAAATCTCTTTTTTGACCCTGCAGTACAGCTCCCAGATTTGGGGCTGCAGCTCATCTAAAATACCTTTTTTGCCCTGACTTATCTTTTTAGGGTAGAGCGGCGCGCATTCGAGATCGGCCTGCCATTTTAGATCAAATTTTAGCGGTCTTAGGTCAAGCTCCTTTACCTTCTGAAAAAAGTTTGGACAGGAAGACCTGCTGAAATCCTCATTTTCGAGCCCATTGCTTTGCAGCAGCTCAAAAAATTCTTCGGAAGCCTTCACCATTCCGGCTTCCAAAAATGTCATTTTTCCCTTCAGTTTTTTCTGAAGCTGAAGGAAATCCTCCATTTTCTTATGCTTGAGCAGTTCCAAAAATGGCAAATTCGTCTCTTGTGTGAGCAGTCTTGCGATCTCCAGCAGATCGCGGGAAATATCCCAGCTTTTGTCATCATCGGTCTTGCTAAGAACGAAATTCACCAGGACTCGGGTAAGGTCTTTGTCTTCTCCTGCTTTGCTGATAAGTCGATCAACAGCTTCAGAGAGCACCTCGTCTGTTCGCAGCTCCACCTCGAAATTCAGCGGCAGGTCAAGGTCGCGTGCAAAGGTTCTTAAGACGCGATGGGTAAAACCATCAATGGTGGAAACCTCAAAAGCAGCATAATTGTGGATAATGCTCTTGAGAATTTCTTTACTCTTAAGGTGGATCTCCTGTGGCATAAAACCGGTCTCTTCGGCCAGCATCTGCAGCAGGTTTTCATCTTTTTGGCTGCGGACTTCTTTAGATACCGATCTGAGAGCAGCAACGATGCGGCTCTTCATTTCGGCGACAGCCTTGTTGGTAAAGGTTATGGCAAGGATGTTTTTGAAACCATCGCTGCGTGGTGACAGCAGTAACAGGACGAGGTACTCTTTAACAAGGGTAAAGGTTTTGCCAGATCCTGCCGAAGCATTGTAAATTGTAAAGGAGTTTGTGCTTTTCAAAAATTTTTCCACTAATGTATAAAATGATCCTCAAACAAGAGCAGCAGCCGACGGGAATCAAATTATGTAGTTTTCAATGAGTTAAGGATATTGGCTTTTTTATCATGATAAAATCCTACAAAAAAGCCAAAGGTTTAAGGATTTTATAACATATTATAATTCCAATTAAGTAGCCGAATCTCTAAATTTGGAGTTGATCTAAGTAATAACATTTAAAAAAGTATAACTATGGCTTTTGAGTTACCAAAACTAAAATACGCATTTGATGCATTGGAGCCTCACATTGACGCAAGAACAATGGAGATCCACCACGATAAACACCACGCCGGATACACGAATAAGTTGAACGATGCTGTAAAAGGTACCGACATGGAAGGTAAAAACATCGAGAACATCCTCAACAATCTCGATATGGACAATAAGGCCGTGCGCAACAATGGGGGCGGTTACTACAACCACAACCTTTACTGGGAGATCATGTCTCCAAACGGAGGCGGAAAACCTTCGGGTGAATTGGCCAGCGCAATTGACAAGAAATTTGGTTCTTTCAGCGCTTTTAAAGATGAATTCTCGAAAGCCGGAGCAACAAGATTTGGATCTGGATGGGCATGGCTTTGCGTAAAAGATGGCGGAGAGTTGGACATTTGTTCTACTCCTAACCAGGATAACCCACTTATGCCGGGTGTTGGCTGCGGCGGAACTCCTATTCTTGGAATGGACGTTTGGGAGCATGCATACTACCTCAAATACCAAAACCAGAGACCGGCTTATATTGAAGCGTTCTTTAACGTGATTAACTGGGAAGAAGTATCCAAAAGATACGCTCAGCAAAAATAGATTAGGAACCTAAGGTTTCTCAAGTAAGCTGCCGGAAAAGGACTTTTCCGGCAGCTTTTTTTATAGAATTTATTGCACATAAAAAAAGGTGGAAAGCTCCACCTTTTTTTGCCCCAAATCTACCATGAACTTAACCTACTTATGTTATGGCTTTGCTAAGATATGTAAAGACTTGATTATCAAAAACTTTTTTAGACCAACTACAGGGAAATTAGTTTAAAAACAGTGAAGATTTTTTTATGTAAGAAAGGGAAAACAAAAAGAAGACATTGATGTAATCTACCTCTTACAGAGCCTCAATATCTTTAAGTTTTAACTGAAGATTTACATTCCCGTTGAATTCATTCTCTTCTACACAAAAAGCGGCTCTCACTTTGCCTGCATTGGCCAAAAGGTCACACTTATTGCCAAGATCAAAACCTATGGCGCTAAATCCCGGCAGAAGCCGATTTACTTTTGAGTCGGCACTTAAGATGCTTAAGGTCACCACCCACGCATTTCGCATAGCCGGTATCTGTCACTCCCGTTGCCATAAAAACAGGGCTCATGTTCCCCGGACCGTGCGGGGCGAACTGCTTTAGGATGCGGTAAAACTTTGAAGTAATGTCCTTAAGATCAATTTCTGCATCAATAGAGATCTCGGGCGTTAAGAGGTTCTTGTCGATGCTGGCGGAAACCACCTCTTCAAATTTATTTTTAAAGTTTTCATATTGCTGCTCCAGCAGGGTCAATCCTGCGGCGTATTTATGTCCTCCAAATTGTTCGATATACTCGCTGCAACCTTCAAGGGCGTCGTAAACATCAAATCCTTTGACAGATCGTGCCGAAGCAGCCAGTTTTTCTCCACTGCGCGTGAAGACAAGGGTGGGACGGTAATAAGTTTCTGTGAGTCGCGAAGCTACGATCCCAATCACACCTTTGTGCCAGTCTTCCTGGTAAACAACAGTTGTTAACCGCTCCTGCTCCTTCAATTCTTCAATTTGTGCGAGCGCTTCAAGGGTAATGGCTTGATCTGCTTCCCTTCTTTCCTTATTATAATTTTCTATCTCTGCAGCAAAGATCTTTGCCTGTGCTTCATCATTTTCGGTAAGAAGATTTACGGCATGCAAACCATGTTTCATTCGGCCGGCCGCATTGATACGGGGCGCAATAATGAAAACAACATCAGAGATGGTGAGGGTCTGCTTTTTTACCTGCTCAATAATGGCTTTAAAACCGGCCCTTGGCGCAGCATTGATCACGTTGAGACCGTGGTAGGCAAGGATTCTGTTTTCTCCTGTTATGGGAACTATGTCGGCACCAATTGCCGTAGCCACCAAATCGAGATATGGAATAAGTGTTTCAAACGGCTCCTGTCTTTTCTCTGCCAGCGCCTGTAACAGTTTGAAACCGACCCCACAGCCGCAAAGTTCTTTGTACGGATAGTTGCAGTCTGCCCTTTTTGGATCCAGAACAGCCACAGCCTGCGGGATCTCGGCTCCCGGCCTGTGGTGATCACAAATGACAAAATCAATACCTTTTTCTGAAGCATAAGCCACCTTGTCTATGGCTTTAATTCCGCAGTCAAGAGCAATGATGAGACTGATATCATTGTCTGCTGCAAAATCAATTCCTTTATAGGAGATCCCGTAGCCCTCATCATAGCGATCTGGAATGTAAGTGGCTACATTGGGATAAAATGTCTTTAGGTAAGAAGAAACAAGGGCAACGCTGGTCGTACCATCTACATCATAGTCGCCATAGACCATGATGTTTTCCCCTTTTTCGAGTGCCAGCTGGACCCGATTTACCGCTACCTCCATGTCCTGCATCAAAAAAGGATCGTGCAGATCTTCAAGAGAAGGCCTGAAGAACTTTTTTGCCTCTTCGAAAGTGGAAATTCCACGCTGGGCGAGTAAAGATGCGATGGGCTTGCCTACACCGAGCACTTTTTGCAGATGTGAAACTATCTCGGGATCGGGTTTAGGTTTAAGGGTCCAGCGCATGTTCAATTTTTTTTAAAAGTAAAGATTTGTTTGGCTTATATTGTTCCTACAGGAACTGCAGAAAGTAAGAATTGAAGAATTTTCCTCTTTTTGGCGCTTCAGGTCTTCCTGGCTCCAATAACAAGCACAATTTCTCCCTTTGGAGGTTTCTGCTCGTAATGCGCCAGTACTTCGGCAACTGTACCTCTCACTGTTTCCTCATGCAATTTGCTTATCTCCCTTGAGACAGAGATTTGCCGGTCCTCTCCAAAAAATTCCCCTAGCTGCGCAAGCGTCTTCAGCAGTTTATGAGGAGATTCATAAAGCACAATGGTTCGGGTTTCTTCAGCAAGAAGCTGCAGCCGGGTTTGTCTTCCTTTTTTAACAGGAAGAAAGCCTTCAAAAACAAATTTATCATTAGGGAGTCCGCTGTTGACAAGTGCCGGCACAAAAGCAGTAGCTCCGGGAAGGCAGTCCACTTCTACTCCGGCCTCGATACATGCCCGCGTAAGTAAAAACCCGGGGTCACTTATAGCGGGGGTACCCGCATCGCTGATTAGTGCAATGGTTTTCCCGTTTTGGATTTGCCGCACCACACCCTCAACCGTCTTGTGCTCGTTGTGCATGTGATGGCTTTGCATTGGGGTGTTGATCTCGAAGTGTTTCAGCAATTTCCCGCTGTTACGGGTATCTTCGGCGAGAATAAGATCAACTTCTTTGAGAATCCTTATAGCGCGAAAAGTTATATCCTCCAGGTTACCAATTGGTGTGGGAACTAAATAAAGTTTGGACATGAATGGGTTTTACTCGTATTTCTTGGCTATAATATCCAGGAACCTGGTCTCATAATCTTCTTTACCTTCCCAGTTATTATAGTCCGGTTTCACCATATTGGCAACAAAATTAAAGGCCTCCTCCTGGGTCTTTAGCGTGCTCAACTGGGAAAGCACCCGGTTATAATCTGTAGTGCTACCGTCAAACAGGTGTTTTATAAAGGCGAGTTTGTCGTTCACACCAATATTGATCCCTTTTTTGAGGCGGTCATTGAGCGATCTCGGCCGTTCTTGTTGTCCATTTCTATTAACAGGTTCGAATTCCGGCAGTTGGTCATAATGTACTCCGCCAATGTCCTCCATATCATTTTTCTTATAGGCCGGTGGATCTACATGGTCAAAAAGTTCATCTATACGCTGGCTTTCGGCCGGCATCTGGGCAACAATGTCTTTTATTTTTTCGGTGTTGGGTTCGGTTATGGCTTCAGAGTCATCGTTGTACTCCATTCCGCTGGGAGCATATTCATCTGCTTCAACAGGCTCCTGCTTTTTTTCCTTTTTTGGTGCTGCCTCAACTTTTACAGCAGTTTCCACCGTAGGCTGCTGCTGTTTTTCCTCTTTTTTTACTTCCGAAGAAAACAAATTTGATTCGGTAAAATGCAGCACTGTCAGTTTTTCATAAAGTTGCTTGGCAAGCTCCTTTAACTCTCCGGTCGAGACTTCCTGCGCGTCTTTAAGATGCACAATTTTTCCGGCCAAAGTTGTTAATTCCTCTTTCAGTTGCTTTTTCATAACTTTAATGCTTCCCGCTCCAGGGCGGTTGTATTTTTAATAAATTTGTATCACCTTTATCGCAAGTGACCTTTGTTTTTGGTCTTGAAAAATACAAAATGTTTCTCGAAAATACAGTAAATCATAAGGAGCAATTTGGGTGGATTGAAGTGATATGTGGATCGATGTTCTCGGGAAAGACCGAAGAGCTTATTCGCAGGCTCAAACGCGCGAAATTTGCAAAACAAAAGGTGGAGATCTTCAAACCTTCCATCGACATTCGCTATAACGAAGAAATGGTGGTCTCTCACGACTCCAACGAAATACGCTCCACGCCCGTGCCCGCGGCAGCTAACATAAGGTTGCTGGCCGACGATTGTGACGTGGTGGGCATTGACGAGGCACAGTTCTTTGACCAGGAGATCGTTTCGGTTTGTAATGATCTTGCCAATAAGGGCGTACGTGTCATCGTGGCCGGGCTGGATATGGACTTTAAAGGAAATCCTTTTGGGCCCATGCCCAACCTCATGGCAACTGCCGAATATGTTACGAAAGGTCCATGCCGTATGTACCCGCACCGGCAATCTTGCTCAATACAGCTATCGAAAAACAGCAAATGAAGACCTCGTTCTGCTGGGGGAAACTGAGGAATATGAGCCGCTTAGTCGCGCCGCTTTCTATAAGGCACGGTTGCGGGAAAAATTAAAGACAATGGAGGTGAAAGACCCCGAAGAAGTTAAAGATAAAAGAAGCGAACATGCCGAAAGCCAGGGAGACCGTACTTGAAATAGATCTTAATGCCCTAGCCCACAATTTTAAATATTTACGATCAAAAGTAGATAAAAACGTCAAAATGATGGCGGTAGTCAAAGCTTTTGGCTACGGAAGCGACGTGGTGGGTATTGCCAGAAAACTTGTTAACCTGGGTGCCGATTATTTTGCGGTCGCCTATACTTCGGAAGGAGTTGCCCTTCGCAAAGCCGGCATTGAACTTCCCATTTTAGTGCTGCACCCGCAGTCTTACAATTTCGAAGAACTTATTGAGAATTGTCTCGAGCCAAGCTTATACAGCGAATTCGTGCTTAAGGAATTCATTGAAACTGCCGAAAAACTTAACCAGAAAAATTACCCGGTACACATCAAGTTCAATACCGGACTTAACAGGCTTGGGTTTTCAATAGACGAAACAGGCGTGGTGGGTGACTTGCTCACCGGCACCCCGGCAGTAAAAGCAGCCTCTTTCTTTTCTCATCTCGCGGCAAGTGAAGACTGGCGCGAGCGGGAATTCACATTAAAACAGATCCATACTTTCCGAAAAATCGCACTGGAACTTTTTGATGTCCTGGGATATCAGCCTTTGCTGCACATCTGCAATACCTCGGGGGTGATCAATTATCCCGAGGCGGCGTTTGATATGGTGCGCACGGGGATTGGTCTCTACGGCTTCGGAAATGAAGAAGGCGAAGACCAAAAGCTAAAACCTATTGGAACTTTAAAGACCATTATTTCCCAAATCCACGAGATCGAAAAAGGAGATTCAGTAGGTTATAACCGTGCTTTTATAGCCGAAAGACCTACCAAAACTGCTACCCTTCCCATTGGTCATGCCGACGGAATCAACAGGCAGTACGGCAACGGTCGCGCAGGAGTCATTGTCAATGGTCATTATGCCCCCATCATTGGAAATGTTTGTATGGATATGCTCATGATAGACATTACCGGCATTGACTGTGAAGAAGGAGACGAGGTGATCATCTTTGGGGGACCTCAACACGCAACCGAATTTGCCTCAAAAGGAAATACGATTTCTTACGAATTGATCACAGGGATCTCCCAAAGGGTAAAAAGAAAGCTTGTAGAGTAAAAATTAAGTATCTTTAAATAGACTAACCCTAAAACCTCGTTTTAAATGGCATTTTTTAAAGATTTCAAGACCTTTTTAATGAAAGGCGATATTATCGCATTGGCCACTGCGGTAGTTGTTGGAGGCGCATTTAACAAGATCGTGTCCTCGGTTGTGGCCGATATTATTATGCCGCTAATAGGAGTAATCACCGGTGGGGTTGATTTTTCTCAAAAATTCATTTCCCTGGATGGAAAGCATTATGAAACTCTCGACGCGGCCAAAGAAGCCGAAGCCGCTGTTTTGACCTATGGAAATGTAATTCAGGCGATTATCTACTTTATTATTGTAGCTTTTTTCATATTTTTGGTACTCAGGGCGTATGAAAAGACCAAGAAAGAAAAAGAAGCGCCCAAGCTGGTCGAGCCTAAAGGACCAAGCCAGGAAGAATTGCTTACCCAGATTCGCGATGAACTGAAGAAGCAAAATACAGGTAAAGCATAATGAAAAACATCTTTTTATACTACTTCCTTTTCTTAGCCCCCGGAATCCTGCTTGCAGTTTCCTGGGACAGCTTACCTGAGTATACTAACCTGGTGCTGCTGGCACTTTACGTTTTCGTCTACAGGACGCTGCTGGACGGGATGCGTTTGAATGCCATGGGCATTCTGGAGAAAAAAGAGATATGGAAAATGGCTGTTCCCGGCATGCGCGGGAAATATGTGAAACAGTTGTACTTTCAACGATAAATTGAACGCTCGTAGTAACCGCTACACTGCATATTTTTAAACAACTCCTGAAGTATTTCAGGACTAAACCCTGAACTTGTTTCAGGGTCTTTTTTTGTTGCCCCTCATATTTAACAATTTGTGCAAAGTGGTTATAAAATTAATTCTGAAGCCATTTTTCTTCGGAAGGCATTCTCTTTATTCTCACGAGTACAATACCTTTGCAGCCAGTCTCACAGACCTCACAGGTTTTTGAAACCTGTGAGGTCTAAGGTGGAAAATTCACCTCTCAAAAATGTCATTTTTGAGAGATCTTAAATTTAATTTACAAGAAACATGAAAATAGCAGTAGTAGGCGCTACCGGAATGGTGGGCCGCGTGATGTTACAGGTGCTGGAAGAGCGCAATTTCCCGGTAACCGAATTATTACCGGTAGCTTCAGAAAGATCAATAGGCAGCAAAGATCAAATTCAAAGACAAAGAATACGAGGTCATAGGTTTAGAAGATGCCGTCAATCAGAGACCCGACATTGCCCTCTTTTCTGCAGGCGGTGGCACTTCCCTGGAATGGGCGCCACAGTTCGCCGCAGTTGGCACAACCGTGATCGACAACTCTTCGGCCTGGAGGATGGATCCCGCCAAGAAACTGGTAGTCCCGGAGATCAACGCTTCAGAAATAACTTCAGAAGACAAGATCATTGCCAACCCCAACTGTTCCACTATCCAAATGGTGATGGCTTTGGCGCCGTTGCATAAGAAATATACTATTAAACGAGTGGTAGTTTCTACTTATCAGTCGATTACAGGTACAGGCGTAAAGGCGGTACAGCAGCTGGAGAATGAATATAAGGGCGAAAAAGGTGAAATGGCTTATCCTTACCCTATTCACCGCAATGCCATTCCGCACTGCGATGTTTTTGAGGAAAATGGTTATACCAAAGAGGAGATGAAGCTTACCAATGAGACCAAAAAGATCCTTAGAGATGATACAGTAGCCGTTACTGCAACTGCGATTCGTATCCCCGTAGTGGGCGGCCACAGCGAATCTGTAAACGTAACTTTTGAAAATGATTTTGAGGTGAACGACGTGCGCAGGTTGCTCAGCGACTTCCCCGGCATCACCGTGCAGGACAATCTTGACGTGAACACCTACCCAATGCCTATTTATGCCGAAGGTAAAGACGATGTTTTCGTAGGCAGAATAAGAAGAGATCTGTCACAGCCTAATTCACTCAACATGTGGATCGTGGCCGATAACCTTAGAAAAGGTGCCGCAACAAACGCAGTACAGATCGCAGAATACCTGGTGAAGGAAAAGCTGGTTTAAAATATAACTCTGGCAAAGTTCTAACTCTGGCAAAGTTTGGAACTTTGCCAGAGTTGCTTTCTAAGGCCGCTCAAAAGGAGCGGCCTCTTGTTTTTTAACAGGATTTGAAGGAAATTTTCTACATTTAGACTTCTTGAAATCAAACCCATGAAAAAAACTCTTTTTACAGTCTTCGCCGCGAGTGCACTCGTGTCTTGCGCAGATCAAATCTCTAAAAACACCACTACTTTGGATTATCCTGAAACAAAAAAGGTTGATACCGTAGATACATATTTCGGAACCGAAGTAAAAGATCCCTATCGCTGGCTGGAAAATGACCGCAGCGCCGAAACCGAAGCCTGGGTCAAGGCTCAAAATGAGGTCACCTTCGGCTACCTGGAAAAAATACCTTTTAGGGAGCAACTAAAGCAAAGGCTGTCTGATCTTTGGAACTATGAGAAGATTGGCGCGCCTTTCAAGGAAGGCGGCTACATCTATTTCGCAAAGAACGACGGTCTGCAAAACCAATATGTGATCTACCGCAAAAAATCTGAAAACGATACACCGGAAGTTTTTCTTGACCCTAACAAGTTCAGTGAAGACGGCACGACTTCTCTTGGAGAAATGAATTTTTCTGAAGACGGAAAAACCCTCGCTTATTCCATTTCTGAAGGCGGAAGCGACTGGAGAAAGATCATCGTTATGGATGCCGAAACCCGCGAGATCAAGGAAGATACTATTGTAGATGTAAAATTCAGCGGAATTTCCTGGAAAGGCGACGAAGGCTTCTACTACTCCAGCTATGATAAGCCTGAAGGAAGTGAACTTTCGGCCAAGACAGATCAGCACAAGCTGTACTACCACAAACTGGGAACAAATCAAAATGAGGACAAACTGGTTTTCGGCGGAAGCGCAGATCAAAAGCACCGCTATGTGGGTGGCAGCGTTTCTGAAGACAATAACTACCTGTTCATTTCGGCCAGGAATTCTACTTCGGGAGGAAAGTTGTTTATGATGGATCTTTCCGAAGAAAATCCAACCCTGGACACCATTATTGGCAATGAAGATACAGATACTTATGTCCTGGACAATGTGGGCAGTAAATTATATTTGGTGACCAACAGGAATGCTGCGAACCGTAAGATTGTTACTGTTGACGCTGCCAATCCTGCACCCGAAAATTGGGATGATTTTATTCCCGAAACCGAAAACGTGCTTTCCCCTTCTACTGCCGGTGGCTACATCTTCACCGAGTATATGAAAGACGCGGTTTCCAACGTAAAACAGTACGATTACGACGGTAATTTGGTAAGAGAAGTTGAACTGCCGGGAGTTGGTACTGCCGGAGGTTTCAGTGCCAAAAAAGAGGAAAATGAGCTGTATTATACCTTCACCAATTATGTGACTCCGCCAAGTATTTACAAGTACGAAATAAAGGCAGGAACTTCAGAATTGTACAACAAGCCCGACATCGATTTTAATCCTGAAGATTACACCAGCGACCAGGTATTTTATACTTCCAAAGACGGCACAAAGATCCCAATGATCATCACCCACAAAAAAGGCATCGAGATGAACGGGAAAAATCCTACGATTCTTTACGGCTACGGCGGTTTTGATATTAGCCTTACGCCTTCCTTTAGCATTGCAAACGCGGTGTGGATGGAGCAGGGCGGAATTTACGCGGTGCCAAACCTTCGCGGGGGCGGAGAGTATGGTAAAGACTGGCACGATGCAGGGATTAAGATGAAAAAACAGAACGTTTTTGACGACTTTATCGCCGCCGCCGAGTATTTGATCGATAACAACTACACCTCAAAAGATTACCTCGCTATTCGTGGAGGTTCTAACGGTGGTTTGCTCGTTGGTGCGACTATGACTCAGCGCCCGGACCTCATGAAGGTGGCTTTACCGGCCGTGGGCGTGATGGATATGCTGCGCTACAACACTTTCACCGCAGGTGCCGGCTGGTCCTACGACTATGGAACTGCACAGGACAGCGAAGAAATGTTTAATTATTTGAAGGGTTATTCCCCGGTTCACAATGTGAAGGCAGGCGTGAAATATCCTGCAACCCTGGTGACTACGGGAGACCATGATGACCGCGTGGTACCTGCGCATTCGTTTAAATTTGCTGCAGAACTGCAGGAAAAACAGGCCGGTGACGCTCCTGTCTTGATCAGGATCGAGACCAATGCCGGCCACGGTGCGGGAACTCCGGTGAGTAAGACCATTGAGCAGTACGCAGATCTGTTTGGTTTTACGCTGTATAACATGGGTTATACCAGTTTGCCAAATCAAACTGTTAAGAAGTAAAACAGCCTGAATTTATAATCGTTCTAAAGCCTTCTTCGGAAGGCTTTTTCATTTTAATACAGTAAATTTGTAGGAGTAAATCTCCTCCTTATGTTACGGGTCAGGAACCTCTCCTTTGGCTACACGAATAAGCCTTTTTTAAAGAACCTCAGCTTTAGTATTGAAAAAGGAGAAAATGTCTCCCTTATTGGTGCAAGCGGCTGCGGAAAAAGCACTTTACTTCAATCAATTTACGGCTTACATCACGTCGACGGAAAGATCTTCTGGGACGATGAACAGCTGCTTGGCCCCAACTTCAATTTAGTTCCCGGGGAAGATTTCATGAAATACCTCACCCAGGATTTCGACCTGATGCCTTCTCTTAGCGTAGCCGACAATGTAGGAAAGTATCTTTCAAATATGTATCCGCGGAAGAAGCAGCAACGGGTAAATGAGCTGCTGGACCTGGTCGAGATGCGGGAATTGGCGAGGGTGAAGGCCAGATTATTGAGCGGAGGCCAACAGCAGCGGGTCGCTTTGGCAAGAGTTCTGGCAAAACCACCAGAAGTTTTATTGCTGGATGAGCCTTTCAGCCACATTGATCATTTTAGAAAGAACAAACTGCGCAGAAACCTTTTTTCGCACCTCAGGCAGAACAACATCACCGTTATCGTCGCCACTCATGACAGTACAGATGCCCTTTCGTTTGCCGATCATTCTTTCGTGATGAAAGCTGGGCGCATCATTGTTAAAGGAAAACCACAGGACCTCTACAAAAATCCCAAGAATGCCTATGTGGCTTCACTTTTTGGAGAGGTGAACGAACTTCCTGCCGAACTTTTTTTGCCCCACCGGGGCAGCCGTAAAAAACTGGTGATCTATCCGCATGAGATCCAACTTTCAAAAGGGAATGAAAACGCTATTAAGGCGATCGTCAAAAAGTCATTTTTCAAAGGCAGTCATTTTCTAATTGAAGCCGAATATGACGGTCACAGCCTCTTGTTTGAAAGTAGAAATGAACTAACAGCAGGAAAAGAAGTACAGCTCACAATAGCTCCTGAATTGCTCGAAATGCGGGTGCGTTAGCTGAAGTAGAGAGGATCAAAAAATTTTTTTAATCGCTAGTTTTTTCCCTCCAAAAGTTACTTCTTCGCCGGAAGTTTTATTCATGAGCGCCTGTGCGATAGGCGAAGCAGCACCTACAGCGTAAAAGGTTTTGTCATCTATCTTTATTTCTCCTGCGGGAATAGCGATAAAATAATTTGCGGCCGAGGTTTCTACTGCACTTCCAAAAGTGACATTTTGAGAAGTCTTTTCAGGAATCATTCTCAGCGTTTTTCGCAGCTTCCTGTACTGCTCGTGCTGCGCAGAAAGTTTTTCGAACTCCAGGTGGAGCATTGCCCTTCCGGTTTCATATTTGTCGCCCATTGAGCATTTGGTCTCCAATTTTAGCGCTTCCTCAAGGTCCTTTACTGCCTTTTCTACACGTGCGATCCTTTCTTCCACATAATTTTCACAGGCTTCAAAAAGCCGTTTTTTGAGCTCCGTCATGTCAGTCGAATTTTAGACGGCCAAGGTTGTTCATCTGTCGCACGATCCAGGATTTTCTTCCTTGAATATAAGCACTTGCAGGATTAGCGCGATATTCCCGCGGATTGGGCAGCACGGCTGCCAATGCCGCAGCCTCATACTGGCTGAGTTTTGCAGCAGGTTTGTTGAACCAAAAGCGGGAAGCCGCCTCGGCGCCATAAACGCCTTTGCCCATTTCAATAGAATTAAGGTAAACTTCCAGAATACGTTCTTTGCTCCAGAGAACTTCGATTAAAAAGGTGAAATATACCTCCACCCCTTTCCTGAACCAGCTGCGTCCCGGCCACAAAAACACATTTTTCGCGGTCTGCTGTGAAATGGTACTGGCACCACGACTGCGGTTGCGGCGTTTACTTTCGGCTATGGCCTTTTTAATCGCTTCGTAGTCAAATCCGCTGTGGTTAAGGAAATTCTGGTCTTCACTCGCCACCACGGCCAAAGGAAGGTTTGGGTTGATCTCTTCCATAGGCACCCAATCGTGACGTATTTGCTCTTCGGGATGTTCAAAATACCTGATCGCCATGAGCGGCGTAAAAGGCACCGGCACCCATTTATAAAGCAATACCATAAAAATGCTGAAAAGGAACAGCCACAGAATGGCTTTTAATATAAATCGGAAAATTTTCTTCATAGATCAATCGATTAATTGAGCGAGTTCTTTGCCTACCTGGCTGCCAATGGCCACGCCCATGCCACCTAAACGAACACCGCAAAACACATTTTTGGATACCTGTTCCACAATCGGTTTTTTTTGAGCGCCCACACCCATAATTCCGCTCCAGCGACTGCTCCACCTCAAAAGAATGTTCGGGTAAAACGGTGTTTTGCAGCAGTTCTTCCAGCCTATTTTGAATAAGTGCAGTCTGCTCCATTTCTGTGGTTTCTTCGGCTTTAAAGTCAAGATTTCTGCCGCCGCCAAAGAGGATCCTGTCGCCGACATTTCTGAAATAGTAGTAGCCTTTATCGAGGTGGAAAGTGCCTTTTATATGCAGATCTTTTATGGGTTTGGTGATCAAGACCTGTGCGCGTGCAGGTTTTACTTCGGAAAAACCCAGCTGGGACGCGAAACCGTTGGTGGCTACAAAAAGCTTTTCCGTTTTGAAGCTAAAGTTCGTCGGTCTTCACTTCTACCGAAGCACCTGCTTCTATGAATTCGTTGACGTTGATGCTGTTCAGGATCTTTACCCCTGCCGCCTGTACCTTGTGCAGCAGCGAGCTCATCATTTTACCGGTATCAATCTGGCCTTCAAATTTACTGAAGATCAATTGCTGCTGAATATTTTTAAAGCCGAAAGAATTCTCGCGAACACTAAAAACATCGGATCCAAAAATGGGGTTTAGGAGACTGTTTATTTTTGGCATTTTTGAGACGCAGGTTTCCAGAAGCTTCTGCGTCTTCCCTGGTAAAAAGCTCATAACCACCGTGGGCTTCATAGCCAATGTTCTCATCTCCTAAATTCTCCCGAAGCAGCTGCAGCCCTTTTACGCGCTTTTCTACCAGCTTCACCACCTCTTCTTCGGAATGGGAATCGAGGTCGTCGAGGATCTCTGAAATGCTCCCAAAGCAGGCGAAGCCGGCATTCTTGGTGCTGGCACCGTTGGGCAGGAGTCCGCGTTCGAGGACGAGCACTTTTGCCTTGGGATGCTTCTTTTGCAGCTCCCAGGCGCAGTTAAGGCCGGTGATGCCGCTGCCTATGATGGTAAAATCTACATTGGAGAACCAGGAGTCGTATTCCCAGAAGGAGAAGTTCATAAAATGCCTTTTTTTGAAGTCTGAAGCATCTAAAGGTATGAAAATAGTGAATAGTTGAATAGTCAATAGAAAATGGACCTGGTAAAGACGCGTTAGGGATAGTAGTGTATAGCTTTTAAAAAGCCGCAGCTTTTTAAAACTAGAAACGGATAGCCCGCCGCTTTTGAGCCGCAGCGAGAAAGCGAACGCCCTTATTTAAATAATAGAAAATAGTTATTAGTTAATGGCTAATAGAAGCCAAAAAAAAAAGCCCCTTAAAACAAGGGGCTTCAAAAATGTCATTTTTGACTCTTATTGTTCGATGGGCTTCATCTTGAAGTCTTCCATGAATTTCGTGGTGTAGTTACCGGCCACATAATCGGGCTCGTCCATCAACTGCCTGTGGAAAGGAATTGTGGTCTTCACGCCTTCGATCACGAACTCGTCAAGCGCACGTTTCATCTTGTTGATCGCCTCTTCACGGGTTTGCGCAGTGGTGATCAACTTGGCGATCATCGAGTCATAGTTTGGCGGAATCACATATCCGCTGTACACGTGGGTATCGATCCTCACCCCATGGCCTCCCGGCGCATGCAGGTTGGTGATCCTTCCCGGTGACGGCCTAAAGTCGTTGTAAGGATCTTCGGCATTGATTCGGCACTCGATGGAGTGCAGCTGCGGTACATAGTTCTTTCCGGAAATCGGGATTCCCGCTGCCACAAGGATCTGCTCCCGAATAAGGTCGTAATCGATCACCTGCTCGGTAATTGGGTGTTCCACCTGGATTCGCGTGTTCATCTCCATGAAATAGAAGTTGCGGTGTTTATCAACAAGGAATTCAACCGTGCCCGCACCTTCGTACTTGATAAATTCGGCAGCTTTTACGGCTGCGTCTCCCATTTGTTTCCGAAGCTTATCGGTCATAAAAGGAGATGGAGTTTCTTCTGTTAATTTCTGGTGACGACGCTGGATGGAACAATCCCTTTCGGAAAGGTGACAGGCCTTTCCAGAGCTGTCTCCCACGACCTGGATCTCGATGTGACGAGGTTCCTCGATCAATTTTTCCATGTACATGCCGTCGTTGCCAAAAGCAGCGCCTGCTTCCTGTCTTGCAGAATCCCAGGCCTTGCGCAGGTCTTCTTTCTTCCAAACGGCGCGCATTCCTTTTCCTCCACCGCCGGCAGTAGCCTTAAGCATCACGGGATAGCCAATTTCTACGGCCAGTCTTTCTGCTTCTTCGAAATCTGCAAGAATACCTTCAGACCCCGGAACACACGGCACGCCCGCGGCTCTCATAGTAGCTTTCGCGGTGGCTTTGTCTCCCATTTTCGCGATCATATCTGGGCTGGCACCAATGAACTTGATGTCATGCTCTGCACAGATCTTTGAAAATTTGGCATTTTCGGCAAGAAAGCCGTAGCCGGGATGAATGGCATCTGCATTGGTGATCTCTGCAGCTGCAATGATGTTGGCGATCTTTAGGTAAGAAAGGTTACTTGGCGGGAGGCCCTATACATACGGCTTCATCGGCAAAACGCACGTGAAGGCTCTCTGCATCGGCAGTAGAGTAAACCGCCACAGTTTTTATCCCCATTTCCTTACAGGTGCGAATAACGCGTAGGGCGATCTCTCCCCTGTTGGCAATAAGTATTTTTTTGAACATACCTGTTTTTTTAAGCCTTGAAAAAGCTATTTTCTGAAGCTGTTAAGATGGATCTACTAAGAACAGTGGTTGGTCGAATTCTACCGGAGAAGAATCATCGACAAGCACTTTTACGATCTTACCTGATACTTCACTTTCGATCTCATTAAAGAGTTTCATCGCCTCGATCACACAAAGCACATCTCCTTCTTTGACTGAATCACCTACCTCAACAAAAGGTCCTTTGTCGGGTGAAGGTTTTCTGTAGAAAGTTCCAATAATAGGAGATTTCACAGTGATATATTTTGAATCTTCCTGGGCTTCTTTTTCTGCGCCTGAAGATGGAGTTTCCTGTTGCTGGGGAGCAGGTGCCTGTTGTTGCTGCGGCATTTGCGGCTGCTGTGGCTGCGCCTGCATTCCTGCCATAGGAACCTGTTGTACGATCGTGGTCTCCCTGTCTTCAGACCCGGTCTTGATGGTGATCTTCACATCATCCATCTCCAGCTTTACTTCACTGGCCCCGGACTTCGCCACGAATTTGATCAAATTCTGAATTTCCTTTAAATCCATAATATTTAGTGTTGGGTGTTTTTAAGAATTGTATGCCCATTTTAGATAGACAGAGCCCCATGTGAACCCGCCTCCAAATGAAGCAAAGATTAGATTATCTCCTTTTTTGAACTGTTTTTCAAAGTCACTTAATAGCAACGGCAAAGTTGCCGAAGTGGTATTTCCATAACGTTGAATGTTCATAAGTACTTTAGAATCTTCCAGACCCATTCGGTTAGAAGTCGCGTCAATGATCCTGCGGTTTGCCTGGTGCGGCACCAGCCAGTCTACATCATCTCTGGTTAAATTATTCCGTTCCATGATCTGCGCGCTCACATCGGCCATGTTGGTCACGGCGAATTTGAAAACAGTTTTCCCGTCCTGGAACACATAATGCTGTTTATCGGCTACGGTTTGTGCTGTCGCAGGTACAAGTGAACCTCCGGCAGTGATCTTTAGAAATTCCCTGCCTCTTCCGTCGCTTCTCAAAATCTCGTCTTGCAGACCAAGACCTTCTTCATTGGGTTCAAAAAGTGCAGCCCCGGCCCCATCACCAAAGATGATACAGGTCGTCCTGTCTGTATAGTCTATAATAGAGGACATTTTATCTGCACCAATTACAAGAACCTTCTTATATTTTCCCGATTCAATATAGGCGGCTGCAGTGGACATTCCGTAGAGAAAACTGGAGCAGGCTGCCTGCAGGTCGTAAGCAAATGCATTGACCGCGCCAATCTCTGTGGCTACATAAACACCGGTAGCTGCTACAGGAAGATCTGGCGTAGCCGTGGCCATAATGACCATGTCAATTTCGGCAGGATCAAGATTTGATTTTTCAATAAGATTTTTTGCGGCTTGTATTGCTAGATAGGAAGTACCTTTATCTGAGTCTTTAAGAATTCTGCGCTCTTTGATCCCCGTTCTTGAAGTGATCCACTCATCATTAGTATCGACCATGGTCTCAAGGATCTTATTGGTCAATACGTACTCGGGTACATATGCGCCTACAGCTGTAATTGCTGCTGTTCTTTTATTCATAAAATCGTATTTTATGCCCTTGGTATTCAGAAGATTATCAACACCTAAAGAATCAGGAATTTACTAAAACTTCATTGTACAGCGGTGCAAATTAAGGTGTTTTTAGCACTAAAACAAAAAACTCTCACAATGTGAGAGTTCTGTATAGTTTTCAAAGCTCTTTCTTACTAAGCCTCTACTTCTTCTGTGTTATCGATCAAAACCTGACCACGGTAATAAAGTTTACCTTCATGCCAGTGAGCTCTGTGGTACAAATGTGCTTCTCCTGTAGTAGGATCTGTAGCGATTTGCGGAACAGATGCTTTATAATGCGTTCTTCTTTTATCTCTCCTCGTTTTTGAGGTCTTTCTCTTAGGATGTGCCATGGCTGCTTTTTATTTATCGTTTAATAAATTCTTTAATTTGTTCCAACGAGGATCAATATCTTCTTCCTCCTTGATCTCCTTCTCTTTGGGACTTAATTCTTCCAGTTTTTCGAGTACTTCAGACTGTAGGGAACCGTCAAGAACCCCGGGATGAACTCTTTTTGAAGGAACGGCCAGTACGATGAGCTCATAAATGTATTGTTGTACATTGATCTCAAACTCTCCATGCGGAAGGATCAAAATATCCTCATTATCATCATTGTATTCCTGCCCAAACTTCACCACTAAAAACAGCTCGCTTTCGATTGGCTGATCGTAAGGTTCATTGGTAAGGTCACAAAAGAGATTTACCGTTCCCGATGCTTTAAAAGTGAATTCCATCATGGTAGATTTCTTCTCTAAAAGAAGATTTACCTTAACGTTTGCACTGTTAAATTCATCGTATTCAAAATGTTCAAAGAACTTGTTGTCAATCTCGTACTCGAAGCTGTGTTTTCCCTGTTTCAATCCAACAAAAGGGATTGTAAACTCCTTTAGTTTCCTCATTTCATCTTCAGTTTCGAGTGCCATACCCTTAGGATAAGGCGGGTGCAAAGATATAAAAATTAATGAATTGGGACTTCTTTATAAACAAATTTTTGTTTATATCTTTTTCCCTTGTTTTTTAAGTACATTTTCGGTGAGTTCAAGATATTCCTGTCTATTTCTGAAAATATCTATCGCCTTGTAGACGGCCTCCTGAAAAGAGTGATGATCGGCTTCATTCTTACCTGCAATTTCATAAGCTGTACCATGATCGGGGGAAGTTCTAACCTTGACTAAGACCGGCGGTAAAGTTTACGCCATTTCCGAAGGAAAGCGTCTTAAACGGAATAAGTCCCTGATCGTGATAAGCAGCTACAACCGCATCAAAGTTCTTGTAGTTGCCCGAACCAAAAAAGCTGTCGGCCGAATAAGGGCCAAAAATGATCTTTCCGCTGTTCCTTATCTTTTCAAGAGTTGGTTTTAGAATTTCTTCATCTTCTTTCCCAATTACTCCGCTGTCTCCGCTATGCGGATTGATTCCCAGCACGGCGATCTTTGGCTGTGCGATCTGGAAATCCTGCTGCAAAGCCTTATATATGATCTTTATCTTCTTTTCTATGAGCTGAGGAGTGATGGTGGCCGCCACATCTTTCACCGCCACATGATCTGTTAGCAAGCCCACTCTCAGGGTATCTGTGATCATGAACATAAGACTTTCTCCTTCCAGTTCTTTTGCCAGATAATCTGTATGCCCCGGAAACTTGAAATTTTCGCTTTGAATGGTATGCTTATTAATAGGAGCAGTTACCAATACGTCAACATCGCCCTTTTTTAATGCCGCCGTGGCCGCTTCAAGAGATTTAAAGGCGTAGGCTCCTGCGTCTTTATCTTCGGTTCCAAAATTTACATTTACGTTTTCCTTCCACACGTTCACAACGTTCACCTTACCATCAATGGCCTGGGAAGCATCTTCCACACCCTGGAAGTTAATTTCTGAATTGTATCTCTTTTTAAAGAAGGTAATGAGCTTAGCCGAAGCAAAGATCACGGGTGTACAAAGCTCGAGCATCCTCACATCCTCAAAAGTCTTCAGCACGATCTCACTTCCAATGCCGTTGAGATCTCCAATACTTATTCCTACTTTTATTTTCCCGGCTGACTTCATTCCCCGTATTTGTTTTAATTTTATGCTCACAAAGGTAACTAATAAATACAGAAATGTTCACAGGCATTATTGAAGAACTGGGCGAGATCAAGAGGCTCGAAAAGCAGGATGGCAACCTCAATATAACCGTCAAAGCAGGAATGACTCCCCAACTGAAGATCGATCAAAGCGTTGCTCACAACGGAGTTTGTTTGACGGTGGTGAACATACAGGACGACCTATATACTGTGACCGCAATTTCTGAAACTCTCGACAAGACTAATCTGGGAGACCTTAAAGAGGGAGATGAAGTTAACCTGGAGCGCGGGATGAAACTGGGAGCCCGCCTGGACGGTCATATTGTGCAGGGGCACGTCGATCAAACAGCGGTTTGTACCAGGATAGTGGAGAACGATGGCAGCTGGGAATTTACTTTTGAATATGACCCGCAGTTGCAGAACATCACCATAGAAAAAGGTTCTATCACAGTAAATGGAGTAAGCCTAACGGTTGTGAACTCCCAAAAAAGTGAATTTAGCGTGGCTATTATTCCTTTTACCTACGAGCATACCAATTTCAAAAATTTCAAGGAAGGAACTGATGGTGAACCTGGAATTTGATGTTATTGGCAAATATGTGAAAAGACTTACAGAACTATAGACTTCCTTTGCCCTCACACCGTATCAAGAAGAAACTTCCCAGGCAAAGTCCTGCAAAAAAAAGAGGAACAAGATAATCGTTGATAGGCAGACATAGCCCGGGTGGTGGGGAAACTCCTCCTCCCGTACCATCTTTTCCTTCTGAACAGGGAACAGTGGGATCCTGAGTTGTTGTTGTGGCCATATAAGGCGGAGGCGGTTCAGTTTGAGCAATAACAGTAGTGTTAGCGAAAAAGATCAGCCAAAAAATAAGCACAAGAAATCTTCCTCTTTTTGTCATTGTCCTAAAAGAACAAATCTAAAAAAAGAAATTACAAAAATGTGTAGTTAATCGATTAAATCCTGCTCTTTAGCGATTCTTATCGTTTTTAATGTTTTCCGCTTCCAAGGGTTTTGGTCCGTTTTTTTCAATTTTCCACAATTTAAAACCTCCAAGTAGAAGTCCCGAAATGAAAAGCGGAAGGAGATAATCGTTTATTGGGAGACAAAATCCCGGCGGTGGAGGGCGGACTGCCTTTGCCGTTTTCACCGCTTGGCCCCGGATCACAAGGTGGTCCAAGGTTTCCCGGAGCTCGTTGAGCATTTGCCCTGGGAGCGAGGAGGTCCCTGATTTTCTTGTGCATAGCCCATGGAGCCCCAGGCATAAAAAAGCCGCAAAAAAAAGTAAATATTTCAGCGTTTTTTTCATGTCTTAGTTGTGACCATCAGTTAAACTGCACTCTTATATTTCTTTCAGAAGCTAAAAAAACTGGAAGGCAGCAAGCTCTTTCTTTAACTCTTAAAAATATAAAATAAAAAACTTCTTTTCGAAATTTTCATTAAAATGAAAGAAATTTCTTACTTTTTTAAAATCTCCAACTGCAGCAAATCTTAAAGATTTCATAAAAAGGAATTCTAAAGTTTTGGCAGAACATCTCATTTATATTATTTTTTCCCCTTCACATCACTTTTACATGAAAATTACATCCTTAAGAATTCTGTTTCTGCTCATCGGCTTTTTACCTTTTTTAAATTCACTCCGTGCTCAAGACACAACAGTAGCAACAAAAAATCTCGTCATCGGGATCACTCCCACGGCACCCTTTGTTATGCAGGAGCAGGGGCAGTATACCGGCCTTAGCATCAAATCCTGGCAAATGGTCAATGAAGAACTGGAAACCAATTTTACATACAGGGAATACCCATCTCTTAGCGATCTGCTTGAGGCGGTAGAATCCGCGGAGGTAGATCTTAGTATAAATCCCATCACGGTCACAGACCAGAGAATGCAAAAGATGGATTTTTCACAACCCTATTTCATCTCACATACCGGCATTGCAAAGAGAAGAGAATCGGTAGTCTGGAAATATCTCTCCAATCTCCTGAGCTGGAATTTTATTTCGGCCATTCTTATTTTAGTAAGTGTCATCTTTATTTTCGGGCTGCTCGTGTGGCTCTTCGAACGCCGGGGTAATAATGAGGAGTTTGAAAAAGGCCACCGCGGAATTTTTCAAGGCTTCTGGTGGAGCGCCGTCACCATGACCACAGTTGGTTACGGTGACAAATCGCCGCGCACCTTCGGGGGAAGGTTCATTGGCTTTATCTGGATGTTTCTCGCCATAATTATGATCTCCAGTTTGACCGCCGGGATAGCTTCGTCGCTTACGGTGCAAAATATGCAGGACGAGATCAACTCCGTAGAAGATCTTGAGCGGTTTAGTACGACTACAGTTGCCAGTTCAAGCGCCCAGGAGCTGCTGGACCAGTACGGGATAGATTCAGAAAAAGTAGACGACGTCTCCAACGGATTTCAGAAAATTAAAGATCACCAAACCGAACTTTTCGTCTATGACCAGCCCATCCTCAATTATTATATTGAACAAAATGATCTTGGTGATGACCTGCAGGTGCTTGAAAAAACTATAAAGAAAGATTACTACAGCTACAGTTTTCCCAAGAATTCTCCACTGGTCAAAAAAATAGATCCCATTCTCGTGGGGACCCTCAAGACCATTGAATGGAACACGCTTATCAAAGACTATAAATAATTTTTCTGCGGAAGGAGTCAAAAAAGCCTTTTTTGGAACTGCTTAGCCTTCGGAATAAATGGACGACAAAATTTTAATTTTTCTCTAATTTCCTGCTCGGGAAACCCTCGATAACAACGATCTTTAAAAGCTGAAGGGAGCCGAATTCAAAATCAGGAATAAGAAATAATCAAAAAACTTTACTTTAACTGCAACAAAATGCCATTTTTGCGGTCTTTTAATAAAAATCCTCAATGAAGATCGTTTTTGCCGTTTTCCTAATGTTCGTAGGCCACTCACTTTTTGCTCAGGAAACCGACAGCATTTCCCGGAAAAAAATAACCATTAGCCGGGTGACAAATTCTCCAAAAATTGACGGTTCACTTGATGATGCTGCCTGGAAAAATGCCGCTGTAGCCAGCGACTTCGTTGAGCGCATTCCGGTGAATCTTCGACCGGCTCCAGACAGCCTTGCCACAAACGTAAAGATTGTTTACGACAACCTTGGAATCTACTTTGGTATAGAAATGCTTGATCCCGAACCCAATAAAATAAGAAAAGAGCTTACCGAGCGCGACGGGATTGGAAATGATGATTTCTTCTTTGTAGGCTTGAACGGCTACAACGACAGGCAACAAACTCTGCAGTTCATTGTGACCGCTGCCGGGGTGCAGTATGATGCGAAAATGACCAATGGCAATGAAGATTCTTCGTGGAACGGGGTGTGGTACAGCGGCGTCGAAATTACCGACAGGGGCTGGACAGCCGAAATGTTCATCCCATATTCAGAGTTAAGATTTCCGAAGAAGAAGGTGCAGGAATGGGGACTGCAAATGGAGCGTAATTTTAAGCGCGCTAACACCCGCTACAGCTGGAGCCCGGTCAACAACGCTAAGGGCGCCTTCTCTATCTATGACGGCGAGATCTACGGCATCGAAAATATACAAACCCCTACCCGCCTCTCTCTGCGACCCTATGTTTCCACTTATGTGAATAGTTATGACGGGGAGACCAGTGTGAACTTTAACGGCGGAATGGATCTAAAATATGGGATCAATGATGCGTTTACACTTGATATGATCCTTGTCCCCGATTTTGGCCAGACAAAGTTTGATGAATCGGTACTTAATCTTTCGGCTTTCGAGGTTCGCTATGACGAGCAGCGGCCATTTTTCAATGAAGGTATCGAGTTGTTCACCAAAGGGAATCTCTTCTATTCCCGAAGGATTGGCGGCGCTCCCTCGGGTCAGCCGGTACTTTCTTCAGAAGAGGAAATAAGCAGGTATCCTGTATCTGTAGATCTTTTGAACGCGCTCAAGGTTTCGGGAAGGACAGATGGCGGCCTGGGAATAGGATTTTTTAACGCAATCACAGAAAAAGCCTACGCCAAAATAGAAAATACCTCAACAGGGGAAACAAGAGAAGAACTGGTAGAACCATTGACAAATTACAACATCCTGGTGCTGGACCAGCGATATGGCGACAACTCTTCCATCTCTCTCGTCAACACGAACACAACCCGGGAAGGTCATTTTAGAGACGCGAATGCTGCCGGACTTTACCTGGACCACACCAACAAGGGAAACACCATGAATTATTATGGCCATGCTGAAGGGAGTTGGGTCTTTGAAGAGGAAACCAAATCTGGAATGGAGGCAGAAGTTGGACTGGGTAGAATAAGCGGTAAGAACCGTTTCCAGGCTGGCGGGGAGTTGCGCACCAAAGGATATGACATAGATGACCTTGGCTATACCGGCCCAAACAACTATCTGCGTTTCTACGGCGGGTTTTTCCACAGGCTACTACAGCCCAAAGGATTTTTGAACAATATGTTCCTCAACTTCAACATCAATCACGAGCGCCGCCTTGAACCCGATCTTCACAGCAATTTCGTCTTCAATTTTAACTCCAGCTTCACCACTAAAGACTTCTTTAGTTTTGGCGGGGGCTTTGAAACCACGCCTTTTGGCACCAATGATGTTTACGAGCCAAGAGTAGAAGGACGGTTCCTGGAAGTTCCTACTTATTATGACCAATGGGTATGGATCAATACAGATTATCGCAAAAAACTGGCCCTGGAATTTGTGGTTGACTGGTACAAGTTTGATGAACGCGGCCGTGGAAACCTCATCATGGACTTTAATCCGCGGTACCGGGTTTCAGACCAGTTTAACCTGCAATTAAACACCCATGCGACACTGTCAGATAAAGAAGAGGGTTTCGTAAAACTTCTCGAAAATGACATTTTAATGGGGCAGCGGGATCGCAATACCATCGTAAATTCATTGAGTGCTAATTATATTTTCAACAATAAGATGGGCCTCAACCTGGCCTTCAGGCACTATTATTCCGAAGTGTTCTATTCCAAATTTTACACGCTGCAGCAGGATGGTGGGCTTAGCTATTACGGCCCTGCGAATAAGGAATACAACACCACTTACAACAGCTGGAATGTCGACCTGCGATATTCCTGGTGGTTCGCGCCCGGCAGCCAGTTGACTTTGCTTTACCGCAATGCGGCCGAGAGCTACCTTGGGCGTTCACATATCAACCTGGGAGATAACTTTAGCAACCTTTTTGAGGAGCCGCAGGTGAACAGCATCTCCCTTAGGATCTCCTACTACCTTGACTATAACAGGGTGAAGAACTGGTTCAAATCTGCTCCGGCGAGAAGTTCTGCAGAGAAAGGCATGAGCTACAGTGCTTCCAAAGCGGCACTGCGATAGATCTACGGCCGGTTACTTTTGTTTTTCTTCGGAAATCCCATTATGGAAATAAGGATCAATGGCTGATATAAAAATCTTTTGCCTTTTATTTCCAAGGCCCTCTTCTCTTCCCTCTCCCCTTGAAAGACAGCTTTTTAAGCCTAAAAAAAATTAACTAAAAATTTTTTTTGGATTTGTAATACGTGTTTTAAAATGATATACATTTGCCGCTCAAACAATTAATCTTTCATTTAAAATGAAAAAATTCTTTTTGTCTTTTGCACTTATCGCATTAGTGTTAAGTTTTACTTCTTGTAAAGAAACTCCTGCTGAATCTACAGAGGAAACTGAGGTTGAAATGACCGAAACTCCTGCAGAACCTGTAGTTGAAGAAGTGGTTGTTGACACTACCGGTACAGAAGAAACTGTAGTAGAAGACAGCATCGATACAACTTCTGTAGAATAATTTCTACCGAAGCGGGTACATGTTACCTGAAGAAAGAATCCGTGGCCAGACCACGGATTTTTTTTTGTTAAAGCCGTAGCACCAATCAAAGAATTTCAGACTTTTGATATCTGAAATTATCCTCTAAAGACTTTTAAAATATGGTGGTTTCACAGACTATGGAAGAGAACATCAATGAAGTTTATCAGGCCGCAGAGGTCGTGATGCTCATCATTCAAAATGAAGGTAAGATCGAACAAGGTCCCGAAGATCCTTCAGAATTTATGCCGGCGTATCAACAGCTGCTGTCGCTAAGGATCATTGTTGAAAAAGAGGAGGAATTCCTGCCCGGCCCCAACTTTGAAATAGCATCAAAACTGGGTTTGAAGGAATTTTTGAGAAGAAAAGAGCTGGCAGAAAGGCAGTCTTCTACCCGTAAAAAATGGATGGCAGGCATTGCCGGCGGTGCCCTTCTTGGCACGCTGGGTTATGTGCTCAAGAAAAAATAGTTTTAAAGGCTGCTCTATCGCAGCCTTTTTTTTGTTCTAAAAATCCCATTTTAGGCACCTCTTCTTCGGAAGCCTTCCGGAGACATTACCACTTCCGGTATTCCCTTTAATTTCAGTTGTAAAATTTCCTGTAACCTTTTTTTCTGGTGGCGAGTCCAATAGGTGATGCATCAATCAAATCACTAAAAATCAGAAAAAATGAAAAATCAGAAATTTTTAATGCTCCTGTTCCTCTGCCTTAGCGGAATTGTTACCCGGGCGCAGTACACTCCGGAAGTTATAGAAACCCTGAAAGGAGAAAAAATAACGGCTTCGCAGCTGGATAACTTTCTCCTGCAAAAGATGGACTCCTTAAATCTCCCCGGGCTTTCCATTGCCCTTATCAACAACAACCAGATTGTCTATGAAAATGCCCTTGGGGTCACCAATGTCGAGACCGGCGAAAAGGTCGATAAAAACACCATTTTTGAAGCCGCTTCGCTGTCGAAACCCGTTTTTGCCTACCTTGTTATGAAAATGGTTGAAAAAGGCCTTTTAGATCTCGACAAGCCTATGTATCAATACCTGCCGCATCCGGGAATTGCCGAAGAATCACAGGAATGGTACCGGCTGGTCACCCCGCGAATGATACTTTCACACAGTTCGGGGTTTCCCAACTGGGCAAAAGATCAAAAGATCGAGATCGCATTTAAGCCGGGAACAGACTTTTCCTATTCGGGTGAGGCTTACCAGTACCTGGCGGCCGTTGTGGGGCAGCTCAATGGCGTGGGTTGGGAAGAAGGTCTCAATCAGGTATTTTTAGATGAAGTTGCGACTCCCGTTGGCATGCAGCATTCCTCTTTTACCTGGACAGATTATATCGAAGAACACAAAGCCATGGGACATCAAGATGGAAAGCCTACTGATAAACTCGAACATGGCAAATCCTTTGGTGCCGCTTACAGCCTGCATTCCAATGCACATGATTACGCGCAATTCCTATTGACAATGCTCCGGCAAAAGGGGCTTCAAAAAGGCCTTTTTGAGGAGATGTTAAAGGAACAGAATCATTTCAAGGAAGACAATCATCTTCTGCAGGAAGTGGGACAAACCGGCTGGGGCCTTGGCTTTGCGCAAAAACCTACAGAGAACGGAATGATGTATCTACACACCGGTAACAACCATGATTTCCAGGCCTACTGCATGATACTGCCGGAGAAAGATTTTGGATTGGTACTCTTTACAAACTCAGATAAAATGGAGGCTTTGCTCAAGAGTCTTCCGCAGTTGCTCGGGCCAATTTTCTAACAAAAAAATAAAACAATGAATACAGATCTTATTATTGCAATCGTCGTGGGAATTTCCCTGGTCACCTGCATTGTGCTCGTGGTGTACATACTCTCAAAATACAATTACCTGCTCAAAAAAGCCGTAATTGAGAGGGGTGCAGAATATGAACTTCCTAAGAACCGCTACAGGTATCTCGAGTTGGGGTGCGTCATCATAGGTCTAGGCCTGGGACTGGGAATTTCTTCGGTATTTACCTTTATGGAACTTTCTGAAGACGCCCTGGACCTGCTGGTATGGGCAACCATTCTTATTTGTGGCGGTGGCGGTTTAGTTGTTGCACACCTCATAAGAAGAAAACAGGAGGGTGAGTTCTAACAACTGTGATATTGCGCTCGTAAAAAGGGCAAAAGATGGTGATACGCAGGCTTTCCGGCAATTGGTGGAGAAGTACAAAGACGTATCACTTTCCCTTGCCTGCTCAATTTTGAAAGATAAGGCTGCCGCCGAAGATGTGTTACAGGATGCATTTTTGAAGGTGTTTAATTCTCTGAGATCTTTCAGGGAACAGGCGGCGTTTAGCAGCTGGCTTTACAGGATTGTGGTGAATACGAGTTTTACAGCACTTCAGAAAAGCAAAAGAATGCACAGGCAGGAAGAGCTTCCGGAGATGGAAATTCAGGATTTGTCACCTCAGAATCCGTTAAAGTTGGAGGACCAAAAAAGGTATATTCAGCATGCCTTTGATCGACTAAAACCCGATGAGGCTTTAGTATTGCGGCTGTTCTACCTGTGTGAGCTCAGCCTGAAGGAAGTACGGGAGATCACCCGGTTTAGTGAAGCAAAGATCAAAGTTGATCTCCACCGCGGAAGAAAAAACATGCACCAACAGCTCAGCAGCATGTTGGGAAGCGAAATAGAAGAATTGTTATGAACGAAAAGGACACAAAAAAGCTGGTAAAGCAGAGTTTAATTGAAACTTCGGAAGATTTTACCTCTCAATTGATGCACAAGATTGAACAACAACAAGCTACTACTCCTGTAAAAGTGAACTGGTGGCCGGGTATCGCGGCCTGTCTTGCGGTTGCGCTTCTCGGCTTCCTGCTTACGCGGGTGGCATGGGAAAATGTATACCTGGAAGGGCCTTTAAAGAGAGTTTTTCAAGCCTTCCTGTCTTTCTTCCTTATTTTCAGCTCCTATAGATTCTATGTACTGAAAAAAAGTTACAGAACTTAAAAGACTTCAGAAATGAAAAGGGTTCGATAAAGTTTTAAACTATCGAACCCTTTCAAAAAATGGTAGATTATACTTATTTCTCCATACGTTCAGAAGCTACTTCATCTGTATCCTTCCTGTATTTGAGCATAGAAATGCCGGCTAAAAAGAAAATGAATCCAAGAATTGCCAAAGCCCACGGCTGCACCATGAGACTTACACTTCCAAAAATTCCAAAGACGCCTACTGCCAGGGCAATAGCGCCTCCAATCAACATAATAAATGCCAGTATCTTGATCATAACTATAAATGTTGGTTCTCAATAAAAGTAGACATTCATTTAATAATGAGAAATATATTAACAAAAATGTAAGTTTTTTATCAGTATAGAGCTTCTGAGTGAACCTTTAAAAATTATAGTTGAGAATGAGATCAAAATGAAACAGATCGGTCTTGTTCAGGTAGAAATTCGGGTTATCGGGAAAATCTCCCGTTGGCGAACTTGCCCACCAACAAGATCTCCGGTTTTAGCTGCTTCCATTTCTTTAGGTCGAGGAACAGGTCCAGGTTGACCTGGGTGTAATCGGGCATTGCGTATTTGTTGAGCCTCGCATTGAGCACAGACGGTTTCCATTGGTGCCCAACACTCAGGATACTGCGAATCTCTGTTTGTAAAACTGCTATTGGAAAAACCTGTTGATAATAAACGACCAGGGCATGATTATCTGCAGTGCCTTCACTGCGCTCTCTCTTTTGAAAGCTGAAGAGGAATTCCCGGCCCCACTCCCTTGGGAAAATGAACTGCCCGTGAGGCAAGATACGATCATAGGAAAGGGACAGAGAAGCCTTTGGAAATTTATAACTGACTCGCGCCCCAAGCACATCTGAAGATTTCTCCCTGAAATACCTTAATTCTTCCAGGCTGTTTCCGCCATTGTCTACCTGTTCCTGGTGCAGCCATTCCAGTTCGAGAGACAACTTCTCATCTATCGTCCAGGTCGGGTGAAGATATGAGGTATTGAAAATATTTTCTGCGTAGTAATTCCAGAGGTCAATATTCACCTTATCAATCAGCCGGAAATTAGCGTGGGCGGTGATGAGAAAATCTGAAATGGTGTTTCCGGCATATTCAGCCGGTTCCCCGCTCCAGTTCCTCCCGGTGGCATAAGTGCCAATACTCTCTCCAATATTATAGAACCCTCCGGTAGACCGCGGGGCGATCTCATTAAAGATTCCGGCTTCAAAAAGGCCATTTTTCGAAGGTCTCAGGGAATACTGAAATCCCTGGACAAAAGTCGGGATCATCCTGCCGTCCTGAGGATTGATAAGCGGAGAGATCAATTTCATCCTCCCAAGCTTCAGCTCATGTGCCTTAAGACGGTAACGGGCAAAAAGTTCGCCCGCCACAAAAAGAAATTTTTGGTCGAGATCAAGCCGGTTAAAAAGTCCTTCTTCATAACGGCTCAATTTACCTGTCGCAGGATCGGGAATTTGGAGATCCTGCAGCCCGGTATTTACAGAGGCATAAACAGCGCCGGTAACCGAAAGATTCCGCGTAAACTCGTAACTGTACTTTAGATGACCTCCTGTGGCCAGGGCTGTAAAATCCTTTAATTCCCCTTTGTTAAAGGTATTCATGTAATAATTCCTCCACTGGCCCGAAAGATCTCCTTTAGATCTTGTTTGCACACTGTCTTGAGAAAAGAGAGCTGCCGAAAGGAAAAAGATCAGGACGGTGGCGATCTTTTTCAGCATTACTTGCTTTTCTTGATTCCGTATTCTTTTTCATAGAATGCGGCAATGGGAGGATAAGGCCCATATTTATGCTGTTCTACAGGGAAATCATCTGCATAGGGACCGTATGGTGTAGACATGGGTTTTAGTTTTAGATCGGGATAATCTTTTTCCAAATTAGCTTTTTCGGGCCTTGAAAAGCTATTGATATATCCCGCCACATTAAAGGCTTCTTCATCTGTCAATTTTGGATTGTCACGGGTGGCCTCTCCAAACGGCATGTTCCCTTTGATAAATTCGGCAGCAGTAATGACGCGGTGCATTCCGGCTCCATTGTTAAAAGAGTCATCGCCCCATAACGGCGGATAAACATAACCTCCTTCGGCCGCACTTTTTTTCTGGCCCTGGCCATCTTCCCCGTGACACCTCACACATTGATTGGTATAAACGATCTTCCCCTGCTCGAGATCAACTGCCGCTTCAGGAATTTCAATGTTCACGTAGCCTTTGTAATATTTTTCTTTTTCCTTCGGAAGATCTTCTCCCAGCCAGGTCATGTACGCGACAATCGCCTGCATAGGTTTTGAATCAACCGGAAGTTTTTCACCGTCCATACTGCGCTGCATACAGCCATTGATGCGATCTTCTATTGTTCCCTCGGCATTAGATCTCCCTCTAAACTGCGGAAACCTGTCAACTACTCCTACCCAGGATCCCGAACCCGGCTTGGTTCCAAAATCAAGATGGCAATTGGTGCAGGACAGGTTGTTTCCTGCATACTGCATACCCTCTTCTGCTGCAGGTCCCATAAATTTTGCACTATGCGCGATGAGGTTAAAACCGTATTTTACCTCCTCACTCATTTCGTTAGCGGCCAGGGCAGCCTCCACGTCCTTTGGTGCCCATTCTCCTTTTTCTCCCTCTGCCTGTACTTCATCTTTGGCAGCCACTTTTTTATTTGACCTGAACAAAGACGGGTTAACCGAATAAAGATACAGCCCCGCAAAAACGACCACAACAAGAGCGATCAATGCGGTAAAGGCATAAGACAAACGGGAAGCAAGAAACCTAAGATTTTTTATTTTCATTTTCATTTTTTTTAAATAGGCCCGGGAGCTGAAAAATTGGCGCCCGTTAAAGCCGAACCAATAAACCTAAAGAAATCACTGCGCCTCTTTTGTAACAAATGTTACATACAGCAATTCGGGAATTTCTAAATTATTTATCAGCAGTAAGTTAAAAATTAAATAGAAATTAAATCATGTCAAAAGTCAGGAACAGGAAAAAGCTAAATTTAAAAATCGAGACAAATTTTTCTCTGCTGCTGCACAAAAAAAGGAGAAGATCACCCGGTACTTCCCGGGAAAGCGAGAATGCAAACTCTAATTTTTCTGCTTTTTACTTTCCTCTTCAGAAGCCTTATGCTTATCAAAAAAGTAGTCGAAAGACTATCCCAATCAAAATCGCCCCGCCAAAACTGGCATACACGGTCCAGCTAAATTGAAGTGCGAGGGCTATGCATATCAAGATCGAGAGTAGCGGCAAAATTGGCAGCCTTCCCAATGGAAAGAGGAACAGTAAAAGGCCGCTCCTTCTCAGGAGCTTTATAACGCAGCCTTATTAATGAAACATTGATAGCAATAAAGACTAACAACGCTCCCAAAGAAGACATTCCTGCTACTGTTTTGATTTCCCCGAACAATAAGAATATTCCTATCGCAATACCTACTACCAGTGTGGCGGCCCAGGGAGCCTTTTTGCTATTTGTCTTTTGAAGAAAAGCCGGCAGTTCAGCCTTGGAAGCCATGCCGTACATGACGCGGCTGATGGATAACATTCCGCTAAAAGCGGCATTGGCAGTGGCAAAAATAGCTGCTATGGCCAGTACAGAAGGCAGCCAGGAATTAATATTTCCTGCTGCCAGAGATAAAGGAGAATTCACCGAGCTCAGTTCATTGGGTTTTGCTACCTGAAGTACCACAAAAACGATAAGCAGATAGATTACGGTGGTGATGATCATCGTCAACAAAAAAGCAAGCGGAATGGTTTTTCCTGGTTTTTTAGCTTCAGAACCTAAAGCAGCCATATGTTCGAATCCTGTATAAATAAAAAAGATGGTTCCAGTAGCCGTAAGGGCTTTTCCAAACGCTGGAATTTCAAACATTTTGGCTTCAGGTAATCCGGCTTCAGAATATCCAAACACGATCAGCAATACCAGTCCCAGCAGGGAAAGACTAACCATGATTATATTGATCGTTGATGATTTTTTGATTCCCAGGATGGCTAAAGCAAAGAGCAGGGCCAATAACCCGTAGCTGAGGGTCCAATCAGGAAGATCAAAGAAATTGCTAAAGTAACCGGCAAAAGCTATGAGCACTGCAGCAACAGTAGCAGAACTATGAAAAAAGATCGTCCACCCGGTTAGAAATGATGGAAGATCTTTATCAGGAAAGGCCTTCCGCAGAAAAATGAACTCGGCACCCGCATTGGGATAACTGGAAGTCAACTCGGCATAAGAGAGCGCGGCCAAAACCGCTGCCACAGCCGCGAGTATAAAACTCAACCACAATTGATAGCCTGCCTGCCCTGCAGCGGCCCCTATAACTGTATAAATTCCTGCTCCTACAATAGTTCCCACCCCGTAAAAAGTGAGACGGGCTACTCCTAAAGATTTTTTTAATTCTGCCATAGCAGTGAATTTAAGAAATTAATGACTATGTCCGCCTTCTCCTTTATTCATTTCGGCCTGTAAATAATAGGCATTGTTAAAGGCGAAAAGCTGTTGAGATGGCAGGTCCTGCATCAGTTTGACAGCTATCCATTCTCCCTCTTTGTCGCCGGGAATCACTTCTATGGGTTTAAAGCTCCAGGCGTCTCCTTCCTTTTCCGAAGTAAAGGCAAAGAATTTTTCTCCTTCCCTCACCACAGCCGACTCAGGCAGGGCAAGGCTGCGTTGGTCATCTACTGCAATTTTACCACGTACATACATTCCGGGAACGAGATTCTCGGGACGGTTTTCGATCTCTGCATGCACATGTACAGCCTTAGGATCCTGTTCAAAATTTTTGCTGACCGAAATTATTTTTGCTTTAAGATTGATCTCCGGAAGGGAGGCTACCGAAAAGTGCACTTCCTGGCCTTCTTTGACCTTAAAAACATCCTTTTCAAACACCATCAGGTCTACATGCACATGATGGGTGTTGATGATCTCGAACATAGGCGACTGTGCCGGCACGAATTCGCCGGTGCGCACGTTCACCTGCTGAACGGCCCCTTCTATAGGGCTCAAAACGGGAATTTGCTGCGCAATTTTCCCTTGTTCTACCCGGCCTGGCGAAATATGCAACTGCTTTAACTGTGCCTGAAGACCTGCCACACGGCCGCGGGCATTTTCCACCTTCGCTTCACTGCGCTGAAAACTCTCTCCCGAACCTACTCCGGCCTCGTAGAGTTTTTGCTGGCGTTTATATTCCTTTTCTTCAAATTTAAGATCATTATAGGCATTCAGATAAGCTGTCTGCAGTTCAATGATTTCAGGGTGCGCGATGTACGCCAGCACCTGTCCCTGCTTTACTTGCTGACCTTCAATGACTTCAATTTTTGCCACATTTGCTCCTATTACGGGGGTGACTGAAGCCTCATTCTGCGGCGGCACCTCCAACTGACCATTGGCTTCCACATATCCGCTCATGAGTCGGGTTTGCAGACTGTCAATCTGCATGTCCAGCGCCTCAAACTGTTGTTGCGACAGCATAACTTCCTCTACAGGTGCAGCGGTGGTTTCAGTTTTCGGCTTTTGCTCTTCAATCTTTTCCGCTTTTTTATCGTTACAGGCCAGGAAAAGAAGGGCCGTTAAAAATGCTATTTTTGAGTATCTCATTGTTAATCTTGTTTGTTAGTGAGGTAAAATTCCAGATCTGCCAGAGAAAGCAGGTAATTTCCATAGGCTTCTATAGACTTCAATTCCAGTTGCAGCGCGCTTTCCAGGTTCTGTATAAGCTCCACATAGGCAATCGCCCCCTCGTTAAAAGCGAGAATACTTCCCTGCCGCTGCTCCTCAAGGAGAGGTTTTACCTCCTTTCGGTAATATTGCCATGAATTTCTCCACTTCCGGTACTCCTCAACGGCGTTCTGAAATTGCATTTGCAGTTCCCGTTTTCTGAAGTCGGCAGCCTGCTCAGCCATTCTGGTCTCGACTTTTGCAGCTTTTACGCGGGCATAGCTTCCGCCGGAAAGCAGGGGAATTGAAATTCCCGCCTGATAACTGTAAAAGCCGGAATTCCCATCGATGCGTTGCCGCCCGTACTGCAAATTGAATTCGGGTAAAAAAGCGGCTTTTTCAGCAGCAGTATTGGCTTTGGCCACTTCCACTTCCTGCCGGTTCAGCTGCAGCAGGGGATGATTCTCCGCTAACTCTTCAAAAAAGAGGTTTTTTGAAACTATTTCTTCGGAAGCAGCAACAGAATACTGCAGATCCTCTCCAAGCCACAGGTTTAGCTTTTGCAGGGCGAGAAGAAGATCGGTCTTCGCCTGTTCCTTCTCTATCTCCACTTCCCGCACTTTGTTGAGGGTCGTTGTCTTCTCCAGGCGCGAGATCGCCTCAACCTCATACCGCAGTTCCACCGCTTTTTCGAGTCGGGAATACAGCGAGTCCAGCGCCACAAAAAGGCTGTACTTCTTTTTAGCTGCAGCCGCATTGGCCCAGGCTTTTTTTACTTCTCTCGCGACTTGCATCTCGTTCAGCTGAAAAGCTTTTTCGGCCAAAGCAAGTTTTTCCTGTTGCAGTTTTTTCTTCGGAAGGATTCCCAAAAGATCTATGCCCTGTTGCTGCACGCCAACATCGGTATAGATCCCGGTGCCGTCGTTCAATTCTTCTCCGCCCGTAAAAACCTGCGTCTGGCCCAGCTCCCAGGCAGACAACTTCAGGGCTTGCTGTTTCTCGATTTCCAGGCGCTTATTCTTCAAAAGCGGGTAATTTTTCAGGGCTTTCTCTACAGCCTGTTCTCGTGTTAACTTCGGAAGTTCTTTTTCCTGGGCAAACACTGCTGAAGGCAGTAACAGCAAGAGCAGAACTGCCATCGCCGGATTTTTGCTTCTCTTTTTCATATCATTTGATTTTCGCTTTTCCACCCACTCATAAAGAATAGGCAGAATGAAAAGCGTGAGGAGAGTAGAGGTGATCAAACCTCCAATGACCACGGTGGCTAAAGGTCGTTGTACCTCGGCTCCTGCCGAAGAGGAAATCGCCATAGGCAGAAAGCCGAGTACATCAGTAAGGGCCGTAAGCAGAATGGGCCTGATGCGGCGTTTCGTTCCACGGCTTATTCTTTCTTTCAGGTCATGTACGCCTTCCTCTTTCAACTCATTCAACCCACTGATGAGCACAAGCCCGTTGAGGACTGCAACTCCAAACAGCACAATGAACCCTACCCCGGCCGAAATACTGAACGGCATATCGCGCAGCCACAGGGAAAATACTCCGCCAATGGCTGCCAGCGGAATGGCGATGTAGATCATTCCCGTTTGCATGAAAGATCTTAGCGCGAAATAGATGAGCACAAAGATGAGCAACAAAGCAATGGGCACCACCAGTTGCAGGCGTTTGCTGGCGCGTTCAAAATTCTCAAAGGCCCCTCCGTATCTTATGTAGTAGCCCGGCGGCAGCTCAAGTTTTTCTGAAAGGGCTGCCTGTATATCCTTAACCACCGATTTTACATCGCGATCCCGAATGTTCACGCCCACGTAGGTGCGCCTGTTGGTGTTGTCCCGACTTATCTGCATCGGGCCGGGCTGGTAGCTGATCTCTGCCACCTCTTTGAGCGGGATCTGGGCGCCCGAAGGAAGGTTGACATAGAGATTTTGAATGTTCTCAATGCTCTTTCTTTCCCTTTCCTCCAGCCTTACCACCAGGTCAAACCGCTTCTCGCCCTCAAAGATCACTCCCGCGTCACCTCCGGCAAAAGCAGACTGGATGAGGGAATTAAGATCTTTGATCTTTAGCCCGTATTGAGCGGTTTTGTTACGGTTGTAGTTCACCGTGATCTGTGGCAAACCGGTGGTAGCTTCCACCTTCATATCGGCCACGCCATCAATAGTAGATATGATGTTGCCCATTTCGGCGGCTTTAGCGGCCAAAATTTGCAGGTCTTCCCCGTAAAGCTTTACGGCAATATCTTCGCGGACGCCCGTGAGCAGCTCGTTAAAACGCATTTCTACGGGTTGCGTAAACTCATAGCTTACCCCGGGAAAAACGCTGATCGCCTCCTTGATCTTTGCGATCAATTCATCTTTGGAATCTGCTGAAGTCCATTCGCTCTGTGGCTTCAGAATAATAAAACTGTCCCCAATGTCCATCGGCATAGGGTCTGTAGGCACATCTGAAACCCCAAAGCGTGTCACTACCTGCTCGATTTCCGGAAAATTTCGAAGCAAAAGCGCTTCGATCTTAGTCGAAGTAGCCGTACCTTCCTTGAGGGAGCTGCCGGGCTTCAGAATGATATGAAAGGCGATGTCCCCTTCGTCCAGCTGCGGAATGAATTCGCCACCCATTCGGCTGAAGGCAAAGACGGCAATTCCGAAGAGTACAACAGAGAAACCTATAATGATTTTGCCCTTTTTGAGAGCCGAGTTCAGTAAGGGTTCATACTTGTCCTGCAGCCAGGTGATGACTTTGTCGCCAAAGGAAAATTTTGTCTTTCGGGATTCCTTCAGAAAAAGCGCCGAGATCATTGGCACGTAGGTGAGACAGAGGATCATGGCTCCCAGCATGGCGAAGATAAAGGTGAGCGCCATGGGCCGGAACATTTTTCCTTCCACACCTTGTAAAGCGAGGATAGGCAGAAAGACGATAAGAATGATTAGCTGCCCAAAAAAGGCAGAATTCATCATCTTTTTGGCCGAGGAAGCGGCAACAGCGTCACGCTCTTTACGGCCAATGCGGTGGCTTTGCACCCTTTGGTGGATCATGAAAACAGTGCTTTCCACGATGATCACCGCCCCGTCGACTATGATCCCAAAGTCAATCGCACCAAGGCTCATCAAATTGGCCCAAACGTCAAAGACATTCATGAGGATGAAAGCGAAGAGCAGGGAAAGCGGAATGGTGGAGGCAACGATAAGCCCTCCGCGCCAATTGCCCAGCAGCAGCACCAGGATAAAGATCACAATAAGCCCGCCTTCGAGCAGGTTTCTGGTGACGGTAGAAGTGGTGTTTTCGATAAGCTCGCTGCGGTCCAAAAATGACTGAATGCTCACGCCTTTTGGAAGCGATTCCTGGATCTGGACGATCCTGTCCTTAACATTCTCGATCACTTCATTGGAGTTCGCGCCCTTCAGCATCATGACCATTCCCCCAACGGCTTCGCCTTTCCCGTTCTTGGTGAGCGCGCCATAGCGCACCGCACTTCCCATTCGTACGTTTGCAACATCGCCTACGGTAATAGGAATCCCGCTGCGGTTGGTGATCACGATGTTTTTAAGGTCCTCAATATTGCGGGCAAGGCCTTCGCCGCGGATGAAATTTGCCTGATGGTTCTTTTCAATATAAGCGCCGCCCGTGTTCTCGTTGTTATTCTTTAAAGCCGAAAAAACATCAGAAATAGTGAGGCCAATGGCGCGAAGTTCATCGGGATCAACCGCCACCTCGTATTGTTTGATCTTTCCGCCCACGCCGTTCACTTCGACCACGCCGGGAACCATGGCCATTTGGCGGCGTACGATCCAATCCTGAATAGTCCTCAAATCGGTAGGCGAATACTCGTCTTTGTACTGGTCTTCCACTTCAAGCGTGTACTGATAGATCTCTCCCAGACCTGTAGAAATAGGCCCCATGGAAGGGCGACCAAATCCTTCGGGAATTTCCTCTTTTACGGCATTCAGTTTCTCCCCCACCAGCTGTCGTGGCAGGTAGGTTCCCATATCATCTTCAAATACAATGGTTACTACAGAGAGCCCAAACCTCGAGACCGAGCGAATCTCTTTGACCCCGGGGAGATTGCTCATGGCCACCTCGACGGGATAGGTGACAAACTGTTCAATATCCTCGGTTCCCAGATTGGGAGCCTGCGTGATCACCTGCACCTGATTGTTGGTAATATCTGGCTGTGCATCAACCGGCACCTCATAAATACTCCAGCTCCCGGCGCCAATGAGCAGCAGCGTTAACAGACCAATAATAAATTTATTATTGATCGAAAAATCAATGATCTTGTTAATCATGAAAAATGTGATTTAATTCAGAAATAAAAAGTAGCATCAACCGGAACGGTCGATGGATAAAAAAAGAAGTCTGAATTAAACCCGTGGGGGCTGGAAGTGGTCGTGGGGAATTTCTTCTCCTGAGCTTTGTCCTCTTCGAATGATCAAGGTGGATACGGGCAGGTAAGCTACCGGCTGAAAATCATCAGCGTTATGCTGCACCACATGAACGTGGCAGCAATGGCACTGGCAGATGGGCGTACAGCTGTCGGTAGCAGGGGAAGAATGTTGGTCGGCCGTGTGGATCTCCTGCGACTGTTCCGCAGCAGCGGTGTTAGTCACAGCATCTTCGCAGGGCACGAGGTTGAGCCCCAGGAAGTACAAAGAAAATATGACGGCCAGAATTTTCACGGCACAAAAATAGCATTTTTGAGGGGAAAGGGAAAATTAATACGGGTTCAAAGAAGGCCTGCGATTAGAAATGCGGTAAAACTGCTCTAAGCGCGTTTCAGAGCTTTACACAGACTTTTATACTACAACGGAATTCACGGATCAATTTAAGAGATTAAATGCTATAATTAAAGCGTTTGAAGTAAAGGATCACAGAGAACAACCATTTCTAAAAATAAAAATGATTGATCTAAGTAGGAAAACTTTGCCGCTTAATAAAAGATTAGATGAGAAAAACAAAATACTTTAGTTCAATGATTCGATTCGATACTGATTATGGATATTAGATCTTTTACTTTTCTTGTCAGCGAACTTTATTATTAATTCATCTTCAGAATCAAAAATGCTAAGAGCTAATTTTATTCTTTCAAATTTTCCTTTGTTGTCCAGATTTCCCTCAATAAAATAGGTATCATTTATCGGAACAGCTTGACGTGGAAAACGAGGTTTCGGATTTTTGGTTAAAGTTATTTTTTCCGCCAACTGTGTGGTGAAAAAAGTTTCCGGTTGAAGATCAAATAATTGCTTGATCACTTCTACATATAAATCGGCCACTTTACGCAATTCGAGCTTCTGATCAAAAAATATTGCATATTCTAACTTCTTATGAGTTGGATCCTCCGCATCGAAAATATTAACTTCGTTAACTTCTGGAATATCCTCAAGGTTTAGAGCAGGAATAGACCATACTTGAAGAAATCTATCTGCCAGTACTTCAAATCTTTGCTGAATTTGAGACAAACCCCAAGTGTTCAAATTGGATAAGCTTTTGTTTAGCCATAGACGACTATCTTTGTATCCAGCTTTATCTAAGTCTCTCTTAAAGAGGAAAGGCTTATTTCCTAACTTTCCGTTATTTCCTGATAGGGTAAGATTACCTATTGTGTTTAAGTAGCTTTCCTTAATAAGATTGTATTCTTCAGGACCTAACTCCACCTTCCATTTCGGATCTGGATTTTGAGGGAAAATATGTTCGATCGTAATATCAGAATTTCCTTCTATAAATACTGGTTCCTTGTTTTCAAAGTTTTCTAATTTCTCTAATAAGTATATTCGATTTTTGGATTTTATGTTGTACACATCTTTGAGTTTCAAACTTTCACGAACCTCCTTATCTCTTGGCATTCTCAATGAACCAGGACGTCTTAAAAGCCACTTTTGAAAAGATAGGACATAATCATTGACTTCAATTTTCTCATATAAATTCATGAATATTTTATTCAGGGCATTGGTAGGCAGCCCCACTATAAACCTCCTAAAAGTAAATGCTTGAACAAATTTTAATATTTCTATAAAAACATCTTTTTGAATAATCTGCTTATCGAAATCTTCATATACTTTCATCAAAAAGGGAAAAGCTACATTAATTTCTAACCTGTTTATATATTCTAGTTCGACACGAATTTCTCTATCGCTTTCATTCGCTGGATTTATGAGTTTATTATAGTACTTAACTAAGGATTTAATTGGAGATAAATTAATTTGTAACTCTTCAATGGAGCTAGTCGGAAATTTCAGTTTAAATTCATCATAAACCTTGCTTTTGTTCGGAATCTTTGTATTGACAAGTGTTAAATAGTCTCTTATAAATTCTGAAACACGACTTACATTTTTGGTATCATCTTTTGCAAACTTTTCAATGATCTCCCAAAAATTGGAATATATCTTTCTTTGATCTGAAGGCTTTAATCCCATTAGAATATAATTTCTAATTAGATCGGCCTGAGATAGTTCTAAACCAGTTGAATTTAAGCTCTCGAATATTCGTTGAGGATCATCTTTACCTCTTTCTAAAGAAATTTCAACAAACATAAGTTTAGCTAGTCCTCGTAAAATAAATTCGTGGTTCTCCTCTGTGATCCTTTCTTTAAAATAGTTAAAGTTATCGATCAGTTTTGAAAAAGCGTTGTAAACTTCATTCTCATCTGATCTCAAAAGAAATTTTAATGCTTTATCGTTGTCCTCAGTAGGTCTTAGCTTCAATTTCTCCTCCTCAGGAGCAAACTTATTTATAAGATAGGTCTCACTTATTTCATTCCGTAAAGCTTCATCTTCCATTTTAATAGCTAATCTGTATAGAACCAGATAAATTAAGGTAAGAGTAGTCAGCCTTTGTTGACCGTCTATAATAGAAAGCTCTTTAATTCGAGAAGAGGTATAAACATCGTCGTGAACATATACAATACTACCAATGAAGTGGGCATTCATATCTTTACATGCGCCAACTTCAAGAACATCTTCTAAAAGTTGCTTGCATTGATTAGTTGCCCAATCATAGTTTCTCTGATAAACTGGAATAACAAATTGCGTCTTATTAGAGGAAAGAAAATCTTCAACCCTGGTTTCAGTAGCTTTCATACGTGTAGATTAAGAATTTTTACTGCTACTAATTCTTTGTAGGGAAAGAAAAATTAGTACTTCACTAATTTAGGAAAATTTATGTAGGAAAAAATTTAATCATTCCGCCCCTCACTCCGTCCCTGATATAAAAAAAGCCCTACAAACGTACTGTTCATAGGGCTTTACAAGCATTAAAAGTGGTCCCACCTGGGCTTCCCTCGACTCCGCTAAAGCTGCGCTCGGGACAGGCTTCTCGCCCAGGTGGAAAACAAAAAACCCCTGCCGTGGCAAGGGTTTTTTCGTGGTCCCACCTGGGCTCGAACCAGGGACCACCTGATTATGAGAAGCTTAATTTGATTTTCTTTTAGCTGCCTTTGCTTTCTTATTTACTGACTATCAGTAATTTATTAAATTTTGTTTTGTATATACTTTCATATAATCTACCTTTAAAAGGCAATTTGTTGTACCTATGTTGTACCCGTTTTTTTGTGTCATATGATAAATGTCAAAATCGTTTTACGAAAAAAGAAACTGTCAAATGGGAATTTTCCTGTCTGCTTGAGAGTGACGAAGAACAGAAAAACCAAATATTTTAAAACTCTTTTTGACGCCACTGAAGTTGAGTGGGATTCCAGTGCAGGGAAGTTCAACAAACGGAATGGCAATTATCTTCAAAACAATAGACTTTTAATAAAATTTCAAGATCGAGCGTTACAAGTTCTTGGAGAAATGCAAATTGAAAGCGACGACTTCACTCTGGACGATTTTGAAAAAAGGTATCGTATTCTTTCAAATCCAATACAAAATAATGTTTTTTCATTTTGGGATGAGATTATTGAAGAAATGACAGCGGCCGGAAGAATTGGTAATGCCAGAGTAAACCGGGAAGCCTATAAATCGATTATAAAATTTAATGGATCTAAAAATCTGACATTTAAAAATATTACCCCCGCTTTTCTGAACAAATATGAAGTTTTTATGCGAGCAAGAGGCGGTACCGATGGTGGTATAGGAGTTCCTATGCGGGCATTACGGGCGCTGTTTAACTTCGCTATCGAACGTAATGTAGTTAAGGAGGACTATTATCCTTTCAAAATCTATAAAATCTCAAAATTGAAAGGAAAGGGATTGAAAAAAGCATTGAGTATGGAGCAAGTGAAGAAAATATTTTCACTTGACCTAAAGCAATATCCCCGGTTGACCAACAGCCGTAATTTCTTTGTTTTTAGCTTTTATACACGAGGAATGAACTTTGCTGACATGATGAAACTCGAGTGGAAGCAAATACAAGATGATAAAATATACTATACCAGATCAAAAACCAAAGGAACCTTTATCATTAAAATTGTTCCTCCAGTTCAAGATATCCTGAATTTCTATAAAGAACAGAAGCGAGATACGAAGTATGTCCTTCCAATTCTCTTACACGACAACCTTACCCACTCCCAAATTGCAAACAGAAAACATAAAGTACTTCAACGATATAATCTTCAGTTAAAGGAAATTGCTGAAATCTGCGGGATCAATAAAACTCTGAGCAGTTATGTAGCTCGACATAGCTTCGCAAATTGTATGAAGCAAAAAGGGGTAGCAACTGATATCATCAGCGAATCTTTGGGACATCAAAATATGGCGGTCACTCAGGCTTATTTGAAGGAGCTAGATAGTTCAGTTTTAGATGAGGCAGTTGAACTTCTTGTATAATAAGTGGTTTTAATCTTAATGCTTTTCTTCTCCTTTAAATAATGGCAATGCAACAGAGTACAAGAAACTTCTTCTTAATATTTATTCTATTTTTGTGACTCAATTTCCTATTCGTCTTCTATGATTGAAAAAATAAAAATGCTCACACTTCGTGCCCTTGTGAGTGACGAAAGTCTGATGTATGGACTTGTTTTAAAAGGGGGTAACGCTTTGCAATTGGCATATGGAATGACAAATCGAGCTTCAATGGATATCGATTTCTCTATTTCCGATGATTTTTCAGGCTACGAGATTTCGCGAATAGAAGGAATAGTAAGTGGGCTTCTGAATAGCGAATTTGAAAAACATAATCTACTAGTTTTTGATATTAATTTTTATGAAAAACCCAAGCAGCGTGAAGTAAAAGAATGGAAAGGCTATAAACTGGAGTTTAAAGTTATTGATACAGATAAATTTGATCCGACTGACATGGATAAATCCCGGAGAAATGCATATTCTATTTATGGCAACAGTTCTACCAAATTTCAAGTGGAAATAAGTAGTTATGAATATACAGATCCTAAGAAACTAATAGAAGTAGAAGGAACGGTGTTCTATGTTTATACCCCTGAAATGATAGTTATGGAAAAGATTAGGGCCCTCTGCCAATCGATGCCTGACTATAAAGACATTATACCGACGGCTAAAGTTAAGGGTAGGGCAAGAGATTTCTATGATATTTGGAATATCTGCCAAACCTATAGTATAGATTTTAATACCGACAATAGTAAAAGAATGCTACAACATATCTTTGATGCAAAACGCGTTCCTTTGGAGTATTTAGATTATTTCGAAAAATATAAAGATTTACAAAAAGAAGATTGGAATAACGTTGTTGACACTTTAACTGTAGAAACTCATGAAGGATTTAACTATTATTTTGAATTTGTATTGCAAAAAGTAAAAGAGCTCAAAACCCCATAGGATAAAATATCCCCCACTTTTTATTCAATTGGGTCTTAGACATGTTGTAGGTAAGATAAAAATTTATCTCCGATTTCTTTTTTAGGAAGGGCAATAATTGGTCACTACTATACCCAGCTTTTTCTAAATAAAATCCTACTAGTTGATGATAAGGATAAATGTAGTCTAACTGATCTAAATACTCGTCGAGAATCTCCGTTTTAGCATCCTTTAGAGCATTCTTGTATGCCTCCAATACTTCAAACACACCACCAGAATAGGCTGGCCGCACCGCGATGTCAATCAAAGTACGCTCCAGATTAGTAACTCTAACTTGATTTGTTGAAGTTACCCCTACATCTACAGAATTTGTTTTTTTTTGCAGGAAGGTATAGCGATAGGCATCTTTACTAGATTTATAAATCTCACTGGACGTACGCTGGGGCTTTGAAAATGCCTTGTCTACTGCCTCCTGTTCCAACTGAACTTTACCGCTCTTGTAAGAGCCATATTGATCAAAGCTTATAAAAATAGTCTTTGGAATTTGTAAAGTGATCTGATGTACCTGCATCGCAGAAAAATAACTTATATATCCCTCTTTTTTAATTGTTAAACCCTTTTGAAAATGATTCACGTTAGGCTTGTTCCAGAGTTGTTTTACAGAATTTGTATGTTGATGTGTTAGCTGTTCCTTATGCAAGATTTTGTTTTCTTCTAGAAAGGAGGCAAAGTCTTTATAATTTCTATAAGCAGCAATCCGCCATTCAATTCGAAATCGCTCAAAAATTTCAATTAGATCATCCCTAGTATAAGACGGAAAAGGATCTTGCTTGAAAAAACTTTCAATTTCATCCTTAGCACGTGCAAATGACTCTGTTTTCATTAAATAAAGAATCATAGTATTATATATAATACTATGATGCAAAGTTATAGAATAAAATTTGAATATGCAAATAGGAAAAGATGCAAAAGTCAATTAAAGATAACTATCATAATATCATATATGATATTATGATTCTAAGGTATACAAAAAATCCCTAAAAAGCAAACAAGATTTTTCTCCCAATATTTTTGTGAAAAATCCGTGTTTCCTTTGTATTGCCCTGATTTTAAATACAATAATTTAATCTCTAGATTTAAAAGCAAATATAGCTGTGACCAGAAAAAGCAATATTGAGAGTACACTGGCTACAACTGAGAAAAAATTCACAGTGTTTAAGGCAAACAAATTGTAAATAAAATAGAGCTGTAATATACCTGGTCCAAATAAAACTATCGCTTGAGCGGTCAGAGCGGGTAATCTCAGCCAGATACTTAGATCCTTTTTCTCCGATTGGTAATCTAATGTGTGAAATAGGATATTAAAGGGTTTGATGACTTTGTTTGTGTGACTTTAAAATTCCAAGGTTGAAGAGTTTGCGACTTATTTCATCAAATTTATTACGAAGGTTATTATTGTGATACCACCTAACAACATTCACCAAGTATAAGTAGCTGAACATTATAACAATACCATTCAAAATTATATTTCTATCCGATATCTCAAAAATAGAAGCATTTAAATTCTGAATCACATCGTACAGAAGAAGATAATATATGGATAAAGCTAACACCAACAAAAATGAATTTTTTCGTATAACTTTATTATTATCTCTAATATTCTCAACCACAATAGTGAGATAGGTTATATTCACCGAGGCGTCGGAAACCTCCCCATCTCTGTCCGGGTTTTTAAGGGATTCCCAATAATCTTTTAATTCCTTCGATGCATCCTGTAGCATTTAGATCAACTGTTTATCTTTTATAAAATCAATCATTTTCGCGGTTACTCTTTCACTGAACTTTTCCGCCTTGTTTTTATATTTCCTTTCAATCATAGGCCAATTATGCATTGCTGTTCTTATAGTGTCGAGATTATCAGTGTGTAATTTGCTCATACAACGATAAACAGTATTTAAAAGCTCAATCTTATAAATATCGTTTTTGATAAAAGGTTCTTGATAGATAGTAAGAAGACTGTTTAAAGTTTGTACATAATCTTGATTCTCTTCTAATTTAATCCAAGTTTGCAATTTTTTTTTAGCCTCAGGTTTGACTCTATAAACCTTCTTTCCCGAATCTAGTTCATGTTTAAATAAGAATGGGTTTGTCTCGATATTTTGAGCTATAGTATCTGAAAACATTCCCCATGGTCGTTCTTCAAATTCCACATGCCTTAATCGTTTTTCTTTAAATATTTGCTGAAGATTACTGGCTGTCTTCTGAATTCCAGTTTTACCATGGGTTATACCGATAGTTTCTTCTTCAATTAACTGAATTGCCGCTATTTCCTTATAAAGATTGACCTGCTCAAAAAGTAGAGAGTCTACAAATTCTGAATTTCTTTGATATGCTGTTTCCACCTCCGCAGCCATATCTATCTGTTCATCTATTTCGTCGTAAGATTCTTTAATTGTTACTTGCCCATTCATCAACATAGGCAACAAACAATCCCTAAGTCCCCCAAGTTCATGATTTTGCTTAAGATTTATCAAGATTTTAAGCATCATCGGATTGACTAATTGATCGTATTTCTCGATTATGTTGTCTTCAGGTATCACAAAAGAGAGATTTTTAATTTTATCTTGCGATAGATTATCTCTTGCAGAGCCTGAACTTAGGTTGATCAAATATTCATACATGTCCTCTAGAGCAAACTTTAAAAAAGTTCGTAGACGATCATCTTGAGGATTAATTGTACATATAGCCTGATTAGTACAGGCTTCTAAATCCATGAAGCTTACTTTACCAGCAGTAGCCCCGTACATTGCCATCAAAATTGTACCCTTGTCGCAAATTTTTGCACTTGAGTTTTTTAGTCCTTCTTCAGTAAGAAATTTTCTTGCAGAAACTATAAAAGGTTCATTCACCTCTCCACTATTAATCCAGGGAATATTTCCATTCAAATAATATTCTTTTTTGGATTTTAGAGGAGTGCCTCCAGATCCTGTTTTAGCGAAATCCTTAAGTTCTTTATCTTCCCATCCCTGAGGAATCTCTCGTCTTATTTGCTCATTGTAAACCATTTCACCTTTCGAGGTTTTATAAGGTTTACCAGCCAATTCAGGCTTGCCTATTGATGCTGCATACTCTTTTGAAGTTGGAAAGTCATACTGTACAAACCAATAATCATAAATCGACTTCGCTATCGCCTCCAGCTCCTTGTTGATCTTATTATTGATTTCAATTTTTTCATTCAAATACCCTAAAAAATCACATATATGTTTTCTATTTCTTTTCTCTGGAAGACGGAATTGAACATTAAATAATCTTACTTTATCAAGTTCACCTTGACCAGTACTCCCATCCATGAAGGACTGGATTAAGGCTTCTTCCTTATATAATGCATACGAAAATGATTCTGCCAAATAAAAGTCCTTTATCCTTAAAATTAAGATATGGCTGTCAGTAATTAAGGTCTTATCTTCAGGCAAGTCCCTTATAAAACAACATCTTCCAGCTGTTCCTTGTCCTGTGGAATTGAATAACAGATCACCCTTCCTTACAATTTTTTCCTGGCTAAATCTTTTCCTTGAGTCATGATATCTGGAAAAAGAATAATCAATCCTATTATTGCGAATGCATTTTTGATTTAGGACAATTATATCACTTTCTTCAACATATTTTGGCGTTATCCCTTTTAAAGATTTTGAAACAAAGTCTCCTAATCTATACCACTTATTCATATGATAGATAATCTAAGGTTTCATTTATTTCCTTTTCCAGTTTTCTAGACTCATTAAATAAATTCCCTATATGTTCTTTCCTTTTTTTGATTAACTGTATATATTGACTTTCAGAAATCTCATTATATCCAATCTTTATTTCAAAATATTGCCCCGCACTTAGTGAATATTTTTTCGCTTTTAGTTCCTCATAATCTACCACTACTGAGAAGTTGTCAATTTCTTCTTTATTCACAAACGTATTGATGATTTTCTGCTCCTCTCCGCCTGATAATACTGTTTTCTGAGCCTTGCCTTCTTTAACCATTGTTCCTAATCTGCTGGCATCAATTAGAACAACTTTACCGTCATTAGCTTTGTCAAAAAATATGATGGATACATTAGTACCCGTTGTGGCAAAAATATTTGATGGCATACTCACCACCCCGGCAAGCATTTTATGCTCCACCAAATGCCGACGTATTTTCATATCAATACCAGACTGTGCAGTAATAAAACCAGTAGGCACAACTACAGCAGCCTTTCCTTTTTCATTTAAGGAGAACATAATGTGCTGTAAAAACAGGCTGTAGATAGCCATTTTGTTCTTGGCCTTTTTAGGAACATTCGGGATACCTGCAAAAAATCGCTCCTGGTTTATATTTTTCTTGAGTTCATCAACATCATCGCCAAAGTCTAACTTAAAGGGTGGATTGCTAACGATATAATTAAATTTACGCAAATGCCCGTTTTCCCTGTGATAGGGAGCGGTCATGGTATTGCCCTGTATCACATTACCAATACTGTGAACCAAATTGTTTAGAATAAGATTTAATCGCAAAAGATTTGATGATTTCTGCGAGATATCCTGAGAATACACTGTACATTTTTTTGGTCCAATGGCGTGCGCCAGATTCATAAGCAAAGTTCCACTACCCGCACTGGGGTCATAAATGGTAACATTATTTACAGGTTCCGGCACCAATATGGCTGCCATAATTTTTGATACCGCCTGGGGGGTATAATATTCGGCATACTTACCACCTGAATCATTATTATAGTCTTTAATGAGGTATTCAAAAATTGTAGAGAAGAAGTCAAAGCCTTCTTCCATGATTTCTTCAAAATTTACGTGTACCAGTTTGTTAATGATGGCACGTGCGAAATCGTCCCTTTTGCTGGCATCTTTTACAAATTCGGTAATCCGGTCAAACAATTGGATTTTTGAACTCCCTTCTGTAGTAACAGAGAATATCCCTGAGTTCATTTGCCCTATATCAATAAGGGTATCATCTAAAGTTTGTGCAAAATCAGATTCATTTTGACGGTTAAAAAGCACCGTAATTAGATGCCTGGGAAACAAAAATGCCGCATTACTTTCTAGCTCAAACTGTAGCAAACGGTACTCATCATCATCCATTTTAGCAAGCTGCTCTTGCCACTTCTTCCCTTTAGTTAGTCCGGGTTTTGCTTTTTTAAGTTGAAAGGTAAATTTATCATTAAGGTATTTATATAAAAATGCCTGTGTAATTATATCAAACTCACTACTGCTGTTTCCCAAACCATATCCGGCACATACAGCCTTTAGGTCATCTATTAGATTCTTGGTCTTTATGGTATTCTCTAGCGTCATGTAATATTTACTAAATTTATATTCAAAAGCGTCTCTCAATCATTATTAAGCCGGTCGCTCATAGTATTCATCTAAATATTCTTTCACAATTATCTCTGAGACAAAAAGAACCGTCTCATAATCCAATTTTTGATTAAGCGTTTCATTAAACTCTTTCATTACCATTCGCGCTACTTCTCGTTTAAAGTAGTTTTCGTTACTCAAACTATCTTGGCGTTGTAAAACAGTAAGATCGGTTTGCTCCTTGATGCGTTGCAAAGCTTCCATTATCTGTGATTTTATTTTGGAAGGTTTTCCTGCCTCTAACAGCCTTTTTTCAGTTCTCGCATATTTAGAATCCCCATCATACTTGGCTTTTAGTAAATCATTTTTCCTGTTAAGCTCTTTTACTTTATTGTATATTTGCCTCAAGGATTGCATATTCTCTTGCATTTCTTCCTGGCTTACCTCATTTAGGTTTTTGTTTTGAAAGAGCCTGCGAAGTTCGTCATATAAACTTACCCATACGGGATCTTTCGTGTCAAAGTTACTTGCTAAACCTTCCCGGGTTTTCTTAAGAATATCTTTAAGTTTATCTGCCAGAATAAGTTCTTCCTCACCTATCTTCTTAAAATTAAACAAGATATCTTCTAAAGCGACGTTTAGGAGGTTTCCCATTTCCTCATTGTGTTCAAAAGCGTGTTTGGCATTTATTAATTGTAGACGATTCGCTGCCTCATTTCGTAGGGTGCTGAGCTGTCTAAAATCTAACTCTTCTAAAAGCTCGTATTCGCCAACCAACCTTATAATATTATATAAAGCCCTCGAATCTTCAAGTGCCTTTTTAATTTCCAGCATCGTCTTTCTATCATCTATCTGTGAAATCTGTTGCTGAAAGATTTCTGCATTTTTCAGGTCATAATCAACCAGTGTTTCTTTTATTTTCTTAATTGAAGCCAACATCTCCTCTCTGGACATAAAAAGATTGGAATAACTTTCCATCTCATCGCCTAAAGTTTCCTGAAGTTCATCAAAATACGCTCTGTTGGTAGCATCAAATTCGGTAGAGATATCTGCAAAATCTACTACGTAGCCGTAGCGGTAATTTTTATAGGTTCTATTTACCCGCGTAAGTGCCTGTAATAAATTATGTTTCCTAATTACACGTCCTAAATAAAGTTTCTTCAGGCGCTTGGCGTCAAAACCAGTAAGTAGCATATTATAAACAAAAAGAAAGTCTACTTTTCCTGATTTAAAAGCATCACGCCATCGTGCCAAATCTTCTTTTGAACCGGAGTCGTAAAGGATCAAAGCGGCAACTTTCGGTTTGAACGATTCTTTGCGTTTTGCCTTATAAGTTTCCGGCTCTTCAGCTGCTAAAATTAATTCTTCCTCTTCAGCTGAATGTTCTATGTCTTGAAAACCACGACCATATTTTTCCTTAAAAATTTTATATAGTTCCTCTGCTTGCTCACTGCTGTCGCAAATGATCATTCCACCCAGGTCATTATCATCATGTCTAGACCTGAATTGCTCAAAATCATCTACAATGTAATCGAGCATAGGTTCCACAAAAGATGAATGCGCATAAAGTTTTCTCTTGTCTGTATCCCCTTTTCTAATATCAATTTGATCCAAAGCTTTTTTCAGCTTCATTTGATATTCCGTTGCTATCTCCTCACGTATAAGTTTCAAGGTATAGCCATCTGCAATAGACTTGTTATAATAGTATTTATGAATATAATCACCAAAGAGCTGCTTTGACTTCAAATCTGATCCTATTAAAGGTGTGCCTGTCAAACCAATTTTTATAGCATTGGAATCACTTTCTTGTAAGTTGGCCAAGAAGCTACCCGTGGGATTATAACTGCGGTGTACTTCGTCTAAAAAATACACTCGTTGTATAGCCAAATTATAATCCAGTTTCTGTACTAAATCCGGGTCGTTCTCAAATTTTTGAATATTAACAACGGATATCTCGGTTTGTCCTTTATCATTATTAATTGCGGTGGTTTTCTTTAAGTCAGAGAGAAACTCCTCTTTCGAATTAACCGTATGGACTTTGAGTCCTCTTGCGATAAACTCATCACGAGCCTGTGTCAATAAATCCAAACGATCTACAATAAAATAAAACTTAGGAATGATATTTTTTTGCTGAAAATAATGCTTAAGGTAATGCGTATTGTAATAGGCTAAAGCGGTTTTACCACTCCCCTGTGTATGCCAAATGATTCCTTTTCTAATACCCTCATCTAATTTCTGCGCGATAGCTTTTGTCGCAAAAAACTGAGGATAACGCATAATATGCTTTTGTATGCCGGTAGTTTCTTTCACATATGCCAGCGCAAAAGACAACATAAATTTCAAGCGATCCATAGAAAGCAAGGAGGTTAGTAGTCTATTGGTAGGTGTGTTTGGATCTTTATTTGTTTGAAATTCAGGACTGTTTTTAATGACCTGGTAATTGGTGTCCTTTAACAAGAAATCTTCGACCCCTTTTCTTAAAGGATTCAGGATCTGGGTGTAATTAAAGCCTAACTCTTCCCTGAAGTAATTAAATATGGGCTTATGATAAGAAGGAGAAGCATAAAACGCTCCCTGCCAAGGTTGAATTTCATTTTCATCATATTCCATATTATTAGAAAAGATCATAAACTGTGTAATATTTACAAATTTTCTAAATTTCTTATTCTGAAAACGTCTATTAATACGTTCCCGCTCCGCAATTACACCATCTTTATTGTTAGGTTTTTTTACTTCGATAAAAACAAGTGGCATACCATTGATCAGGCAAATAATATCGGGACGAAATTCGTCTTCTCCATTTTTATAGCTGAGTTCAGTAATTACGTGAAAATTGTTCTGTTCAAAATCATCAAAATCAATAAGCTTTACCCCAGATTTTGCGGTTAGCATCTCATAGAATGCCTTACCTAAATCCTCGTTCTCTAATTTAATGCTAACCTCCTGATATAGCCGTTCTATTTCGTCATTTGTCAATTTAGGATTGATCTTACCTATTGATTTCCGAAATAACTCAATAAAAATATTGGTATCGACATCCCACTCTGTGTCCTTAAGGGAAATATATTCATACCCCAATTGTATAAGATGAAGAATTGAGGGAAGTTTTACTCTAGAGTCTTCGTTAAATGCCATAGTGGTTGGTAGTAGGCGAAAGATAGGTTTCTTTTACAAAACTGCAAAGCTTATGTTAAAGCTCAGGTAATGGTGGTGATAAAGCTAGTTCTCGCGAATCAAAAAAAATCGGGAGGATTGGCACCTTTTAGTAACTCATCTTCCTTTACTATAGTCGGATCAAGCCAGTCCGCTTTGTCCAATCCGAATTTAATAAGCTCCTCAGTTCCTGCCTGAAACTCTTTTTTCTTTGAGGAAATCAGTGATAGATAATTCAAATACTCCCTTAGCTTTTGAGCTTCGTGCCATTGCCGTGCCTGAGCAATAAGGTTCTTTAATTTGTTTACTTCTGCATTCCGAATTTCAGCTCTTTCTTGTTCTAGCTTTTCTTGAACAAGTCTTTCTTTTCGTATTTTATCATTTATAGTTTTCAGACGAAGTTTCTCCTCAGCAGCAATTTCTAACCAGGTTATTATTTGTGATAATTTTTCTTCTAGAGGAAGATTTTCAGATTCATTCCATTCTTTGCGGGCAGAATATTCTCCGGTAATTAAAGTTATCAGACCAATTGGTTCAAGTTTACTACTTCTATGGCCATATTCATCCGTGTAAATAATTCGTTTATGCCTTTCCCTGAAGCGTACAGCTAGTTCTATACCATCAATTACAACATATGATCGATTATATATAAATGAAAAGCTGTGCCCTCTAGCTTTGATGGCTTTAACGAGGGTGTGAATTATTTTTAGAGCTCTTGAAAAAACCTTTTCAGAACCAGAAACAGCAATTTTTCCGTAGCTATATCTCTTTGTAAAGTCCCAAATTTCATTTTCCCTGGGATGATTCACTGGTTGGGAGGATTTAGTTGCAGATACTATGGGATCTAATTTGTTTGGAAGTTTTTTTGAAACCTTCAGGTTAACAAGAGGATCATTTTCAATTTCAAGTTTTCTCTTGTCAAAGTTATTTAAAGACCCTAAATCTCTTTTATCACCTTGTGTTCTTATGTACAAGTTGATGTTCTCGTTTTTCTCAGAAACAGGTAAGGGAGGTGGTGGAGATTCTTTCCCAAATCTTTTCTTGGACCAATGACCTTGAGGTGGTAAGGGAATTTGATTGTCTTTGCAAATTCTTTTAAAACTGTGGTAAGAGACGAGAAATTCTTCGGTAATTTCTTTTAAAGATTTTGACCAAACAAGCTTATACAATTCCTCTCTTGTGAAGACCTTTGATTTCATTTCTGCTTATTTTTTTAAAATGTTATGGTTATTATCTTAATATAAATAAGTCTCTTTAGTTTATTTTTTTCGATTCTTAATCTAATTCAATAAAAAATAAAGAACTGTCAGGCAGGAACAAAGGTTGATGATTAAACCGACTGCGAACAAAAATATTCCCTTTCTAAAATAAACTCTGATTTCTTTATTCATTGTCTCTGAAATTTCGAGATATTTCTCATTCTGAATAGTAATTCGTTCTATGCCTTGTTTGTGCTCCGTCAATAACTTCTGCAAATTTTGAAGATCCAATTGAATCTTACTCTTCCGGATCTCCTCCAGCTTTTTTATCGCCTCTTCAAAATCTTTAATTTCTGAAACCAGTAGTTCTGAAAGTTCTTCCAATTTTGTCATAGTCTCATGTTTTAATATTCAAATCCCTGGCTTATAATTCTTTTGATTACCTGTTTTGCAATACTTAGTGTTAATCGATTTGAGAGTTGAACTGCTTTACCTGCAATGTTCAACTGTTCATTGTCTCTCAGAAATGGCTTAACCCCAACTTGGGCGGCCATGGCTTTTCCGATGTTTCCGCCGCTCATAGATCTGTGTATTTCACTGCCTTTTAGATTGTAGCCGTCAAACTCAAACCTGAAGCCCTGTAACTTATTGGCTTTATTGATGCAGGGAATAACCTTTACCTTATTTGTTTCCATGGCTTTAATGTAATCTGCAAAGCTTCGGGGTTTGAAATTTTTCATGGTAATGTCATGGCGCCGCTTGATTTCTGCCCGTATGTCTTTCAGGTTAAATTCCTTCTCAATTTGGAGGCGCCTTACTGTGGTTAACTGATATTGCTCTGCGACTTTTTCCGCAGCTTGTTGACTGCGCTTTCCTATAAAGCTGTCGTTATATACTGTTCCGTTGAAGTCGATCCTGTTCACATATAGATGTATATGCAGGTGCTGTTTGTCCCGGTGTACAAAAGCAATTGCCTGTCTTTCCCCCAGGTTCATTTTTTCCATAAAAGCTGTACATATTTTCCGGAGTTCAGTCTTGTGAAGCTTCTTTCCGTCTTCAATTGCAGGGCTGAGTACAAAAGAGAGCGTGTTTTTTTTACATTGAACATTCTGTTCCTGGATCAGCTGAAATTCCCGGCTGATCTCTTTTGGATTGTCTCCGACGAGATGTTGCCGGTATATCACTTCAGCATTCTTTTCCTGATTCCATCCGTAAGCCATTGATGCGCGGGTATGGGAGATGGATTTTCCTTTGCCAATCATTTCTGAACTTTTTCAAATTGTTGTTTTATCTCATCTGCCAGGGCATAAACTGCCGCAGTAAGTCGTGGATCCTTTTTCCGGAACATGTTTCCTATGGACTTGAAGTTATTGTGGTATTTGCTAAGGGTCTTCAGGATCTCGATATGATCATCGGAAAGTCTTTCTTTTATCTCCAGGTCAAATATGGACCTGCGGCAAAATTCACTAACGCTAAGCCTGCTTCTTTTGGCTTTGATGTACAGCAGCTTCTTTTCATAGACGGAACATCTAAATTTCACGAATTCTCTTTTCGCCTTAAACATCTCTTTTTTATTGCGACCACCGGGAGCAATTATTTTTGTGCCCACAGGCACACATCTTGAATTAGAATCAGTTTCAATAGCAGGATGTTCTTCTAAGAAAGTGTCTAGTTGTTCTATAGATAAGCCTTCAGCAGCAGGATCCAGTTTTGAAACATTTATAACAAGGGGTTTCTTTCTTTCATTTTTCCATTCTTCCATGGGTCAGCATATTATTCAGGTCCTTAAAATTGAGGTAGAATTGACTATGATCAATGGCGTTAGAAAACTTATTCAGAAGTTGTTGGGTAGCAGTTCTTCCTGCCTGATCGTTATCCAAGAGAAGATATATTTCTGAATAAGAATTTAAAACCCTGGAGATATGTCCTAAGTTCCCAAGGGAATTCAGGACGATAATATCCGAAGTGGAGAACAGTTCATTATCCAGCACTTTCAAGGATAGGAAATCAAACATACCTTCTGTGATTACCAGTCTCGTGAAACCTCTTAAGAAGGACGAAATAGTCTTAGGAGAGGTAGAACATTTGAAGAATTTATTCCTCAGCTCATAACCTCCTGCAGCGTTACACAAACCAATTGCGAAATAGGTTTTGTTGTTCAGATTATACCACACTTCATGGCAGAAGGTTTGTGCTATTTGAAGGGGAATTTTTCTTGAATTTAAATATTGGATAAGAGCGGGATGCTTTAATCTATTGATCTGTTTTATCTGAACAGAGTTACTTTTATCAGAAACTTTTTCCGGGCTAAAAGAAAGCGGAATATTTTCCTGAAGAGATTGAGCTGCTTCATAAGCTGAGCAGTTTTCCAATGCCATGATTAAATCTATAGCTGAACCTCCTTTTCCAATTCCGAAGTCATACCATAGGTTCTTAATCAAAGAGACGCTGAAAGATGCTTGGGTTTCTGACCGCAGGGGACTCAGAAACCAAGCTTCTTTCTCCGATTTTCTGATGGGAAAGTGCCCTAATTTTGCCAGCGTTTTTACGATGCAAATATTACGGGCTCTTTCGCAGCTTGAGGATGCTTCCATTTCTTTTTCTATTAATTCTTTTTAAACACAGATGTCGTCTATTTTTTCGCATCACTGTAATTTGATGACCAAACGATGAGAAACTGATGAAGCTTGAAACCACCAGTGTCATTACCTGTTTCATACTTATTATTCATCATTTCAGCTAAAAAAAAGAAATACTATAAATCTTTTTTCTTCTGTTGGATTTCTAAAAGGTTTGTTTGTCAGCAATTATTTACCGAGAGCCTTCAATTACTTCCCTCACAGAAATCATCAAACTTCATCGTTTCATCAATTTTCTGATCCTCTGTGAAGTTCTGCTGCAGGTAAGACTTCGTAATGGTGTAATAACGTCCCTTGGCATCTGTCAACGCCAGCCCGCCGTCACTCCATATTACCATCTTTTGATAGCTCAAAGAATTATCCTGGTTCCGCAGTTTCCAGTCCTTCTTTAAGATCTGGCGCAATTGGGTGAGGTCGGTTTTAATCCGGGTCCTGTTTAGGACCTGCAAAGCATCTAAAGGACACATATCTACTTCATCCATGTCAAAAGTATCCATCACGTTGAGAAGCATACTTACAAGTTCCTTCTCTACTCGATTACGGTTGTTTTGCATAAGATTATTTAAAGCAACCGTCCTCACCTGATCCGGAGTAAACCACATTCGAGTCTTATGAGTAGTGGCTAACTCCCGATTTTCAAGATGATATAGAAATGCCGGAATTTCATTTACAAGTTGCTCCAGGAAATGAGTGTCTTCATTTTTAAGGGAAGGTATTTTTAATACCCAAAAGCGGGTCTCCTCACTATCGATCTTAATGAAACCATCTTCGTTATTACTACAAAGGATGAATTTTCCAAAAAATTCAACCTCTCGTTTATCTTTGCCTTTGGCTTCCAATTTGTTAAAATTAGTGGTGCTCAGATATTTGATCCTTTCGGTAAGCTCCTCCTTGTTGAATAGTACTTCATCAATACAAATAAGAAGTTTGTTTGCCCAGTCTATATTGAACTGGCTACTAAAGTTATCATTGGTAAGGTATGTCAGGTTGTTTTCAAAAATAGCTTTTAACCATTTCAGAAAAGTAGTCTTACCTGTAACCCTTTCTTTGGACACCAAACATAGAATAGGTAACATCTGCGTGGGATTAGAGTATAACAGCTGCAAATAATCAAGCCCGAGTTCTGCTTGCCCTCCAAAGATGTGTTCCATAAACCGAAGTGAAAAATCGATAGTTCCTTCCTTAGGACTATAAGGCAATGGAGAATATGTATTGTAAAATCCATGGCATTCCTGTTGAAAGTTTTTATGACCTGGAATACAAGTAAAGCCGTCATATCTTTTAATGGTTCCAATGAAAGCTTTTCCATGATCATTCCGTAGAGTTTCAATATTCCACGGAACCAGGATCTCATTAAAATTACCGGAGATGGTAGGCAGTTGCACTATTTTATAGTAACAGGTACCCACTCGGATATAGGATATTTTTTTCATCTTATTATACCTTAGGATTAGAATAGGCCGAGAGGCTACTTCCGATTTTTCAACAGGCTTTTGTTGAACTGATGCTCAAGAAATTCATCGGATAGATCTGGTTCTCCCAAAAGCCAGGCATCTATCTTTTCCTTATCAAAAAACTTCTGACGAATATTGGGATTATGGCCAGTGGGGATAAGCTTCAAATGTGTAAGCTTATAAATCTTGCTTTTTGAAAGACCGGTATACTGAGCCAGATCTTCTACGTTCATTACCTTTTTGGTGTGGGAAAGCAGGATTTTAATATCTTCTAATAAACCCACCACTTGTTCTTGCTCATTCATAACTATAGTATTAAAATTAGAAATGAGTAAAAGGCCTTTTACATTTTGCGCAAAACAAACTTAGGAAGGCAAATACCTATAAATCAATAGGATAATTAAAACAAGAAGAAGATTACGCTATAATTATTCTATTCCCAGCGTCTGCCGGACGAGCTTTCGCTGATTGCGGGAATTAATTTTTTCCTGATCGTTTTTCCAGGCGGAAAAACTGGTTTTTAAAGTGTTTTCTTTTAGCGGCTCATTGTTCATTAAAAAGGAATCCATGAGTAAATTGAAAAAGCTATGTTTCCGCTCCCCGGCAAAATCCTGGATACCTCCTTCCACCAATTCATCAAACAGAACAAAAAGAATACGATGGTTTGCGGAATCACCACTTTTATTACTCATGGTGAAATTGATCATTTTCCGAACTCGCAATCCTTTTATCAACCTAATGAATTGCTCTTTTGATTCATTGTCCAGGTTGAGGAGTTCGAACCTTATTTGTAAGTTCTTAAGAGGAATTAACCGAAAATGATGACGCTCGGTTTCTAAATGCCTATTTGATTCGTAGAAAATTGCCAGCCAAATGAGAACCAAAAGCATTATAGCGCAAAGGATCAGGAAAACAGATAAATTATCAATGATAGATCCTGGACCGAAAATAAGACTGAAGCTCAAAATGAAAACAACAAAGACAGAAAGGATGAAAAGAATAAGATTGGTGGGACTATTCTGAACTTTTTCTTCCAGGAAATAGTTTATCCCTGACCTCCATTTGGCCAGTGCTTTTCCAGCACTTAGAATAAATTTTTCCATGGCAATAGGTTCAACCTATTAAATATAACCAAAAGAAAAATAAAGAAAAAGTCAATCAAGATCCTACTGCTGAAAGAAGCATTCAGTTTCTCGAAAGTTACTGGAGTAACATAGGTAAATATCTAAAATTTTATCGAAATTTTGGCGAGGAGAATATAATCTGAGCCAATGAAAAGAAATCTACAAGTCTATATTTTGCTGAAACTTGTGACTTTAATGCCACATGCGGCAAAGTCAATAAATCGGATAATCTATAGCTCTAATCTGTTCATAGCGGTAATAGAACTTCTTTTGCGATAATATTCATTATACTCAAAACAAACTCTACCTCTAACTATCCCAGGATGAATTTTGTTATTTTTCGCAAAGTCAAGTATTACTTCATCAGAAAATTCCTCATTCAAATTAATAAAATCATTCCAAAGCTTCTGTTCAATTAGTCGATTTCTAGCATAATTATCTGCTTCAAATTCTACTAATTCGGTATTCGAACTATTAACAAAGAATTCTTCTGTATTAAATTCAGGTTTCATTGGATTGGTTAAATGTTCAAATACATGACCCAATTCATGGAAAAGTGTAAACGCAAAATTATCAAGTCTTTTATATTTCATTGAAAGTACAATTGCTGGATTGTCTTGAGACATAAAAGATTTACCATCAACTGGGGTTCTAGAAGGACGATCTAGTATAAAAAATTTAATCCCATATTTCTTTAAAACATCTTGAGATTTATTTACAACATCATTTCCCTTATAAAAGATTTCTTTCAAATTCTCTAGAAGTTCTTTTTCTGAAGATCTATTAAATTTAGACACTTCTAAAATTGATGCTTTGTATTTAGCCAGTAGAGACCAGGCGATGACGTGATTTTTATTTTCTGCGAATTTGGATGATTTTCTAAAATAAGTTGGATTAAATCTATCTATTCTCTTTTGTAGCTCTTGAACATTCTCCACACCATAAATTTGATAGATTTTTTGAATATCTTCCGAGGTGCTCACTCCAATGTTTTGTTTCTTGAAATATGATAGAGGAACAATACTTGTATCTTCTATTAAGCTCCAATCTTTAATAGATTTCCTTTTTTTTATAGTATCCTCATCCTTTTCAGCAATATAAAGATCATATTCCATTTGTCGCGTCAACCAGTCATTAGCATTCCCAAATCCTGCTGAATCTAAAGCAATAGCAATTTTAGTGTTAATATTTCTATTCCCCTTTAGAATATTATTTAATAAAGAATGAGCAATATCCAATTTAGCAGAAACATCTCTCTGACTTAAATCTCTTTCAGAGATAATCTCTTTCAAATTTACTCCAGGATGATTAATATGCTTATGCATAAATAGTTATATAAAATTATTACCATACAAATATATACTATGCATAATTAATAACAATGAATTGTTAATAACTTTAAATTATTTGCACATAAAAAAATATACTAAAAATATACACTAATTATATTTAATATAAATTTGTAACGTTCACATAAAGATACATTTTAAAACAATTAAAATTTATTTTTAGTTTACATTTTTGTTACCAATAATATTTTGCCTTATATTTGCTTAACTAATTTTTTAAAAAGAGAATGAAGACTTAGAAAAATAAAAAATCCAACCTATTGTTGGCGCAATAGATTGGATAAGATATAAAGGAATAAATGTTTTAGTAGACACATAATTTTCGCGGCTAGTCACCTTAACGAAAACCCATTCCTATTACTTAATATGTTCTGCAAATATAGTAACACCTTAGTTACTAGTCAAGTTGTTTAACATATTGTACTGCCTGAGTAGTTAACTCGAACTGCTTTAAAGCATTGAGTAGGTAGAACCTCCAACCTTAAGGGGGGAAATAAAATGTTAAATACAAACAATAATGAATTCATTCAAATTAAATAATAAAAAATTCGAATCCAGCGAATCAAAATTAACTGGACGTGATTTACTAAACCTTGCAAATCTAAATCCAGTAGAGGATTATGAATTGCTTTATAAAATCAATGAAAAAGGTTTTACACCTATTCAACTGGAAGAAGTTGTCGATCTCAAAACGGCCGGCATAGAAGCGTTTAGAGCCGTACCATATAAACCTCTTATCATAAAAGTGGATGATAAGGATGTGGAAGTCGAAGAATCTTTTATGACCCCTTTAGAAATCATGACAGCTGCTGGAGTAAATTCTGATAAATATTCCTTAATGGAGATAAGGAATGGAAATGCAGAAGTAACTTACAAAGATGATGTTGAACATAAAATTGCCATTACAAAAAACTCTCGTTTCACTACCAATAAGATTGATGTAAAAATCGAATTTGTAATAGTAGAAGGTGATCCGAAAAAATGGTCAAAGGAAACTATTTCTTTTGAAGAAGTAGTTGTTTTAGAATATGGAAGTATTTCGACAAATCCCAATGTAATTTACACCGTTAATTATTTTAATGGCGTACCAAGCAAACCAGAAGGTAGTATGGTCAAAGGAGATGTAATTTCTGTTAAAAATAAAATGATTTTCAATGTCGGCTGTACAGATAAATCTTAATTCGGATATAAATCAACTTCGTAACTCTGGTTATGAAGTAGAAATGAGAGGAAATTTTCTATTGATACATAGTGTTCCCTTTCTAAATTCAGGTAAAGACTTGGAATTAGGCACGTTGGTTTCCAACGTGTCTTCCCCAAGGGTAACAGATCATGTAGCTTACTTTATTGGAGGACCACCATGCAATACTGATGGTTCAGTCATGAAACAGCTAATTAATACAAGTAGAACTCATGATTTAGGACTTGGCATAGTGACCAATCATATGTTTTCACATAAACCAAAACCTATGTATCCAACGTACTATGCTAAAATGACTACATACATTAACATTATAACAGCTCCAGCCCAGCACTTTTTCCCAGAAGCAAATCCAAAAACTGGAAAGGTCATTGAAGCCAAGGAAACAAATAGTGTTTTAAAATATAGTGATACCAATTCTTCAAGGGCAGAAATTGATGCTATAAATTCAAAATTATTGGGCTTAAAAATTGGAATCATTGGGCTTGGAGGCACCGGCTCCTATATTCTTGACAAAGTAGCTAAAACTATGGTAGGTGAAATTTATCTTTTTGATGGAGATAAATTTCAACAACATAATGCTTTCAGGTCTCCTGGAGCGGTTTCCAAAGAAAGAATAAATCAAAATTCTTTTAAGGTGGATTACTTACAAGAAGTATATTCACAACTTCACAAAAATATCATATCTCACTCCAAGTACTTGGATGAAACTAATATTGGTATATTAAAAGATCTTGACTTTGTCTTTATTGCCATTGATAGAGGAGAAGCAAAGAGAATTATTTTTAAAAAGCTAGAAGAACTGGAAATTCCATTTATTGATTGTGGTATTAGTATAAGAAGGAAAGGTGATGAATTAAGGGGTTCCACGAGGACAACGCTAAGCACCAAAGACAACCGAAAACATGTTTGGGGGGAGAGAGTAAGCTTTGCAAATCCTGAAGATGACGAATATTCATCCAATATTCAGGTTTCGGAACTTAATTCCCTTAATGCAGATTTTGCAATTATAAAGTGGAAAAAGTACTATGGTTATTATTCAGATTTAAGTTTCGAATTGGACAGTAGTTTCTCAATTGATGTAAATAAAATTATCAACAATGACGCTACAAACTAAATTCGTACACTACATGCCTAAAATAATAGAAGAAGGTATATTGTATATTTCTCCTGAATTTAGGGCTGTTATTCACAAATGTGCTTGTGGATGTGGTGAGAAAGTCCACACTCCTTTATCTCCTAAAAGTTGGAAAATGGCTTATGATGGGAAACAAATAAGTTTAGACCCATCCATAGGCAATTGGAGTTTTGATTGCCGCTCCCATTACTGGATAATCAACAGTGAAGTTCACTGGGCTGAAAACTGGTCACATACCCAGGTTATGAAGAAGCGTAAAATGGATCGAGAAGAAGTAAAGGAATATTTTGCAAGCCTTCCTTATCAATGTAATTCTGACTCCACACTTCCCAATAATGGAAGAAAAACATTTTGGAGAAAAATTGTTGATTTTTTTAAATAAGTAATAAAGTAATGGGGTTGGTGTCGCACTATTTGATGTCACCCTCATTATTTTTTACCAATTATATTTTTTAATACTTCAATTTAATTCTGGGTTATCATTTTAATGTTTTTAATAATACCTTCTATTTAAATTTATTGTACTCAGGAAACCTTACAAATAGGAGAGAAGAAATAGAAAATGAAGTGAAAATAAGAGGAACTCCTTTGAAGCACAGCATACCCGCTCTATTCTTAACTTTATCACATAAAAAGCCTCTCAATTCTAAAAGGGTTTTACAACTATGTGGTCTGCCGAGACCATATATAATTCATTTTACATTGTTCTTACCCTCAAATGTTTAGAATTTTAAATTTAATCAAGGAGACTAAATAATAAAAGGTATTTACACTTATAGCTACTTGTCACAATTTTCTTCTTCCAAAATTTGTTGTACCTATGTTGTACCCACCTAAAAACAACAAGGCTTCCGATTTTTCGGAAGCCTTGTCTTTACTGGTGTGGTCCCACCTGGGCTCGAACCAGGGACCACCTGATTATGAGTCAGGTGCTCTAACCAACTGAGCTATAGGACCGGCTCAATCTCGTTGAGAGGGCGCAAATTTATACAATAATCCTTTACTCAGCAAGGAATAAATTTACATTCTTGGTACTTGTGTCGCTTAATCTCTTATCTCCTGGCACAGCTCTACCAGCACTCCATGTAAAGATTTTGGGTGAAGGAAAGCCACCAGCTTATTGTCGGCTCCTTTTTTAGGTTCTTTGTTCAGCAGTTGGAAACCTTCTTTTTCGAGTCGGGCCATTTCGGCGTGAATGTCTTCCACGTTAAACGCCACATGGTGTATGCCTTCTCCTTTCTTCTCCAGGAATTTTGCGATAGGACTGTTCTCATTAGTTGCACCCAAAAGCTCTATTTTGTTCTCCCCTACCTTAAAAAAGGCGGTTTCCACGCCCTCACTTTCCACAGCTTCGGTTTTATAGCATTTAGTGTTCAGCAGGGCTTCGTAGGCCTTTTGCGCCTGTTGCAGGTCTTTTACGGCAATGCCGAGGTGTTCTATCTTGTTCATGGTGATTGGTGATTGGTGATTGGTGATTGGTGATTGGTAAAATTCTTTTGGAATTTGGAGCTTGGAATTTGGTGTTTGAAATTTGGTGCTTGGAATTCTGAATTTGGTGCCATAGCTATCTTGCACAAATTTAAGAATATTCATTTTTAAAAATGCTATTTTTGCGTTATGGAAGAAACAAACAGACAGAAAAAAATAGGTGGAGTTTTACAGGAGGATCTTGCAGCTGTCCTTCAGGCTCATTTGAGGGATGCGGGAAAGACAGGAATTTTGATCTCTGTTTCTAAGGTAAAGGTCACTACAGATCTTTCACAGGCCAAGGCATATCTTAGTATTTTTCCGGCCAAAAACGCACAGGAGCTGCTGAAGGAGCTCAATATTTTAAAACCTCAGATCAAACACGAGCTGGCGCAGCGTACAAAACATCAGCTGCGCAGGATGCCAAACCTGGAATTCTTCATAGATGACTCTCTGGATTATATCGAAAATATCGACAAATCTTTAAAGGGAGAAGAGAATCCTATAGATCAGCCCGACCTGCTTTCCCGAAGGAAAAAATCTTAACGGCCTTTGAATTTCCCCTTTTACATAGCCCGGCGGTACTTGTTTTCAAAAAGCAGCAGTAACGCCATTAATATCATTACAATTATTGCGGCTTTAGGGGTTTTTGCAGGTGCTTTCTCACTTTTTATAGTGCTCTCGGGCTTCACCGGGCTGCGCGATTTCAGCTTATCCTTTTCCAACGAATACGACCCCGATCTTAAGGTGTTTCCCGAAAAGGGGAAAGTGATCAACCTTTCTTCCGAAGAA
>CAVUAU010000005.1:0-241172 GCA_963739625.1 uncultured Flavobacteriaceae bacterium
ACCATTCCCCAATCAACCTTTCTCCTCAGCTATCCAATTATCGATCTTATTCTCCAGCAGCTCCAGCGGCACACAACCTGTTTCCAGTACCTGGTCGTGATACTCGCGAATGTCAAAATCTTCACCAAGTTCGGCTTTAGCCTTTTCCCGCAGTTCGATGATCTTTAACTGGCCAATCTTGTAAGACAGCGCCTGGCCGGGATTGGCCATGTAACGTTCAATTTCAGAGATCACGCTTGCTTCAGGTTCGGCTTCATGGTCAAGGGAATATTGAATGGCCTTTTCACGCGACCAGCCTTTGCTGTGCAAGCCGGTATCTACCACCAACCTAATGGCGCGGTGCATTTCGGCGCTCAGCATTCCGAAGTATTGATAAGGATCTTCATACAGACCGAGTTCTTTTCCCAAAGATTCGGCGTAAAGCGCCCAACCTTCGCCATAGCCGCTGTACCACAAGGTCTTCCTGAAATTGGGCAGCGTCTTACTCTCCTGCGTGAGCGAGATCTGGTAATGATGCCCGGGAATGGCTTCATGAAGAAACAGCGATTCATCGCTGTAAATATTATAGGTAGCAGCATCGGGCACGGGCACGTAAAAGATGCCGGGACGCGTGCCGTCAAGAGAACCGGGATTGTACTCGGCACTGGCCGATGCTTCCCTGAAGGCTTCGGTACGTCTCACCTCAAAAGGGGTTTTTGGCGCCACATCAAACAGCTTGTCAAGGTTGGGCTGGATACGCGCCCTAATCTTGTTGAAATGGGCGATCACCTCTTCGGCCGTGTTGTAAGGCATCAAATTCTTATTCTGCCGCACAGCGTTAAAAAACGACTTCAGGTTGCCTTTATAGCCCACCTGCCGCATCACCTGCTCCATCTCTTTAGAGATACGCGCAACTTCAGCAAGGCCCAGCTGGTGAATCTCTTCCGCAGTCATTTCTGTGGTCGTGTACAGCTTGATCTGGTGTTTATAGTATTTATCGCCGTTGGGAATATCGGCAATTCCACTGGTCTCCCTTCCGTAGGGCAGGTATTCCTCCTGCAGGAAATCGTGCATTTGCTCATAGGCAGGGATCACCTTTTCGGCCACCATCTCCCGGTATTTATCTGTAAGCATCTCTTTTTCTTCGGAAGTAAAACTTTCGGGAAAATTAAGCACCGGACTAAAGAAAAGGTGATTTTCAATCTCGCCACCGGTCATAGCGCCCATCTGCGGAATTACTTTCCTTATTAGGGACGCCGGTAAAACATAGCCGCGTTTCATGCCTTCCCGCATATTCTCGCGGGCGTGCTGGAACCAGGTAAGGTAGCCGTCAACCCTCGAAAGCCAGTTCTCATAATCCTGAACGGTATTGAAAGGCTGCGCTCCTGCTCCACTGGCCAATTGCCCCATAAACAGGTTGACAGACCACATTTGGTCTATGGGCATATATTTGTCTTTGTCAAATTCAAGAGTTTCGAGATTTATGTTGCACTCCCACAGCAGGATATCCTTGCTCATTTTCTCTGTAGCGCTAAGGTCTTCATCCTTAAACTGGTTTGCGCGGCTTTTGTAGATGGAATAGTAATTTCTCAGCTTATCTTCATGGGTTGCAGAAAGCAGGTCGGGGAAACGATCGTTGTAGCGCATATCGCCCTGCACGGTTGCCGATACAGGATTTAGCCTTAACCCGTCTTCATAGTAGTCCTGCAGCAGCCGCTCAAAATTGGCACTTCTATCGTGGCTCTCCTCCATAAGCTCCACCCCTTCAGATTTACAACCCGAAAGTGTAAGCGAAAAACACAACAGAAATAGTATTTTTTTGATCATAACAAGCAATTTGATTAAAGCAACTAAGATAAAAAAAATGCTGCAGTACCGCCCGCAGGAGGCCTGGCATTAAGCGGTATAAAAAAAACCCTTTTTGAACAATCAAAAAGGGTTTCTTCCCGGTTGGTTAGCGTAGAGGTTATTCCTCTTTGGGTTGTGACATATCCTCATCAAGATCAGAAATATGCATCACGGTCACTTCCCAGTCTGGGCTGTCATCTTTTTTCTCCCAAATAAAGGTATAAGTGCCCTGGTATTGCAGTGTATCATTTTCCTTAATACTGTGGGAGAAGGTGCCGCTGTCATAGATGATCCCGTCTGAACTGCCTTTTTGAAGAGAATTCATTTTAAGGCCTTTCATTTGTGAACCGGCCATATCTGTCCAGGATGCTATAGAATCTTTAGGGTATTCGCTGCCATTGGTTACCAGCACCACATCATCGGCCATGAGATCTTTGACGCTCTGCGGCTCATTGCTGTTCCATGCGTCTTCCCATTGGGAGATCACCTCATCTGGGTTCACCGCTTCTTCTTCTACCACAACTTCTTCTTCCATTTCGTTCTCGTTATCCTTGTCACCGCAAGACGACAACAGCAGCAGCGCCAAAAAGGGGAAAATTTTCAATAGTTTCATAACCAGTATTTTTAATTCATAACTATCTAATATACTCATAAGAAGGCATTTAGAACTCACTTTGACCCGATTTTAGCCGAAATACCTCATTTTCTGGACAAAATGCGCAGTTGTGGCAACTCTTCGGAAGAGAGGAATCTTTAACTCTTTCTGCGGAAGCGGAAGCCGGATGTTGCAGAAGAAACGAAATCAAGACTATCGCGGAAAAAGCACCTAATGTTCAAAAAAGCGGCTCTAAACACTCCAATCCCGGATTTCACCGCGGAAAAAGGGTTAAAAAACTGTTATTTCGAAACTTCTTAACGCTAAACAAGTCTGCTAATAATGATATTAGTATAAATCACAAAAATTACTTGAATTATGGACTTGAAGAATGACGTTAAAGAAACAGCAAAAAAAGGAGCCGAACTATGGGCAGCCAAAAAAGGTCTTGAATGGACCGGTAGCATCCTAAAACTCGCTTTGGTAGCCGGTGTTGGTTATTATGCTTACAAGATATACCAAAAAAACAGTGACGACATCAAGGAACTGCTGTCCTAGATAAGTCAGGTTGTTATAGGTAACAGCTTTTACAGCTGAAAAGGTTGCTCCAGGCCCTTTTGTTTTCCCCCCGAATTCAAAGGCTTTTGGAACAACCTTTTTTTTATTCCGCAGATCTCTCGAAAATCCCTTTTTTGAGACCTATCGCCCAGTTGAGTGTAACATCTCCCTGTTTTGGCCGTCTTTAGAGAAAATACCACTTCATGCAAAAGGTCTGCTTTTTTATAATTTTCAACTTCTTTCTCTTTGTCGCCCACGCGCAAACCAACTACGGAGACAATCCCGAAGCCGGCGGTTTCATTCCGCTTAATGGCATTAAAATGTACTACGAGATCTACGGAAGCGGAGAACCTCTCCTGCTGGTGCACGGCAATGGCGGCGCGATCAAGGGACACACCCAGAAAATAGATTTTTTCAAAGATAAATACAAGGTGATCGTCATGGACAGCCGCGGCCACGGAAAGACCACCGGCAACGACGGTAAGCCGCTTTCCTATGAGCAAATGGCCGAGGATCTCAACGTACTCATGGACAGCCTGCATGTAAAGCAGGCTTATGTTTGGGGCCAAAGCGATGGTGGTATCCTTGGCCTTTTGCTCGCCATTCACCACCCCGACAAGGTGAAGCGCCTCGCAACTTTTGGTGCCAATCTTTTTCCCGGGCCCGAAGCGATCCAGGAGGAACTGGAAGCATATGTGATGCAAACACTGGCCACGACCAAAGACCCTAAAACGAAACAGCTTTTTTCTCTGCTTGCCTACCAGCCGGACATAAAGGTGGAGCAGCTGCAAAAAATTCAGTGTCCTGTACTGGTCATGAGCGGCGACCGCGATGCGATAAAACTGGAACACTCGATAAAGATCTTTAGATCTATCCCCCGCGCCAACCTTTTTGTGATGCCCGGGGCGACACATTTTGGTTCCTATGAAAAACCCGAACTTTTTGACAAGGTCCTTCTGGATTTCTTTAGTAAACCTTTCGTTATGACCTCTACCATAGATAAACTGGCCCCTAAAAAAGAAGAACATGCAGTTGAGAATAGCCCGGCACACCGGTGATCTTGAGAAGATCAGCCGGTTCTATATGGAAGTTATCGGGCTGCAAATCTTAGGAGAGTTCAAAGACCATGATGGCTACAACGGCATTTTCCTAGGTCTCGAAAATTCTGCATGGCACCTGGAATTTACTACTTCCACCCAGGCTCCAGATCATCATCCCGATGAGGATGACCTGCTGGTGTTCTATCTTGAAAGCCGGGAGAATTTTGAAGCCCTGAAACAAAGACTGCTCAAAAATGGCATTTTAGAGCAGCCTGCAAAAAACCCCTACTGGAACCGCAACGGCATCTGCATTAAAGATCCCGACGGTTTTTCCATTATTATTTCTCTAAAAAAGATCAATAAACAGGACAGGCTTTAATTGGCCTCTAAACATTTATGAAAGCAAAAAATCTTATTCTTGCGGCTGTTCTGGCCGTTTTTGGAAATCAACTGCAAGCGCAGCAAACTGCTGATGCCTGTGCAAAGGAAATCATTGAAAAATCTATTGAGGCCTTTGGTGGCCGGGAAGTTCTTAATTCCCTTCACGGGCTGAAGATCAAAGCTCTGGGCCAACGGCTGATGCGGGAACAAAGCGAGCGGCCTGAGGGACCTTTTATTCCCGATTATTTCGAGATCCAGATTGATAAAGATTTCGACAATAACCGAAGCAGAACCAGTAAAGAGTCAAAATCCTTTGGCTATAACCTCACCTATCTCATCAACGACAGTCTGGTGGGCCGTGATATGAACCACAGCGGCCGCTGGTTTCCCATGCCCATGAGTACAGAACTCGATATGGCTCTTGCTCCAGAACACCTGCTGCAAACTGCGCTGCAGTCGAATAATTTGCATTGTGAAAAAGACAGTTTGCTGCAAAACATTCCGCACCGGGTGCTGAGTTTTGAACACGCCGGGCAGCCGGTGAAGATCTTCATCAATAAGAATACAGACCTTGTTACGGCACTTGAGACCAAAGCCGAGGTGAAAACGAACAACTACCACGTTTGGGGCGACATCCCCCTCAGCATTTATTATTCTATGTATGGTCTTGAAAAAAACCGCCTCCTCTACCCCAGGCAGATGGATATTTTCCTTGACGGAGCGCTTTCAGAAAATATCAGCATTATTTCTTTGGAACAAAATCCGGTTTTTGAGCAGGAATTGACTTTCCCTGAGGCCTCAAAAGAGCTTTTGCTGAAGTACTATGGAAGAGACCTCTCTGCTCCCCTGGCAGCCGACAAAGCCATTGAAGAAGCTCCCGGCCTGTTGATCATTCCCGGCAGCTGGTTCACTTCTGTCCTCAAACAGGACGACGGGCTGGTTATTTTGGAAGCTCCAATTTCTTCGGCTTTTTCTGAACAGGTCATCAAATTTGCACATGAGAAGTTTCCGGGTCAAAAGATAAAGGCGGTGATTAGCACCTCTGCTGCATGGCCTCACATTGGAGGGCTGCGCGATTTTATTGCTGAAGAAATTCCGGTTTACCATTCCCCGCTGAATATTGAATTGCTTCAAAAAATGGCTTCAGCAGAATTTTCAACTCATCCGGACAAGCAGCAAAAGCTTCAGAAGGAGCTAATTTCCGTCTTGGTTTCTGAAAAAAAGGAGCTGGGAAAAGGCAAAAACAGAGTGCAGATATTTCCGCTGAATGCAGAAGCTTCCGAAGGAATGATGATGGTATATTTTCCCGAACATAAATTGCTGTACACCTCAGATCTCGTACAGAGCATAGACCCTTCCGCAGAACCACTTTTCAGGGAGTACGGGCAGGAGATATTACAGGCGATCGATAGGGAACAACTGGAGGTGGAGAAGATCTTTGGAATGCACCTGCCGCCTACGCCGCTTCCAGAACTAAAAGAGGCCATGGCTGCAGGATTGGACCACCCCGCGAATGCTTCTTTTTAAGGCTAACGCAATTACGTGAAATACCCGTTCAGGATCATTTAACAGTCAGAATAGCTGGATTGCACAAATTTAGCCGACTTTTGCATTTCCTTATCTGAATTTGGCACTTCATATATGGGCCTTAACTTTAGATATGAAAATTACCCCTTCAAAAAGGACATTTTTCAGGAACCTTTCCTCTTCGGGATGGTGGTTTCAGAAAAGTCCGAACGTATTCCTAATCCTTTTCTTTAGCGGATTGACGATACTTGCCTTGTGGGCGAGCAATAAGCTGTAGATGCTTTAAGTAACCTTTTCTTTTTATGCCCGGTGGGTTTCCATTTTCATAGTGGTTCTCCCAAAGTTCAAAACCTTCCCGGTAAATATCCCAACTTATAGTTTTCTCTGTTCCGGTATTGTAGGTGCCCGGGCCGTCGTAGAAACAGACTTTGAACATAAAGCCGACGAGAGCAAGAAGGTGAATTTCAGAAAGGATTCATAAAACGGAAAAAAGCTACCTGGTCCGAAGCTCTTCAATGATAGAAGCCGGCCTTCAAAAGCCATTATTAATGGTCTTAGCTATTACAGAAATGCAATAAAGGTGATAAGGAGCGCTGAAACAGCTATTATGGACAGGCTTATAGTCAGGATACTCTGCTTGGTTGCCAGATATATCTCTTTGAATTCTTCGTCCTGTTTAACTAATTCTTCCATCAACTGTAGTGTATGAACAAATATATCTTACAGCTAGTTCACTTAAAATACCCTTTTAGGGGTATTTTTCAAAAATCGTTGGGAGGAAAAAAAGAAAGAGGAAGAAAAAGAAATTGATATAAAACAAAAAAGCTCCTCCTGAAAACAGGAAAAGCTTCTCATTGGTTTACTTCTAAACCCAGGTAAATCAATGATTTACCACAAACAACACAACTAATCATAAAGCCAAAAAAAACTCCCCAATTTGAGGAGCTTCTTTGCTTCCGATCTCTCGGAATGCGGTCTGGACGAGACTCGAACTCGCGACCCCCTGCGTGACAGGCAGGTATTCTAACCAACTGAACTACCAGACCAATTTTGTATCAAGCTTTCGTAAAAGCTTCTATTTCGTTGCTTCTTCAAAAATTCTTCTCTTTGAATAGCATCTTTTCTTGTCTCAAATCCTTCGTAGTAGACAATTTTCCAGGGTATCTTCCTGGATGTATACTTCGATTTTCCAAGGTTGTGCAAATCTAACCTTTTTTTCAAATCTCCTGTCTGACCAATGTAGAAACTTTGATCTTTCAGACTCTGAAGAATATAAACAAAATACATCTTTAAGAACTTTACCAGTCTGTGACAGGCAGTCCCGAGTACTCGGGATAACCAACTGAACTACCAGACCAATTTTGTATCAAGCTTTCGTAAAAGCTTCTATTTCGTTGCTTCTTCAAAAATTCTTCTCTTTGAATAGCATCTTTTCTTGTCTCAAATCCTTCGTAGTAGACAATTTTCCAGGGTATCTTCCTGGATGTATACTTCGATTTTCCAAGGTTGTGCAAATCTAACCTTTTTTTCAAATCTTCTGTCTGACCAATGTAGAAACTTTGATCTTTCAGACTCTGAAGAATATAAACAAAATACATCTTTAAGAACTTTACCAGTCTGTGACAGGCAGTCCCGAGTACTCGGGATAACCAACTGAACTACCAGACCAATATTTTAAGAACTTTTGCAATTCGCAACACACCGTTGCTTTATTGCGAGGGCAAATATACAGCACATTTTGACTTTCACAAACCTTTTTTTAAAATAATTTTGAAGCCATTTTTTACTCCTAAACAAACTTCTGTCTCTCAACCAGGTAAGTGGTCAAAATTTTGTCAAAATTTTGATTAATGTCCGCTTCCACATACTTGATACCATACTGCATGCACTTCAGTTTCAAATCTGAAAAGTACTCCTCAACAGCCTTTTTATAGCTATCCTGCACATTTTCAGCATAAAGATCAATCTTCTCTCCGGTTTCGACATCTGTGAATCTTTTGGGCTGCTCCCCAAACCGGAGTTCATATTCATGCTTTTTATCCACCACATGAAAAAGAATGAGTTCGTGTTTGTTGTATTTCAAATGTCGTAGCGCTTCAAAAAGTCGCTCCTCCTCTACATCAGCCTGCAGCATATCTGAAAACAAAAAAATAAGGGATCTCCTTTTTAGCTTCTCGGCTATGAGATGCAAATTGGTAAAGGTATCTGTTTTTGTCTTCGCCGGTTTTTGGTTAACCGTTTGCTCCAGCGTATGCAGTAACATTTGCCGGTGCCGTTCGCTGCCCTTCTCGGGCGCATAATACTCATAGCGGTCGCTGTAGAGGCTAAGACCAACTGCGTCTCTCTGTTTCTTCAGGATCTGCATTAAACAGGCCGAGGCAAGTACAGAAAAGCCAATTTTATTGAGGGAGCTAAGATCCTGCCGCCGGAGTTCTGGAAAATGCATGGAAGCTGAATTGTCTATGATGAGATGGCACCTAAGATTAGTTTCTTCCTCATACCGCTTTGTATACAGCTTATCTGTCTTGGCATATAGCTTCCAGTCAATGTGCCTGGTACTTTCGCCGTTGTTGTAGACCTTGTGTTCTGCAAATTCTGCGGAAAAACCGTGAAACGGGCTTTTGTGCAGGCCCGAAATAAAACCCTCAACCACCTGCTTTGCCAGCAGCTCCAGGTTTACAAAACCGCCTGCTTTGTGCACTTCCCGTTCCAGATCCATATCACCTTCTTATTTACTGAACAATTTACAGAAAATCGCGCATAAAAAAAGCCCGACAGAATGTCGGGCTTTTAAATATTGTCGAAATGCTCTTACAATAGTTGATCAAGAGCTTCGGCATAAGTGTTCTTTGGTGCTACACCTACCTGTCTTCCTACAACTTCTCCATTTTGGAAGATCAAAACTGTGGGGATATTACGCACTCCATATTTAGCAGCGAATTCCTGATTGGCATCAACGTCAAGTTTTCCTACTACCGCCTTGCCTTCATATTCTTTGCTAATATCTTCAATGATTGGTCCAACCATTCTACAGGGTCCACACCAGGCTGCCCAAAAATCAACCATTACAGGTTTGTCACTTTTCAATACTTTTTCTTCAAAAGTAGCATCGGTTATTTCTAAAGCCATAATTCTATTTATTTTGATTCTTATTCATGTTATACGTGTAAAAATAGGCAAATATTTTACCAAAGTGTATGAGGAGCATATCAGATTTCATTATCTCCACATTGTCAACCCCTATTTGCTCCTGCACCAGGATTTTTCCCAAAAGAATTGTTCAGAAAAATCCAAATCCTCGTGTAAGAAATTACTTACAAAAAGTGTCCTTTTTAATGCTCTACAGCGAAAAAAAGAGTTGACTGTCGTTTTCTTAAATAAAACGTAATTTTTCTTTCACAAAAGCCGTAACTTTAAGAGTAAGTTAACATTACAACTTTTATCAACATCTTGTTTTTAACCCTAAAAGAACAATTAAAATGGCAATTTTAACTACCATCTGGAAAGAGCAAACAAACGACTTCAGTTTATTGCAAAAAGCACTACTGGCGTTGATACTGATCTTTATTTTTGCTACCGCCGGACTAGCATTGGGACTGGTATATCTTGAACTGCAGAAATAAGCAGACCCAGAAAAACCAGGTCTAAAAAGAGGCCTCAAAAATGTCTTTTTTGAGACCTTAGCTGCCGCCATCACTCGCTGTTCATAAAAAATAAGAACAGGGAGTAAAATTTTACCCCCTGTTGATACCTTGTTCTTAAAGATTTACTAATTAAGTTTATAGAGCACCTGCTGTTCCTCCAGGGCGTTGAGGAGTTCCTGGGAGATCTTTATCTTTTGTTTCCTGCTTGGCATGTGAAGCTTGATTCTTTCCTTCATCTCATATACAACAAAGTTAAGTTTGTTCTCCCCCGCATGTTCACTAAATAGATCTTTCAGCTTATCAATCCTGTCTTCGGCCAACTCATCTATGTTCAACTGTACCGTTAGCTTCTTTGCATAGTTTTCCATTACGTCATGAAGCAACTGGACATTGTTGAACTGCATCCTTGGCTCAGACTTTTTCCCGGTATCCTTGTTGGTCCAGCCCTCTTTCACAAAGATCCTGGCATAAATAAAAGAATTTGGCACAAGGAAGTGGCGATACTTAAGGTACTCTTCTTTGAATAACCTGAATTCATAGGAACTCGAATAGTCTTCTACTATAAAAGTGGCCCAACCCTGGCCGGTCTTGGTAGTCCTGTGCTGCACATCGCTAATAACACCTCCAAAGGAGAGTTCCTTATTTACAGCATTTTCGAGGTCATCAAAGTCGGCTAAAATGGCATTACAGAAGCATTTTAATTCGGTCTTGAAATCATCTAACGGGTGCCCCGAGATGTAGATTCCTACTACATCGCGTTCCCGCCGAAGTTTTTCCATGGTGCCCCATTCCTCACAAGGAGGCACTACAGGTTCAGGAATTTGCACCTCACTGGCGTCCCCAAAAAGGCTTACCTGGGCCGAATTCTCATTTTCCTGAAATTTCGCAGCATATTTGATCGCTTTTTCGAGGAAGGTGATTCCGTCTCCCTCATCGTGGAAATACTGCGCCCTGTGCGTATCTCCGAATCCGTCAAAGCCACCGGCAAGAGCAAGGTTCTCAAAGGCTTTTTTGTTCGCAGCTCTCAGGTCAATACGTTTAGCCATGTCAAAAATGGATTTGTAAGGACCCTTTTCCTTTCGGTTCTCTACAATAGTAGCCACAGCACCTGCTCCCACTCCTTTTATCGCTCCCATTCCAAAACGAACGGCATTCTCCTTGTTTACAGAGAACTTGTAGTAGGATTCGTTAACATCAGGGCCAAGCACGTTCAGCTTCATTCGCTTACACTCCTCCATAAAGAAGGTAACCTGCTTGATATCGTTCATGTTGTTGGAAAGCACAGCTGCCATATATTCCGCAGGATAATGCGCTTTCAAGTAGGCGGTCTGGTATGCGATCCAGGCATAACAGGTAGAGTGTGATTTATTGAAGGCATAAGAGGCAAAAGCTTCCCAGTCTTTCCAGATCTTTTCCAGGACCTCTCTTGGATGTCCTTTTGCCTCGCCACCATCCAGGAACTTCGGTTTCAATTCCTCCAGCAGCGCAAAGATCTTTTTACCCATGGCCTTCCGCAGTACGTCGGCTTCACCCTTGGTGAATCCCGCCAACTTCTGCGACAGCAGCATCACCTGCTCCTGGTAGACTGTAATTCCGTAGGTCTCCTTCAGGTACTCCTCCATGGCCGGCAGGTCGTAAACGATCTCTTCGCTGCCGTGCTTCCTGGCAATGAAACTCGGAATATATTCCATCGGCCCCGGACGGTACAATGCGTTCATGGCAATAAGGTCATCAAAAACCGTAGGTTTAAGGTCCTTCATGTGCTTTTGCATCCCTGGCGATTCATACTGGAATATCCCTACGGTTTCCCCACGCTGGAACAGCTTGTAGGTTTCCTCATCATCGAGCGGAAAATTATCGGGATCAAGATCAATGCCGTGACGGCCTTTCACGATCTTGACCGTATCTTTTATAAGAGTAAGGGTCTTAAGACCCAAAAAGTCCATTTTTAGCAGGCCTGCACTTTCAACAACCGAGTTGTCGAACTGGGTCACGTAAAGATCTGAATCTTTTGCAACAGAAACAGGTACAAAGTTGGTAATATCACTTGGCGTAATGATCACCCCACAGGCATGGATCCCCGTGTTACGAACAGAGCCTTCTAAAATACGAGCCTGATTCACCGTTTGAGCTTCCAGATCATCTCCTTCGGAAATGTTTAGCAGCTCGTTGATCTTGTCTACTTCCTCACTTCGAAATTTGCTTCGGATCTCCTTTTCGTCCATTCCGAAGATCTTTGACAACTTCGTATTGGGAATAAGCTTGGCAATTCTGTCGGCTTCAATTAGCGGCAGGTCAAGCACCCTTGCGGTATCGCGAATAGAAGATTTGGCTGCCATGGTTCCGTAAGTAATGATCTGCGCCACCTGATTCGCGCCATATTTATTGATCACATAATCCATTACACGACTACGGCCTTCGTCGTCAAAGTCAATATCAATATCGGGCATGCTCACCCTGTCCGGATTCAGGAATCTCTCAAAAAGCAGGTCGTACTTGATAGGGTCGATATTGGTGATCCCAAGGCAATAGGCCACCGCACTACCCGCCGCCGAACCACGGCCCGGCCCCACAGAAACGTCCATGTTCCTGGCTTCCCTGATAAAATCTTCCACAATAAGGAAGTATCCGGGATAACCGGTATTTTCAATAACCGAAAGTTCAAAGTCCAGTCGCTCCTTAATATCGGGAGTGATCTCGCCATACCGCTGTTTAGCACCTACATAGGTAATGTGTTTTAGATATGCATTTTCCCCGCGCTTTCCGCCATCCTGCTCATCTTCGGCAACACGAAATTCTTCGGGAATGGTGAAAGGCCGGCAAGAGTACATCCCTGGCCAACTCATAAGGCTCTACCTTGTCCACCACCTCCTGTACATTAGAAATAGCCTCCGGTAAATCCTTGAACAGCGATTTCATTTCATCGCCACTCTTAAAATAGTATTCATTATTTGGTAGCCCGTAACGGTAACCACGGCCACGGCCAATTGGTGTCGCCTGCTTTTCGCCGTCTTTTACGCACAAAAGAATATCATGCGCGTTGGCATCTTCCTGCTCACAGTAATAGGTGTTATTGGTAGCGACCAGCTTTACATCGTGCTTCTTCGCCAACTCCACCAGCACAGGATTCACACGATCCTCATCTTCCTGCCCGTGACGCATGAGCTCTACATAAAGATCTTCTCCGAACTGCTCTTTCCACCACAAAAGGGCTTCTTCAGCCTGGTTCTCGCCCACGTTAAGCACCTTGCCCGGCACTTCGCCGTAAAGGTTCCCCGTGAGCACCATAATATCTTCCTTATACTGTTTGATCACCTCGCGGTCAATACGCGGCACGTAATAAAATCCCTGGGTATAGGCAATAGAAGACATTTTTGCAAGGTTATGATACCCCTTCTTGTTCTTCGCCAGGAGCACCACCTGGTAACCATTGTCTTTCCTGCTCTTGTCTTTGTGATTGTCGCAAACGAAGAACTCACATCCAATGATAGCCTTTAGCTCTTTGGCTTCTGAAGCTTCTCCTTTGGCAGTCGCTTCGGCAATTTTAGCTTTTACTCCTTTATTATAGGCACCAATTTCCTTCACAAAATGAAACGCGCCCATCATATTGGCATGATCTGTAAGCGCTACGGCCGGCATGTTGTGCTTTGCCGCAGCATCAACCAGATCTTTTATACTAATAGTAGATTGAAGAATAGAAAACTGACTATGGTTATGAAGGTGTGAAAAAGCTACCTCATCCAGTTTTTCAAGGTTCTCCTCGATCTCTTCGGAAGAAATTCCCGCTTCAGATTTTTGAAGCCTTTTTCTTATTTCTTCGGAAGCTTTTTTAAGATTGATATGTTTTAAGCCGATGAGCTTGATGGGCTGCGGATTGGCTTCAGAAAAATTTTGAAAGTAATCCGGAAGCACATCAAGTTCTTCCGAAGTAAAAACCTCTTTTCTAATCAGCTCAAGGAAACAACGGGTAGTTGCCTCCACATCGGCAGTCGCGTTATGTGCTTCAGCAAAAGGCTCTTCAAAAAGAAACTCGTGAAGCTCAGTAAGTGTAGGCAACTTGAATTTACCGCCCCTTCCGCCGGGAATACAACAAAGAGAAGCAGTCACCTCTGTACAGGTATCCAGCACAGGCAGTTCCTGCAGCTTGTTTTCCATACCTACCCGATGGAATTCGGCTCCCATGATATTGATGTCGAAGCCAACATTCTGCCCAACCACAAATTTTGATTTGGCCAGGGCGAGGTTGAATTTCTCCAGCATTTCCCTAAGGCCGATGCCCTGCTCGGCAGCCAGGTCTGTAGAAATCCCGTGCACCTGCTCTGCATCATAAGGAATGTTAAAACCTTCAGGGCAAACGAGGTAGTCCTGATGTTCGACCACCCGCCCCATGTCATCGTGCAACTGCCAGGCTATTTGAATACAGCGCGGCCAGTTGTCAGAATCGGTGAGGGGAGCATCCCAACGCTTTGGAAGACCGGTAGTTTCAGTGTCAAAAATCAGGTACATAAAATGGTATTTTTAGAGGCTTTCCGGCTGATTATGAGCATCAACCAAACAATTTATCTGCAATAATAAGGAGGTAAAAATAAGGATAATTTTACGGCCCTGCGGCGAAACTTTTCAGGAATTATTAACGTGCTAAAATAACAAAACCTCCGGGCTTTATTCCCGGAGGTTTTGTGGTAAACGTCATTAAAAGAAGCTTTTTTAGTCTCTTCTTTCTTCAAGATCCTGCACCTCTTTCAGTGACCTTTCTATAGCGTTTCGCTGTTTGATCAACATGTTCTCTGTAGAAGGCGGGAAATCATTCTCTTTAATAGCGTCGTTGTAATCTTCCACCGCAGCGCGTTCACCACGAATTGCCTCTTCCAACACCTTTTCTTCTTTTTCACCTGTAAGGGCCGCTTTCAAATCCATCCAGGCTCTGTGCGCATCCGCCTTAAAACTGGAACCTTTATCTGGAGATTCCCCGAAAGTACGGATCTCGGATTTTAGCTCATGGCCAAAATCGTAACGCTGTTGTGCCTTTTGCTTGAAAAATTCTTTTAATCGCTGATTTTTCACATCATCTGCCGCGTTCTTATAACCCTTCTCTGCATCATAATTCTTCTCGAGCAGATCATTTAATCTTTCTGCCATTTCTTTTGAGTGACTCATCTTCTTTTTCTTTTTTATTATACAATCTTTTTTTAGCTCTTTCGAACCACTAACAATATAAGTCTTAATTATATGAAAATCCCATGTTTAACAAGGTTTAGCACTACTTAACGCCTCTTTAGAAGACTTCTTAAAAAGGTTATTTTTGACAGTTTTTTGCTGCGGAAGTTTTTACTGCTATTTTTTTGATAACCACTTTATTTACAATAAAAAATAATGGTATCTTTGCAGCCTTATTAATAATCGGGGTCGGGAACCCCACAAATTAATTTTTATGCCAGTAAAAATAAGATTACAGAGACACGGAAAAAAAGGGAAACCTTTTTTCTGGATCGTTGCTGCCGATGCGCGTGCAAAACGAGATGGTAAATTCCTTGAAAAGATCGGGGTTTACAATCCAACCACCAACCCTGCGACTATCGACCTTGATGTTGACGGTGCGGTAAAATGGTTGCAGAATGGTGCACAACCTACAGACACTGCTCGTGCAATTCTTTCTTACAAAGGCGCTTTACTTAAAAATCACCTTGTAGGTGGTGTAAGAAAAGGAGCTTTGACCGAAGAGCAGGCTGAAGAGAAATTCCAGGCCTGGGTTGAGGAAAAAGAAGGAAAAGTTGAGTCTAAAAAAGACACTTTAAGCAAAGAGAAAGAAGCTGAAAAAGCTAAAGCTCTTGAGGCTGAAAAAGAAGTGAACGCTAAGCGTGAAGCCGAAGCTACTGCCGCTGCACAACCTGAAGTAGAAGAAACTACAGAAGATCAGGAAGCTGCTGCTGCAAACGAAACAGACGAGGCTACTGCCGAAGAAGCTAAAGCTGACGAAAAACAAGATCAGGCAGGATCTTAATTTTCCTTACTAGCGAAAAATGACAAAAGAAGAGTGTTTCTATCTTGGCAGGATCGTTAGTAAATTCAGTTTTAAGGGAGAGGTGTTGATCAAACTCGACACAGATGAACCCGAAACTTATTTAGAAATGGAATCAGTTTTTGTCGAGTACGACAATAATCTGGTTCCATTTTTTATTGAAAAAAGCTCCCTTCAAAAATCGAATCTTTTGAGGGTAAAATTTGAAGAGGTAGATACCGAAGAGGATGCAGACGATCTTATGAAGTGCGACCTCTACCTGCCGCTCAACATGTTGCCTGAACTGGATGAAGACCAGTTCTACTATCACGAGATAATTGGCTATACCGTTGAAGATGCCAATTATGGTACGGTAGGAGTGCTTACCGGCGTCAATGACACCACCACCCAGGCCCTGTTCGAGATCGAAAAGAACGGCAAACAAATTCTTATCCCCATGAACGACCAGTTCCTGCAAAAGGTAGATAAGAAGAATAAAAAGATCTTCGTGAAAACGCCGGAGGGATTGATCGACTTGTACTTGTAAGTCGAAAATTCCAATGCTTCAAATTCCAAATTCCAACTGGAAGTAAATCCCAGTCACCAGGCTCCAAATTCCAACTCTACTTAACCACATTTCTTAGTAGTTAGGGAAAATGGTTTATCTTTAAAAGTAAAGCGGGAGCATGAAAGCATACGACCTGGAAGAGAGAACTTTTTATTTCGCACGAGATTGCAGGCAGCTCATTTCTAAACTTCCCAAATCGATTCCTAATTATGAGGATGGAAAACAGCTTGTAAGATCCTCTGGCTCTGTGGGGGCAAATTACATTGAAGCCAATGAAAAATTAGGAGATAAGGACTTTTCTTTCCGGCTTAAGATTGCCAGAAAAGAAGCTAAAGAATCTGCTTACTGGTTAAAGTTGCTGAAATCTTCCAATCCGGATTTGGATATTGAAATAGAGAAAATTCTACAGGAAGCACAGGAACTTCGAAAAATTTTATCTGCAATAATCAACAAAACTTAATTCTTCCCCTATATTTTTCTCTTGAAGGTTTATTTTTGCCCGAATATCCGAACATTAATTATCACTTTCGATCACCATGGAATTTGGTGCTTGTAACTTGGAATTTATGAACAAACCATTCCAATTCAAACATTTCACCATCCATCAAGACCGTACAGCCATGAAAGTCGGTACTGACGGAGTTTTGCTTGGCGCCTGGGCTTCTCTTGCACATGAGCCCGCTTCAATACTCGACATTGGCACCGGAACTGGAGTCATAGCTTTGATGCTGGCGCAGCGTTCTTCGGCAGAATTGATCGATGCCCTTGAAATTGATGAAGATGCCTATGAGCAGGCGGTGGAGAATTTTGAAGCTTCAGATTGGGGCGACAGATTGTTTTGCTACCATGCCGCTTTTGATGAATTTGTGGAGGAAATGCAGGACGAGGAAAAATATGATCTTATCATTTCCAATCCCCCGTTCTATTCTGCCAATTATTCTTCAGGGGACGCACAACGCGACCAGGCAAGGTTTGCAGATGCACTTCCGTTTGATGAATTGATCGAGGGCGTTTCCCTTCTCCTCTCAAAAAGGGGAAAATTCAATGTCATTCTTCCGAAGCAGGAAGAACAAGCCTTTCTAAAAATGGCAAAAAAGACGGGTCTTTATCCACAGCGCATTACCAATGTTAAAGGCACTCCTGAAAGTCCGGTGAAAAGAACACTTTTGGAACTGGGATTTGATGAAGTTGCTGTCACTCCGGAAGAACTGATTATAGAAACCGAAAGGCACCAATACACCCCGGAATATATCGAGCTGGTACAGGATTTTTATTTGAAGATGTAGAAGTTTCTCTCTAATTTCTTAATATCCCCTCCTTCTAATTATTTGCTGAACCCGAAGGGTTCAAATGTTTGTAGCATAGAAACATCATAAACCATGCGACCCCGACGGGGTCGTACCATTCCTCGAATTCTTTTCTATAAACATACCTTCCCTCCGGGATGTAATATTTAAGGCAGTATAAATATTATCAGGTTTTACTACAGTAAACTTTCTCCAGGGCAATCCCACGGAGCATTTAAGTGGAACGCTTTTTCAATCTTTGAAACATTTACTAACGAGGCGAGCCTTGGGGTATTTACCCATGTAGAACAAATTTTGAACCTGAAGGGTTCAAAGATTTATAGAAAGGTAGCATAGAAATTTTCGACCCCGTTGGGGTCGTATTGACCGACCATTGTTACATAAAACCATATCATCCCTTCGGGATGAATCTTCGCAAATATGCCTCTGATCTTTTCTCGGCTAAAACCAATAAAAATCAATACTTTAGAAATGCTAAATTGTTGATATGGGGGCAGGAACATTTTCTCAAATTTATATTCAGGTGATTTTCGCGGTCAAACATCGCCAAAGTTTAATTGATCCTCAATGGGAAGAAGAGCTGTACCAGTATATCACCGGAATAGCAAGAAACAAAGAACAAAAACTGTTAGCAATAAACGGCATGCCTGATCATATTCATATTCTAATTGGAATAAAACCCTCCTGCTGCCTGTCAGACTTGGTGAGAGAGATTAAAAAGTCTTCCAATGCCTGGATCAATGAGAAAGGGTTCAGCAGGCACAAATTTGAATGGCAGGAAGGTTATGGAGCCTTTTCTTACGGCCAGTCGTCTTTAGGTAATGTGATCAAGTATATACAAAATCAGAAGGAGCATCATAAGAAAAGATCTTTTCATGAGGAATATTTGGAATTCCTTGAAAAATACCAGATTCCTTATAAAGAGGAATACCTGTTTAAAAAAGTTTGAGGGAAGGAAAACATTTGTTTGAACCCGAAGGGTTCAGATATTTGTAGAAAAGAAACACAATAGAACATTCGACCCCCTCGGGGTCGCACCTTTCCTACCATTGTTTTTTCTATAAATATTCCATCCCTACGGGATGTATAATCGCAGAACGAATCTTATCCTAAATTCCAAGTTTTCATTCTGATCTTCTTAAATCAAAGGCAGGATTTCTGAAAAAGTCAGCAGAATTGTCCTTTATCTTAGCTTTTTCCCGCTTGTCCCTAACTCCTGTTTGCTTAAATTTACTTTCCAAGACAAACAACAAACAAAACAACAATGAAAGCAGATCAATTTCAGGCGCCTGATTATTACAATCTTGACGACCTTCTTAGTGATGAACATAAAATGGTGCGCGACGCCTCCCGCGATTGGGTGAAGCGCGAGGTTTCTCCTATTATAGAGGAAGCGGCTCAAAAAGCTGAATTTCCCAAACAACTTATTAATGGTTTAGCCGAAATTGGTGCTTTTGGTCCTTATATTCCAGAAGAATACGGGGGAGCAGGCCTGGACCAGATCTCTTACGGGCTCATCATGCAAGAGATCGAACGTGGCGACAGCGGGGTGCGCTCCACTGCTTCAGTTCAATCTTCTTTGGTCATGTATCCCATCTTTAAATACGGAACCGAAGAACAAAAGAAAAAATATCTTCCGAAGTTGGCCACAGGAGAAATGATGGGCTGCTTCGGACTTACCGAACCCGACCATGGTTCCAACCCCGGCGGAATGACCACTAATTTTAAAGACAAAGGGGACCACTACCTGCTTAACGGTGCAAAAATGTGGATCTCAAATGCCCCTTTTGCAGACATAGCCGTAGTATGGGCCAAAAATGAAGAAGGAAGGATCCACGGACTTATCGTGGAGCGCGGCATGGAAGGCTTCAGCACTCCCGAAACTCACAACAAATGGTCTTTACGCGCAAGTGCTACCGGGGAATTGGTTTTCAACGACGTAAAAGTGCCCAAGGAAAACCTGATGCCGGGAAAAAGTGGTTTGGGAGCTCCGCTTGGATGTCTTGACTCTGCCCGCTACGGAATTGCCTGGGGCGCGATAGGTGCAGCTATGGACTGCTACGACACCGCCTTGAGGTATGCTAAAGAAAGAGAACAATTCGGAAAACCTATTGCAGGTTTCCAATTTCAGCAAAAGAAACTGGCCGAAATGATCACCGAGATCACCAAAGCTCAGCTGCTTGCCTGGAGATTAGGAGTGCTAAGAAATGAAGGCCGCGCCACTTCAGCTCAAATTTCAATGGCTAAAAGAAATAACGTGGATATGGCTATTAAAATAGCCAGGGAAGCAAGACAAATGTTAGGCGGAATGGGAATTACCGGCGAATACAGCATCATGCGACACATGATGAACCTGGAAAGCGTGATCACCTACGAAGGAACTCACGACATCCACCTCTTGATCACAGGGAATGATATCACAGGAATTCCGGCGTTTCAGTAGAATTCAAAATTCAGGATTTCTAATTCAAAATTCAGGATTAAGAGCTCCAAAAATGCATTTTTGGAGCTCTTTTTTGTGGAGGCAATTTAAAAAGTCAGCCCATCCACAATGAAAAAATGAACCCGTGAGGTCTAAATATCCAGATCAAAACAAGGGCAGCGCTTACAGCGTTTGCCCTTTTTATATTTTTCACAGCACTCCGTTTTTAACTTCACGGGCTTCTTAGAAACCACCCCGTCTATCTGAAGATAATCTTCAGATCTTTTTGAGTAAAACACGATCACCGTCAGCAGCATTTTCCAGGATGTTTAGAGTATGATTGACAAATACCGCTCCAAAAGAGCAGTCAAAAATGTCATTTTGGAGATCTAATCTTCGTTATAAGGGGCAATTTGCACCTGAAGGCCATCAAGTTCAGAAGTTATAGGGATCTGGCAGCTTAACCTGCTGTTATCCTCTACAAAAAACGCCTGGTCCAGCATATCCTCCTCTTCATAACTTTTTTCCGGAAGCAATTCCAAATGCGATTCAATATAACACTGGCAGGAAGCGCACATCGCCATTCCCCCGCATATCCCCAGGGTTCCTTCGGGGGCCAGTTCATGCGCCCTTATCACCTCCATCAGGTTCATGTTCATATCTGTAGGCGCATCCACATCGTGAACTTTCCCCTCGCGATCTATTATAGTAACTGTAATGTCTGACATATCTAAAATTAAAAAAACCTCACTGCCCCGGGAAGGGCCTTGAGGTTTGATATCTGGTTGCCCTCTAATTTATACTCTTTACAACTTCACGTTTGGCCTCTTTTCTACTACCGTCAAAGCCGTTGACACCGCTAACGGTGGTATATTTCATCACGTATTTTTTATCTGGAAATATCTTTTGATATGCGCTCTGGCACATGATCGCAGCCTCGTGAAAACCGCAAAGAATGAGTTTCAATTTACCGGGATAGGTGTTCACATCGCCAATAGCGTAAATCCCTGGAATATTGGTCTGGTAGTCGTAGCTGTTGTCAACTTTTATGGCGTTCTTCTCAATCTCCAGCCCCCAGTTTGCAATGGGTCCAAGTTTTGGTGACAGTCCGAAAAGGGGAATAAAATGATCTGTTTCTTTTATCTCTTCTTCGGAAGCTTCGCCTTTGTGACGAATCACTACAGATTCCAGCTTTTCTTCTCCCTTCAGGCCAACAACTTCGGCTTCGGTAATAAGCTTGATCTTGCCGATCTTCGCCAATTCCGAAACTTTCTCTACGGAATCCAGTGCCCCACGAAACTCGTTTCTTCTGTGCACCAGCGAAACTTCCGAAGCTACTTCAGAAAGAAAAATAGCCCAGTCCAGCGCCGAATCTCCGCCGCCGGCGATCACTACCTTCTTATCTCTGAAGTCTTCCGGTTCCCTAACGATATAAGACACACCTTTATTCTCGTATTTCGCAATATTCGAAATAGGCGGTTTACGCGGCTCAAAACTGCCTAGTCCGCCAGCGATTACAACTACCGGCGCATTATGTTGAGTACCTTCATTGGTAGTCACCACAAAAGTGCCATCGTCCAGTTTCTCAATAGTCTCGGCCCTCTCACCAAGGGTGAACCCCGGTTCAAAAGGTTTTATTTGCTCCATAAGATTATCCACCAGATCTCCCGCTAAAACCTCGGGAAAAGCAGGGATATCATAAATGGGTTTTTTAGGATAGATCTCGGCACATTGCCCGCCGGGTTGTGGCAAGGCATCAATAAGGTGACATTTCAACTTCAACAAGCCTGCCTCAAACACGGCAAAAAGGCCCGTAGGCCCTGCACCGATGATCAACATATCTGTTTTAATCATTCTTTATAACTTTTGATTTCAGAAAAAGCTATTTTTCAATATTCAGCACTTTTTCTATTTGTGGAGCATATTTTTTGATCGTCATTTCCACACCAGATTTTAAAGTCATCTGGTTTACGGTACAGCCCGCACATGCTCCTTTTAGCTGCACTTTTACAAGACGGTCGTCCTGGATCTCCAAAAGGGAGATATCACCGCCATCATTTCTTAGAAACGGCCTGATCTCTTCCAGGGCCTTTTCAACATTTGACCTAACTTCTTCGCTTGTCATGACTTTTATTTAACTGCACTACAGCCGGCCATAGTGGTGATTTTTATTGCTTCGGTTGGAGGTATGCTCTGGTTACGTCTCACCGTTTCCTGCACCACATTCTGAGTTAATTTCTCAAAAGCTTCAGAAAGCGGGGTGTTGTCCTGTAGCGCTGCGGGATGACCTATGTCTCCAGCTTCCCTGATGCTTTGTACCAGCGGAATTTCTCCCAGGAACGGGATCTCCATGTCTTCTGCCAGTCTTTTAGCTCCTTCTTTTCCGAAGATATAGTATTTGTTATCAGGCAATTCTTCGGGAGTGAAATAGGCCATGTTTTCAATGATTCCAAGTACGGGAACATTGATAGTCTCCTGGCGGAACATCGCAACTCCTTTTTTGGCATCGGCCAGAGCTACATTTTGAGGCGTACTTACAACAACAGCCCCTGTCAATGGAAGCGACTGCATAATCGATAGGTGAATGTCACCTGTTCCCGGAGGAAGGTCTACCAAAAGAAAGTCCAGCTCACCCCATGCAGCATCAAAGATCATTTGATTGAGCGCCTTGGCAGCCATTGGCCCTCTCCAGATCACTGCCTGATTGGGCTGGGTAAAGAAACCAATAGACAAAATTTTCACGCCGTAGTTCTCAACGGGCTTCATCTTGGATTTCCCGTCAACGTTGACAGAAATTGGACGTTCGGTTTGCACATCAAACATGATTGGCATGGAAGGCCCATAAATATCTGAATCTAAAAGGCCTACTTTAAAGCCCATTTTTGCAAGGCTAACCGCAAGGTTGGCAGTAACCGTAGATTTCCCTACGCCACCTTTTCCTGAAGCCACCGCGATCACATTTTTGATACCCGGAATGGCTTTGCCTTTAATTTCGGGTTTGTCTGGTGCCTGTACTTTTACATTCACCTTGACTTTAGCCTTTTGATGGACGTGCTCATGAATGGCCTTCATCACATCGACCTCAGCTCTTTTTTTAATATGCAGGGCGGGAGTTGTGAGCAACAGGTCAACAACAACCTCATCTCCAAAGGTCATCACGTTCTGTACGGCACCACTCTCGACCATATTTTTTCCTTCTCCTGAAACCGAAATGGTCTCAAGAGCTTTTATAATGTCTTTTTTATCGAGTTTCATGGTTTTATTTCTGAATTAGAACAGCTTATGTAGATTCATTCTAAACGCAAATATAAGCCGAAAAGCTAAGATAACGAAAGTATTAGCCCTTTTTGATAGAACGAAAACATGATGAAAATCAGAAAATCACAATTCTTTCGAAGGATCCCAGAAATGCCGCTGAAAATCAACGACCTTATCCTCTTTTACCAGTACGCCCTCTTCCTCCAGTTGTTGTTGCATGGCAAAAGTTCCCGGGAAATGGTGCTTCCCCGTAAGGACTCCATTCCTGTTTAGCACGCGGTGAGCCGGAATATCTTCCATTTTTGAGGCATTGTTCATCGCCCAGCCAACCATTCTTGCCGAGCGGGAGGCACCAAGAAATTCGGCAATGGCCCCGTAACTGGTCACTCTGCCTTCAGGAATGAGTTTCACCACCTCGTATACCCGCTCAAAAAAACTTTCAGAAGTCTTCATTATTGATAAAAGATCCTTAAAAAGGTGATGATTACCAGCACCAGCATGAGACCGGCCATAAAGTAATTGGAATACTTTGCGAAGAAGTTACCTTCGGCTTCGATCCTCGCGAAAAACAGGGCGTAAAGATAAAGCGTGCTAAAAGTTCCAAGAGAGGCTGCAAGCACAAAAACAGTGTTATTGATCACGTGGTACTGCACGCTCCCGTTCACATTGAGTGCGGCGCCAAGGGCTACAAAATATGGAATAGGAAAAACATTGAGCACTCCAATCATCATTCCCTTTAAAATACTTCGAACTCCCGAGGTTGGACTTACCTCCACCTCTTTTTGCCGGTGCTGCTGTCCTTTCACAAAAAAGTAGATAGCCAAAATGAGAAAAACCACCAGTCCCGCCCGTAAGAGCACGTTGCGCACAAAAGGATTGTCAAAAATGTATTTTGCGAGCAGGATTGCGATAAGCGCCTGTATCATTACAACAAACGAAGCTCCTATGGCGACATAAACGCCATTTTTCTTTCCCCTTTTAACGCAGGTTTTCGCCACGCTCATGTTGACCAGTCCCGGGGGAACTACCCCAAGCAGGGCAGCGAAATAGGTGATAAGGAATATTTTAGTTTCCTCCAAGGGCGGCTATTTAATCCTAAACTTGATGTAAGTTATTGGTTTTCCCTGCTCAAGATACTGTTTTTCGTAAAAAGTCTGAATACCAACTACTTCTTTCGGGGAATATTCGTTTTTGTACACGTCGTGGTTGGCATGAATGATCTCGTGCCCCTCGCCGTGAAGCAGGCCCAGCGTGTAACCGTGCATAAATTCACTGTCGGTCTTTAAGTTGACAAATCCGCCTTCTTTGAGTACTTTTTTGTACTTCTGAAGAAATTCTGTATTGGTCATCCTATGCTTGGTGCGCTTGTATTTTATCTGCGGATCTGGAAACGTGATCCAAATCTCATCTACCTCGTTTTCGGCAAATAGAAGATCGATCAATTCGATCTGGCTTCTCAAAAATGCAACATTTTCAAGTCCTTCTTCTATAGCTGTTTTGGCACCACGCCAGAAGCGGGCTCCTTTAATATCTATGCCCAGGAAGTTCTTTTCGGGAAAAGCTTTTGCAAGGCCAACGCTGTATTCGCCTTTTCCGCAGCCCAGTTCCAGCACCAACGGCTGATCTTTCTTGAAAAAGTCCTTGTTCCACCTGCCTTTATACCGGAAATCTCCCGACACCACTTCTTCTCTCGTTGGCTGCACCACATTTGGAAAAGTCTCGTTCTCCCTGAAGCGCTTCAATTTATTCTTACTTCCCACCTTAAAATTTAATATTTTGGCAAAAATAAGTAAAATAAGCCACAGTGCCCGGCCTGCCTGCCTATGGGAAATAAAAGGATACTTGTTGCCCCCATCAACTGGGGACTGGGTCATGCCGCACGCTGCATCCCAATCATACAGGAGCTTCAAAAATGTGGTTTTGAGCCGGTCCTGGGATCAGACGGGGCTGCATTACAGCTGCTGAAGAAGGAATTTCCTGAGCTACAGGCGGTGGAGCTGCCGGCATACCATATTCACTACGCTAAAAAAGGCAAAAACCTGAAATGGCAGCTGCTGCTGCAGATGCCGCACATCTTAAGAACCGTCGAAAAAGAGCGAAAAGTGGCCGAAACATTAGTTGAGGAACTGGATCTCTGCGGAATCATCTCAGACAACCGCTTCGGAATGTATTCCAAAGCAGTTCCTTCGGTTTACATCACCCATCAGCTCAACGTGCTCTCTGGAAAAAGTACTTTTTTCAGCAGTTTTCATCACCGGCAGTACATCAAAAAGTTTAATGAATGCTGGGTTCCCGATGCTCCAGGGAAAAATAACCTCAGCGGAATTATTGGGCATCCTAAACAACTTCCAAAGAACGCGAGGTACATCGGCATTTTAAGCAGGTTCCAAAAAAGGGATTTTGAAGAGGTCTTTGATTTTACGATCCTGCTTTCGGGTCCCGAACCGCAAAGGACACTGCTTGAGCAAGTACTGCTAAAAAACTTCAGGAATACCTCTCAAAAAGTGCTTTTTGTAAGGGGAATTTTTTCCGAAGAAAAGCTGGAAAATAACAACCAAAACTTAAGCATCAAAAATCACCTTTTTGGGAAGGAACTGGAGGAGGCATTAAACAGTAGTGAGATCATCATTGCGCGATCGGGCTACACAACTTTAATGGACCTGGCAAAACTTCAGAAAAAGGCATTTTTTATACCCACACCCGGCCAGCCGGAACAGGAATATCTTGCTGCAAGGCTTCAGAAAAAAGGAATAGCGCCTTACTGCAAACAGGAGGATTTCAACCTCTCGCAGCTTAAAAACCTAAAGGAATATCCAGGACTGGAGGCGCCCACTCTTTCCGGGAATCTGGCCGGGCTTTTCGCTCTTTTTGAGGGTAAATGAAAATTCACTGCCAACTCCAAAAGTGCTTTCCACGAAGATCTTTTCGTGGTGTGCCTCGATAAGGTGTTTGACGATCGAAAGTCCAAGCCCAGAGCCGCCTTCTTTGCGGGAGCCGCTCTTATCTACGCGATAGAAACGTTCAAACAAGCGCGGAATATGCTGTTTTTTGATGCCTTCCCCGGTATCGGCGATGCGCACGATCACCTTCTTTTTTGATAAACTTTCAATACTTACCTCTGTACTGCCATCATTTTTCCCATACTTGATGGAGTTCACGATAAGGTTGGTGAGCACCTGCTGAATGCGGTCTTTATCGGCATTCACCCATATAGGCTGATATTCGGTTTCAAAAAACAGGGTGATGTTCTTCTTAGCCGCCTTCATCTCCAGCAGGTCAAACACCCCCTGCACCAACTCCACAATGTCAAAATCTTCCCTGTTTAATCGTAGTTCACCCGTCTCGAGTTTGGTGATCATATCCAGATCTCTCACGATGTAAATGAGCCGCTCCACTCCCTTTGAAGCCCGGGTGAGGTATTTCTTTCGCACTTTTTTGTCTTTCATCGCCCCATCCAAGAGGGTTTCGATGTAACCCTGCACGGTAAACAACGGGGTCTTTAATTCATGCGAAATATTGCCCATGAATTCTTTGCGGTAGCTGTCCCGAAGTTGAAGAGCTTCTATTTCGAGCTTTTTGCCCTGGGCAAATTTTTCTACTTCCTTAGAAAGAGAAGTCATATCAGTCATAGGAACATTATCGGGATCAAAGCCGCTGGTGTTGAGAATACTCACATTCTCATAGATCTTTTTGATCTTGTCGTAAATAAAATATTCCACCCTGTACTGGATGACCAGGAAAGAAAATATGAAACACGAGGCGGCATACAGCACAATGATGTCAAGGGCAAAATTTTTGGTAAGCACCAAAAAACCCGCTGAAAAAAAAGTAAGGAAAAGGGTCAAGTACAGGGAAGTCTTGAGTGCGAATTTGTAAGATCTTCTAAAACCTGATGCCATTAACTAACAAATTTATAACCTACTCCTTTAATAGTCTGGAAACTTTCGTCCCCAATTTTTTCCCGAAGTTTTCTTATATGCACATCAATTGTGCGACCACCAACCACCACGTCATCTCCCCAAACGCGGTCCATGATCTCTTCACGGTTGAAGACCCGCCCGGGCTGAGAGGCCAACAGGTACAGCAGTTCAAATTCTTTGCGCGGTAACATGATCTCCTCCCCGTTCTTGATGATCTTGTATTCTGCCCTGTTGATGGTGAGGTCGCCTACCGTGATAAGTTCGGTATTGCCTGCTTCTGTTCCTCTAAACCTGCGCAACAAAGCCTTTACCTTGCTTACAAGGATCTTCGGCTTAATAGGCTTAGTGATATAATCATCTGCACCGGCGTCAAAACCTGCCATTTGGGAGTAATCTTCCCCCCGGGCGGTTAAAAAAGTGATAACCGTATTATTAAGCTCGGGCAGTTTACGCATTTGCTCACAAGCTTCTATGCCGTCCATTCCCGGCATCATGACGTCGAGGATGATAAGCTGTGGCTTTTCTTTCCTGGCCAGCTTCAACCCCTCTTTGCCGTTCTCTGCCGTGATGACATTATAACCTTCCGCAGAAAGGTTATAACTGATGATCTCCAGAATATCGGGCTCGTCATCTACAAGCAAAATGCAAATGTCCTTTTTTTTCATTTTAGTCTATCTATTATACAAATATCGGATAAAGAATCTTTAAAACCAGTTTAGCTGTTTGTGCAGTTCTATAATGCTCAAACCATTTCTTCATTCTCCTTTTTAATATAAAAAAAGGCTGCCCCGGCCAGGACAACCTTCCATACCCTATGGGTTGACAAAAACAAAGAGTATGTTTCACCCTTGTGCACATTGAGCAGTACAAAAAAAGCAATTCTTCTCTCATTTCATGTAAAGTTAAAATTACCAAATGTTTAAAGATGGGTTAGTTGATCCTGCAGTAACCAATCTTCGGAAAGAGTGTTAAAAATGACATTTTTGACCCCTTAACTACTGTATTTGAAAGCCTGCACGAACATTCTCAACTGTCTTTCCCGCCGAATCTTCTTTCTCTATGCGCTTAATACTGAGCTAACAAACTGGTGATACTTCTTTAATCTGAAGTTAACACTGCAGTTACAATGCGGGTATTTCTTTGCGGCATGAATCAAACAACAAAAATGAGTAGAACAGTATTCTTTCTTGCAGCACTAATGTTGACAGCGGTACTGCGAGCGCAAACCCCAACAACCGGCAGTGTGGCCGGCCAACTTGGCGATAAGGAGATGAATGGAGAACCCCTGCCATTTGCCAACGTCCTTATAAAAGGAAGTACAAAAGGAGCAACCACAGACATGGATGGGTTGTACTCCATCAACAATCTTGAAGCCGGTAAATATACAGTGGTCTTCAGTTTTGTTGGATATGAAACTTTAGAAGTTCCAAATGTAGAAGTAGTTGCAGGTAAGGTGACCGAAGTAAATACCCAACTGGGCAGCAGTGCAGCTTCGCTTGACGAAGTGGTCATTAATACTGTTGCAAGAAAAGATTCTGAAGTGGCTTTACTGCTCGACCAGAAAAAAGCCGTTGAAATAAAAGAAAGTATAGGTGCCCGGGAATTAGCCAAGTTGGGCGTTTCCGATGTGGCCACTGCAACCACCCGAATTTCGGGCGTGACCAGCAGTGAAGCATCGGGTGACATTTTCGTAAGAGGTTTGGGAGACCGTTATTTGTACACTACCCTTAACGGTCTTCCTGTTCCCTCTGACGATGTGGAAAGAAAGAACATTGACCTGGAGCTTTTTCCAACTGGGGTCATCCAGAGTGTAAGCATCAGCAAAACATATTCGGCATCAAATTACGCCGATCAGGCTTCAGGAACTATTGATATTACCAGCCGGGAACTGGTTGGACAGGAAGAATTGATCTTAAGCGCCCAGGCCGGCATCAATACCAATGTTACTAAAGATGGAGTCTTCAATAATTTTAAAGTCTCTCCCAACCAGCAAAATGTGAATTTCGGTTTTTATTCCGGCGGAAGAGCCAGTGAATACAAGCTTTTGCAACAGGATTGGACTCCGGGAACTGCCAATTTCCCCATGAACTACAAGTACAGCCTTTCCGTAGGAAAGAGATTCAACGATAAACTGGAGTTTTTTGTAACCGGTTCCCAGGATATTTCATTCGGACATACAAAAGGAGAATTCAGGGAATTCAGGGCGAATTTTATCAATGACTCTATTACAGATGCGGAAACCTTTGACAAAACAGTGAACACCACAGGGCTGGCTACTGTTGCATACGAATTCAGTAAAGATCACAAACTAAGAGCGAACAGTCTTTTTATCAATAAACTTTCAGATGAGGTTTACGAAGGCGGAAGAAATGGTGAAGGCTACATCTATGAGGAAACCGATCCACAGGACGGGCTGTCTCAATTCGTAAGGGACCAGAATACCAAACAAACCCGCATTTGGATCAACCAATTGCTGGGAGAGCATCAATTGGGCGAAAACAACCTCCTTAGCTGGGCAGCCGCGATCAACACTGTAAATGCCGATGAACCCAATCGTATTCGCAACGAAGTGAATTTTAATGACAACGTTGTTTACCTGGGAAATACGGGAGGCTATCAGCAAAGAAAGAGCTACCAATACATTGATGATGTGGAATATAATGGCATGGTCGCCGACAAAATGGGCATCATCAACACTGAAGAAAAACAACTTGAGCTCAACTTCGGCGGAAACTACAGGTACAAAGAACGCGATCTTATTTCAAGATTTTTGGGACTGGAAGAGAGCACTACCGGCATTTTGACACCTCCCTCTATAGATGAGATAGACCAGGTGTTTACAATGCAGAACTACAATACCGGTGTCTTGGAAATCAATAACACTTTAAAGCCGGACCGTTACCGGGCTCACCTTAAATCGGCAGCAGGATTTGCCAAGGTGAACTTCGGGTTCAAAAAATGGAATTTTGATGCAGGCTTAAGATATCAGCAGGATCAACTGGACGTAGTTTACAACGTGGGGAATATCCCCGGCAGAACAGGGTCTCAAGAAAAGATCTACAATAATATCTATCCTGCTCTCAACCTGAGGTACAGTTTAAATGATCAACAAAATTTAAGGCTTGCCGCCAGCAAAACCCTCACCTTACCAGAGTTCAAAGAAATCGCACCTTTTGAATATGTGTCCCAAACCGGACAGGTGACTAGAGGTAACCCCGACTTGAAGGCTTCCAACAATTATAATCTGGATCTAAAATGGGAATTCTTCCCTTCCAATTCACAACTCGTTTCCCTTACCGGGTTCTATAAGTTGATTGAGGACCCTATCAACAAAATTCAGGATAGGGGTTCAGCAGGCGTATTCTCCTACTTCAATGCAGGAAAGCAGGCAGAGATCTACGGGCTGGAACTGGAAACTAAGCTGGATCTGATCTCCATGAAGAATGGAGCAGATTATGACCTCAACCTTGGGTTCAACGCCTCCAGAATGTGGCATTCCCAGGACCTTAAATCTATATACAATGCCGATGGAAATCTTGTAAGAACCTTCCAATATAAAGGCTTAACAGAAACAGGCCTGCAAGGAGCTTCAGAATGGATCTTTAACGGCTCGCTCAATTTCTTAACCGGAGCAGAAAATCCATTTATGGCCAGTCTTGTCGCAAATTATGCTTCAGATAAGATCTATGCTTTAGGAGCTCCCGAAAGACAAACAGACAGTGAAACTTTTTATAACGACGCCATAGTAGAAAAAGGATTTGTGGTGCTTGATGCAGTATTGACCCAGGACCTGGGAGAACATTGGGGCATCAAATTCACCGGAAAAAACCTTCTAAACCCAACAATCAAAAGGGTGCAGGACGTCAAACCTTCTACCACAGGAATTGAGACTACCCAAACCGTTCGCTCCTATACCCGCGGCAGCGTCTTTAGCCTTGGTATCAACTATAATTTTTAGAACAAACCACGAACAACAAACAATAAGCTAAACTAAAACAACAACACAATGAAAAAAATGAACAAAGCCTTTGCAGCATTATTCTTACTACTCAGCGCACTCTTCTTTACCTCTTGCAGTGAGAACAACGATCCTATTATTGACACTCCCGACGTACAGAACAATGAACTCAACGGAGAAATTTCAGAAGACCTTACTTTGAATCCTTCGGTTGAATACCAACTTACCGGCTCATTTGAAGTGCTCGAAGGAGCTACGCTTACCATTCCTGCGGGAACAAAGATAGTTGCCAGTAAAGGAACAGATATTTACATCGCTGTTCATCGCAATGCTGATATTATCATCAACGGTTCAGAAGCAAAACCCGTGATCATGACTTCTGTAGATGGAAAACCGGGAGACTGGGGCGGCCTGGTAATTCTTGGAAATGGGGTGACTACAGAAGGTGTGGACGTTACCGCTGAGGTTGGCGGGTTCAAATATGGAGGCACTGATAATACAGACAGTTCAGGTTCTATCCAGTACCTGGTGATTGAAGGTGCCGGCGCCCAGATCAACGCCGATTCTCAGTACAACGGCCTTACTCTTTATTCAGTGGGTTCCGGAACAAGCATTAACAATGTAGCTGTTTTAAACGGTGCCGATGACGGAGTGGAATTCTTTGGAGGAGCTGTTTCGGTAACAGATTTTTACCTTGAGAACAATGAAGATGACGCCGTAGATTGGACTGAAGGCTGGAGCGGTTCTATAACCAATACATATGTTTTGCACACTATTGAAGGTTTTTCAACTGCAATCGAAGCGGACGGGGTGAACAACAATCCGCATATTACCAATTTTACTGCAGTTTCAACCACCGGCGGTACTGCGCTGCAGTTCAAGAAGGAATCGGGAGCTACTTTTGACGGGCTTTCACTAACAGGTTATGACACTTCAATTGACATGAAGGACAATGGCGCACTTGCCAATGTGATCGTGGAAAAAAATATTGCCGATCCCGAATTTAACTATACCACTCCTGCAACCACTTCTCAAAATACGTTTAACTGGATCAATAACCGCGCTGCCGTTGAATCAAACATTCTTCAGGGAACCGTGGAAGGCACAGTAACTCTTGATCCAAACACTACTTATAACCTTACCTCCTCTTACATCGTGCAGTCCGGCGGCAAATTGGTAATTCCTGCGGGGACAAAGATCGTCGCGCGAGATGGCGGAACCGATGTGTACATCGCGGTTCTAAAAGGAGGAAAGATCGACATACAGGGAACCGAAGAAAATCCTGTAGTAATGTCTTCTGAAGATGCCAACCCCGGCGACTGGGGCGGACTCACTCTTGTTGGAAAAGCCACTACTACCGAAGGTATTGACGCTGTTGCTGAAGTAGGCGGATTCATCTATGGAGGAACCGACGATGCAGACAGCTCAGGAAGCATCAAAAACCTCGTGATTGCCGGAACAGGTGCGCAAATCAACTCAGAGTCTCAATACAACGGGGTTTCATTTTATTCTGTTGGTTCAGGAACTGTTGTCGAGAATGTTGCCGTGATCAATGGGGCCGATGACGGAGTGGAATTCTTCGGAGGAACGGTTTCTGTGACCAATCTTTATTTTGAAAACAATGAAGATGACGCTGTGGACTGGACAGAGGGATGGGATGGAACTGTTACCAATGTGTACGTAAAGCACAGCATCGACAATTTCTCTACCGCAGTTGAGGCAGACGGCGCCAACAACGACCCTAAACTGGTAAATTTCACCGCCGTTTCAACAACAGGAGGTACCGCCTTGCAGTTCAAAAAAGAATCTGGTGCAACTTTTACAAACCTGTACCTTGAAGGCTACGAAACTAATGTCGATATGAAAGATGGTGGTGCGCTAACAAACGTTAAAATTGATGGTGTACCCGCAGTCCTTGACGCTGCCTATGACCTTGGAACAAAGATCGACGTTTCCTCCTGGACATGGATCAACGCATCACTTTAAATAGCTGAAGTTAAAAGCTTTAATTTCTAATTTGCTAAAAAGGCTGCCCAACGGCGGCCTTTTTGTATTTATTGTCTAAAGTCCATTTTTTAACGTTTTGCTATGGAAAAAATGGTCTGGTTTTTGAAATTTTTATTGTAATTTTGATCTAATAGTTCGCTGAAAATGAAACAACTCTACTTGTACCCTCTTATGATCATTGGCCTTTTGCTCTTTGCAAATCCGGCTAATGCGCAAGTATCTGCTTCAGAAACTCCTGTAAAAGAACTGCCTATTGAAGGGCTTTCTATTTACCCTAATCCTGCTTCGGGGCAGAAAGTTTACATCACTACCAGTAGCAATAAAGCCAAATTGGTTGAAATTTTCAACGTGCTGGGCAAAAATGTGCTTTCGGCCAATCTCACCGGCAACGAGCTCAATATTTCTTCCCTTGATCCCGGTATTTATATCATGAAGATCCAGGAGGGCAGAAGTTCGGCTACCCGCAAGTTGGTAGTAAGATAAATTTCCACTTTTTTCTTCGGAAGAATTCAGTTTCCATAACTTTGTGCGTTCATTAGAATCCAATGCACCATCAGGTTTTTTCTATTTCTACCCCTGCGGAATTCGATGCGTTAGCATTGGAGACCTTCCGGTTTCAACACAAGAATAATAAGATCTACAGGCAATTCTGTGATCTCCTGCAGATCAATGCTTCTGAAGTAGAAGAAGTCTCAAAAATCCCCTTTTTGCCTATCGAGTTTTTCAAGACTCACAAAATTTTGTCTACAGAAAAAGCTGCTGAAATTACCTTTTCGAGCAGCGGCACCACCGGTTTTCAAACCAGTAAACATTACGTCAGTGACCTTTCGGTGTACGAAGAAAGCTTCAGAAAAGGCTTTGAACACTTCTACGGAAATATTGAAGATTATGCCGTATTAGCCTTGCTGCCATCTTACCTTGAACGTGAAGGATCTTCACTTATCTATATGGTCGATGATCTCATTAAGAACAGCAACAATCCCCACAGCGGCTTTTACCTGCACGAGCTTGATGAACTTAAAGAAAAACTGGAGCTGTTGGACCGGGAGGGGCAAAAAGTGCTTTTAATTGGGGTTTCTTTCGCCTTGCTCGACCTGGTAGAGAAGCATTCCTTTGAACTTACAAATACCATTGTCATGGAAACCGGCGGCATGAAGGGCCGGCGAAAGGAGATGATAAGAGCCGAACTTCATGAGCTGCTAAAAAAGGGGTTTGGAGTGCCTTTTATCCACAGCGAATATGGAATGACCGAATTACTCTCCCAGGCATACTCCTCCAAAAATGGCATTTTTGAATGTCCTCCCTGGATGAAGCTGCTCATTCGCGATCCCGAAGATGCCCTTACCTTACTTCCCACAGGAAAATCTGGGGGGATCAACGTGATCGACCTGGCAAATGTTAACTCCTGCTCTTTTATTGCAACCCAGGATCTGGGGAAGGATTTAGGCAATGGAAAGACCGAGATTCTGGGCCGTTTCGACAACAGCGACATCCGTGGATGCAACCTGCTGGTTTTTTAACACTATTTATTTCAGAAAACTGTAAGGAACTGATAATCTAACGACTTACTAAACGGTTAGATTATGTTTTCATAATTGGTTGGTTAGTTAGAAGCCCCCTTAGCGCCGCCCGGCACAAGGGGGTTTTCTTATTCTACTCTTATGATATAGGTGTTCTTCTTACCTTTCCCGATGATCACATATTTATCGTTCAAAAGGTCACTTATTGTGATGCTGTAATCTTCGGAAACTTTCTCCTTGTTTACCGAAACGGAATTCTCTTTTAAAGCACGTCTGGCTTCTCCATTTGACTTGAGAAAATCTGTCTTTGCTGAAAGTGCTGCGATCATATCCAGTCCCTCTTCAACATCGGCACGGCTTACTACTGCCTGCGGCACCCCTTCAAAAACATCCAGAAAAGTTGCCTCATTCAAACCTTTAAGATCTTCCGCAGTACTTTTCCCGAAGAGCACTTCCGAAGCTTTTACGGCATTCTCATATTCTTCCTCGCTGTGCACGGTAGTGGTCACCTCCTGCGCCAGCCTCTTTTGCAACAGCCTTTGGTGTGGCGCCTCTTTATGCTCCTCCACTAAAGCTTCAATGGTCTGCCGGTCCAAAAAGGTGAAAATTTTGATGTATTTCTCGGCGTCTTCGTCGCTGGTGTTCAACCAGTACTGGTAGAACTTGTATGGAGAGGTACGCTTAGGATCCAACCAGATATTTCCGCCTTCACTTTTTCCAAACTTGCTGCCGTCACTCTTGGTGATCAACGGGCAGGTAAGCGCGTAGCCTTTTCCGCTGTCAATTCTTCTAATAAGTTCGGTGCCGGTAGTGATATTTCCCCACTGGTCGCTGCCGCCCATTTGGAGACTGCAGTTCTTCTCGCGGTACAGGTGCAAAAAGTCGTAACCCTGCACCAGCTGGTAAGTAAATTCAGTAAAAGACATACCTTCGGCTCCTTCCCCGCTCAACCGGTTCTTGACCGAATCTTTTGACATCATGTAATTGACTGTGATGTGCTTTCCAACGTCCCTGATGAACTCCAAAAATCCGAAGTTCTTCATCCAGTCGTAGTTGTTCACCATCAACGCCCGGTTTTTCTCTCCCGAAGAAAAGTCAAGGAACTGTGACAGCTGCTCTCTCACACACTCCTGGTTGTGCCTCAAAGTGGCCTCATCAAGCAGGTTTCTTTCGTTCGATTTTCCCGAGGGATCGCCAATCATTCCGGTTGCGCCCCCAACAAGAGCCACAGGTTGATGCCCGCAGCGTTGATAGTGCGCCAGCAGCATGATAGGAACAAGATTTCCAATATGTAGAGAATCTGCAGTGGGGTCAAAACCAATATAGGCTGAGCGCATTTGTTCATTCAGGTGTTCTTCGGTTCCCGGCATGACGTCGTGCAACATGCCTCTCCAGGTCAATTCTTCTACAAAATTCTTGATCATGATAACTAATTTGAAATAAAAACAGCCGTAAAGATACCATAAACGGGCATTTTTCCTAAGCCGAAATAGCTATATTTACCACATGATTCTAGTTACCGGAGGCACGGGTTTGGTAGGTTCTCATTTGCTACTCGATCTCACAAGATCGGGGGAAGAACCACGAGCCATCTACAGAAGCCGCGAAAGCCTTGAGCGCGTCAAAAAGGTGTTTTCTTATTATCTTTCTGAAGCTGATGCAGAATACCTTTTTTCAAAGATTGAATGGATTGCCGGTGATATTACCGAAACTCCGTCTTTAGAAAAAGCTTTTTCTGAAGTGACTGAAGTTTATCATTGTGCAGCCCTTATCTCGTTTGACCGCGCAAAAGATTCCCAGCTTAGAAAGACCAACATCGAAGGAACGGCCAATGTTGTGAACTTTTGCATTAAGCAAAAGGTGAAAAAACTTTGCTTCGTGAGCTCTATAGCTACGTTGGATAAAATACCCGGGGAAAATGTCATTTCTGAAACTTCTTACTGGAACAAAGAGCTCGACCACAACATGTATGCGATCACCAAATACGGCGCAGAAATGGAAGTATGGCGGGCGAGCCAGGAAGGTATTCCTGTGATAATTGTCAATCCCGGAGTCATTATTGGCCCCGGCTACTGGGACAGCGGCAGCGGAGAGATCTTTCAAAGGGTCAACAATGGCCTGGACTACAGTTTTCCAAAGACCACAGGTTTTGTAGGTGTTGAAGACGTGGTGAAGCCCATGAGGCTGTTGATGGCATCAAATATCCGGAATGAACAGTTTATCCTGGTATCTGAAAATCTTTCTTTTCAAAAAGTACTGGGAGATGTAGCTGAAAGTCTTCAGAAGAAAGCGCCGTCAAAAAAGCTGAAACCGTGGATGGTTAAAGCCGGGTGGCTTTGGCAGGAATTCTCCGGCTTTTTCTTCGGAAAAGAAAAACAGCTCAATAAAAGTTCAGCAAAAAGCCTTTTTGAAGACACCTTTTATTCCAACGAAAAAATAAGGCAGGAAATAAAATACGATTTTGAACCTGTAGCCAACGTGATCTCCCGCACCGGAAAGATCTTTATGCAAGAGTCTAATCATTCCGATCTTCCCTCGAAGTAGGAGGAGGCATCCTGCGAACGTCCTTGGCTTCTCTTATTATGGAATCGCTCAGGCTTCTTCTGTCAGGTCTCTTACCTACTCCCAAAGAATCGCGTTTAGCGGCCTCGATAGAATCTTTACGCTTCTCCTCGATTTCTCTTATGCTGTCATATTTCACCTGTAAAGATTCCAGCCTCAGCTTCACCTGTTCATAGATCTTCTCGTATTTCTCGGGCTGGTCTGCATAGTAATTACTGCTTTCTAAGAACCTGGTACTATCTATTTTGTATTTCTCCCACAGGTAATTATATGACTGGATACCTTTTTGCTGCATCAGGCTTTTGTTGTAGCTCCTGGCCCCGTGCAGCAGGGAAATATCTACCAGCACATCAACCATTTTATCTTCAGAAATAAGATTTTCCGGTTTGGGAGTGTGCTCAATATCCTGGCAGGACATCAAGAAGAACAGTAGTAGAAAAATACTTCCGAAGCATCTCATTTCTTAGCGATTAAAGCTTAACCTTTCAGCTTTCACAAAAGGCGTAAACTGGAAGTTCCTGTAAACAAGATTTCCGTTCACAAAAGTATGGGTAACTCTCGATTTAAAGGTGGTTCCTTCAAAAGGAGACCAGCCGCATTTGTAAAGAATGTTTCCAGGCTGTACCGCCCATGGTGCGTTGAGATCAACCAGGACAAGATCGGCTTTATAGCCTTCCCTGATAAATCCTCTGTTCTCGATTTCGAACAAAATCGCAGGGTTGTGGCACATCTTCTCTACGATCTTCTCAAGAGAGATCTTCCCCTGGTGATAGAATTGAAGCATGGCAGGAAGGGCATGCTGCACCAACGGGCCGCCACTTGGGGCTTTGGTGTAGACATTCTTCTTTTCCTCACGGGTATGTGGGGCATGATCTGTAGCGATCACATCAAGTTTATCATCCAAAAGACCTTTTAGAAGGGCTTCCTGATCTTTCTCGGTTTTTACCGCAGGATTCCATTTTATGAAGGTGCCCTTGCGGTTATAGTCCTGATCGTTAAACCACAGGTGATGTATACACACCTCGGCAGTAATTTTCTTGTCTTTCAAAGGTTTTTTGCTGTCAAAGAGTTTAAGCTCCTTTGCAGTAGAAACATGAAAAACGTGAAGCCTCGCACCGGTTTTCTTAGCTAGTGCAACAGCTCTTGAAGAGGAGATATAACAAGCCTCTTCACTGCGAATCTTTGGGTGTAACTCGATTGGAATGTCATCTCCATACCTGTCTACGCACTCCTTCAGGTTCTTTTGGATCGTTTTTTCATCCTCACAATGAGCTGCGATGATCACAGGAGATTCCTGAAAGATCTTTTCAAGCACCTTCTCATTATCTACAAGCATGTTGCCTGTTGAGGAGCCCAGGAAGAGCTTTAATGCAGGCACCCTTTTTGGGTCGATCTTTTTGATCTCTTCCAGGTTATCGTTGGTCCCGCCAAACATAAAAGAGTAGTTGGCGTAGGATGTTTTTTCTGCAATCTTGTATTTTTCCTCCAACAGCTCCATCGTCACGGTTTGAGGATCTGTGTTGGGCATTTCCATAAAAGAAGTAATCCCGCCGGCAACAGCGGCCCGGGAACCCATCTCTATAGTTTCTTTATGGGTAAGCCCCGGCTCCCTGAAATGCACCTGATCATCGATTAGGCCCGGTAAAAGGTGGTTCCCTTCGGCATCAATGATACTAAGGTCGGGAGATTTGGCACTTATACTGGATGCAATCTCGGTAATGATCCCATCTTCAATAAAAACATCACCTTCAAAAATAGAACCCTCGTTAACGATTCGTGCATTCTTTATTAGTACCTTCTTCATTATATCGTCATCTTGTTAAACAGACTGTTAAACTTCATTTTTACTACCCCAAAAACCGCTTCCCAAATAATGGAACCACTCATTTTTGAAGTGCCGCGGGTCCTGTCGGTAAAGATCACGGGAACTTCAATGATCTCAAATTTTGCCAGGTAAGCCTTAAACTTCATCTCTATTTGAAAGGCGTACCCCACAAATTTTATCTTGTCCAGGTGGATCCTTTCCAGCACCTCCCGCCGGTAACATACAAACCCGGCCGTAGTGTCTTCAATAGGCATGGCAGTGATCAATCTCACATACTTTGAGGCCAGCCATGACAGCAGCACTCTGCTCATTGGCCAGTTTACAACATTTACGCCGGTTTTATACCGGGAACCTATTGCAACATCTGCACCGTCTTTTTTGCATGCGTTATAGAGCCTAATGAGGTCATTGGGATTATGAGAAAAATCAGCGTCCATTTGAAATATATAGCTGTAATCCTTCTCGAGGATCCACTTAAAACCCCGAATATAAGCTGTTCCCAACCCCGATTTTCCGGTGCGTTCAATAAGAAACAACCTGTCCTCAAACACCGTTTGCAGCGACTTTACAATGGCGGCTGTACCATCTGGAGAATTGTCGTCTACCACCAAGATATGAAAATTGCGCTGGAGAGAAAAAACGTTCTTTATAATCCGCTCAATGTTTTCTTTTTCGTTGTAGGTGGGTATGATAACAATCCCATTGGGCATAAAATTCTTTTGGACAAATGTAACTATTTTTGAGGTTTAGAATTTGATTTTGCAGTCGCTTTTAATCGTATAAATTTTACCTTTGTAGAAAATTTTATTCTTTGGAAGCCATAGAAAGATATACTGTTTCACAGGACTGGATTACTTTGCTCCTGTTGCTGGCTTTCATTTTACTCGTGACGGCAAGATACGCCTTCGCTCAACGCTTCTCACACTTCGTAATGCTCTTTGCTACGGAAAAATACCTGCTGCTAAAAGGGAAGAACGCCAACATCTTTCATCCCTTTAATTTGCTGTTCTTCGTGGTGAACCTCATTTCTGTGGGATTATTCATCTATATCTATGTCCACGGTTTCACAGATTTGCTGCCCGAACGGCCGAAGGTGCTGTTCTTGCGAATCGTGACAGCCTATGGAGCTTTCGTGCTACTCAAATTCTCACTGGAGAAGATCGTTGCCAACATTGTGGGAGTGGACAGCCTGATGAATTACTACCTGTTTTATAAACTCAGCTACCGCAACTTTATGGCGCTCGTCCTGTTGCCGGTGTGTATATCATTTATTTATGTATGGGAGCCAACCCTACTGGCACTTTACATTTTTCTTAGTTTAATTTTAATCATAAACCTCGTCATTTTACTGAGTGTTTTCAGGAAAAATAGGCAGGTCATTTTGAGACATTGGTTCTATTTTATTTTGTATCTTTGCGCTCTCGAAATTGGACCTTATTTTATTTTATATAAGCTGATTACAAAGCAGTAAGGCGAATTAAAGAAAATGTATATGAAAGTGAAAACAATTTTGGTTTCTCAGCCAGAGCCTAAGGTTGAAAATTCCCCTTATTTTGATCTAGAAGAAAAGCAAAAAGTAAAAATCGATTTCATTCCCTTCATACACGTTGAAGGTGTTTCATCAAAAGACGTAAGACAACAAAAAGTAGATCTTACAAAGTACACCGCAATTATCCTTACCAGCCGTAACTCTGTTGATCATTTCTTTAGAATAGCCGATGAAATGAGGTATAAGGTTCCAGATACGCTGAAGTATTTCTGCCAAAGTGAGGCGGTCGCATATTACCTGCAGAAGTATGTAGTGTACAGAAAAAGAAAAATCTATGTTGGAAAAAGGACTTTTGCAGAACTTTCTCCGCTTATCAAGAAATATAAGAACGAGAAATTCCTGCTGCCATCTTCAGATATGCTGAAGCCGGATGTACCTAAAACCCTGAACAAACTTGGGGTTGACTGGAAAAAAGCAGTTTTTTACAAGACCGTAGTAAGTGATCTTTCACATTTAAGAGAAGTATTTTATGACATATTGGTTTTCTTTAGTCCCAGCGGAATCAAATCTCTATTTGAGAACTTCCCGGACTTCAAGCAAAACGACACGAGAATCGCTGTATTTGGAAATACCACGGTTAAGGCAGCAAAAGAACACGGCTTAACGGTAAACATCCAGGCACCAACTCCCGAGACTCCCTCGATGACCATGGCCCTTGAAAAATATATTAAAGAGCAGAACAAGAAGCTACACCAGTAGATTTTCTTTCTTTTATAGCATAAAAAAAAACCGGCATTTCTGCCGGTTTTTTTACGTCAACTATCAACTAACAATTAGGAAGCTTTTGGCGCTCCCGACATAATTTCGTCGTTGGCTTTTTGCTCGAATTTCTCAAAGTTATTCTGAAAGAAATCGGCGAGTTGTTTAGCCTTCGCATCATAGGCCTCTTTGTCTTTCCAGGTGTTTCTAGGATTCAAAACTTCCGAAGGTACATTTTCACATTCAACGGGCATTGCAAGTCCAAAAATTGGATGCTCATGAAAATCAACATTTTCAAGTTTCCCTTCCAGAGCCGAAGAAATCATTTCCCTGGTATATTTAAGCTTCATTCTTGAGCCTTCTCCATAAGGCCCTCCTGTCCAACCTGTATTTACAAGCCAAACATTCACATCGTTTTCCTTCATCTTCGCACTCAACATTTCAGCATACTTCGTTGGGTGTAACGGCATAAATGGCGCCCCAAAACAGGCTGAGAAACTTGGCACCGGTTCGTTAACCCCGGCCTCGGTCCCTGCGACTTTGGCAGTATATCCGCTAATGAAATGGTAGGCCGCCTGCCCGGGAGTAAGTTTACTAATTGGAGGCAGTACCCCAAAAGCATCGGCTGTCAAAAAGAAGATATTCTTTGGGTTTTTCCCTACAGAGCCGTCCTGCGTATTATTAATATGGTGAATAGGGTAGCTTACCCGGGTATTTTGCGTTATTGAAGTTGCTTCAAAATCAACTTCTCCGTTCTCGTCCAGCACTACATTCTCCAGAATTGCTCCTGGTTTAATAGCCCTGAAGATATCGGGTTCATGCTCCTCGGTCAAATTGATCACCTTGGCATAACAGCCGCCTTCAAAGTTGAACACCCTGTTTTCTTTGGTCCAGCCATGTTCATCATCTCCAATCAACTTTCGTTCTGGATCTGCAGAGAGCGTGGTTTTTCCCGTTCCCGAAAGTCCGAAGAAGATAGCAGTATCTCCCTCATCTCCAACATTCGCAGAACAGTGCATGGGCAAAGTGTCCTTATCTACCGGAAGGATAAAATTAAGTGCCGAAAAAATACCTTTTTTGATCTCTCCTGTATAACCGGTTCCTCCTATAAGTGCGATCTTTTTGCTGAAGTTGAGGATCGCGAAGTTATGTTGACGGGTGCCGTCAACATCGGGATCGGCCTCAAAACCAGGAGCATTTATTATAAGCCAGTCCTCCTCGAAATTTTCAAGTTCCCTTTCTTCAGGCCTTAAGAACATGTTGTAAGCAAAAAGGTTTGACCAGGGATATTCATTGATCACCCTGATGTTTAGCCTGTAATCATCATCTGAACAGGCATAAGAGTCCCGGGCAAAGACCTCTTTTCCCGAGAGGTAATCTGTGACCTTTTCATAAAGGGCATCGAATTTATCTGGATCAAAGGGAATATTTATATCACCCCACCACACTTTATCTTTGGTGATCTCATCTTTTACAATAAAGCGGTCTTTTGGAGAGCGCCCTGTAAATTCTCCTGTGTTTACGGCAAGGGCTCCAGAGGAAGCTTCTACTCCCTGTCCCTTTTCAATCGTAATATCATGTAGCTCTTTTGGTGAAAGTTGATACTGTACTTCTGCATTCTTAATCCCGTACCTTTCCAACGCAATCGTTTTCGTAAATTGTTTTTTAGCCAACATAAATTTGTTTAGTTGTGTGTTATCTTAGGGGAACAAAAGTAGAAACTTTTGTAAAGATTCAGCAGGAGCCTTTTTCTTTTATTTATTTTTTAACTTAATAAAGCTGATTAACAGCGTGATCCATGCGAAAATCATTAAACTTCCGCCCAGGGGAGTAAGCAATGCGATGGCTTTAAAATCAAATGACGTGAGGGTATTTGTCGCCAAAAGGTAAATTGAACCCGAAAAAAGCAGTACTCCAACAGTTGTTAAATAGAAACAAATATTTTTAACTTTTTCCGAAGCCAAATTGTAACCTCCCAAAAAGAGCAAAAATAAGGCGCTGTACATTTGGTATCTCACCCCGGTCTCAAAAGTGGTAATTCCCGAAGCCGGCAAAAGCGGTTTAAGACCATGAGCGGCAAAAGCGCCAAGAATTACTGCTACCACTCCCAGAAGAGCACCTGCAATTAAAATTTTTCTATCCATGCAAAATTTTTAAAGAAGTAGGTAATTAATTACATTCGTCACAAAATTATCTGCAAAATTACTTAAAGTTATCTCTTATGCGAAATATACTTATTGTTGGAGCCGGAAAATCTACAGCCGTTCTTATAAAATATCTATTAGAAAAATCGCAGTCCGAAGATCTGAAGATCACCGTTGGGGATCTTGATATCGAGAACGCCAGGAGAAATGCAGGCAACCACGAAAGAGCGCAGGCTATAGCCCTGGATATCTTTAAACCCGCCGAAAGGCAGGCTGCGATACAGGAGGCAGATCTGGTAATTTCCATGCTGCCGGCGCGTTTCCATATTGAAGTCGCACGGGACTGTGTTCACTTCGGAAAAAATATGGTCACCGCCTCTTACATAAGTGATGAAATGCAGGAACTTGACCCCCAGGTAAAAGAAAAAGGCCTGGTGTTCATGAACGAAATTGGGGTAGACCCGGGAATTGACCACATGAGTGCAATGCAGGTGATTGACCGCATTCGTGACGCCGGCGGGAAAATGCTGCTTTTCGAATCCTTTACGGGTGGACTCGTAGCTCCTGAAAGCGACACTAACCTCTGGAATTATAAATTCACATGGAATCCGCGAAATGTAGTGGTCGCCGGACAGGGCGGGGTGGCAAAATTCCTGCAGGAAGGAAAATTCAAATACATCCCATACAACCGATTATTTAGAAGAACAGAATTTCTCGAAATAAAAGACTACGGAAAATTTGAGGTCTATGCCAACCGAAATTCTTTGAAGTACAAAGACATCTACAAACTGGACAATGTACTTACGCTTTACCGCGGCACCATTAGAAGAGTGGGCTTCAGCCGCGCCTGGAACATGTTCGTGCAACTCGGAATGACCGATGACAGCTACAAAATGGAAAATTCCGAAGAAATGAGCTATCGCGACTTCGTGAATTCATTTCTTCCGTATTCGCCAACAGATTCCGTAGAGTTAAAATTCAGGCACCAGCTAAAGATCGATCAGGACGACATCATGTGGGAAAAGCTGCTCGAGCTGGACCTTTTCAATCCAAACAAAAAAATAGGTCTCAAAGATGCTACTCCTGCCGAGATGCTTCAGAAGATATTGATGGAAAAATGGAGCCTGGCGCCAGATGATAAAGATATGATCGTCATGTATCACAAATTTGGTTATGAGCTAAACGGCGAACGCAAGCAAATAGACGCTACAATGGTCAATATTGGGAAAGACCAGACAGAGACCGCAATGGCGCGCACTGTTGGCCTACCTGTTGGGATTGCAGCATTGAAGATCCTTAACGGTACCATTAAAACTCCGGGAGTCCAGCTTCCTATTACTCCCGAGGTTTACAAACCAATTCTTGAGGAACTTTCTGAAAACGGGATTCATTTCAAAGAGGAAGAAAAGGAATACCTGGGATATAACCCGCTGGGACAGGGCGGCAATTGATGAAGTGTTAAAAATGAGCTTTTAGAGGGGTTTTGCAGGTTGTTATTTGGAACAATTCTAATTAAGAATTACCTTTGTCTCCCAATGAACCTGCTTTACCAGTCATATTATTTTGCCTCGTACCAGAGCGACAGTGACCGCTGCTTTTACATTGATTTTGGAAACAAAACAGTGAAATTAAGCCTGTGTCAGCTGCTTTCGATAAGGAAAAAGGTCCAGGACATCGACCTGGAATCCCATTTTGACAAAGATCTTAATCATCAGGGGATAGAGATTCTCACGCTTTGCAACCGGGAACATCTTTTTGTGCTGGACACGCTGCAGATCATTGACCTGAAACAGCTTTTAAAAGCCACTTTTGGAGTGCTGGAACTCAACAGCCTGGTAGCTTTTTAGACTTCCTCTAAATTTCCTATTCGTACCCAAGACAAGCGCTTTCTTTTTTGTAATTTTAGGAAAACTACAGTTATGAAAGATCTTGTTCGTCAAAAACTTGGAATAAACGTTGACATCATGGACATGCTCAACGATCAAATCGCTAAAGAGGCCCGCTCCTCTTCGGCTTATCTTGCAATGGCTTCCTGGTGTGACCATAACGGTTTTGCCAACAGCGCCGATTTTTTCTATAAACAGTCTTCAGAAGAAAGAGAACATATGCTGAAGATCTTCCGGTTTCGTCAACGACAACGGTGGTACTGCATATTCTCCCGAAGTGGAAAGCGTCTCTGCACGATTTCGGTTCTCTTCAGGAGATCTTTGAAACCGCTTTAGACCAGGAGATCGAGGTGACCCGCTCCATCAACAATATTATCGCGAAATGCCGAAAAGTGCAGGATTTCGCTTCCGAAAGTATGCTGCAATGGTTCGTTAATGAGCAAATGGAAGAAGAAAACACTATGCGCCGCATTCTCGAGATGTTTGACCTTATGGGCACAGACGGCATTGCCCTTAAGCTCATTGATGAAAGAATTCATCACGATTAACCTCTCAAAAAAGCAATAAAAAAGGACGCTTATCGGCGTCCTTTTTTGTTTCTGTTTATCTTCTCCTACCTCCTCCCGAGATAGATGCTCAGGAAGTAAAGCAAAGTAGCCAGTGATCCTACCGCTGCCACCACGTAGGTGCGTGCAGCCCATTTCAACGAATCCTCGGCAGCCTTATGCTCCTGAGTGGTCAACATGTTGGAAGTTTCAAGCCAAACAAGGGCTCTCTTACTCGCATCATATTCTACCGGAAGGGTAATAAAGCTAAATAGCGTTCCTAACCCGAACATGATGATCCCTACAAGCAGAATAGTACTACCCATAGCAGTGGTAGCCATAAGCATCAATCCTCCAAAGATCACCCACTGTGAAAATCTTGAGGCCACGCTCACTACAGGCACCAGCTTACTTCTCATTTGAAGCCAGCTATATGCTTTTGCATGCTGCACGGCGTGCCCACATTCGTGTGCTGCCACGGCTGCTGCCGCTGCATTGCGCTGTGTATATACTGCCTCACTAAGATTTATGGTCTTTTTCGAAGGGTTGTAGTGGTCTGTCAGCATCCCGGGAGTTGAAATGACCTTCACGTCATAGATCCCGTTGTCATGCAGCATTTTTTCGGCGATCTCACGACCGCTCATGCCGTTTTGAAGATGCACTTTTGAGTAGTGCTTGAATTTGCTCTTCAGTTTATTGCTCACATACGCGCTCACAATAAAAATAAGAATAGCAATTAAATAATATCCCATCATGATTTAAAAGGTTTTAATCGGCAATGATACAAACAAAAATCCGGCCAATTCTTAAAATTCTTCTTCTTCTGAAATTGTGGCAGCTCACTGCTGCTGCGGCTTCAAAAACCTTCTTCTATCTATCCTACCACGTTGACGATCTTCCCGGGAACAACGATCACCTTTTTGGGCTGCCTTCCATTGAGTTGCTGTTGCGTCTTTTCGTGCGCCAGCACGGTCTTCTCAATCTCTTCTTTGCTCATGTCAAGTGGCAGTTCCAGCATGAACCTGGTTTTCCCGTTAAAGGAAATTGGATATTCCTTGCTGCTTTCCACAAGGTATTTCTCCTCATAAACGGGATATCCGGCTGTGACTATAGAAGTGTCATGCCCAAGTTGCTGCCAAAGCTCTTCGGCAATATGCGGCGCATAAGGCGCGATCAAAACTGCCAGCGGCTCTAAGACCTCCCTGGAATTGCATTTTTGAGCGGTAAGTTCATTGACACAGATCATGAATGTGGAAACCGAAGTATTAAAACTGAAGTTCTCAATATCTTCTGTCACCTTCTTGATCGTTTTGTGCAGGCTCTTCAGGCTTTCTGCGGAAGCCTTCTCGTTGGATACTTCGAAAATTTCGCCGTTGTGGTACAGTTTCCATAATTTCTTCAAAAAGGAATGCACTCCGGTAATCCCGGCGGTATTCCAGGGTTTTGCCTGCTCCAGCGGACCGAGGAACATCTCGTACATACGCAAAGTGTCGGCACCAAAATCTTCACAGATGTCATCAGGATTGACCACATTGTACTTTGATTTTGACATTTTTTCCACCTCACGGCCTACTTTGTAAGTTCCATCCTCTTCGGTAATGAATTCAGCATCGGCAAATTCAGGACGCCAGTTTTTAAAACCTTCAATATCCAATTCATCTGAAGCATTCACCAAAGAAACATCGGCATGGATTGGTTGCACGTTGTGTGCTGATGCAAGATTCTTGGAAACGAATTTGTTCTCTCCTTCCAGCCTGTAGACAAACGCACTGGTTCCAAGGATCATTCCCTGGTTGATGAGCTTCTTGAAAGGTTCGTCAACGGTTAAGAAACCACTGTCATAAAGGAATTTTGTCCAGAACCGTGAATACAGCAGGTGTCCTGTTGCATGCTCACTTCCGCCGATATACAGATCAACATTCTCCCAGTATTCCTGTGCGGCTTTTGAAACAAATTCTTCCTCATTGCCTGCATCCATATAACGGAACAGATACCACGAACTTCCCGCCCAGCCCGGCATAGTGTTCAACTCCAACGGGAAAATTGTTTTGTGGTCGATCTTCTCGTTCTCGACCACCTCGTTCTTTTCTGTATCCCAGGCCCAGGTAGTGGCGTTGCCCAATGGCGGCTCCCCGGTTTCTGTAGGTAAATATTTTTCAACTTCGGGAAGGCGAAGCGGCAAATGCTCTTTTTCGATCATCTGCGGAAGGCCATTCACATAATAAACCGGGAATGGTTCCCCCCAATATCTTTGTCGGCTGAAAACAGCGTCTCTTAACCTGTAGTTGGTTTTGCCTTTCCCCTGCCCGATCTTTTCCAGCTCTAAAATTGCTTTATTGAGCGCTTCTTTATACTGAAGTCCGCTTAGGAAATCTGAATTTGCGATCACAGTTCCTTCCTTGCCTGAAAAAGCTTCTTCGGAAATGTCTACATTCTCAAAAATGTTCCTGATTGGCAGATCGAAATGTTTTGCAAAATCATAATCCCGCTGGTCACCACAAGGTACTGCCATCACAGCTCCCGTTCCATAACCTGCCAGAACATAATCCCCGATCCAGATCGGCACCGGTTCTTTTGTGAAAGGATGTTCAGCATAAGCACCGGTAAATACACCACTAATGGTCTTCACATCGGCCATCCTGTCGCGTTCGCTCCTCTTTGCAGTGGCCTCAATGTAAGCTTCCACCTCTTCTTTATGCTCGGGAGTGGTGATCTTTTGCACCAGCTCATGCTCGGGTGCCAAGGTCATGAAGGTGACCCCGTAAATTGTATCGGGACGGGTGGTGAATACAGGAATTTTGAATTCTGAATTTTGAACTTTGAATTCAACCAGCGCCCCCACACTTTTCCCTATCCAGTTACGCTGACTTTCCTTCAAACTTTCGGTCCAGTCGATTTCATTTAAACCTTGCAGCAAACGTTCGGCATAAGCCGAGATGCGCATGCTCCACTGGGTCATCTTCTTTCTGATCACAGGATAGCCGCCTCTTTCAGAAACGCCATTGACGATCTCATCATTGGCAAGAACGGTCCCCAACTGCGGACACCAGTTCACTTCGGTTTCAGCTAAATAAGTGAGGCGATACTTCAGCAGTTGCTGTTGTTTTTCTTCCGAAGAAAAAGCATTCCATTCTGTTGACGTAAATTCCTCCACATCATCATCGCAGGCAGCGTTTACACCTGAATTCCCTTCCGCAGCAAAGATTTCTTCAAGCTCGGCAATGGGCCTTGCTTTTTCAGCCTCAACATCATACCAGGAGTCAAACAGCTGAATGAAGATCCACTGTGTCCAACGGTAATAATCGGGGTCACTGGTGCGCACCTCGCGGCTCCAGTCAAAGGAGAAACCTATCTGGTCAAGCTGCTCCCGATAGCGGTTAATGTTCCTTTCCGTAGTAATTGCGGGATGCTGCCCGGTTTGAATGGCATATTGTTCTGCCGGCAAACCAAAAGAGTCATAGCCCTGCGGGTGCAACACGTTGAAACCTTTGTGCCTTTTGAAACGGGCGTAGATATCACTGGCGATGTAGCCCAGCGGGTGACCCACATGCAGCCCGGCACCCGAAGGATAAGGGAACATGTCAAGCACGTAATATTTAGGTTTACTGGAATCGTTGCTGGCTTTAAAGGTCTGGTTCTTGGCCCAGTACTCCTGCCACTTCTCTTCTATTTTATTGAAGTCGTAACTCATATTCGGTTCAGCATCTCGTTGATTAATAGTTGGGAAAGGTCCCGGAAAGCGCAAAAATACGGTTAATGTACGAAAGTGAAAAGTTTGGGCGTTTTAAAGAAAGGGATTGATTTACTTTCTTATTTTTACACAAATTTACGCAACCGCTCTATGAGTTCATCTTTTGAAAAGTATCAAAAAAGACGTCTTATTTCCTCTTATTTTTCGGTAGTCATCAGTATTGCGCTGGTGCTGTTTTTACTGGGCTTGCTCGGACTTTTGGTGCTGAACACCAAGAAAATTGCCGACCATTTCAAGGAGCAGATCGCCCTTACTATTTACTTGAAGGATACCGCCAAGGAAGTCGAGATCGAACAGCTCAATAAAAGCCTGGCTCTTGCCGAATACACCAAATCCACCAACTACGTCTCTAAGGAAGAAGCCGCCGAGGCCCACAGCAAGGAAATTGGCGAGGATTTTATGGATTTCCTGGGGTACAATCCGCTGCAGAATTCTATTGATGTTTATCTAAAAGCGGATTACATCAGCTCCGGGGAGATCGATACTATTGCAGAGGAATTGACGAATAAGAATTTCGTGGACGAGGTGGTTTACGATAAGCCGCTGATCTCTTTGCTGAACGAGAACGTTACGAAGATCAGCTTCTGGATCCTTAGCATTAGCGCCGTGTTTACATTTATCGCGGTGCTATTGATCAACAGTTCCATCAGGCTTTCGGTTTACTCGAAAAGATTCATCATCAAAACTATGCAAATGGTGGGGGCTACAAAAAGGTTCATTCGGAAGCCTTTTATCTGGAAAAGCGTAAAACTGGGAATGATAGGCGCCATAATTGCACTTATCGGGATGGGAATAGTCTTGTACTACATGAACAAAAGTTTCCCTGAACTCGAGCTGCTGCAGGATGTGTCCATGCTGGCCGCACTGTTTATAGGAGTATTTTTAACCGGTGTGATCATTACCTGGTTAAGTACCTTCTTCGCTACTCAGCGTTTCCTGAACCTGAAAACAGACGAGTTGTACTACTGATCATTCCGAAGGAATGACATATTTTTAGTTAGACGGACATTGCAGTCTTCGACCCCTACGGGGTCGCATAGCGTGGCCTTTCGTTTTTACCGACCTCTGAACCCTACGGGTTCCGGGACAAAGAGAACGTTAGTGCATTAGTGGCAATAAAACATTAAGACCTATAAAAAAAAGACCTTCAAAAACGTTATTTTTGAGCCCGTCATAGAACATATTTGTGCATTTGTGGCTATTAAACATGATAAAATGAACAAGAATAAAAAACCTCTTCACAAGCAGGATCTCAATTTTGTCTTTGAGAAGAAGAACTATATCGTGATGGGAATTGGGCTGGCATATTATTGCCCTTGGCTTCATTCTTATGGCCGGCGGCGGCAGCGATGATCCCAATGTCTTTAATCCCGAGATTTACAATTTTAGAAGGATTCGACTTGCTCCTGCCCTTGTATTGCTGGGCTTCGGAATAGAAGTTTACGCCATCCTGCTTAACCCCCGAAAATAATTGAATGGACATCATTGATGCTATCTACCTCGGAATCGTCCAGGGGTTGACCGAATTTTTACCTGTTTCTTCCTCCGGCCATCTTGAAATTGCAAAGGCCATGCTTGGAGAACACAGCGTTCCCCAGGAATCTCTAATGATCACGGTCGTGTTGCACTTTGCCACCGCCCTTAGCACCATTGTAGTCTTCAGAAAGGATATTGCAGAAATTTTAAAAGGACTTTTCCAATTTAAATGGAATAGCGAAACCATTTTTTCGCTGAAAATTATTTTGTCCATGATCCCGGCCGCCCTGGTAGGTGTCTTTTTTGAAGAGGAACTGGAATCGCTTTTTGGAGGCGCCTTGCTCTTTGTAGGTTTTATGCTGCTCATCACCGCGCTTCTCCTCTGGCTGGCCGATAAGGCTAAAAACACGGGGAAAGCCGTGAGCTATAAAGACAGTTTTGTGATTGGAGTTGCTCAGGCCATCGCCATTTTACCGGGAATTTCCCGCAGTGGCGCTACTATATCAACTTCGGTACTGCTCGGAAATGATAAAACAAAGGCTGCTCGTTTTTCATTCCTTATGGTCGTGCCATTGATCTTCGGAAAGATCGCCAAAGATCTTTTAAGCGGAGATCTCGCAGGAACAACTGTGGAAACCATGCCTTTAGTTGTTGGATTTGTCGCTGCTTTTATTGCCGGCTTTGCCGCCTGTACCTGGATGATCAACCTTGTGAAAAAAAGCAAGCTCACCTATTTTGCGATCTACTGCTTTATCGTGGGAACTATCGCCATCGTTTATGAAACCGCATTTGCTGCCTGATGACTGAAGAAGAATTTAAAGCCGGACAGATCCTTTTACTTGACAAACCGCTGGAATGGACCTCTTTTCAACTGGTGAACAAGCTGCGATGGCTTATCCGGAAGAATTTTAAGATCAAAAAGATCAAGGTGGGACATGCGGGAACTTTAGATCCGTTGGCCACAGGGCTGCTCATCATTTGCACCGGAAAAGCCACCAAAAAGATCGAAGAGCTGCAGGGGCAGGAAAAAGAATACACCGGCACTTTTACCCTTGGCGCAACCACACCTTCTTACGATCTGGAAACCGAAATAGACCACACCTTTCCTACCGAACACCTTTCTGAAGAAAAAATAAAAGAGGCTACAAATGCCTTTTTAGGAGAGATAGATCAGTACCCGCCGGTTTTTTCCGCCTTAAAAAAGGATGGAAAACGCCTGTACGAATACGCCCGTAGCGGAGAAGCTGTAGAGGTTTCGGCACGAAAAGTGCAGATTTCTGAATTTGAAATAACAAACATAGATCTGCCAAAAGTAGATTTTCGAGTGGTGTGCAGCAAAGGCACGTACATTAGGAGCCTTGCCCATGACTTCGGAAAAGAACTTCAAAGCGGCGCGCATCTCTCCGCATTAAGGCGCACCCGCATTGGCAACTACAGCGTAGAAAATGCTCATTCCATAGAATCTTTTGTAAATGAGTATCTTTCGAAGGAAGAATAAACTAAAAAATGGGGTTTTTTGACAGGCATAAAGCGCTTATCATTACTTCACTTCTTTTTTCGATCCTGATCCTCGCGATGTATAACATCAACGTTTCAAACTCGAACAAGAAAGTGAGAGAAACCCTTATTGAACTGAATGACCTGAGACAGGAGGCTCTAAAACAGGAAGAAGAGCAACAAAAACAGGAGCCAAAACCCGCCGCAAAACAGCCAAAACTTCAAACTCACCAGGCCTTCAACGAGAATCGCGCAGAAAGTGAGACCAATGTAAAGTCACGGCTTGATGAGATCTTTGAGAAGAATTCGGCTCAACAGAAAGCAGCTGAAGAAGAAAGTTCCAACTCCGCCAAGGGTGAATACAACATCGCAAAAGCACCGGCTAAGAAGCGTCGGGAAGCATCTGAAGGCAACAATACTTCCGAAGAAATTTCAAGCAAAGAAGGCTCTTACAGAAATAGTTCCATCTCATTTTCCCTCGTGGGTCGCCGGGCGATCTTTATCCCCAACCCGGTCTACACCTGCGACACTGCCGGGAAAATCGTGGTGAACATCGAGGTGAATGCTCAAGGTGCCGTGACCAGCACTTCTATCAATAAATCCAGCTCCACTTCCAACAATGAATGCCTCATTGATCAGGCGCTGAAATATGCTGCAGAAGCCACTTTTTCCAATAAATCGGGAAGTGATTCACAACCTGGGACCATAACCTATAATTTCCAAAGATGATGACACAAAAGAACCGCTGTGGCTGGTGTGTAGGTGATGCTTTATATGAAGCTTACCATGATGAGGAATGGGGTGTGCCGTTGTATGATGACGAAAAGCTGTTTGAATTTCTCATTTTAGAGACCTTTCAGGCGGGATTGAGCTGGATCACTATCCTTCGGAAAAGGGAAAATTTCAGGCAGGCTTTTGACAGGTTCGATTACCGGAAAATGGCCAATTATTCCGAAGAAAAAGTCCAGGAATTGCTGCAGGACAGTGGAATTATTCGAAATGAGCAGAAAATTCGCGCCAGCGTCGCTAATGCCGAAGCTTTTATGCAAATTCAGCAGGAATTCAAATCTTTTTCAAAGTACATCTGGAGTTTTGTGGATCATCAACCGCTGCAAAACGAGCTGCAGAACTACAAAGAAGCGCCTGCAAAGACTGATCTAAGCATAAACATCAGCAAAGATCTTAAGAAGCGTGGTTTTAAATTTGTGGGGCCCACCGTGGTTTACGCCCACATGCAGGCGACGGGAATGGTCAACGATCATGAGATCAACTGCTTTAGACATCCCGAAGTAAAAGAGTTAGCTTAAAATAAGAGGTGCCAAAAATGTCCTTTTTGAGAGGTATTTTTCGAGCCTATTGCAGGTATTTTAGAAATTCCTCCCGCGGAATTTCTTCAGCACCCAAACTGGCCAGGTGATCTGTATAGATTTGGCAGTCGATGAGTTTCACGCCGCGATCCTTCATATTTTCGACCATTTTTATAAAACCGTATTTTGAAGCGTTGCTCACTTTGGCAAACATGCTCTCCCCGCAAAAGACTTTCTGTTCCCGCAGGTAAATTCCGTAGATCCCGCCCACTAATTTTCCATCCTGCCACACTTCAATAGATTCTGCCCAGCCCAACTCATGCAGCTTCGAATAAGCCTCCTGCATTTCCACTGTGATCCATGTGCCCTCCTGGCCTTCACGCTTTGCGGTTGCACAATTGTCGATCACTTCCTCAAAAGACCGGTTGAAAGTCACCTGAAAAACCTCTTTTTTGAGCAGCTGTTTCATGCTCTTTGAAATCTTGAGTTTTTCAGGAAAAAGTACCATCCGCGGGTCGGGGCTCCACCACAGGATAGGCTGTGAGCTGTCGTACCACGGAAAAATACCATGGGTATAGGCGTCGATGAGCCGTTTTGGAGAAAGATCTCCTCCAAAAGCAAGCAAACCCATGGCATTCGCAGATTCCACGGGTGGAAAATCATCTTTTTCGGTAAGGAACTTCAAGGCGAATGTTTTACTTCTGAAAATAAAAAAAGCCCGGCAGTTTCGAAATGCCGGGCCGCATAATTTCTTTCCTCACCTCTAGAATGGGAGATCGTCGAAATCTTCATCATTAAGGTCATTTGCAGGCTCAAACTGGTCTGCAGGTGGTGCAGGTGCACCGGAAGACTGTTGTGCTGCAAGATTCTCGATTCTCCAACCCTGTATAGAGTTAAAGTATTTTGTTTCACCCTGTGGGTTCACCCATTCTCTTCCGCGAAGGTTGATCCCAATCTTTACAGGCTGTCCCACCGCGTAGTTGTTCAAAAGGTCACATTTATCCTGCACAAATTCCACAAGAATGTGCTGCGGATATTGCTCCTCTGTCGTCACCACCACCTCACGTTTTTGAAAACCGTTATTTCCAAAAGTTTTGGTTTGTCCTATCATTTTAATTTTCCCTTGTACTTCCATATCAGATTTTTTTTGATAATAATATTTTCCAGGCTTCCGCCGTTTCGTCTGTTTCTAATAATTTCCTGGCTCTTTGATGCAGCTTTTCATCATCTTCGGAAAGCAGTTCTTCATGGTTCTCACAATATTCCTTCACTTCTTCTGAAGAAGGCAGTCGCTCCACATTTCCAAGTTTCCCCAGGTCATTTCCCGTAAGCACCTTTGAATTTCTAATCTCTTCAGAAATTGCATCTACGCCAATTCCCAGGGTCTGCAGTGGTTTTGGCACCTCAAACATTCCGGGAGTTGCACGGGTATACCAGTTGCCGCCCATACGTGCAACCAGGTCAATTTTATGCTGATCAATATAACCTTTTTCGTCTAAAATATCTTCGCGAATATGCATTTTTAGCACCTCGCAGATGACAAGGTTTCCGGCCCCGCCTTCAGTCCCTGTTTCTACAACTTCATTGATCCTGCACTCGAATTGTACGGGAGATTCGGCTACCCTGAAAGGTTTTACAAGATCAGACTTCAACATGGTCAAACCTGCTTTTTCAAACTCGTTGACTCCTTCATCATACTCGGTACTGGAAAGCGAAACCTGCTGCACAATATCATAATTCACAACATTGATCACCACTTCTCCCGTAGCCTTGGCATTGTTGTAGGTATGTTTAACTGTATTGTCCCTACCACGGCGGGCGGGAGAAAAGATGAGGATTGGAGGGTTGGATCCAAAAACATTGAAAAAGCTAAACGGACTCAAATTTGGCCTGCCCTCTGCATCAATGGTGCTGGCAAAGGCAATAGGCCTCGGCCCTACCGCTCCCAGCAAATACTGGTGCAACTTTGGAACAGGAATTTCTTTGGGATCTATGCTGAGCATTCTTGTTTTTTGACAAAGGTAATGAAACACATGAACGAATGAAAAACCGCCACGTACAATATTAGTTTCGCGAAAACGCTTATATTTAAACGCAATAAAAGCAATGCCTTCATGAGGTTTTCAGACAAACGGAACTTTCGCCGCTGGCTCATCATTCTCACTTCCCTTATCATTGTCGCTCTTATTGTTTCTAATGCCATTTCTTTTTTCCAGAGAATTAAGGAAGAAGAGCGTGTGAAAATGAACATTTTGACCTCTGCACTGCTTAATCTCGATCAGGCAGATACAGACACAGGACTGGATCTCTATTTGGAGATCATCAACAGTAATTCGACCATACCCACCATCCTTGTTAATGAAAACGGAACAATCGTCGAAGCCATGAACATTCCTGAAGAAGTCAAGGCCGATGAGGCTTTGTTGAAGGATTATCTTTCTGAGCTTAAGGGTGAAAATGATCCTATTGAAATGGATCTTGGGGAAGGGCGGGTAAACCAGGTTTACTACGGAAATTCTCCGCTGCTCAATAAACTCAAGTACTATCCGCTGGTGCTTATCTTGATCATCATCCTGTTCATAGGCATGATCTATTTTTTCTACACCACAACTAAAACGAGTGAACAGAACAAGTTGTGGGCAGGAATGGCGAAAGAGACTGCCCACCAGATTGGGACGCCTCTATCTTCCCTTATTGGCTGGACCGAAATTCTTAGGGCCGAACAGGTGAATCCTGTTTACATCAAAGAAATAGAAAAAGACGTAGACCGTTTGCAAACCATTACAGAGAGGTTCTCTAAAATAGGTTCTGCACCAACGCTTACTCCGGTTGATATTGTTGACAAGACCAAAGACTCTTTTGAATACCTCAAGGCACGCAGCTCAAAACTCATTCATTTTGAACTCAACCTGCCCAACGAAAAGATCCTGGTGCACCTTAACTCGCAGCTCTACAGCTGGACCATTGAAAACCTTGTGCGCAATGCAATTGACGCCATGAAGGGAAAAGGTGAGTTGGAGATAAGTCTTAAACAGGATTCAAAACACGTGTACATTCTGGTTCGTGACACGGGCAAAGGAATACCAAAGAGCAAGTTCAGGCAGATCTTTGAACCCGGCTTTACCACTAAAAAAAGGGGCTGGGGCCTCGGTCTTTCCTTAGCCAAACGCATTATTGAAAAATATCACCGCGGAAGGATACGTGTGCTAAAGAGCGAGCTCAACAAAGGAACTACCTTTGAAATTCTGCTTCACAAGTCTAAAACTGCTGCATCCTAAGCTTAAGATCTTTTGGAATAGGAAGAGCCTCTTCATGACTAAAATCGTAGAACACGGCAATATCCTGCCCTTGCGCACAAACTTCTCCATGTTCATTGAGGATCACCTGGTCCAGGGCAAAACTGCTACTCTTGATGTATGCCAGTTTTGTTCTTACAATGGCTGTACCCGGGTAGAAAAGCGGTTTTTTGAAATCACAGTGGGTCGAGGCCAGCAGCGCACCTTTCTTTGCTTCGGAATATAAGGTAGCCAAACCTGTTGCCTCCCAGAAATTCACCCGGCCAGATTGCAGGAACCTGATAAAAGTGAGGTTGTTAACATGTTTATACATGTCAAGATCACTGAAGTCTATACGTAGCTCCAGCGAAAGCTTATAGTCATTGAGGTCCATTAAATATGAGATTTGATATCGTTGGCAATCTTTTGAAACTCTTCTTCAGAAAGAGAAACACTTTGGGCAAAATTCATATCGCCCATTGAATTTAAAGGTATCAGGTGCACGTGAACGTGCGGCACCTCCAGACCTACCACAGCCATTCCCACTCTTTTGCAGTCAATGGCCTTTTCAATGGCTTTTGCGACCTTACGCGAAAAGGCCATTAATTCCAGGTAAGTCTCTTCATCCAGGTCAAATATTTTGTTCACCTCTTTCTTGGGAATACACAACGTGTGACCTTTAACATTGGGACGAATATCTAAAAAGGCTAGAAATTTGTCATTTTCGGCGACTTTATAGGCCGGGATTTCCCCGTTTATGATCTTAGTAAAAAGCGTTGGCATAGATTATAATTTTTAATAGTACCCAATTTAGACATTTTCCGGCAACAGCTCAATACTTCTGTAAAACAAAAAATCCTTTCGGCTGAAAGGATTTTTGTGTCTTTTGAAATTGATAATTTTAGTCCCGGGAAATCTCGAGGATCTCAAATTTGAGGTTACCACTGGGCACCTGTACTTCGGCTACTTCTCCAACTTTCTTTCCTAAAAGGCCTTTGCCAATAGGGCTGTCAACAGAGATCTTGCCTGTTTTTAAGTCGGCTTCACTTTGAGCCACCAGTTTATACTTCATCTCGGCATTGTTCGTAAGATTCTTGATCTTAACGGTAGAATGCACCAGCGCTTTGGACATGTCGAGCTGAGATTCGTCAATCAATCTTGCATTTGCATAGATCTCCTCCAGCTTGGCGATCTTCATCTCAAGAAGCCCCTGTGCCTCTTTGGCAGCGTCATATTCTGCGTTCTCACTAAGATCACCCTTATCCCGTGCTTCAGCAATAGCCTGCGAAGCTCTGGGCCGCTCCACATCTTTCAACTGGTTGAGCTCATCTCTTAATTTCTTGAGTCCTTCTGCTGTATAATATGATACTTTACTCATATCTTCATCGTTTATATAAATAGAAAAAATCCCATTCGTCGACGGGATTTTAAACAAATATACTAAATTAAAATATGCAGTACAATTTAATGCTGTAGCTTTGAAAAAACCTTTGATGAAACGCTTTTTTTCTCTTATTTTTCTGAATTTCCTGCTGTTAGGTTGTTCTGCCGATGATGAACTTCGGAATAATCCTTACCTGCCCGACCTCAACTTCAGTTTTCAACTGGATCTCAACCTGCCGGAATATAATTCCCTGCGATACCCCGGAAATGCCTTCGTGACCAGAAATTATGGTATCAATGGCGTGGTAATTTACAACCTCAACAATGACCAGTACATGGCATTTGAGCTTACAGATCCTAACCACATTCCCCAAACCTGTTCATTTTTGGAAGTAAAAGCTACCGAAGCCAGCTGCGGCTGTGGTGACGGTAATGTTTACACTATCATTACCGGCCAACAATTAAAAGGTGAGGGACAATATGGTCTCAAACCTTACAGAGTAACAAGAGTTGGAAATGTGCTGGAGGTCTCAAACTAAAAGAGGCTCCAAAAATGTCACTTTTGGAACCTTTCAAAATTCAACCTATAAAGAAGCCTTAGAACCTCAACGTGAGCCCGGCCAAAAAGTTAGTGGTCGCCTGTGGATAATATCCTGCTCCATCGTAGGTCATGCCGTCCCAGTCATAGGTATAGTAATACCCGTTAGAGACATATTCCTCTCCAAAAATGTTATTTACGAGCCCTGTTAGCACAACTTCTTTGAACAGCGGCACATTTTTCCAGGTGTACTGCACATTAAAATCATTTACAAAATAGCTATCCAGCTTTGAAGCTTTGTTCTCCAGATTGCTCATGTATTGCTCCCCCACATATTTAGAAAGCAGCTTTAATTCCAGGTTTTCGACAGGACGGTATTCAAAAATATTGGCTGCCACAACTTCCGGGGAATAGGAAATATCGGTTTTTCCGAAATTTACAAGTTCCCCGTCCCAGGAAGCGATCCATTCCTTATTCTTGTTGCTGCTCAAAGCAAGGTTTGGTCTCCAGTTCAGCTTTTCACCAATAGCCAGGTTGGCATCAATTTCCAACCCGAGCCTGTAGCTGTTCCCGCTGTTCGTTCTTATTGGGGAACCCACGTCGTTAAGTTCTCCCGTCAACACCAGCTGATTTTGATAATCCATGTAATATAGATTGGTGTTAAAAATGAGCTTTTCTGAACCATATCTCCAGCCCAGTTCAAAATCATTAAGCTGCTCGGGCTCCGGGCTTCCGTTTTGATAATCGACACGATTAGGTTCCCGATTGGCCCTTGCATAGGAGAAATACAGCTGGTTAGCTTCAGAAAATTCATAGGTCAAACCAGCCTTCGGATTAAAAAAGGTGTTGGTATCATCAACAATAAATGGCACTTCCTCTTCTTCCACTCCGTCCACTTCGTAATGCACCCTTCTTAGCTGCAAGTCACCGTACAGCGACAAATTATCGGTCACAGCCACAGTGGCTCTTTCCAAAGATGTTGAAATCACTTTTTTGAGACCGGTTGAAATAGTATCGCTGCAAAGGCTCGTCCAGAGGCGCAAATTTTGCCCATACGATGTCTCCAAAGTGGTCGCCTTTATAGTTATTCCAGCCGCCACCAATGATGATCTCTTTCTGCCCGTCTTCGTATTCCACGTTAAAAGTAGCACCGTAGAAGTCATTGTCGAGCCACTTTCGGTTCACAAGATCTGTGGTGGTGATCTCCTCTCCTTCCGCAGTAAAATTGGAAAGACCATAGGCTGCCAACTCCTCATCCTCGCGGTAAGACTCGTAAAAACCCCTTCCGTAGGTATAATGCAGCGCCAGATTTGAAGCCCAGCCGCCGTCGTAATCCTGGTTCCAGAGCAGCTGAAAGTGGTCCTGCTTGTAATTATCTGTATGGTTATTGTAAAACTTCAGGTTTCCGTCTTCATCGGTATATGCTCCCGAAGGGTTGAACCTGCGATCTTCTTTCAATTGATCTGCATCAATTCCATCCCAGGCCTGGTAAGTGACCTCACTTCCGCCAAAAGCGAGCGCCTTGATAAGCGTTCTGTCATCAACAAAAGTCCCCTGTAGAAAGTATGATTTTAGATCTGTAGAGGCGCGGTCTATATAACCGTCGCTCTTGATCACCGAGGCCCTTCCGCCGAATTCCCAATGCTTATTAAAAAGCCCGGTGCTGAATTTTACCGTGTGTTTATGTGTATTATACGACCCAAAGCTGTTCGCCAGTTCTGCGGAAGGCTCTATATCATACCTGTCTGTAAGGATATTAAGGCTTGCTCCAAAAGCGCCGGCACCGTTTGTGGAAGTTCCCACTCCCCGCTGAAGCTGCAAATTTTCAACTGATGAGGCAAAATCTCCGAGATTCACCCAAAATGTGCCCTGGCTTTCGGCATCATTGTATGGCACCCCATTTATGGTCACATTAACGCGGGTGGCATCGCTGCCGCGCACCCTAATCCCGGAATAACCTATGCCGGCGCCGGCATCACTGGTAGTGATCACTCCCGGCATGTACTGCATGAGCGAAGGGATATCCTGCCCCAGGTTGCGGTCTTCAATCTCTTCATTGGTAAGGTTGCTGTAAGTAATGGGAGAGTCGGCAGAGACACGCACTGCGGAAAGAAACACCTCATCAAGCGTCTCCTGTGCATCACTCAGGTCTATGTTGAGCGTAAGATCTTCGGAAAGATCTATCTCCACAGTTTTCTTATTCCCGTAGGAAAATACGAGGATATAAGATCCTTTTTCCAGCTGAAGCGTAAATCTTCCGCGTTCGTTGGTAATGGTCCCGATGCTCGTTCCTTCAACGCGAACAATAGCATTTGCTAATGGGATCTCCCCATCGGTCACGGTTCCTGTAATTCGGTATTCCTGAGAAAATCCGGTAATCGACATCAACAAAAAGCTGATGGAAAAGAATAAAGTTTTCATTCGTAAGAAGAATTTTTACGAATAAAAGGGGTAATTATTCCGGTTATAAATTGATAAAAAAAATCCTGAGAACCATTCAATTTCAACTGCAGAAATGGTTTTCAGGAGTGCGATACTTGACGCTTTACGCGCTGTCCCTTGGCAGCATTACCCGCCCAGGTTCCTTGGGTATGATCTCAGCTTTCTTCTACACTTGCAGAAGTAGGCACCCCTTTGAGATGGCACAAATGTAAAAAAGGATTTTTGGATTTAACCAAATTTTTCGGGCTTTCGCACAAAAAGCTTTTAAATTTATCCTTTTCAGCAGGTGATGAACAAAAAGAGATCGTCGTTAACCTTTACCGTATTTGCAGGATACCTCCTGCTTGCCACCCTTGGCGGCTTTGCCGTCTGGTTTGTTTACGAACAGGTAATTTCCTACACCAGTATGACAGATCGCAGTAGATCTGGCAATCAAAAACTGCTGCTGGTGGGAGAAGCCGCAACCAAACTCTACGAGGCAGAGAGTTTGAGCCGGCAGCTCATCCAGAATGCCGATATTGACGGCCTTCCCGCCTACACTACCCAAATTGATTCAATTAAAACCCTCCTGGCAAGCCTCCAGAACTTTGAGCCCGGCAGTTTTCTTGACCGGGAGATAGACAGTATCAATAATCTGCTTTCAGAAAAGTCCCAAAACCTTGAAGAACTACTGGAACTTCGGGCTTCGGGCGAAACAGACAGCTATTATTCCCGGGTGCTTAATGAGCTTCAAAAGGTTGATGAAACTTTTGAAGAACCCAATTACGAACAGCGGTTCAAAGATCTCGAACCACATCAACGCAGGCTGCTGGTGCGGTTACTGGAGTACGCAAAAATGGAAAATCCCGAACCCTCTAATATTACGGTAGATTCTTTGGTGACATCGGTAAAGCAGGTGTTGAACCAACTGGAAGTAAAGGAGCGGGATTACAGGGAACAGCTGCGGTCGCAGGAAAATCAACTGCTGGACAACGAAATGAAACTAAACAACCGGCTTCGGATACTGCTTTCTACGCTTGAAGCCGAAGAACGAAAATCTTCTTTAAACCAGGTAGAAAGCTGGCAGGACACCGTGCAGCAAACCTCCCGCGCAATTGCCATTTTAGGGGCCATAAGTTTGCTGGTCATTCTCATTTTTGTGTTCCTGGTATTGCGTGATGTTTCCCGAAGTCAGCGGTATCGCAGGGAACTGGAAGATGCGAAGACCTACGCCGAATCTTTACTAAAGAGCAGGGAACAGTTTATGAATACCGTGACCCATGACCTTCGCTCCCCACTCAATTCGGTCGTTGGATATACGGGGCTGCTCGAAAAGACGAATCTCAGCAAATCGCAGAACCGCTATCTTGACCAACTCAAAAGATCTTCAGATTACCTGCTGCACCTGGTAAATGACCTGCTGGACCTCTCCCGGCTGGAGGCGGGAAAAATGTCAATTGATGAGTTGAGTTTTAATGCGAAACACCTTATCAAAGAGACTGTTGAAAATGCCATTCCGCCGGAAAAACCTGCAGCCGTAGAAGTACGCATTGATATTGATGAACAACTGGACAGGTCTGTGATCACAGATCCTTTCAGGATCAAGCAGGTACTCACTAACCTGGTGAGCAATGCCTGCAAATTTACCGAGCAAGGTTTTGTGGAGGTGCAGGCATGGCTGGAGGAGAAAAATTCGCGGCAGTACCTGCAGCTACAGGTGAAAGATACCGGCATTGGGATCTCAAAAGAGCAAAAAGAAAAGGTCTTTGAGGAATTTTCCCAGGAGAATTCATCTATTGAAAAGCGCTTTGGCGGCTCAGGACTTGGGCTGGCCATAAGCAAAAAGATCGTTAGCCTGCTTGGAGGCAGCATCAGCCTTGAAAGTGATCCCGGGGAAGGCAGTACCTTCCTGGTGGAAATCCCGGTACAGATACCGGCCGGGAAATTTGAAGAGGCTTCAGCTTCCGAAGAAAAGATACAACAGGATCTTAGCAACTACAGGATCTTACTGGTAGATGATGAACCGGCACAGCTGGGGCTGCTTAGGGAATTTATCAAAACAACAGGAATGACTTCTTTTTCCGCAGAAAATGGGAAGGAAGCTTTAAAAAAACTCGAACAGGAAGAGGTTGACCTGGTTTTAACCGATATTCAAATGCCCGAAATGAACGGGCTGCAACTGCTGGAGCGTGTACAACAGCAATACCCGGACTTGCCTGTGATAGCCCTCTCCGGGCAACCTAATGTCACTCCCGGTGACTATTTAAAAAAGGGGTTTAGCGGCAGTCTTATGAAACCTTATTCCTCAAAAGAACTAATTGAAATTATCGAAGGCGTACTGGAGGTACAATTGCAGCGGCAGCAAAAGGAAAATGCTATTTCCGGCAATGAAGAAAAAGGTTACAGCCTTAGCGAGATCAAGAATTTTGCCGGCGATGATGATGACGCACTTGGTGCTATTCTCGGCGCTTTTATTGAAAGCACCGGTTACGGAATGCAGACACTAGAACTGGCATTTCAAAACGGTGATAAAGAAAAGGTCTCTGCCATAGCACACAAAATGCTGCCAATGTTTAGACAGTTGCAGGCAGATCATCTGGTGAGGCTTCTGCAAAGGCTGGAAGATGAAAAATTAGGGGAAATTTCGGCTGACGAACTTCAGTTTTTAAAAAAGGAAGTTCAACAGCTGTTAGCGAGCCTTAAGCAGGAGATCAAAGTTTGATCCCGTAATGCTTCAGCTTATTGTACAAAGTCTTTCGGTCAATTGACAACAAACGGGCAGCCTTACTCTTGTTGCCTTTAGATTTCTCCAGCGCATCAAGGATCAACTCTTCCTCATTTTTATTCTTGAACAGGCTGTAAGAGGGTTGAGAATCCTCTTTTTTGGAGGCATCAAGGATCTCCTGTGGTAACACAGCTGCAGGAATACTGTCATCATTGGTAAGCAAAACACTTCTCTTCACGACATTTTTGAGCTCCCGCAGGTTGCCCGGCCAGTGATAGGCTTTAAAAGCTGCCACAGCATCATCGTCAAAACCGGCAATATCTTTTTCCAGCTCGGCATTGGCATTGTCAAGAAAATAGTTGGCGAAGATCATAAGGTCGTCTTCGCGGTCTTTTAGCGGAGGTACTTTAATGGAGAACTCGTTTAGCCTGTGGTAAAGATCTTCCCTGAAATCACCTTTTTGGACCAGGGCAAAAAGATCTTCATTGGTAGCGGTGATCACCCGTATATCCACCCGAATTTCCTCATTACTGCCCACCGGCTTCACCTTTCTCTCCTGCAGCGCCCTTAGCAGCTGCACTTGCAGTTCATAATTGAGGTTTCCTATCTCGTCCAGGAAAAGCGTTCCCCCGTTTGCGGCTTCAAAATGGCCGGTTTTGTTGGTCACAGCTCCCGTAAAAGAACCTTTCACATGACCAAAGAATTCACTGGAGGCAAGTTCACGGGGAATAGCTCCACAATCTACCGCGATGAAAGGAGCATTATGTCTTTTGCTCTTGTCATGAATGCTCTTGGCTACCTGCTCTTTGCCGGTACCGCTCTCTCCCATGATCAAAACAGACATGTTGGTAGGCGCTACGAGCTCAATATAATTATTGAGTTTTTCTGAAGCTTCGCTAACTCCTTTTATAAAAGTATTGGCCGAAACCGTCCTTTTAACCGCTTTTTTGGCTTTAGGGGGTGCTGCAGGCGCTTCAGGTTCCCGGGTTAAAGCATCATTGATGCCTTTAAGAATGACTTCGGGGTGAAAGGGTTTTGCGATATAATCCAGGGCACCTTCTTTTATGGCATTGACCGCCATACTGATTTCGGCATAACTGGTCATCATGATCACGCCGGTCTCGCGGTGCTTTTCTTTCACAGCTTTTAACACCTCAAGCCCTTCCATGTCTGGCAGGCGAACATCAGAGATCACCACGTCATAATCGTTCTTTGATACCTGGTTCAAAGCTTCTGTAGCAGTGTACACCGCATCCACATCAAATTCCTTCTTCGTAAGAAAGGTTTTTAGCATAGTGCAAAACGCCACATCGTCTTCTACTAAAAGTATTTTGGCCATAACAGATTTTGATATTCACAAAATTAGGATATTATCCCCCTGTAAAACCAAAAATAAGCATAAAAAAAGGAGCTTAAAAAAGCTCCCTTTTTTCCCTTTTTTAAGGGATTGGTTTAGTCTCCGTTTTACAGCAGGCCCTAAAAATTATAGCACATGTTCCTTCGGCAGCTGCCACCTAGAGTCGGTCTCTCTACAAGCGGTGGTTAGATAGATTACTGCTGATCCTGATCTTCGTCGATCCAGTTACCTTTAGCATCTGCATAAAGTTCCTGATCTTCACCTTCAGCGGTCTTCACAACCAGTTTAAATTTTTGTGCGCCTTCTTTTTCTTTAACGTAAGCTTCAGCAATTGTCGCTCCGGCAAAATCACGCTCTACTGCCTGTTGTACCTCGGCAGGAAGTTCTGAAACTTCGATTTTACGGAATTCAGCTGTTTGCTGGGCCTGTGCTTCAACAGCTACCTGTTCCTGTGCAGCTTCCTGAGCTGTAAGATTTTGAGCTGAAAACAACATTGCTGATGCGGCTACTACTGATAAACATATCTTTTTCATAATTCAAGTTTTTTGGGTTTATTCTATTTGGTTTTTTCATTTACTATAGAAAAATCTGTTCCCTTTTCTCCAAAATAATGAAAGCCCCTGATTTTGGGGCTTTTAACTTATATTCCGTTTTTGAATTATCTTGTGGAAGTGTGAAATGTCTACAGAAAGTTGTGGAATTTATCCTCAGATTTTCTGAATCTTCAGCTTTTTTACTCTTTTAAAGGATCCCTTCTCGCAGCCTTCTTTTCTGAATTTATCTTTTTTTTCTTAAGCCGCTTCATTTTTGCCCTTTTTGGAACCTTTGTTTTTTTCCGGGGCTTTGGCTTCACCAGCGCCTGCCTGAGCTGTTCAATCAACCGCTGCGTAACGATCTCCTTATTCTTGTGCTGACTCCTGCTCTCATCGCACTGCAGCACCAGTTCTTCGGCATTGGTAAGTTTACCGCCCAATTTCTTGAGCAGCCGCTGTTTCTCTTCTTCGGAAAATGCTTCGGAAGCGGGTAAGTTGAAGTGCAGCTCGACCTTTGTGGCTACTTTATTAACGTTCTGCCCGCCCGCGCCAGAGCTGCGCACGGCCTTGTAGTCTATTTCCTGAAGGAGTCGCTGTTCTTCCAAAACTACTTCACCTGGTGAGTTGGCTTGAGCAGATCGGCCACTGTTTTCACCGGATTAAAGGTCTCCACAGGCACCTCCACAAAAATGGAGATCCAGCGGGCCATCGCGCCGTTCCATAACCCGGGAAGCTCAAGAGCTTTGAGGTCTTTGCCGTCTTTCGTTTTGTTCGCGATGAAGAAAGTATCCTCATCAACATACTCTAAAAGGTCGAATTTTTTACCCTTATAATCTTTAAAGGAGCAAACCACATCAACCGGGTTGAAATGAGTGGCTTCCTGCGCAATCTTGCTTTGCTGATAATTGTCGTGGTCTATTTGAGAACTCTCCACGATCTGTAAAGAAATTTCCCCGTTTTCGTGTTTCACCCAGAATGGTCCGCCGCCGGGCTCGCCCTCGTTTTTGACCATTCCGCAGACCCTGATAGGCCGGTTAAAATACTTTTTTAAAGCCTCTATTTTTTCCCCTTTTTGAAGCTCTTCAAACTTGATGCTTAAACCGGAGTTCAATTTCTTCTGAAGGAATTCGGCCATCTCAGCAAGTTCTTCTTCTGTAGGTTCACCCTCGAGCTTTTTCAAGCAGGAGAAGGTTTTTTCCTGCAGGTCAAGCAGCTCGCCGGCAAGCATTTTTTTATTTTCAGCTAAGGTTTGGCGATTCTTAGGGATCACCACATTGTCGATGTTCTTTATAAAAATGAGATCTGCGTCCTGCTCGTTTAGGTTGTTGATGAGGGCTCCGTGGCCACCCGGCCTAAAGAACATAGCTCCATTTTCGTCTCTAAAAGGTTCATTATCCTTTGTTACTGCAAGTGTATCGGTTTTTGGATCCTGGTAGGAATAGGAGATCTGGTAAGTCACCCCGGTCTCTTTCTCCAGTTTTTCCTTGATTCTGCGAGCCTCGGCTTCAAATTTTTCATGATGTTCCTTAGAAACCGTAAAATGCAGCCTTACTTTGTTCCCGGAAGCAGCGTAATCTACCGCTTCCCTTAGATGCTCTTCAAAAGAGGTCGCCGAACTGTCTTCATACTTGTGAAAAGGCACCAAACCTTTCGGTTGCTCTCCAAGATCCAGCCCCTCTTCTTCAAGGATTGTCCTTACAAGAATGAGTTGCTGTTTATCTTCTGTAAGCTCGTCAAATTTTGGATGATTTTGATGGATATGCTTTTGGACCTCCTCGTAAAAAGGAAGATCTTTCATGCGGGTAAAGAAAGATTCCAGCTTTGGATCGTTCTGCCGCTCAATATAGTCATTCACACTCTCCTCCTGCGGATTGTAGTGCCGCACAAATTTGTAAAGCGATTTAAACATTCTTGTAGCTGCGCCAGATGCCGGAATGAATTTCAAAATATCCAGCTCTTCTCTTTTTGAATCGTAGAGGTTGACAAGCCGCTGTTTTTCTTCTTCATCAAGCTGCAGGATACCATTGCGAACAGTGGCAGCCTCGATAATATTTATGGCAACATTTCCGCGTTTAAAGATTTCGATTTGTTCCTGAACTTTTGCAGGATTTATTCCCTTTTTCTCTATTTGAGAAAGATCTTTTTCACTAAAGCCCAACTTCTTTCCGTTTTATTAGTTCTTCAATTGTTTTCACAGCCGTTTCAAACCGCTCCTGATAATTTCCTTTCAGGATCTGGTATGGCTTGTTGTACCGGTCTAAAGATGATTTGAATTTGGCGAACATAAGTTCCCGTTGATGGGGTCGGTCGCGCAAATCGTCTTCAACCCAGGGAACGTCAATATACGTTAAAAAATAGAGATCGTAATGGGCCTTTAACGCATGTTTAAGAAGTGTGGCATCGCAGTTCCCATCATAATAGGCCTGAGAATAGACTACAGTTTCCAAAAGATTAGTGTCGCAAAAAAGCACTTTTTGAGCCTCTTCTGCCGCAGCATTTTCCAGCTGCATCTGGCCTTCAGCAATTGGTAAAATATCTTTGGGCTCGCAAATCTTCTGCTCCTCATCCCACTTCTGCTGCAGGTAATCACGGGAAAATTCTGGAACCCATTGGGTATTGAAATGAGCCGCCAGTTGTTGGGCAAGCGTGGTTTTTCCGGTAGATTCGGGTCCAAATAATACAATCTTTATGAGGTCACGTGACCTTTGCTCAAGCTGTCTCTCCATGTCTTGTAGCCGTAAATGGCTATTATTGTGAATGCAAAATACTGCAGACTGGTAAAAGTGAGGCCTTTGTAAAAATAAAGCGGCACTGAAATGATATCTCCAATGATCCAGTAGATCCAGTTTTCCAGCTTCTTCCTTGCCATTAGCCACATGCCAACGAAAAAAACCGCGGTGGTCACGGTGTCTACATAGGCCGTCCAGCTGTTCCACTTGTCGAAAAAGTCATAGACCCAAAAGGTGAACAGCCACGTGGCCACAAAGATCAAGACGCTCCACAATTTCTCTTTTCTAGTCGTCCTGGTGATGGGAATGTAGTGCACTGCGTCAACTTTTCTGGTCCACACATACCAGCCGTAAATGCTCATGGTGGAATAGTAAAAGTTGATCATCATGTCTCCCAGCAGCTGCCATTGCCACAGCAGGTAAACGAAGATCACCGTGCTAACAATGCCGGTGGGATAGACCAGGATGTTCTCCTGTTTTGAATACCAAACCGACAAAAAGCCGAAGATCACCGCAATGATCTCCAGAATTATAAATAAGGTAGGATAGCCTTCGTACTGCTGAAAAAGGAAATCAAAAATCGGCTGCATAGTCGCTTCGGTTGCCTTTGACGAGCTTCATCGTCATAAGCACATGGTCCATAGACAGGAAAGTTTCCTTGACCTCTTCGGTAAGGAAATCCATTATTTTGTCGTAGTCACCATAGATCTGGGTGCCCAACGGGTTTTCCAAGACGGTAAAGCCAGAGCTGCGCAAGGTCTTGATGAACTTCTTTATTGGCGCTTCAAAATCGTCCTGCAGCGGAGTGAGGGCGAGTTCTACAGAGATTTGCATAATTTGTTTTTTTAGATTTTAGCTGAAGATCAAAATTAGCAAGAATCAAACGTTTGACCGGCTTTTCAGGTAGTTTTTAGCTGAAACATTAAAAAATTCCCCTTTTTCAAAGGCGGTTCCTATCACCACCAGGTCGGCCCCGGCTTCATAAATCCTTTCTAACTGATGCTGAGTCCTTATGCCTCCGCCCACTATCAATGGGATACTTATCGCTTTTTTTACTGCGGAAATTATATCTTCGGAAATGGCATTTTTGGCACCGCTTCCGGCTTCGAGGTAAATGAGTTCTTTACCCAAATACTGTCCCGCAAGCGCCGTGTTCACGATCAATTCAATATCATCGGGATCTAAAGGTTTTGTATTGCTCACGCGTTCCACCGCCGAAAAATTTCCGCCGTCAACGAGGATATATCCGGTTGGAATTACTTCCAGTTTGCTCTCCCGCAGCTTTTGTGCAGATTTTACCTGTTGACCTATGAGATATTCCGGATTTCTTCCGGAGATAAGACTGAGGAACAAAAGCGCATCGGCCTCGGGTGTAATGTGAGAATGGTCGCCCGGGAAAAGAATGACTGGGAGAGAAGTTTCAGCTTTAACGGCACTGCACACAGGCTTCAGTCTTGCCTGCCTCCACACTGCTGCCACCTACGAAAAGATGTGTTGTGAATCGTGGGATCTTCCGAAGAAAATCGGCTGCATCATCAACTTCAAACTTATCAGGATCAATGAGCACCGCCAGCAATTTGCCGCCTGCAGCTACGGCCTCAAAAATGTCATTTTTGACTGCCCTCATGCCTGCACTTCATTATGTGGCAGGGCATAGACGCAGGTAAAGCCTTCAAATTCGGTAAAAGCAAAGCAGTACCAGGAGGTTTCGCCGTGGAAAAAGATCTTCCCGGTGGTCTTTTGATCATCAAAATCGAAATCGGTAATATTGATATGCTGCAAAAAACTCACTTTTGGCTTCGCATACAGCTTATAGACCGCTTCCTTGGCGCCCCACACGATAGTCAGTTTCCTTATAAGCGCATCTACATTGGCGAGCGTCCTGTATTCTTCAATAGGCGTAAATTTCGGCGCGATTAATAAGATCTTGTCTCGTTGCTTTTCGATATCAATTCCCACTTTTCTCTTGCCAACGATGATCGCAGAAAAAACAAAAGAATGTGTGATGGAGATGAATTTGCCGTCCTTAAGATGCGGCTTTCCCTCCTCGTCATAGAACAGGTCAAAATCGGTATAATTCATAGCTGCAAGGAGATGTCTCACGCTCATGAATCCGCGCCGGTGCAGATCGCTTTTCATGCCATCTACCCTTTGCCTGCAGTGCTGTGTCAACTCCACACCCTCACTAAGTTCTTCAAAACTTTCTTCTATCTTCCAAATGAGGACTTTAGTGTCGTCATCAATTGTTATTGTTTTGTAAAGGGGCATAAAAAACTCTTAAATATTCCGTATTTTTGCACTTCTGAAAGTGCTAAATCAAATATAATAATATGTCAACGAAAACAGTACCTTATACTGCCTATAAAGTAAAAGATATTTCCCTGGCCGACTGGGGAAGAAAAGAAATAGAACTTGCCGAAGCCGAGATGCCTGGACTTATGGCTCTTCGTGAAGAATTTGGAGACAAGCAGCCGCTTAAAGGCGCACGTATCGCCGGTTGTCTTCACATGACCATCCAAACTGCCGTACTTATTGAGACTTTGGTTGCCCTTGGTGCTGAAGTTACCTGGAGCTCATGTAATATTTTCTCTACTCAAGATCAGGCTGCCGCTGCTATCGCCGCTGCCGGGATTCCCGTCTACGCCTGGAAAGGAATGACTGCGGAAGAGTTTGACTGGTGTATCGAGCAAACCCTTTTCTTCGGGGAAGAGCGCAAGCCGCTTAACATGATCCTTGATGACGGGGGTGACCTTACCAATATGGTGCTCGATAAATATCCTGAACTTGCTGAAGGTATTAAAGGTCTTTCCGAAGAAACCACTACAGGTGTTCACAGACTTTATGAGCGTATGAAAAATGGCACTTTGCCAATGCCTGCGATCAACGTGAACGACTCGGTTACTAAGTCAAAATTCGATAACAAATTCGGATGTCGCGAAAGCGCGGTTGACGCTATTCGTCGTGCGACCGATGTAATGCTTGCCGGAAAACGCGTTGTGGTTTGTGGGTACGGGGATGTTGGTAAAGGTACTGCTGCTTCTTTTAGAGGTGCCGGTGCTATTGTAACCATTACCGAGATCGATCCTATTTGTGCGCTACAAGCCGCAATGGACGGATTTGAAGTGAAGAAACTGGAAACAGTGGTTGAAAAAGCAGACATCGTCATCACCACTACCGGAAATAAAGATATTGTAAGAGCCGAGCATTTCAAGTCGATGAAAGACAAGACCATCGTTTGTAACATCGGGCACTTCGACAACGAGATCCAGGTGAGCTGGTTGAACGAGAACTTCGGAAATACCAAAGTTGAAATCAAGCCACAGGTTGATAAATACACTATCGACGGCAAAGATATCATCCTTCTTGCTGAAGGTCGTCTTGTAAACCTTGGTTGTGCTACAGGACACCCTAGCTTTGTGATGAGTAACTCCTTCACCAACCAAACGCTTGCACAAATGGAGCTTTGGAACAACAACGGTGAGTACGAGAACAAAGTTTATATGCTTCCGAAGCATTTAGATGAGAAAGTAGCCGCCCTTCACCTTGAAAAGATTGGGGTGGAATTGACAGAGCTTTCAAAAGAACAGGCCGATTATATTGGAGTAACTGTTGAAGGACCGTTCAAACCGGAATACTATAGATACTAGGCGTTAGACGTTAGAATATTTTTAATCCTCTTCAAAAATGACCTTTTTGGAGGGGATTCTTTTTTTAGTGCAGATCGGGATTCATAAACCAGGCGACGAGCAGGATCACGATAAGCAGCACTAAAGCAGCCAGGAAAAGGAACATCCAGCGTTTCATTGGTGCCTTTGGCTGAGTCTCATCATAAGGGTGACCAATTCTTAGGTAACCCGACTCGTGCAGTACTTCTCTTGCCTTCTCGCGATCTTCTTCCCTTACCTGCAGTCTTTGTTCGGGCTGATCCCTTTCGGCTACAGCTTCACGCTCTTCTTCGATGACCCGATAATGAATGCCTTTGCCTTCAAAAAGGGCTTTCAGAGAGGAGACTTCAGCTTTGTCGGTGGTGGTATGAACGGTAACGTATTCCATTTTCCGAAGTTATTTAACATCTCCCTTAAAATTACAAAAAAACCCCTTCTGTTTTTCAGAAGGGGTTTCTTATTTATCTAATAAAGAAGAGACTAAGCTTCGAACGGTTCGATAGAAACGTAAGATTTGTTGTCTTTCTTTTTAGTGAATTTTACAATACCGTCAATTTTGGCATGTAAAGTATGGTCTTTTCCTGCGTACACATTCTCTCCCGGATTGTGAGCAGTACCTCTTTGTCTAACGATGATGTTCCCTGCGATGGCAGCCTGTCCTCCAAAGATCTTCACACCTAAGCGTTTCGATTCAGATTCTCTACCGTTCTTGGAACTACCTACACCTTTCTTGTGAGCCATTTTATTTCCTTTTTACTGTTAAACGATTAGCTTAAAGCAGCTACTAATTCGGCTTTTTTCATTGAAGAGTATCCTTCGACACCTCTTTCTTTAGCCATTTCTCTTAGTTCGGCAACTGTGTGTGAAGAAAGATCTTTATTTTCTTCAGTTGAAGCTTTTGGTTCTTCTTTCTTAGCCGAAGTTGATTTTTTAGCACCTGAAAGAGAAATTCCTGAGATAGAAATTTCAGTAAGTGCCTGACGGTGACCATTCTTAACACGGTAACCTTTTCTTCTTTTCTTTTTGAAAACAATTACTTTGTCTCCTTTTAGGTGCCTGGTGATGGTTGCATCAACAGAAGCTCCTTCTATAGCTGGGGCGCCCAAAGTGATGTCATTACCGTCACCTGTTAGAAGAACTTTGTCAAAAGAGATCTTGTCTCCTTCTTCTCCTGCCAAACGGTGAACGAACACTTTCTGGTCTTTTGCAACTTTAAATTGCTGCCCTGCTATCTCTACAATTGCGTACATAGCGTCTTTAATTAAGGGTTTAATTGATCGCCTATTTTTCTTAGGCGGGTGCAAATATACTCCTAATTAATTAATTTGCAAAGCTTTGTTTTAGTAGGTGTGCTTTTTCCCTTCAACAGTATTCCAGCTGTCTTTGAGCAACTGCATAAAGCTGAGAGCCAGCACAAAGGAGGTAGCGAATCCCATTAAAGCGACCGTGAAGACGAGCAGGCCAAGATTCACAAACCAGTCAGAATCCCACATGGTCACCAGTTCATTTGAAAAGTCTGGATTGAGTTCGCTGGAATAAATGGCAAAGAATCCTGTAAAGATAATGGTTGAAATTGCCCCGGTAGAAAAACCTGCTACAAAGCCTTTTTGGTATTTGAACTTCGCTCCTTTTTCTGACCGGTACTTTTTAATAGCAAGGAACATCCCAACTCCTGTGATCACTATATTAAAGACACTGTAGGCAGGGTATTTTACCAGGTCTAAAAGGGCTAATATCAAAAAGTACACAATGAGTCCTACGGCAATAAAGATCCCATACATCAATGGTACTGAGAATTTTTTCATGATTATGGTGTTTAGGCGTTTCTATAAATTTCCAAAAAATATTAGGAAATGAGACTTAAGGCCTTGTTAATTGTCCCCGGCAAAACTTTGACCCTCAATTATTTTCCCTTTTTTGTAACATTTAGGTATCTTTCTATACCTATTAAGGTACCTTAATTAAAACTTAATACAAATGACCAAGAGTTTCAGACTAACAGCCTGTGCGCTCCTGCTAAGTATGGCCGGGATAGCACAAGAGGTTGAATTCACCCAGTATGAGCTGGACAATGGCCTTGATGTCATCCTGCACCAGGATAACTCGGCCCCGGTAGTCACCACCTCAGTGATGTACCACGTTGGCGGGAAAGACCGCATTAACGGGAAAACAGGATTTGCCCACTTCTTTGAGCACCTACTTTTCGAAGGAACAGAAAACATCCCAAAAGGAGACTGGTTCAAGATCGTTTCTGCTAACGGAGGATCGAACAATGCCAATACCTCTAATGACAGTACTTACTACTACGAGATCTTCCCTTCCAATAACCTGGAGTTGGGCCTCTGGATGGAATCTGAAAGAATGATGCACCCTATCATTAAACAAGGCGGGGTTGACACTCAAAACGAAGTTGTAAAAGAAGAAAGAAGGCTTAGAGTAGATAACAGTCCTTACGGCCATTTGGTTGATGAGGTTTCTGCAAATCTTTTCCAGAAGCACCCATATAAAGATCCAAACATTGGCTATATGGAAGATCTTGATGCGAGTGAGCTTTCAGAATTCCAGCAGTTTTTCAAGGAATACTACTCTCCTAACAATGCTACTCTTGTAGTTGCCGGTGACATCAACATTGAAGACACCAAGAAAATGATAGCAGACTATTTTGGTCCTATTCCTGCCGGGAAAGAGGTGACCAGAAATTTCCCTAAAGAAGAGCCAATTACCCAGGAGATCGAAGATACGGCTTATGATGCCAACATCCAGATCCCTGCTGTTGTTCTGGCCTATAGAACTCCTTCTATGAAGGACAAGGATGCATATGTCCTGGACATGATCTCCTCTATTCTTTCTGACGGAAAATCTTCAAGACTTTACAAGAAATTGGTTGACGAGCAAAAACAAGCTCTTCAGGTAGGTGCCTTTAACCTTAGCCAGGAAGATTACGGTGAATACATCATCTACGGAATGCCAATGGGAGAAACTGCTCTTGATACGCTTACTTCGGAAATTGACGAAGAAATTCAGAAATTGAAGTCAGACCTCATTAGCCAGAGAGAATTTGAAAAACTTCAGAATAAGTTTGAGAACCGTTTTGTGAACTCTAACAGCACAATTGCCGGGATCGCAAGCTCTCTTGCTACTTACCACACGCTTTATGGTGACACCAACCTCATCAATGATGAGATTGACATCTACAGAAGTATCACCCGTGAAGACATCAAACGTGTAGCTAACGAATATCTCAACAAGGATCAAAGGCTGGTATTGGATTACCTGCCTAAGAAAGAAGATTCTGAACAGTAAAAAACCAACGAAATGAAGAATAAATTTATAGCATTAGCAGTCTTTTTCCTTTGTGCAACAGGGATCCAGGCTCAAATAGATCGCAGCCAAATGCCCGAACCGGGGCCTGCGCCGGAGATCAACATTGGTAAACCTGAAACTTTTACCCTTAAGAACGGGCTTAAAGTCCTGGTTGTTGAAAACCATAAACTACCACGTGTCAACATGACCCTTACAATGGACAATCCTCCTCATGCCGAAGGCAGTAAGGTAGGCCTGTCTGGTCTTATGGGTTCTATGTTAGGCGAGGGTACAAAAGACATCCCAAAAGACAAGTTCAACGAAGAGGTGGATTATCTTGGAGCAAATGTGAACTTTTTCTCTTCGGGAGCATCTGCGAATACACTTTCCAAATATTTCCCAAGGATCCTGGAACTTATGTCTAAGGGAGCGTTAAATCCTAATTTTACTCAGGAAGAGTTTGACAAAGAGAAACAGCGAACTTTGGAAGGCCTTAAGTCTTCAGAAAAAGACGTTTCTTCAAATGCAAGAAAGATCAGCCAGGCACTTGCCTACGGAAAAGAGCATCCTTATGGAGAATTTGCCACTCAGGAAACTGTGAACACACTGACGCTTCAGGACGTGAAAGACTACTATCAAAAGTATTTCGTTCCGCAGAACGCATACCTGGTTGTGGTTGGAGACGTTAAAACTTCCGAAGTTAAAGACCTTGTAAAAAAATACTTCAGCGACTGGAAGAAGAAAGATCTTCCTGCCATCAACATGCCTAAGGTTGACAACGTTGCGCAGACCCAGATCGATTTTATCGATTTTCCAAACGCTGTTCAAAGCGAGGTGCAGGTAACCAACACCATCAACCTTAAAAAAGCAGACGAAGATTATTTCCCTGCTTTGATCGCAAACAAGATCCTTGGTGGCGGTGGAGAAGCCCGTCTTTTCCTTAACCTTCGTGAAGACAAAGGTTATACTTACGGCGCCTACTCCAGCACAGGTGATGACAAGTACATCGCGAGATTCGTGGCGAGCGCCAGCGTTAGAAACGCAGTGACCGACTCTGCTGTTATTGCTTTTCTTGACGAATTGCACAGAATACGCGATACAAAAGTATCTGACGAGGAGCTTGCGAACGCCAAAGCAAAATACACAGGAGATTTCGTGCTTGCACTTGAGCGCCCTTCTACCATCGCTCAGTATGCTTTGAATATTGAAACAGATAAACTTCCCGAAGATTTCTACCAGACTTACCTGAAGAAGATCAATGCTGTTACTGCGGAAGACATTCAGCGAGTGGCACAAAAATACTTCCAGGTTGACAAAGCACGAATCGTAGTTGTCGGTAAAGGAAGCGAAGTAGCTGAAGATCTTGAAAACCTTACCTATAACGGAAAAAAGATTCCTGTAAAGTATTTTGACAAGGATGCAAACCCTGTTGATAAACCCGATTTCAACAAGAAGGTGGCAGGCGATATGACTGCAGAAAAGGTTTTTGACAAGTACATTGATGCCATTGGTGGGAAAGAAGCAGTAGAAGGAGTTGAATCTCTTACTTTTATCGCGCAAGGTACCGTGCAGGGCATGACAATGAATCTTGAATCTATTGCCACCAGCGAAGGAAAGTCTGCTAACATCGTTTCTATGAATGGAAATGTAATGCAAAAGCAGGTTTTCAACGGGACAGAAGGTTACACTATGGCTCGTGGACAGAAGGTACCATATTCTGAAGAGCAGATTGTTGCCGCCAAGGCTGAAGCAACCCCATTCCCTGAATTAGAGGCTAAGGATGCCACTTTAGAAGGTATAGAAAGTGTTGATGGGGAAGATGCTTATATCGTCAAAATGAACGAGAGCACCTACAATTACTACAGCACCAAAACCGGTCTTAAGCTGAAGCAGGTGAAAATCGCCGGTCAGGCTCCACAAACCATGAAGATCCCAATTTCATTTGGAGATTATTCAGAGGTGAAAGGAATTTTAGTTCCTCACTCCCTGCACCAGGAATTACCTCAACTAAGCCTTGATCTTAAAGTTACAGATGTCAAGATCAATGAAGGTGTAACAGAAGAAGATTTCCAGTAAACGGAGGTTTTCACAAAATATGAAACCGGCTTTAGGGCCGGTTTTTTTGTTTCTGATTTTTACACACGAAGGGCTGTTATCCAGATTTTAAGAAACCTGCAACATTTCCCGAAAGGCTTCCCAAAGACCTGTGAGGCTAGAGCATTGCCAGCTCTGACTTCTTTTGTACGGGAGAAGATTTTGGTTTCGCCTGAAGCTCAGCCAGTTCTGCCGCGGCGAATTGCCAGGCCACCAACATGAATAGGAAGACAAATAGCGTAAATCCGTAGAACATTCTCTTTTTCATACTACGCGGTTTTAGAATTAGAATGATAGCGTGAAGTTAATAAAAAGTTAAAAACGCTCCAAAAAAATTATCATTTTTTCTTTTTACGGTTGACTATCAGTACCCCCAGAAGAATAAAAACTCCCGAAAACAGTTGTAACAGCGTAAAATCTTCCCCGTCAAGAACACCCCATCCCAGGGCAACTATAGGTATCAAATAGGTCACCGAGGTTGAAAAAACCGGGTCTGAGATTTGGATGAGTTTATTAAAAATTATGAGAGCCACTCCTGTTCCAATGATCCCCAGGATGGCGATGTAAACCAGTGACAGCTGTACTTGAGGTGCGGCTACTACTTCGGCTGAAAAGAAACCTGTTGAAAAAAGAACCGCAAGTGCAGGGAGTGCGATCACCATAAAATTTCCTGTAGTTATGGCCAGGGCAGGTATCCCCGAGAGGTAGGTTTTGATGATATTGGCATTGAAGCCGTAAAAAAGAGAAGCAAGTATGACGAGCAGGGAATACCAGTAATTTTGATCTGGATTTACAGCCGCGCCACTCAAAATTAAAGCAGTGGTACCGGCCAAACCAATCATAACACCAACAAATTTGTTCTTAACGAAAGTGGCCCCAAAAACGAAAACTCCCAATAACATGGACAGTAAGGGAGTTGTAGAATTTAGAATAGAAACAATTGCGCTGTCAATTTCGGTTTCGGCAAAAGAAAAAAGGTAAGCAGGAAAAAAGGTTCCGAAGAAACCTGAAAAAGCGATCCATTTCCACTGCTTCCTCTCTACTTTTTTGAGGCTTTTAAGCCCCACGATGAGCAGGAAAAGTGCAGCGAACACTATTCTTAAAGATCCTACCTGCAGGGCGGTCAAGCCTACCAGTCCTTTTTTTATAAGAATAAAAGAACTTCCCCAAACCAGCGCAAGCAGGCAGAGATAGATCCATTTAAGATTTTTTACGGGCATTCCATTGATTTGGCTGTAAAAATCGCCATTTCCTGAAGAAAGCAAAGAATTTTCCAGTTCTTTTACCGGAGATTCTTTCCAGCGAACAGTTTCCATAAGGTGCCTCATATCTTGTTTAAGATAAGCTGCAGCAGGAAGAATAGAGTCGAAATTGGGTTGGGCATTAAAATAAATGGACCCCGTTATGAAAATGTTCGGTACTGTCGGTGAGGTAGAACTGTGCCTGGGAGGCCGCGTTCCCTTCAACTTCATAGAACATCCCGTAAGTGCGGTGAAAATCATTGGTATAGATATCTCCCTCAATGGCATCGGCCTTAATGGTATGCCGTAAAGGCAACTTTTGAGCATCGGTTAAAAGGGAGTCAAGATTATTTCGAACGGGTTGATAGGTGATAAAAATAGTGCCGTTTTGCAGGCCATATTCCAGGTTCATTGAACATGGCTTCCCTCCTGCAGGATGCGTAGCGATTGCTGCTGTATTCTTCTCAAAGGTATAAGGGCAATTCCAATCCAGCTGTTCGTAATGGGCTTCGGGATATTCAAGTGAAAGATAAGCTTTTGGCTTCGGCTGGGGATCTTCGCCGCAAGAAAGAAGCAGCAGTGGGAAAAACATCAAAAAAATCAACTTTTTCATATCCCGACAATGCTCAGCTTTATTTGTTTAATTCTTTTGTGATCAATGACCTCCACTTTAAAACTATAGCGGTCAAATAATATCACATCTCCTTTCTTCGGAAAACTACCTGAAATCTCCAGTAGAAAACCCGCTAAAGTTTCGGCTTCACCCTTGTTATCCTCAAACATTGAAGGATTATCAAGCTTTATCACCCGGTAAAAATCTTTTAATGGAGTCTTGCCCTCAAAAACATAATTATTCTCGTCCAGCTTTGAAAATACGAGATCTTCATCATCAAACTCGTCGCTGATGTCTCCCACAATTTCCTCGATGATGTCTTCCAAAGAAATTAAGCCACTGGTTCCGCCGTATTCATCTACCACGATCGCCAGGTGATTCTTTTTGTCTTTAAAATCATTCAGCAAATCATCAAGCTTCTTGTTCTCGGGTACAAAATACGGCTCCCGCAACAGGTTTTTCCAGTCATAATCTGTCTCCTCGAGGTAAGGCAACAAATCTTTCACATAAAGTATTCCTGTAACATTATCAATACTGTCCCTGTACACGGGAATTCGCGAATAACCATTTTCAATGATCACCGGAATGATCTTTTCATAGCTATCCTCCTCATTAAGGGCAAAAATATCCATCCTTGGCCGCATTACCTGCTTGGTGTCTGTATTTCCAAAGGACACGATACCCTTTAATATCTTTTGCTCCTCCTTGGTGGTGTCGTGTTGACTTGTTAATTCCAGAGCCTGTGAGAGTTGATCAACGCTTAGTCCCGCCTTTTGATTTCCCAGGCGCTCATGAATGAACAGCGTCATGTGCCTCATAGGGATACTTAACGGAGAAAAAACACGATCCAGTACATTAAGCGGATAGGCCATAAAATGGGAAAAAAAGACCTTGTTACGGCTTGCATAGACTTTGGGCAGGATCTCACCAAAAAGCAGGATAAGAAAGGTCACCACCACCACTTCAAAGAAGAACTGCAGATCGATCCCCAAAATAACCGTATTAATATCTGCAAAGGCTTTATCTATAAGGCTGTCAAAAAGCAGAATGATCGCTATATTGATCATATTATTTGCAACCAAAATTGTCGCCAGGAGTTTTTTTGGCTTGTCCAGCAAGTTGATGACAATCTGCTCCTTTACGCTGCGTTTCGATTCTTCGGGTTCAAAATCGGCAGGAGTGAGAGAAAATAGAGCCACTTCTGCACCCGAAACAAGGGCCGAACCCATCAATAGCAACACTGCCGCAAGTATTCCTAACAGCAGCGAAAGATCTTCAGATGCAACAAATAATAATGTAAAACTGGCAGGATCGGGATCCAAATGTTTAGCTTTTGATTAAACTTAGAACGGTAGATCGTCCTCGTCCTCTTCGCCTATGGCAGGCGATTGTTGGCTGGTGCCGGAACTTTGTTGCTGGTTTTGCGGGCGGTACTGTTGATTTCCCGCAGGCTCGCCAGAGGCACCGCCTTCTTTAGGTGTCAAAAAGGTGAAATCTGTGCACTGTATTTCTGTAGAATAACGCTCCATTCCTTTATCGTCGGTCCACTTGCGGGTCTTGATCCTTCCCTCAATATAAACCTTGTCCCCTTTTTTCAGGTACTTCTCACAAATCTCTGCTGCCTTGTTGCGCACCACAATATTGTGCCATTCGGTATTTTCAACGCGCTGGCCTGTAGTTTTATTGGTGTAAACCTCGTTGGTAGCCAAAGGAAAACGACCAATAGATCCGCCGCCCTCGAAATAGTGCATTTTCACATCATCTCCCGTGTGGCCTATCAGCATCACTTTATTTAAAGTTCCGGTCATTGTCTTTGTATTTGGTTTGAGATTCTAAAATAAGCAAAAATTGTTCTTTTAAGGTTTCTGCGGTTCAAATTTCTCTCTTCGGAAGTTTTCCAAAGAGAAAGATCTTAAAAATCAAAGGTATCAATAAAATTTCCGATTAAAACCGGCACCGGAAATTTATTTAACTCCTCATATGGAACCCCTTTTTGAGGCAGCTGTTCACAGTCCATTATCCAGAATTTGGTGTAGATATGTTGATGGGTGAGTTTGTGCACAATAGGTGACTCATTATATAGGACCACGTCTTTTGCTGTTACCGAATAATTCTGAAATCCCTCCTCTTCCAGAAGATTTTCGGCAGAAACTTCGGCCGGTGTTTCAATAAGGGGAAATTCATACAGGCCTTCCCATATTCCTTTTCCACGGCGCTGCTCCAGGAGCGTCTTTTTTTCTTCAGAAAGAAAGACGAGGTAATTAAAATGCCTTTTTTTAACCTTCAGCTTTTTCAACTTCACAGGAAGCTGCGTGATTCTGTTTTCATTGAAGGCCACACATTTTTCAGAAAAGATACAGGTAGAGCAAAGCGGTTGTCTTGGCTTACATTGCTCGCTTCCGAATTCTATGGTCGCCTGGTTAAAGGAGGCAGGATCGTCGCGATCAATCAACTCCTGGGCGAGCGCCTTGAATTCTTTTATTCCTGCGGAAGTGTTTGTAGGAGTATCAATTCCGAAGATGCGAGACAACATTCTAAAGACATTACCATCAACGGCAGCGGCAGGTTCATCAAAGCAGACAGAAGCAATAGCACTGGCAGTGTAGTCGCCTATTCCTTTTAATTGGAGCAGTTCTTTATAGGTATCGGGGAATTTTCCGTTCCTCTCGAAGGCAATATGACGGGCAGTATGGTGCAAATTCCTGGCGCGGGAATAGTATCCCAGTCCCTGCCAAAGTTTTAGCACTTCTTCTTCGGAAGCATTTGCGAGGGAAAATACGTCGGGATAAGTCTCCAAAAACTTGAAATAGTATGGTTTTCCCTGTTCGACCCGGGTTTGCTGAAGAATAATTTCACTCAACCAGATTTGATATGGATCTTTTGTGGCTCTCCACGGCAGTTGCCTCTTATTTTCTAAATACCAAAAAATCAGTCTTTTGGAAAAATTCATTAAAGCAATTTCTTTGGTGCAATGATAATTCTTTATTCTCTTACTATTTAATGAATTAGGATTGAAAAGTTGCAGATTTAATTCTTATATTTGCCCCTCGAAAATTTACAAACCCCAATTTAATAAATCATACGAAAATGACGAAAGCAGATATCGTAGCAAAGATCTCCGAGAAGTTAGGAATGGAAAAAGGAGATGTACAGGCTACCGTGGAAACCTTTATGGAAGAGGTGAAAACTTCCCTTGAGGCTGGAGACAATGTTTACCTTAGAGGATTTGGAAGCTTTATCATTAAGACCAGAGCAGAAAAAACCGGAAGGAATATCTCAAAGAATACAACTATCAAGATTCCTGCTCACAACATCCCTGCTTTTAAACCTGCGAAAGTGTTCGTTGAAGGTGTTAAAACCAACGTTGAAGTAAAATAAGATTTCCTGCCCGAGGGCAGAACCAAAATAATTACTAATTAAAAAGTCACACTATGCCAAGTGGTAAAAAAAGAAAAAGACATAAGGTAGCTACGCACAAGCGTAAGAAAAGAAGAAGAGCTAACCGTCACAAGAAAAAGTAGTTTTCATACTACTTTTTTTGTTTAACACCGTTCTTTGAAATCGAGGTCAGCTTTGACCTCTATAGGAGTAAAAACCCTGTGAATTTTATTGTTTAATCCATCCCGATATATCGGGATAAAAATCGATTAGAGTGAACAAAGAGTTAATTATTAGAACCGGTTCCTCTGCTGTAGATTTTGCCTTATTAAAAGATGGAAAACTAATAGAACTCAACAAGGAAGAAGACGACAGTAATTTTGCCGTAGGCGATATTTTTCTCGCCAAAGTTAGAAAAGCTGTCCCCGGATTAAACGCCGGCTTTGTAAATGTGGGCTACACGAAAGATGCATTCTTGCACTATCATGACCTTGGCCCCCAGGTACTTTCTTTGCTGAAGTTCATAAAACGTGTAAGCACAGGTAAACTAAAGGATTATTCTTTAAAGGATTTTCCTACAGAAAAAGATATTGATAAAGACGGAAGCATTGCCGATGTCTTAAAATCAAATCAATCGCTGCTGGTACAGGTAGTGAAGGAGCCAATCTCCACCAAGGGCCCCAGGATAAGTTCAGAACTTTCCCTTCCCGGGCGCTATATCGTGCTGGTGCCTTTTTCCAATCGCGTTTCTGTTTCTCAAAAAATAGAAAGCAAAGAAGAAAAAGACCGCCTCAAACGACTGGTGAAGAGCATTAGACCCAAAGGCTTTGGAATTATCGTTCGTACCGTAGCAGAAGGCAGAAAAGTAGCAGAACTGGACAACGACCTGCAAAATTTGATGGGACGTTGGACAGGAATGTGTAAAAAGCTGTATAAAGCACCTCATCCCTCCAAAGTGTTGGGAGAACTCAACAGGGCATCCTCTATTCTTAGAGATGTCTTTAATGACACGTTTACTTCAATATGTGTGGATGATGAGACGCTGTATACACAAATCAAAGACTACGTGAGCGAGATCGCTCCAAAAAAAGAATCCATTGTGAAGTTGTACGATTCCAATGTTCCAATTTTCGAAAAATTCGGAATCGAACGCCAAATTAAAACTACTTTCGGCCGCACAGTATCTATGCACAAAGGGGCATACCTGGTAATAGAGCATACCGAAGCTATGCACGTCGTTGACGTGAACAGCGGTAACCGCTCCAACAAATCCAAGAACCAGGAAGACACAGCGCTTGAGGTCAACCTCATTAGCGCTACCGAGATTGCCCGTCAATTACGCCTCCGCGATATGGGAGGGATCATTGTAGTTGATTTCATAGATATGAACAAAGCCGAAAACCGAAAGGCGCTCTACGATCATTTACGAGAAGAAATGAGCGATGACCGTGCAAAACATAAGATTTTGCCCCCCAGTAAATTTGGACTTGTACAAATCACAAGACAAAGGGTACGGCCCGAGATGAATATCAAAACAAGGGAAGAGAATCCCAATAAACAGGGAGAAGAAATCGAAGCCCCAATTGTTTTGGTAAACAAGATCACAACCGACCTTGAAAAACTGATCAAAAAAGACTATAAAAAGATCACTTTAAGTGCACATCCTTTTATAGCAGCCTTTTTAACCAAAGGTTTTCCATCACCACGCGCTAAATGGTATTTTGACCACAAACGCTGGGTAAAAATAGTACCAAGAGATGCTTACACGTATCTTGAATACCACTTCCACGACAAAGACGGGGAAGACATTCAGAAATAGTAAAGACGCCTTTCAAGCAATTGGGAGGCGTTTTTTTTTGCTTAGACGTGAGATGTTAGATCGTAGATCATAGAATTTGGGATCTAGAATCTAGACTCACCCAACATTTCTTCAACGAAAAAAGTCCCCCTCAAGGGGATTTAGGGGGATGAGTATTTCTAGAAATTTCCACAGCATGAATTGCCTTCGGCTTCAGCCGAAGGATTATGGAAATTCCTTTTCTATATGGGCTTTAGCCCAACACCTCTCCTCTTTACTCAGAACAGAATCAGAGTTATGCGGGGCCAAAAATGGTATTTTAGTATCTCCTTAGAAGCTTATTACCATTATTGGGCTAAAGCCCTGACTGAAAGTTATTTTTTGGACCGAAGGCTGAAGCCTTCGGCAATTCATACAAAAAGTCTTTGCTTTCCTTAAAGACATCTTTTATTAGATTCAACAATGGCAACCGACATTTTTAACATCGTACTTCTATCTTGATAATTTCTAATTTTGCTCTGAAAACATCTAACTTTGAGTTTCAACCTAAGAATTTTGAATCTTGAACTTTGAATAAGGAAACCGGAAAATCCTACACCGTCAAAGAAGCCACTTTGAAGCTGATGCAGTTCTGCGCCTATCGCGACCGTTCTCAAAAAGAGGTGGAAGACAAACTTGTTGAGATGCGCATGATCCCTCAGGCCCGGGAAGAGATCATCATCAAGCTCATGCAGGAAGGTTTTCTCAACGAGGAACGCTTCGCCCGCAGCTTTGTCCGCGGAAAGTTTCGCATCAAAAAATGGGGCCGCTTAAGGATAAAACAGGAGCTTAAGCTCAAGCAGATCTCTGCTCCTATCATTAAATTGGCGATGGAAGAAATAGAGGAAAAAGCCTATTTTTCAACCCTCTGCGAACTGGCCGGAAAGAAGTTGAACCTGCTCAAAGAACCCGATCAAATATAAACTTCGGAAAAAGCTAAGCGACCACCTGCTTCGAAAAGGTTATGAAGCAAATCTTGTCTACGAGGTAACTTCCGACCTTATTAACTCAGAAGAATAGTTAAAAGCTTTCCTCAACAGGTCTCAAAAATGTCATTTTTGGGAGATCTTATTTTTCCTGTTTGTTCTCTTTACTGCCTGCGCATTTTTATAGTCTATCCATTTCTGGCCTTTCCACCGGCGCATGTAGTTATCAAAATGTCGCATGAAGAAGAGGTTGTAGAGCGCTTTAGACAGGTTTGGGAGGTTTCGGGGCGCAGCCCTCAGGCTCATTGAGAAACCTGCTGTGAGGTAGGTCATTTGATGCCAGTAACCTTCGGGCATATAAAGCGTCTCCCCATGTTTTAGTTCGGTAACCATGCCTTTGGCGTTCTTTAGAGCGGGGAATTTTTCAAAATCAGGTTGTGAGAAGTCAATGTCTTCCCTCGCGATGAGCGCGTGTGGTACCTTGTACAGGTGTTTTGTTTCTGAAGGCGGAAAAAGAATACAGCGCTTTCTTCCGTGGAAATGGAAATGCAGGATATTGGCGTAGTCAATGTCATAATGCATGAACACCTTAGAGCCTTCGCCCCCAAAAAAGAGCATTGGGATCTGCTTTAATATCCTCAGGCCGATCTTGGGATACTTAAAATCCTTCTGCAAGGATGGAACTTCCTTTAAAAGATGGTAGAGAAAAATGCGGTAGTTGGTGGGCCCGGCTTTGAGCAGCTCAATGTAATCCCTCATCTTCATCTTTTCATGAGGTTCGTTGAACTTGTACTTTGAAGAAATGGGCCTGTTGTCGAACAGCGGCACCTCCTTCTCTCCCGCCTTCTCCTGAATATAGTCCAGGCTCCAGTTGTGGTAAGCCGGCCAGTCTTCAATGAGATGCTCGATCACCACAGGCTTCTGCGGCCTTACATACCTCTCTAAAAAGTCTTTTTTGGAAAGTCTTGCTTCTCTTGGGATTTCAGCTAAATCCAGTCTTTCTCTCATCTCCCCTGCTCTATAATTCCGTTTTTGCGCCGCCTACACCTTAGGCTTCTTTCCCTGGGCCGCAAGATTTCGCTCAATGCTGTGCCCGGGTCTTGTCCATCTTGGCTTCTCACCCAGCGGCTGAAACCTCGAATCCTGCGCTTCCACGCTTTCCGGCTGTGCCTTCTTCTCGAACGGCTTCTGCGGATTAAGCCCCAGCGCCTTGAACATTTGCATGTCCTCATTCACATCTGGGTTTGGCGTGGTCAACAGTTTATCTCCGGCAAAAATGGAATTAGCCCCTGCAAAGAAGCACATAGCCTGGCCTTCGCGGCTCATTTGGGTTCTTCCGGCAGAAAGACGCACCTGGGTTTCGGGCATTACGATACGCGTGGTAGCGATCATTCGCACCATATCCCAGATCTCCACAGGTTTTTGATCTTCCAGCGGCGTTCCTTCAACCGCTACAAGCGCGTTGATAGGCACAGATTCGGGCTGCGGATAAAGCGTAGAAAGCGATACGAGCATTCCTGCCCTGTCCTCTGCCGATTCTCCCATGCCAATGATCCCGCCGCTACAAACGGTAACGTTCGTCTTGCGTACATTTTCTATGGTCTTTAATCGATCCTCGTAGCCGCGCGTAGAGATCACTTCTTTATAATATTCTTCCGAAGAATCCAGGTTGTGATTGTAAGCGTACAAACCAGCCTCCGAAAGGCGTTGCGCTTGATTTTCGGTGATCATTCCAAGAGTACAACAAACTTCCATGTCGAGTTTATTGATGGTCCTTACCATCTCCAGCACGTTGTCAAATTCCTCCCGTCTTTCACATTTCTCCAGGCCGCTCCCATACAAACCCTGGAACTGCCTGCTTCTTTTGCTCTCATGGCCTGTGCCTTCACCTGGCTCACACTCATCAGGTCATTGCCTTCAATATTCGTGTGGTATCTGGCCGCTTGTGGGCAATACCCGCAATCTTCAGAGCAACCTCCGGTTTTGATCGACAAAAGCGTTGAGACCTGTACGGTATTGGGGTCATGATGCTGCCTGTGCACCGTCGCCGCCTCGTAAAGCAGCTCCATAAATGGTTTGTTATATATCTCTAAAATTTCCTCTTTTGTCCAATCGTGCCTGGTAGCCATAAAAAAATGTTTAAGTTCAAAAATAAAGAAAAAGCCCAGTTTTCCCGGGTCGGGGTCAAAGTTTTTATTACTGCGGAAGGCTTAACAGCACCGAAACTGCATTCCCTCCAAAGCCAACGGCATTGACGAGAACATTTTTCAGCCTTTTTGGAGCCACACTTTCCGAAGAAAACGGTACCGGAATAAACTCCTGATTTTGCAGCATTAAAATCGCAAGTTCCATACTCAAAGTGCCCGAAGCACCAAAGCTGTGGCCAATTTTCCACTTATTGCTGGTCAATGCCGGCAGCTGCTCTCCAAAAAGGGCTTTTATGGCATTGATTTCAGAAAGGTCACCTTTAATTGTACCCGGAGCATGCATGACAATGGCGTCAATTTCTTCGGAAGGTATTTCTCCCAGCGCCATCTTCATAGACTTTTGAAAAGCCGAACCGTTAGCCGAAATCGACACTGCATGCTTCAGCTCTTCGGTTGCGTAGCCAACTCCCGTGAGTAAAGCCAGTGCATTTTCCCTTCTTCCGGCCTCCATTCCAATCACTGCCGCACCCTCTCCCAGGATCATCGAATTTTGCCCTTTTTCAAGGTTCAGTGCCTGGCAGGGGTAATCGAGATCTTCACGGGCGCTGATCTTCATCGCCTGCACCTGCGCAATTGTGAAAGGGGTCAGGGCCGCCTCACTTCCGCCGGCGAGGAATTTTTCTGCCATGCCCGAATTCAGCCAGGCCACCCCGTTAAGTACCGAGTGTAAAGCCGTAGAACAGGTCACGGAATGTGAAATTTCCGGGCCGCTGCTCTGCAGGTCCTGCGCCACCCAGGAAGAAATATTCCCTAAAGTAGTGGCGGGAGAGGCCATGGTTTCAGCTTTTCCACGGGAAAGAAAATCCTTATGAAACTGCTCAAAAAGGCCCGTAGCGCCGCGGCTACTGCCAATATTTATGGCAATTTCATCACCTTTTTGCCATCCGGCACCTTCAACAGCTGTCCGTGACGCTTTCAGTGCATACAGAACGGAATCATCAAGCTGCTTATAAGTAGGCCTGGAAGATTTCAGCTCCTGCAGTTCTTCCTTTATATGCTTCGGAAGAAAAGCCGCAAAGGCTTCATTCCCATCAAAATCGTGTTTGGTAAAATAATGTTTGTTGTTCTTATAGCTCTGCCAGATCTCTTCGGCTGAAGCACCAAGCGGAGAGACAGATCCTATGGAAACAATAGAAAGGGGAGTTTTCAAAAATGCAATTTTTCAGCAAAAATAAGGGCTGCGGGCCAATTTGCCCAACTTATTCCCGATAATAAAGATTCAGGATCGAGTCCACCGGCTGGTGATTTTGCAGCCTTTCCCTCAGCCGCCCCATATGTTGCTGCGACACAAGCTGCTGCAGGGGTTGGTCCACTTTCTCGAAACGCTCGAAAGCCTGTGACAGCTTTTCATCCCATTCCTTATGGTAGTGCAAAAGATCATCAGGAAAAACCGCTTTGCGTTCGGTTCCTTCATCGTGGGCGACAAAAGGTTCGCTCACATTGAGATAGCCGTAATCATCGGTGAGCTGCTCCCCGGGATGAATATCCCTAACCGCCAGCTCAAAATCATAGGCGGTAGAAAGGCAGTTGGAATTGAAGCTGTGGTTCACATACTTGGCGAGATCCCAGCAAAGCACAAGATTTCCCTGATTATTTCTAAAAGAGTATTTATCGACAAGTTTTTGGACCCCGGGATGCATCTTTTCCACCTGAGCCGGCTCAAAAACCTGATCCAGCTCATCCTGTACCCACGTGATCGTCCCCTTCGGAATGAATTTCGTCGCGACAACGCCGTAGCCGATCCCCTCGTTTATGAATCTCAATTCAGTATGCGGATGCATCATATTTTTGCCCTTTTAGAGACTAAAATACAAAACAGAAGCTTTAGTTTTCTGAAGATCAGAAAATTATATTTTCATGGAAGTTTATTTCGGTGCATACAGAAGGTCTCGACTTCGCTCGACCTGACAATGTACTTTTAAAATTTCTCCAGCGCCAGCTCAATGCTGTCGTAGATCTTTTGCAGCTGCTCATCTGTAGTTACATAAGGAGCCAGAATATAGATCGTGCTGCCCAACGGCCGCAGGTAAATTCCCTGCTCCAGGAAATGATGAAAAAGTTGATTCCTGATGTTCCCGTAGCGTTCCATTTCCACGTTGAGTTCAAAAGCGAAGATCACCCCAAGCTGCCTCAAATTTGTCACTTTTGGATGAGAAGCAATCTTCTCACCAAAAGCTTTGTGCGAGTTGATTTGCCGCTGAATATTCTGCTGCATCTCTTCTGAAGTCAGCAGTTCGATTCCCGCAAGGGCCGCAGCACAGGCCGGCGGATTAGCAGTATACGTGTGACCGTGAAAAAGACCTTTTGAAAGATCATTTGAGTAAAAGGCATCGAAAACTTTTTGGCTGCAAGAGGTTACTCCCATTGGCAGTAGGCCTGCGGTAAGCGCTTTGGACATGCAGATGATATCAGGCTGCACCTCAAGATATTCGGAAGCGAAGTTCTTCCCGGTTTTCCCGAAGCCGGTCATCACCTCATCGGCAACAAGAATAATGTCGTTCTTTTGACATTCGGCCAATATAGTGTTCAAACCTTCTGCATCATGAATTTTCATCGCAGCCGCACCCTGCACCAAAGGCTCATAGATAAACCCGGCGATCCTGTGCTGCCTGATCAACTTTTGCAGCTGTTCCAAAACTTCGGCGTTATTCTCACCTGTGGGAACGGGAATTCTTACCACCTCTATAAAATGCTCTTTAAAGGCGCCGTTATAGACCGAAAGTCCTGAAACCGACATCGCGCCAAAAGTGTCGCCGTGGAAACCTTCTTCAAAGGCCAGCATCACGTGCCTTTTATTGCCAAGATTGTGGTGGTACTGCAGCGCCATTTTAATTCCGATTTCGGTCGCGGTGGAGCCGTTATCATTGAAAAAAAGTTTTTGCTGGTTCGAAGGCAAGATCCCGATAAGTGCTTCAGAAAGTTTTACGGCAGGTTCGTGGGTAAAGCCGCTGAATACCACCTGGTCCAGCTGCTGCATTTGTGCGGCAACCTTTGAAGTGATATAGTCATTGCAGTGCCCGTAAACAGCGGTATACCAACTTGAGATCCCGTCAATGTATTCCTTTCCCTGCTCGTCAGTGAGGACTGCGCCCTTTGCTTTTACGATCGGCAAGGCATCGGGAGAAATCTTGTGCTGCGTGAGCGGGTGCCAAAGGTGTTTTTTATCTCTTTCTGAAAGTGTCATTTTTTGATGCTTTTATTGAAGTTTACTGCGGAAGGCTTCGGCGTATTCCCGCACTACAGCCCGATCGAAATAGGGTTCGTTGTCAATCCTTCCAAGGAATTTGACGCCGGACATTTCAAGGATCACCTCCTCGGTAGACTTATGTTCCTCCCCATTGAAAATGATTCCGAAGCAGGTAAGGCCACGCGCCTTTAGCGCCTCGATCGTAAGTAAGGTGTGATTGATGCTGCCCAGGTAATGCCGGGAAACCAGGATCACCTTATAGTCAGGCTTGACAAGATCGGCGATGGTTTCGCTATGGCTAATGGGCACCAGCAGGCCGCCGGCGCCTTCGATCACCAGGTCATTTTCAGTTTTGGGTTCTTTGATGTCTTTGGAAGAAATTTTCACCCCGTCGATGTCTGCCGCGGCATGTGGACTCATGGGCGTATTAAGTGCAAAGCTGTTCGGGTGAAAAACAGTTTTTTCGTTGGACACCAGGTTTTGGACCTTATGCGTATCTGAAGCATCGAGATCGCCAGCCTGTATGGGTTTCCAGTAGTCGGCTTCGAGCGCCTCGGTAACTATGGCAGCAGCAATGGTTTTGCCCACCTCGGTGCCGATGCCGGTGATAAAATATTTATTCATGATTTAATTTCAGAGTTTAGCGGAGAGCAAAGATAAGGCGCTTTTGATTTCTGAACGGGTATTGAAGCTGTGTAAGCAAAAGTGCAGGTGTTCCTTTTCTTCTTTTATCCTTTTTTGTATGCTTAACAAAGCATTCTTCAAGATTAAATTTCAATAAATGAAGAACAAAAACTATGATTCATTAAATTTTTAACTATTTTTATAAACCATTTTTAAATATTTGTTTGTTATCTATTTAAAAAGTGTGTTCGGAAGGGAGCGGTAGAGGACCGAGATTATTCATCTCACTTTAAGAAACAGATCGATTAACCAGACGGCTCCCCTACATGCCTTCACTATACTCAATTTAATGAAAAGCAGAACTTGTTTATCCGGACTACTCCTAATTGTTTTATTTGCCTGTTCCAAAGATGATAATCCTTTACCCCCGGAAAAACCTGTGGGTACTCTCCAGGGAATTTTTACTGATTCCAAGGTTGAAGGCCTTAAATACACAACAGAAACACATACCGGATTTACCGATGAGAATGGCGAGTTCGATTATGAAGAAGGAGAGACAGTGACTTTGTACGTTGGGGATATTAGATTAGGAAGCGCCCCGGCAGCTGAAGAAATTTCGCCAATAGATATTGCATCAGCTGTTGACGCTGATATAAATTCTCTGGAAGTTCAGAACATCGCAGCATTTTTACAAACTCTTGATGAGGATGGGAACCCGGATAACGGGATTAAAATTTCTCCGGAAGTAACCGCGGCTATCAGTCTTTCAGAAATAGATTTTACAGCACCAATTATTCTGATTTTAGGTGAAATGGTTCTGGAAATTTTTGAAGCTACAGGAATAAGCCTGGAAGTAGTTTATCCTGCAATGGCTGCAATGCATTTAGCACAAACATTAGGAATTGAATATAATCCTGCGCCTTCTTTTAGCCTGAATTTCCTCCCAACCTTTACTAATTACTTTGGAAGGGACAATATTAAAGATGTTTATGGTAATAGTTCTCTGGCTTTAAATTGGGTTCACGAATTCGATGAAGAAGGAATTCTACTTAAGTCAACAGCTTATGAAAAGTATCCTTCTCGTATATTATATGAATTTAATTTTAGCAGTTATGATTTAAATGCTTTGACAGTTGACCTTAATATTAGGGCTTATAATTATTCCAATTACGATGAAAATCCTAACCAACTCTATACGGTCAAATTTGATGAAAAATATTTTTTAAAGGAAATAGATCCTCAAAAGATGAATATAAACAGTCTACATTTTAAAGAGTTTAGTCCTGAAAAGTGGGTTACTCAAATAGACTTTTATTCACCTGAAGGAGAGATAAAGGCTTCCCGCTCTCTAAAATATGATGCAAATGGGAAAGTCATTTCCGAAATTTCAATAACTCCTGATGGGGCGCAATCAGGAAGTAAAACCTTTACATATACGGACTTCGGCGATCCAAAAACATATGATTATTTCAAAGCTGAAGATGATTTTGATAACAAAGTCTATTCCTATAGAAATGACAACACTTTGGAATTTTATGAAAATACATTTGAAAGAGGTAACGATCGAATGGATTTCGATGAAAGTGAAAGACTTACTCATTGGAAACTAATATACGATAATGGCTACCAATACATCTATATCTACAGTCCCGAAGAAAAAATTGAGGAGGAGTACTATGATGGCATTTTAATCTACAAATATTATTATAGATTCGAAGTCGGTTATGGTTATAGCGGCTATCCTTTTAAATGGGAATGGTTCGAAGATGGTATATTGAGAGAAAGATATACTCTAAATGAAAATTACAAACAGGAATCTTATGAATATTTCTATGATAATGGGAATTTAGAATATAAAGACTTTTATAATGAAGAAGGAACCTGGATCTACACAGAATATTATGATGAAGAAGGGAACCTTCTAGAAACTAAATATCAATAAATAAAAGGGCAGCTAAATTCCTGCTCGATTGCTATTTTTGGACTTATATTTTTTCCGAAAGCAGAGATAAGGCGCTTTGGATTTCTGAACGGGTATTGAAGCTGTGTAAGCAAAACCTTAACCTTTCTTTGCCCGCAGGCACAGTGGGCGACAAGATAGGTTTTACGTCGAATCCGCTTTTTTGAAGCACTTCGGAAAGCTGCTTTACCTGTTCATTTCCCGGAACTATGCAGCAATGAATAGCTGAATCATTGGAGATAAATTTCTTTGTGAGCCCCAAATCCTGAAGCATTCCATTGAAAAAGGCGATATTTTCTTTCAATTTAGAAACTTCGGAAGCAGCGTCTCTTTCCAGGTACTCATAAGCCGCAGCTATAGTAGCTACAGAATGCGGCGGCAGGGCGGTGGTGTAGATAAAGCTGCGGGCAAAGTTAATAAGGTAATCCCGGAGTTCTTCTGAGCCCACAACCGCGGCTCCATGTGCGCCCAGAGCTTTACCATAGGTGAAAAGCCTCGCAAAAACGTCATTTTTGAGAGGTAAATCTTCTAAAGCACCTTTTCCTGTTTCACCAGTTACGCCAAGGGAATGTGCCTCATCTAAAATGAGAAAAAAATTCAGCTTTCTGGAGAGGTTCACCAGCGCCTCAAGATCGGGCGTATCACCATCCATGGAAAAAATAGCTTCGGTCACCACATACATATCTGCTTCCGCAGAACTAGCGGCAAAACGGGCAATCTTCTGTTCCAGGTCATGAAGATCATTATGTCTAAACTTGTAGGCTTTGGCGTGACTTAAACCAATCCCGTCCCTGATGGAAGCGTGCACAAGTTCGTCGTAAAAGATAAGATCTCCGCGCTGTGGAATGCTTCCGAAGAGGCCAAGATTGGCATCATAACCCGAGTTAAAAATTAGAGCAGCTTCGGCTTCATGAAAAGCAGCTATCCTTCGCTCGGTGGGGTTGTAAAGTTTATGATTTCCCGAAAGCAGGCGGGAACCTGTTGCACCATTCTTTTTAAGATGCTGCTCCTCCAGCAGCTCCAGGCTGCGTTTATAAACAGATTCATTTTTAGAAAAACCCAGATAATCATTGGACGAAAAGTCAATAAGATTATTTTTGGCACCCGGTTGACGAAAGGCCTGTTGTTGCTTTCTCAACTGTAGCCTTTTTATTACATTTAATGGAAGCCTTTTCATAAGCGTAAAGGTATTATATTAGGTATATGGATGTATGGGAATTTTTCCTTAGAATGATCGCAGCTCTGTTTTCGGGGGTGTTGATTGGTATTGAACGCGAGATACGAAACAAGAATGCCGGTCTTAAGACCAACGCACTTGTAGCACTTGGAGCCGCCGTTTTTGTAGTGATCTCGGTCCAGTTTCGGGATCTTCCCGGCGTGGATATTACCCGCGTAATGGGACAGGTGGTAACCGGAATTGGTTTTATTGGGGCGGGAGTTATCCTGCACAAGGGAACTACCGTACGCGGTCTTACCACTGCTGCAACCGTTTGGTGCAGTGCCGGTGCCGGTTGTCTTGCTGCCGTTGGTTTCTATGAGGAACTGGCCGTGCTCACGGTGTTGATCATTTTTGTAAATGTCATTTTTGGATCGCTTGACAACTTTATAAATAAAAAGCTGGACCGGGATCCTAAGAATAAGGTGGAAGATTAGACTGATCCTCTTCCCATTCCTCTTCCTGATCAAAATTACGGGGAGCACTGACCTTTCTTCCGGTCTTGCGGTATTTTCCTTTTAGATCATCCATTACAGATTTTTCCCAAAGTTTATTCCCGGTGATATAAGAGGCTTTTCCAATCAAGTGAGCACCCACGGGCGCGGTGAGTAAAATAAAGATGATGATGGCAATCACCCTGGTGGTGGTTGAAAAATCCCAAAAGTGAACTGCCGCAGCAATAAGTATAAGCCCAATTCCCAGGGTTGCGGCCTTCGTAGTCACCGCCATTCTAAGATAGGTGTCGGGCATTCTCAAAATCCCGACCGCAGCCAGAAGAATGAAAAGGCTTCCAAGAGATGCCAATATACCGACTATTATTTCTGTCATTTCTTTTTCCTTTTTTGTATGTAGAAAGAATAAGCGACTGTTGCCAAAAACCCGATAAGGGCCAGGATGAGGGCGATATCTAAAAAGGTGTGCTGCTGGGCCATAATGCTGTAGACTGCAATAACACCTATCCCAATGGTCACCAAGAGATCTACCGCTACTACCCTGTCGGAAATTGTTGGTCCCTTAAAAAAGCGGAAAAACACCATCAAAATAGACAGTGAAAGTACAGGCAGGATCACATAGTATAGAAAATCGTTTAATGTCATGAATAGAGGTCCTTAATGCGTTTTTCAAATCCGTCTTTGATACTCTTAATAAAGTCTTCCCTATCTGTAATGTACATGGAATAAACGTAGAGGATCTTTTTATCTTCAGAAACATCCAGACTAAGTGTTCCCGGAGTGAGCGTGATAAGATTGGCAAGCATGGTAATCTCCCCGTCTGACCGGATATCCAGCGGTACCCCCACGATTCCCGGAGTCATAAAAAATTTTGGAGTTCCCATCTCCCACGCCACCTGTAGATTCGCTTTCACCAACTCCTTCAGAAAAAAGAAAAAGAAAGAGATCACTTTGGGCACCATTCTAAAATAGCGCGCCTTGCCCCTTCCCCGGGTGATCACCAGCAGGATAAAGTAACTCAGAAAAAAGCCGAAGATTACATTGGCAAACACAAAGTTACCGGTAAGAGCGACCCAGACAAAAGTGAGCAGTATGTTTGCTAAAAATCGATTTTTCATCTTCTGTTAATTTCTATCTCTGCAGGACAGCATTTATATATTCCTTGTTGTCCATGAGTTCAAAAGCTATCCTGGCGGACAATCTTTGAATATTTTCGGCACCAAAACCTATGTAAAGCGATACAATCGACAAAAATATAATTGGGACGATCATTTGGGCTTTTTTGATGCCCGTCAATTTCTGAAAATACGGAAAATTCCGTGGTTTCTGAATTTTTTCACCCGTTTTCCAGAACACTTCTCCCCATAACTTAACGATCACTACCAGGGTAATGAAACTGGCAAAAATGATGGCTGCAATTATAAGGTAATTACCGGTATCCCAGCCGGCCCCAATTAGCGATAGCTTTGGCCAGAATCCTGAAAGTGGTGGAATCCCCACGAGTGAGAACATAGGAATGGCGAATAAAAGGCTCATCTTTGGGTAATTCGCATAGAAGTCGCCCAGTTTCCGCATGGAGTGAGTGGCCTTGATCTTATAGATCACCCCACTTACCATGAAGAGATTTGTTTTGACAATAATGTCATGAATAAGATAAAAAATCGCTCCCGTCAAGGCTACCTTGGTCATCATACCAAGACCTGCGATCATATACCCAATATGGCAGATCACGAGATATGAAAATACTTTCCTGATATTATTTTGAACAACTGCTCCAATGGCGCCCGAAAAGAGAGTGAGGACGGCAATTGCTAACAGCACATTTTGCAGAAGTATGTCAATATCAAAAATAAGCGTAAACACTCTAATCAAGGCGTAAACTCCCACCTTTGTCAATAATCCACCAAAGATCGAAGATACGGCCGATGGCGGAGTGTGATAAGACGCCGGCAACCAGAAGTACAGTGGAAAGACAGCCGATTTTATCCCAAAGCCCACTAAGAACAGTAACGCATTTACCTGGACCAGGGTTCGGTTCTCTACTGCCGCGACCTTTCCGGCAAGATCGGCCATGTTGAGACTGCCCGTGAGGCCGTAGAGCACTGCAATGGCAGTAAGAAAAACTATTGAAGCCAGGACGTTAAGCGTGAAATACTTTACCGCGCCCTCAAGCTGTGCCTTTTCGCCGCCAATGGTAAGCAGGACGAAGGAGGTGATAATGATGATCTCAAACCACACATAGAGGTTAAAAAGATCTCCTGTGATAAAAGCCCCGTTAAGACCAAGTAGCAGGAAGTGGAAAATAGGAAAAAAGCCGAACTTTAACCTTGCCGGAATAACAGATCCCGAGGAGAAACTCGACACAGCAAGACCTGCACAGGCCGTTAATAGCACGAGCGTGGCCGAAAAAGTATCTACGGCAAAGGTAATCCCAAAAGGTGGTGCCCAGTTACCGGCCTGTACGGTCTGGGTCCCGTACCTCCATACGGTTGTAAAGAGCCAGATGGCAACACCTAAATTGAGTAGACTGCCAACGATACTGATGGTTTTTTGCCAGCTTATTCTACTCCACGAGAACATAAGCACAATGGCCAGGAACATTTGTAGCAGTAGGGGGTATATAACTAACTGTTCGGTCATGAGTATTCGTCTGTTGCGTTCATTTCATCTAAATCATCTGTTTTCACTACTTTATGCGCCCTTTTCACAAGGATGATCGCAAATGACTGTAAGCCAAAGCTAATCACAATTGCAGTAAGGATAAGTGCCTGCGGAAGCGGATCTGAATAGGCCTGCAGGAAAACATTGGAATCTTCGGGAATAATAGGAGGATGTCCTTTGGCAATCCTTCCGAGCAAAAATATCAGCAGATTGGCCCCGTTGCCCAGCAGAATGATCCCGATGATCAATTTCACAAGGCTTCGCCTCAGGATCATATAGATTCCCGCCGCGTATAAGGTACCAACCATTACTGCCAAAAGAATTTCCATAGCTTATGTAGATTCAGAAATGGTAAAAATTATTGTCAATGTTACTCCCACCACAACGAGATACACCCCGATGTCAAAGAACATTGCAGTTCCCACGTTGCCCAGCACGGGCAGGTGATGAGGGTACCAGGTACCCGTCATGAATGGTTTTTGTTTAAAAATTATTGGCACCAGCCCGCTCAAAAATGAGATTCCCAGGCCTGTTGGCATAAGAAAACCGGGGTGGAACTTTAGCAGGTTCTTGGTGTCGCTAAGGCCATTGGCAAACGCGTGCAGCACAAAAGCTATAGACGCGATAAGACCGCCAACGAACCCACCGCCGGGAAGGTAGTGCCCTCGCAGCAATATGAACACCGAAAATACAAGCAGCAAAGGCAGCATGTAGTTTGATGCGGTTCTTAAAATGATGGTTTTCATCCTCTTTATTTTTTAGTCTTTTAAATCTCTGTCTTCCCTTCTAAGCCGCAGTTTCAGCAAACTGAAAACTCCCAAAGCGGCTACTGTAAGTACCGATATCTCTATTAAAGTATCAGCTCCCCTAAAGTCAACCAGGATCACGTTCACGACGTTCTTTCCTTTGGCAATCAAATAGGAGTTCTGCGCGTAATAGTTACTGATCTCTTTATTTACCGGTTCCCCAAGAACTTCAAGTGAAATAAGGGTAATTAGCAATCCAAAGGCAAGCGAAAGTACTCCGTCGATGATCCTCATTTTATAATCTGAAATAGACAGGTACTTTGGCAGGCTTGAAAGCACCAGCACAAAAAGGATCACCGTAAGGGTGTCTATGGAAAATTGCGTCATCGCAAGATCTGGCGCACTGTAGATCACAAACATGAGACAAATCGCATAGCCAACAACTCCCATTGCCACCACGGCAGTCAATCTCGACTTGGCTCCCACCACGAACAGTACAGAAAGGAACATGATCCCCATGATGAGCATTTCATAATAGGTCATGGTCTTGAAAGAAGAGAAATCTATCGAAAAACCATTCTGCCCGCTAAAGAGGGAATATGCCGTAAGCACCACCAGGAACAGGATAATCGTGGAGACATAGTTGCGCAAAAAGCCATTTTGAAAGATCCTTGTCCACCAGTTGGAAAAGGTTCTAAAACCGGCACTAAATACAAGAATTATGTTCTTCGGCGAGATAAATTCGAGTTTGGCTATAGCCTTTTCTTTTCCTTCGGAAGGTTTTATTAGAAAGTACAACCCAATTCCGCAGACAAGTGTGATCGCGCTGAGCCCAAGAATTTCAGTAAAGCCGTGCCAAATCTTTAGATGAAGATTGGCCTCACCTCCTACAGCCGAAACCACCGGCCTTATAATCGTTTCATCAATGATGACAGGGAAGATCCCCACAAGGATCCCAAGCAGTGCCAGAAGCATTGGAGGTGTCCACATCAAAAAATGCGGCATATGAACCTTCGAATATCGCTCCGGCAGGTCTCCCATAAAAGGTTTTATTCCGGCTACGAAACCGGCATACAGTACCAAAACATTGGTGGCGATAGCTACAACGGTTAAGATGATCGCCCAACTTCCCATGTCAAGTGTGGCCTCATAGATCAAATCTTTCCCCAGGAATCCAACTGTCGGCGGAATTCCCCCACTCGAAATAGCTGCAAGAAAACCGGCAAGTGCCACAGGCCACATTACCTTTCGAAGCCCCGAAAGAAAGGTGATATTTCTGGTACCGGTCTCGTGGTCGATGATCCCGGTGATAAGGAACAATGTTGCCTTGTAAAGTGCGTGGACAATAATATAAACTGCGGCGGCAGTAAGTGCAAATTCATTGCCAAGGCCTATTAGAAAAACAAGCACTCCAAGTACCGAAATGGTCGAATACGCAAGCACGCCTTTAAGGTCTGTCCTGAAAAGTGTATGTACAGCCGAATAGAACATAGTAACCGCCCCCACTGTTATAAGGGTGGTATTCCATAGCTCCTGATGGCCCAAAATGGGTGTAAATCTTAACAGCAGGTAAATACCCGCCTTTACCATAGTAGCAGAGTGCAGATAGGTAGACACCGGCGTGGGTGCTTTCATCGCCCCGGGCAGCCAGAAATGGAATGGAAACTGTGCAGACTTGGTAAAAGCAGCTCCAAATATCAGGATCACAATCCACACATAACTTGAGCTTTGAACAATAGCATCGCTCTGGCTCATCATTTCGGTTATGCTGTATGTTCCCGCTACACTGCCCAGCAAAAGTGAACCCGCCAGAAGGAGAAACCCGCCCGAGCCGGTAATTGCCAAAGCAAGAATAGCCGATTTTCTCGATGCTTCGCTGTCGTTGTTAAAACCAATGAGGAAAAAAGAACTTATACTGGTGAGCTCCCAAAAAAGGAACATTGAGAGCAAATTATCGCTCAATACCAATCCCAGCATTGCCCCCATAAACATTCCAAGGTAACCGTAAAACCTGTCGAGATAATCGTGCCCCTTTAGATAAACCGAGGTGTACGCAAATACAAGAAAGCCTATCCCGGTGATGAGCAGGGTAAACAGCAGGGAAAGACCGTCAAGACTAAAGTTCAGGTTGAGACCAAGCGAAGGCACCCACTCGTGCGTTTCTCTAATAACCTCTCCCCCAGAAACTTTTCCTATAAATGAGAAAAAGTAGATGAAAAGAGAAAGAGGAACAAGAGCAGAAAGTACCGCCAGCTTTCCTTTAACATACTTCCCCGCAAAAACCAGGAAAATAGAAAAAATAAAACCTGAGAGTATGGCTATTAGCATAGTGAACGATGAAAATTCCGTGAATCGCAAATATAGCAGTAAAAACTGAGGTTTTAAACTTGCCTTTGGTTTTTAGTAATTGATAAATCTTAAATGCCAGAAAAGAAATGCCAGGAATTAAAGAAGCTCAGGATTTTAAGAAAAATGATATCTTCTAAATAAAGCATGAGCAGGTAAGACCGTATAACGAGCCTTCAGAAAAAAATTTTTAAAATTATCGTTTTACAATAAAATAAAGAAGTATATTTATTATTGAAAAACAATAATTATGACAACCGCTAAAATAATTCGTCCGCCGCTTTTTTTGAAGAGCATTCTTGAAATCATGTTCGTCATCCTTATCATTGGGGTGATTGGCAGCGTTCTCACCAGCATCTATTTATTCTTCTTTGAAGACTCCATTAACTTTGAGATAATGGATTATGAATTCTCAACTCTCGAACCTTCTTCCGTTTTACTGGTGATCGCCCGAACAGGGCTCAAGCTATGTTTTGCCTATCTCGTTTATTGCTTTAGAAACCTAATAAGAGAATTCTACCACAAGGAGCTTTATTCCCTTTCGCAAATAAGGCTCCTACGAAAAATTGGAATTTTTATCATTGGCCTAAGCATTGGACGTTCTCTCTTAGTCTTTCTTGCCGAATTTCTTTTAAAGGGTTCTGCCAAAGTCCATGTAGAAATAGAGTTTCTGGATTCTTTCTGGTTCACAATTGCGCTGGGACTTTTTTTTGTATTCCTAAGCAAGATCTTTGAGAATGCCCGCAACCTCAGGGAAGAAAATGAATTAACCGTCTAAGTCATGTCTATAGTTATCAACCTGGACGTAATTCTGGAAAAACGGAAAATGAAAAGCAATGAACTCGCAGAGAAAATAGGAATTACCACTGCTAACCTTTCCATCCTAAAAACGGGAAAAGCAAGAGCCATAAGATTTTCGACTCTTGAAGCCATCTGTCGGGAATTGAATTGTCAGCCGGGAGACATTCTGGAATATAAGGAGCAGGAGTAGCAGCCACTTTTTTAGAAATTTGCTATTTTACGGCTCCAAAAAAGAGAAATATGCGCGCCTTGATCATTTTCCTGCTGTTAACCGCCACCGGCTTCAGCCAGACGAACACCTATAATGTATCCTTCGAAAATGCCACTCATCATGAAGCGGTGGTAAAAGCTATTTTCCCCGAGGTAAAACGAGATACCCTCAAGCTGCAAATGAGCCGCAGCTCTCCCGGACGTTATGCCCTGCACGAGTTTGCAAAGAATGTATACGGAGTAAAGGCCACAGACAGCAAGGGTGAAACACTGCAAATCTCACGTCCCGATCCCTATTCATGGAATATCACCGGCCACGATGGCACCGTGAAGGTGGAATATATTCTCTTCGGAAATCGTGCCGATGGCACTTACACGCAGATCGACGAAACTCACGCGCACATGAACATCCCCGCGACATTTATGTATGTCGATGACCTGAAGCAGCGCCCTATCGAGGTAACTTTTGACACCGAAGGTCATCCCGACTGGAAGATTGCGACTCAACTGAAACAGCTCGATAAAAACACCTTTTTCGCACCCAACCTCTACTACTTCATGGACAGCCCGGTGGAGATCAGCAATTATGATCTAAGAGAGTTTGAGCTGGACGGGCAAAAGATCAGGTTTGTGCTGCACCACCCGGGAACTCCGGCAGAATTGGACGAATACTGGGAAAAGGTGAAAAAGATCGTGGCGCAGGAAAAAGCGGTTTACGGGGAGCTTCCAAAATATGATTTTGGACAGTACACTTTTCTCGCAGATTATATGCCCCAGGTTTCAGGTGACGGAATGGAACATCGCAACAGCACGATTCTTACAGATGTTGCCGGTCTGGGCGAAGGCGGCATGAAAGAGAATATTGGTACGGTGGCCCACGAATATTTCCATTCGTGGAATGTGGAGAGAATTCGACCGGAATCGCTGGAGCCCTTCAATTTTTCAAAAGCCAACATGAGCGGTGCCCTTTGGTTTGCCGAAGGTTTCACCAGCTATTACACCAATCTCATTCTGGCCCGTGCCGGAATAATCAGTCCGCAGGAGTATGCAGAGAGCCTTAACGGCACTTTCAACTACGTCTGGAACTCGCCTGCCCTACAATACTTCAACCCCATCGAGATGAGCTATCAGGCGCCCTTTGTGGATGCGGCTACTTCGGTTGACCCTGTGAACCGTGAGAACATCTTCATTTCCTATTATTCCTACGGAAGCATGCTCGGGCTGGCACTTGACCTGAAAGCTCCGGGAAAACAGACCTTAACCTCGACGATTTCATGAAGCTGATGTGGCAGAAGTATGGAAAAACAGAAAAGTCTTACGAGATCAAGGACCTGGATGAAACTTTAGCCCAATATGCAGGTAAGGAGTTTGCCGAAGATTTTTTCGACAATTACATCTACTCCTCAAAAATGCCAGATTACGAGGCTCTTTTGGCAAATGTTGGCCTCAAGTTGGAGAGAGCATCCAAAAATGCCTTTTTTGGAGCCACATTAAGAGACACTCCTGAGGGAGTTGAGATCAGCCGCAACCTTGCCCAGACATACCCCAGCCTACAAAGCCGGGTTGAACCAGGGAGACGTGATTCTTTCTGTTGACGGGGTACGAATTAAAAGATAAGGCTCAATTTGAAGAGTTCTTAAAAGACAAAAAACCTGGAGAGAAACTGGAATTCGGAATTCAAAGATTTGGAAAGCAAACGAACAAAGAAGTGACACTTTCCGAAGATCCAACTTATAGCATCAGCATTGATGAAAAGGCCTCGGCTAAAGCCATAAAGGCAAGAGAGGCATGGTTGTCAAAAAGGTAATTTTGAAGCCTTTTTTAATGGGCTAAAGCCCATTTTATTTTCATTGCATTTTTAACCCACGGGCTGAAGCCCGTGGCAATTTATATCTTCCTTTTAAATAGAAACATGCTGATGAATTGCCTCCGGCAATTGATAAACAGGAATTCTTTCTTCAACAACCAAATCTGTTTTCAATTTCCTTCCAAGGATTTTTATATCTTAAATTGCCTCCGGCTTCAGCCGGAGGATTAAAATTTTTACCATCAAAGGGCTTTAGCCCAATATTTTAGCTCTTCCAAAGTTTGGAACTCTGGAAGAGCTTGAAAACAAAAAAACCTGTTGCTTTCGCAACAGGTTTTCTTTTTATGGTAGAAACCGTAAGCCTAGTCGGCCAGTACGATGACTTTATTGTCTTTCATTTCAACAACCCCGCCTTCAACAGGAAGCACTAATATCTTGCTGTCATTAGCATCCCTTTTGAACAGCTTGGAGATCTCTTCAGAATTCACATTGCTGGAGTGGGTAAAGACCCTGATCTCACCTTTATTCAAAACCGAAACTATAGGCGCGTGATTGTTCAACATCTGGAACTGCCCGTTAACGCCCGGTACGCTCACAGAATCAACTTCTGAACTTAGCAGGACTGCTTCCGGAGTTACTATTTCTAAGTGCATATCTTTTTAAATTTCAAGGTTCAAATCCCAAATCCCAAGTACTTAAATGCATTGGAATTTGGAATTTGGTTTTTGGGATTTTTTATTAGGCTTCAGCAAGCATTTTCTCTCCGGCTTCGATAGCTTCCTCGATGGTACCTTTAAGGTTAAAGGCAGCTTCCGGAAGGTGATCTAACTCACCGTCCATGATCATGTTGAAACCTTTGATCGTTTCTTTAATGTCAACCAAAACTCCTTTAAGACCTGTAAACTGCTCGGCTACGTGGAAAGGCTGAGAAAGGAAACGCTGAACACGTCTTGCACGGGAAACGGCAAGCTTATCTTCTTCAGAAAGTTCTTCCATACCAAGGATGGCGATAATATCCTGAAGCTCTTTGTAACGCTGTAGCAACTCCTTAACTCTTTGAGCACAGTTGTAGTGGTCGTCCCCAAGAATATCTGCAGTAAGGATACGAGAGGTAGAATCCAACGGGTCAACCGCAGGGTAAATACCAAGCTCGGCAATCTTACGTGAAAGTACTGTTGTTGCATCCAGGTGGGCAAAAGTTGTTGCCGGCGCCGGGTCAGTCAAGTCATCCGCAGGTACGTAAACCGCCTGTACAGAAGTAATAGACCCGTTCTTGGTAGAAGTAATACGCTCCTGCATCGCACCCATCTCGGTTGCAAGTGTAGGCTGATAACCTACCGCAGAAGGCATACGTCCAAGAAGTGCAGACACCTCAGAACCTGCCTGTGTGAAACGGAAAATGTTATCTACGAAGAAAAGCACATCTTTCCCCTGTCCTTCACCTGCACCATCACGGAAGTATTCAGCAATGGTAAGTCCCGAAAGCGCAACACGTGCACGTGCTCCGGGAGGCTCGTTCATCTGCCCGAATACGAAAGTAGCTTTAGAATCTTTCAAAGCAGTTTTATCTACTTTTTGAAGATCCCAACCGCCGTTTTCCATAGAGTGCATGAAGTCTTCACCGTATTTAATAATACCAGACTCAAGCATCTCTCTCAAAAGGTCATTTCCTTCACGTGTTCTTTCACCTACACCGGCAAACACAGAAAGACCACCGTGACCTTTTGCAATGTTATTAATAAGTTCCTGGATCAATACGGTCTTACCAACCCCTGCACCTCCAAAAAGGCCAATTTTACCACCTTTTGCGTATGGCTCAATAAGGTCGATCACCTTGATCCCTGTAAAAAGAACTTCTGTAGAAACAGATAAGTCTTCAAATTTTGGCGCTTCACGGTGAATAGGAAGCCCGTTCTCGTTTGCTTTTGGCAAGTTACCAAGACCGTCGATCGCATCTCCTACCACGTTGAACAATCTACCGTACACGTCTTTTCCAACCGGCATTTGAATTGGCGCTCCTGTAGCAACCACTTCAACCCCGCGGCTAAGACCATCGGTTGAATCCATGGAAACTGTTCTTACAGTGTCTTCACCAATGTGAGACTGAACTTCAAGAACCAACACAGAACCATCTTTTCGGGTAATTTCCAAAGAATCGTAGATCCTCGGCAATTCAGCATTCTCTGTGTCGAAGCTTACGTCAACAACAGGGCCGATAACTTGTGCAACTTTACCTGTAAATTTAGACATTATCTATTCCTTTAATGTTTTGTTTTTTTAAATAGCTAAAAAAGAACCTGTAACAACTTTAAAATTTTGTAAAAAGTCATTCGCTTTTTCAGGCTGCAAAGATAGTTTTTTTGTATAAAAGTCTCTAAGAGAAATAACAACTTTTTTAAAGCTTCCAAAAAGTTGATTTTTAAGCACTTCTTCGGAAGTGGTCTTTCTCCCGTTCAATTGCGGCCTTATCTTAGAAAACGATTGAGCAGAAGGATTTCTTCGGAATAAAAAAACCCGAAGCAGCTGCTCCGGGTCTTCTGAAATATTTCTGAAATTTCTTATTCCACAGTAACCGACTTTGCCAGGTTCCTTGGCTGATCTACGTTCTTACCAAGCATTACCGCTATATGGTAAGAAAGCAACTGCAACGGAATGGTCGTAATAAGCGGAGTAAGCGCCTCAATAGTATCGGGCACCTCGATCACGTAATCTGCAAGGTCGCGAACGCTGGTGTCTCCTTCGGTAACTATACCAATGATCTTACCCTGTCTTGATTTGATCTCCTGAATGTTGCTCACCACCTTCTCATAATGCCCTTTTCGGGTAGCGATCACCACCACCGGCATTTCTTCATCGATAAGCGCGATTGGCCCGTGCTTCATCTCGGCAGCAGGATAACCTTCAGCATGAATATAAGAGATCTCCTTCAGCTTCAAAGCACCCTCCAAAGCTACAGGGAAGTTGAAACCTCTTCCCAGGTAAAGGCAGTTTTTCGCGTCTTTATATTTATCGGCAACTATCTTGATATGCTCATTTGATTCCAACGCCACTTCGATCTTGTGAGGAATAGTTTCCATTTCTCTTAGGTGCATATGGAAATCACTGTTTGAAATGGTGCCTTTTGCCTTCGCAAGTTTGAGCGCCATAAGGGTCAAAACGGTAATTTGGGTTGTAAAGGCCTTTGTTGAAGCCACCCCAATTTCAGGACCTGCGTGAGTGTAAGCTCCTGCATTGGTCTCTCTTGAAATAGAAGAACCAACCACGTTACAAACTCCAAAGACAAAAGCGCCTTTTTCCTTTGCAAGTTTGATCGCCGCCATAGTATCGGCAGTTTCCCCACTTTGAGAGATAGCGATCACAATATCATCTGAATTGATAATTGGATTTCTATACCTGAATTCCGAGGCATATTCCACTTCCACAGGAATTCTCGCAAGATCTTCAAAAACATACTCGGCTACAAGCCCTGCATGCCATGAAGTTCCGCAGGCAACGATCACAATACGCTTTGCGTTAAGGAAACGCTCGAGGTTATCATCTACCCCGGCCATGCGGATCATCCCTGCATCAACCTGTAAACGACCTCTAAAGGTATCTGTGATGGCACTTGGTTGTTCATAGATCTCCTTCAGCATGAAGTGATCAAAGCTGTTCTTCTCGATCTGCTCAAGGTTAAGCTGTAATTCCTGCACATAAGGATCAACCAGGCTGTCATCCTTGATCTTTCTCACCTTAACCCCTTTATTTCTTCTCACCACGGCCATTTCCCCGTCTTCCAGGTAAATAGCATTTGAGGTAAATTCTATAAAAGGAGAGGCATCTGAAGCTATGAAATATTCATCTTCACCAACCCCAATAGCCAGTGGGCTACCAAGTCTTGCAACTACTATTTCGTTGGGCTTCTTCTTGTCAAAAACCGCGATTGCATAAGCACCCACCGTTTGATTAAGGGCAATTTGTACCGCCTTCCCAAGTTTTACATTTTCCTTTTTGATCACATCTTCAATAAGGTTGACCAAAACTTCTGTATCTGTATCAGATTCAAAAGTGTAACCCCTCGTGATCAACTCTTTTTTGAGTGATTCATAATTCTCGATGATCCCGTTATGAATGATCACCAGGTCACCCGAATTAGAGACATGAGGGTGAGAGTTCACATCGTTTGGCACCCCGTGAGTTGCCCAACGGGTATGACCAAGGCCTAAAGTGCCGTTGGTGCTCATTTCATTCTCAATCTTAGCCTCAAGATCGGCTACTTTTCCTTTTGTCTTACAGACCTTTAATTCTTTATCGTCATACAAAGCGATTCCCGCACTGTCATAACCTCTGTACTCCAATCTCTGGAGACCTTTCAACACTATAGGATAAGCCTCTCTATGGCCTATGTATCCAACAATTCCACACATATTCTAGTTCTTTGATTCTGTATAGTAAATCTTCAGCTTTAGCCGTTTTTCTTCATTTTCTGCATTTGGACCATATAAAACAGTGGCTTCGGGAGTAACCACAGATCCCACAGGAACTGTACTAACCTCTGCGCCTTCTGTTTGAAGCACCGCTGCATTATTTACCAGATTCACATTTTGCGTTACAACCAAACCAAGTCTCACGTTTGTAGAATCTTTGGTTATAACATTATTGATATGCCTTGTCAACCTGATCTTGTATTTAATCCCGTTACCGTTTTCATCCCGTTCCAGGGGAACCAGATGTCCTCTGTTGGAAGTGGATGTTGGGGCATTTAATTCACCTAAGGCATCCAGCGTATAATCTGCCAGCAACCTGTTTTGATCGAGGTTGTATAAATAAACTCTCTCAGGTTGATTTTGCCCGTTCATATAGCTGCCATTCACGTAAAACTCGAGATTTGCTTCATTAATAAGCCAGTCGTTATCTCTTAGATATTCAAGCTCATCAGACACTCCATTACCGTCTACATCGGGACCGCTAAAAAGGTCAATTATAGCCATTGATCCCTCGCCTCCTTTTAAATAAAGATTATCCTCCTCATTAAATTGAGGCACTTCCTGCTCAAAGGTATTTACCTCGGTTTGCCCGAAGGTTAACTGGAAAAGCCTGTTTTCCTCAATAACTTCGGAAGTATCACCATCTTCATCACTGTCCTCTGTATCGGTCACCTTGGCACGGTAATAAAGGGTTATGCCGGCTCCTTCCGCATTAAGATTGAGTAAAGCCATACTTCCCGCATCTCCGGTTTGTTCAGCCTTGATATAGATACTTCTAAGAAAATTATTGAAGTTGCTCTGACTCGACAGCTCGGCGGCTCCCTGTTTGTCAAGAATCTTCTTCTGAAAAAATTTCTTATTCAGCATAAGTCTCATTCTTGGAGCATACCTTACAGTATCTTCGGCAGCAGCAGGATTTGCATCCAACTCAACCACCTCATCATTCGAAAATTCAAAGGCCTCATTCTGGTAAAGTACATTTTCGGTGAGGTTGCTTTCAATTTGCGGGCCAAGATTAGAATAATATTTTTGAGCCTTCTCAAAATCTGTGTTGGGATCAAAACTATTTAAAAAGAAATTCGTCTCCGTAATACTCAGTCTGATTGGCGCATTACCATAAAGGGAATCCAGTCTGTACCTGGCATCCCCATTTTCTGAGTCGTCAAGTTTGGTAGAAAAATATGGGATGTTCAAAACCACACTATCCAGCACAGGCTCTGTCCCGAAATCGGGACTTGTAGAGGAAAGCTTTAGCTGAGACAGAATACTGGCAGTTTGATCGCCAAACAACTCATTGTTATAAACGCCCAGCAGGTAAACCGGCAGGCGGTTTGTTTGCACCGGGGCAAGATCATTGGTATGCGCAGAAATTTCGGCTTCATCATACAACTCGGCATTAAAGCCGGGCTGTCCTATGACTTCGGTTCCTATACTTTCAAAGTCGTCTTCACACGCTACAAAAGAAAAAACAACAGCCACAACTGTTGTTATTTTCAACATCGTATTTTTTAAATTCATTGAGATTCTTCTAAGATAATACTTGATTCATGTAGAAATCCTGATACGCCTGGGCAAATTCCTCTTTGTTCTTGTATTCCAGAACGGGTTTGTCCAGCTTGCTTAGGTATTTTTTAAGCTCTTCAGGAATGTTATCTCCCGCTATGACAGCTGCATCTGAATTGTCAACCGCGGTTTTCATTATATTCACGTAGGTAGGTTTTTTTAGATGTTTCACCTGTTCATTCTCCAGTCCGTCAAAAAGGACTTTTTTATACAGGTCTTTATCTAACGTGCCTTCGAAGTCTTGATTGTATACAGAGGTCACTATTTTAGCATCCTTAAACAAAGGTTCATTCCCGTAGTAGTTTCTCAGGTATAGCGGCAATAAAGATGACAACCAGCCATTGACATGTATAATATCTGGCGACCAGTTGAGTTTCTTGACAGTTTCTATCACTCCTTTTGCAAAAAAGATCGCTCTTTCATCGTTATCGGGGAAGAGATTTCCTTCCTCATCTGTAAGCGTGGCCTTTCGCTTAAAGTAATCCTCGTTATCGATAAAATATACCTGCATACGCTCCTTGGGAATCGAAGCAACTTTAATGATCAAAGGCATGTCAAGATCATTGATCACCAGATTCATTCCAGATAGCCTTATCACCTCATGCAGCTGATGCCTTCGCTCATTGATGTTTCCAAACCGGGGCATAAATATGCGAATTTGTCCTCCCTGATTGTTGACCATTCGGGGGGCTTCAAAAGACATAGATGAGATTTCGGTTTCGGGTAAATAAGGTATTACTTCAGATGATACGTACAATATCCTCTTTTCTTTCATAAGGCCACTGCTTTAATGCGGTTGTGAATAAAAAACACGCAAAATTACAAAATTTTATGCAGATTGCGAGTATTATCTTAAGTTTGCACGCTGTTAATTTTACAATAAGATGCAGATTTTAAAGGAGAAGCGCGCCCTCAAAACGCAGATTAGCGAGTACAAAACTGAAGGCCTGAGCATCGGTTTTGTTCCCACGATGGGTGCCTTGCACGAGGGACATCTTTCCCTTATGGAACAGGCGCTTTCTTCCTGTGATAAAGTGGTGGTAAGCATCTTTGTAAATCCTACTCAATTTGATAATCCACAGGATCTTGAAAAATACCCGCGCACCTTTGAACAGGATGTGGCGCGTATTACAGCCTTGAGTCCAAATATCCTGATCTTTTCACCACCTGCTTCAGAAATCTATGGAGAAGACATTACTTCTGAAGAATTCTCTTTTGACGGGCTGGAGTTTGAAATGGAAGGAAAATTCAGAAAAGGACATTTCAATGGCGTGGGCACCATTGTCAAAAAGCTTTTTGAAATGGTACAGCCCGATAAAGCCTTTTTTGGAGAGAAAGATTATCAACAGCTACAGATCATTAAGAAACTGGTTGAAAAATATCACCTTCCGGTAGAGATCGTGGGTTGTCCAATTCACCGGGAAGCTTCAGGTTTGGCGAGAAGTTCGCGCAATGAAAGGTTATCCCGGGAAGAACGACAAAACGCGGCATTCATCTATAATGTGTTGCAACAGGTGAAGGAGAATTTTGGCACAAAAAGTGCAAAAGAACTAACCGCCTGGGTCAGAGAAGAGTTCGAAAAAAGCTCTTTTTTGGAACTGGAATATTTCGAGATTGCAAACGCAGATAGTTTGAAAACCCTTGAAGTCAAAGAGAACGGCCATAAATACAGAGCATTTATAGCCGCTTATGCCGGGGACATCCGGTTAATAGATAACATAGCTTTAAATTAAGCAGGCATGCAAATTCACGTTGTTAAGTCAAAGATTCACCGCGTAAAAGTAACCGGCGCAGACCTTAACTATATAGGTAGTATAACTATTGATGAAGATCTCATGGAGGCCGCCAACATCATTGAAGGAGAAAAGGTGCAGATCGTGAACAACAATAACGGCGAAAGGCTTGAAACCTATGCCATCCCGGGAACCCGAGGCAGTGGAGAGATCACGTTGAATGGAGCAGCTGCCCGAAAGGTCGCAAAAGGAGATATCTTGATCCTTATCACTTACGCCATGATGGACATTGAAGAGGCGAAGAACTTTAAGCCGGCACTGGTTTTCCCTAATGAAGAAAACAATCTCTTACAATAGAGTTGAAACAAAAACTTATAAAACTTTCCAAAACCATACTCCCGCTATTGCTGGGAGTTTTTTTGATATGGTATTCCCTTAGCAGCGCCACAGCTGCAGAAAGGGATGAGCTTTGGAACAATATCCGGCTCGCCGACCTAAAATGGGTTTTTTTATCACTGCTCCTGGGCTTGCTGTCCCACCTTTCCCGGGCTTACCGTTGGAAATTCCTTCTTGAACCACTGGGCTACCAATTGAACTTCGGAAACAGTTTTATGGCAGTGATGGGAGGCTATCTCGCCAATCTTGGCGTGCCGCGATCTGGCGAGGTTCTTAGAGGAGCCACAGTTTCTACCTATGAGAAAATACCTTTTGAGAAGGCTTTTGGGACCATTGTTTCTGAACGTATTGCCGATCTTCTCATGCTGCTGCTCATCGTTATTGGAGGTTTGCTCATTCAAACCGAAAACATGCTGGACTACTTCAACAGCCATGACATTAACCCTTTCCTTTCTATCGGGATTCTTTTTGCTGCCATTTTAGTGGGAATTGTGATCCTTAGGCTGGTAAAGAATTCCGAACATCATTTGATGGTGAAGATCAGGGATTTTGCACGCGGGCTGCTTGAAGGCATGCGTAGTATCCTGAAAATGAAGAAAAAGATGGCTTTCCTGTTTCATACCGTCTTCATTTGGGTGATGTACCTGCTAATGTTCTATGTCGTCAAATTTACTATACCTGAAACCAGTGCACTTTCTATAGCCGGGATAATGGCAGCATTTATTGTTGGTACTTTTGCCATTTCTGCCACCAACGGCGGGATTGGCGTCTATCCCATTGCAGTAGGCGCGGTACTTTTGCTGTTTGGCATCAACAAACAGGCTGCGGAAGCTTTTGGCTGGATCATGTGGGCCTCCCAAACCCTGATGATCATCGTGATTGGCGGACTTTCTTTGTTATTTTTACCGATTTATAATCAAAAGAAATAAAATTCTATATTGCTTTAGGAAAAACACCTAAAGCTATGCACCGAATCTTACTCATTCCTGTATTATTTCTTTTTTTTCAGGTCGCGCATTCCCAGGCCGTATACAAGACCTTTAGCTCTTCTAAACTGGGTGCAGAAAGAGAGCTCAAGATCCAGCTTCCCCGCAACTACGACAGCAACAAAGACAAGAGGTATCCTTTGATCATTGTACTTGATGGCGACTACCTTTTTGAACCCATGGCCGGCGATGTAGACTACTATTCCTATTGGGACGACATCCCTGAATCTATCGTGGTGGGCATTAATCAGGATTCAAGCCGTGACTTAGATTGCAGCTATGATGAGCAAACGGGCTTACCGGTAAAAGGTGGAGCCAAGTTCTTCGAATTTCTGGGGATGGAGCTGCTTCCCTTCCTTGACTCCAACTACAGGACTGCCAGGTTTACGGTTTTGGCAGGACACGACATTACAGCAAATTTCATCAATTACTACCTTTTTAAGGAAGAGCCCCTTTTCCAGGCCTACATCAACCTTAGCCCTGATCTTGCACCGCCGGTAGCCGAGTGGCTGGAGCAGTCTCTTGCCACTGCAACCTCTCCAAAATGGTTCTACCTCGCGACCTCTTCGGGAGACATTCCCGCTCTGGAAAAATCCATCAGGCAGCTGGACAATCGGTTAAAGGCAGTAGAAAATGAGAATCTTCATTATTTCTTCGACGACCTTTCACCGGCAACCCATTACTCTATGGTAGGGCAGGCTTTGCCTCGCGCCCTGGAGAAGATCTTTGCCTCTTACCGCCCAATTTCTTTGGAAGACTATGATCACATCGTTGCTACCGAAGCTTCAGCTTTGGATTTTCTCACCCAGAAGTATGAAGAGATCAATACCAACTTCAAAATTGAGAAAAAGGTGCGAATAAATGACTTCCTGGCTATTGGAAAGGCACTGGAAGATCAACAAAACTGGGATGAACTTGAAAAACTTGGCGACCTGGCACAGGAACAGTATCCTGCCTCCACGCTTGGCAATTATTACCTGGCCCGCTCTTATGAGGAGAACGGCAGGCCAAAAAAGGCAATGAAGACCTACCAAAGCGCCTATGGCAAGGAGCCGGTGGCGTTTATGACTATAGATTTTATGCTTGAAAAAGCCGAACTAATTAAAAAGGATTTCGGTTATTAGCCTCTCAAAAAAGTGAATTTTATCAATGGCTAAGACAAAGACAACTTTCTTTTGCCAAAACTGCGGAAGCCAACATGCAAAATGGCAGGGACAGTGCAATTCCTGTCGCGAATGGAATACTTTGGTCGAGGAAGTACTGCAAAAAGAGGAAAAGACCGCATGGAAATCTCCCGGTACTGCGACGCCGAAACGCGCTGCCCGTCCGTTGCGAATTTCAGAAATAGAGACCTCAAAAGAAAAAAGGCTCAACACCAATAACAACGAACTTGACAGGGTCTTAGGCGGCGGCATTGTCCCCGGCTCCCTTACCCTTCTTGGCGGCGAACCCGGAATTGGTAAAAGTACACTGCTGCTGCAAATCTCGCTGCACCTCAACTTCAGGACCTTGTACGTTTCGGGAGAGGAAAGCCAGCAGCAGATCAAGATGCGGGCAGAACGCATCAATCCCAATGCCGGCAACTGTTATATACTTACTGAAACCAAGACCCAAAATATCTTTCAGCAAATCGAGAAACTGGAGCCCGAGATCGTGATCATAGACTCCATTCAAACTCTGCACAGCGACTATATTGAGAGTAGTCCCGGAAGTATTTCCCAAATTAGGGAGTGTACTGCCGAATTGATCAAATATGCCAAGGAGACTTCGGTTCCCGTTATCCTTATTGGTCATATCACGAAGGAAGGAAGCATTGCAGGCCCAAAGGTGCTTGAGCATATGGTGGATACTGTTTTGCAGTTTGAAGGCGATCGTAATCACGTTTACCGAATTCTTCGGGCGCACAAAAACAGGTTTGGTTCGACAAATGAATTGGGCATCTACGAGATGCAGGGCAATGGGTTGAGAGAAGTGAGCAACCCTTCAGAAATATTGATTTCGAAAAATGAAGAAGACCTGAGTGGAACGGCCATTGCTGCTACTGTTGAAGGCATGCGGCCCTTGATGATCGAGATTCAGGCGCTGGTGAGTTCGGCTGTTTATGGTACTCCGCAACGCTCGGCGACGGGCTACAATTCAAAACGCCTCAACATGCTGCTGGCGGTGCTGGAGAAAAGGGCCGGTTTCAGGCTGGGCGCAAAAGACGTTTTCCTGAATATCACCGGCGGAATTTCTGTTGACGATCCTGCCCTTGATCTTGCCGTCGTTGCTGCCATTCTTTCCAGCAATGAAGACATTGCCGTACCAAAAGATATTTGTTTTGCCGCCGAAGTTGGACTGGCGGGCGAAGTGCGGCCGGTGACCAGGGTGGAGCAACGCATCCTGGAGGCCGAAAAATTAGGTTTTGCGCATATCATCATTTCCAGCCAGAGCAAAATTCCGAAGCAAAACTTCAGCATCAATGTTCAAAAGGTCTCGAAGATTGAAGATGTAGTGAGTTATTTGTTCGGCTAAACTGGTTCAGGTAGAAATCAGAAAAGATAAAGGCCTTCAAAATGAAGGCCTTTCTTTATATAGAAACAGGTAAAAAATTACCTCAGCTTATTTCTTTTTAAGATGGGGTACAATCGTCCTTTAATATCTTCAGATGCATCCACCAGCATTTGTTCGTTACTGGGAAAAGGAATAAAATGATTTCTCAATAAAGCTTTATCGTCATTAGTTAAAAGCCGTTCATCCCCCTTAAACCGGGCAAATACATTCTCAAAAATAAATTCAGTTTGTAAGGGATAGCTGTTCATCAATCTGTCTCTTTCAAGATCGAGATAATCTACTTTCCCTTCCAATGCCAAAGATTTCGTTTGAATCGTCTTGTAGAGAGTACCTTTCACCTTTACATAATTTTCAATTTTGATCTTATTTCCCAAACTGTCTAAAACAAATTCTCCCCTGCGATCTTTTTTAAAGGTGTAACCATCAAGGACCTCTGCTTCCAAAGGTATTTCCTTTTCCAGCACCCTTTCAGGTGAAATAAAGATCTTCCGGAAATCGAGATTGACAGAAAAATCATATTTATATTCCCTGTTTCTGAAAGCATGGTACTCAGTCCAGAAATCATCCAGCCCGTAAGTATTAAAATCAAGAAGCTCAGCTTCCAGTTTTTTTGGGATAACAAAGGGAGTCTCATTGTGTAGTTCGACCAAAACAAAATCGGTGCCCATAAAGTGCGATTCCTCAAGTAGATCTTGTGTGTCCTCGTAACCCGGTGAAAGATTTTGCAACTCCTCCAAAACTGTGTGCGCTCTTCTAAAGGATAATTTATCATTCTGTTGCATTAAGGACTCTCCTTCCCGGTAAAGAGCCTCTGTATATGCCTTTTTTGAATCTATTATTTCTGCGGAATAATCGGTCATTTTGAATTTTGCCTCTCTTCCATTCTCCCCTACGTAAAGTGGCAGTAACGGAAGGATGCTGTTCTGGATCCCGTCTAATCTGGTATAAATTCGATAGATCTCCCGACTATTAACCGGATTCCCTTCCTTTTTCAGAAAAGCGATGCGTTTCTTTTCTGCCTCTGTCATTTTTCTGAAAGCAGTTTCAAGAATAAGAATGTGCTCCCGGTTTGCCTTTTTGGTCTTGTCTTTCTGAAGTTTCCCAATTGCAATAGCAATTGATTCATTATAATCACCCTCGTTAAGGGCCCGCTGACTTCGCTTCACGCTGCTGCAAGAAGCAAGGACCAGTAATCCTATCAAAAGAAGTAGTTTTTGTTTCATGATAAGTTGGTTAGAGGGTTAATAGAGAACTATTAACATTTAACATACCAAAAATAGAAAAAAGCCGCTTCTATTTTATTATTTGAAATTTTTCTGCTTTAAATTTCTTCATTATGAAGAGAACTTGTTAAGCATTTAAAATATCCTTACTGCTCTTTTTGGAAAGAAATTCTTTGATTTAATCCTTACAGGCATAAAAACCGAAACTTCTCAATACCGGCCGCTGCTTCAGGAGATCGACAATATTTTGCTTATTATTGATGACGTACTTTAAAAAGGCCTAAAACGCAATGACAGACAAGACGCCTCTGGAAAAACTCATTTTTGAGAAACTCTCTCCGGCTGACCTTCCGCAGCTAAAAGAGTTAAGCCGAAATACATTTATTGATGCTTTCGGCTCTCAAAACAACCCGGAGGATCTTCACTCCTACCTCGACAAGGCCTTCAGTGAAAGCAGCCTTAAAAATGAACTTTTAGACCCACATTCAGAATTTTACTTTGCAAAGGCACAGGAGCAGATCGTAGGCTACTTTAAGATCAATCTTGGTCGTGCCCAAACAGATTTTCAGGAGGATGACGGGATGGAGCTCGAACGGATTTATGTACTCAGGCAGCATCAAAATCAAAAATTTGGGCAGAAAATGCTTGACGTGGTGATCGAAATGGCAATCCAGAGGAAGATGCGTTATTTGTGGCTCGGGGTGTGGGAGAAAAATGAAAATGCGATAAGGTTCTACAAAAGGAACCGGTTTGAGTTTGCCGGCACCCATGATTTTTGGGTGGGAAATGACCTGCAGACAGATCAAATCATGAAACTCGATCTACAATAAAAAAAGAGGAGCCAAAAATTGCATTTTTGGCCCCTCTTATAACAATTTAATTAAAATTATTCGCTTTCCTGCAGCAGCTTCTCAAGCTCATCCAGCTTGGGCGTAAGAATTACTTCAATTCTTCTATTTTTCGCCCGGCCCTCTGCAGTTTCGTTACTGGCCACGGGAGCGTACTCCCCTCTTCCGGCCGCAGTAAGATTTTGAGCATCTATATTTTTATTTTCCTGCAGCAGGTGTACAATAGCAGTAGCTCTTTTTGTGGAAAGATCCCAGTTATCGGTTAATTGACCGCTGCCGTTGTAAGGTACATTATCTGTATGGCCTTCAATAAGCACGGCAATATCAGGATTTTGAGCCAAAACACTTGCCAGCTGCTGCACCGCCTGCTTACCTTCAGCATTCACTGCCCAGCTGCCCGAATTAAACAGCAATTTATTTTCCATTGAAACATACACTTTGCCGTTACGCTGCTCTACGGTAAGACCTTTGCCTTCAAAATTTACAAGCGCCTTAGAAATGGCATTTTTGAGGGCGTTCATTTTGGCATCTTTAGCCGCGATCACACTTTCAAGTTCATTGATCCTGTTGGAACGTGCAGCGAGGTCCTGCTGTAGCTTCTCCAGCCTTGCCTTTTCGGCGGCCAGGGTTTTTTCCTTTTGTTCCAGTTCTGCTAAAAGTTCCCGGTTCCTTTTTGAATTTTCGGCCAGGGCCGAAGAACTGTTCGCCTCAAGGGCATCATAGGAGGTCTTTAGTTTCTCATAATTTTCTTGAAGAACCGCGTATTCCTGTTGTAGCCGTTCCCGTTCCTGCTTAAGCGCATCTATCTGCTGCTGAAGATCTTTCTTTTCACTTGCACTCAAATCCCGAAGCTCATGCAGGTCATTTGTGAGGTCTTGATTCTCTTCCTGAAGCTGCGCATGGCGCGCCTCGAGGTCTTTATACACTTTTGAAGACACGCAGGAGGTAAGCAGCAGGCTACTGCTGAAAAAGGCAATAATGAACGTTCTTTTCATAATCGAGGTTTTGGGTTAGGCAATTTCGACAAGTACAGGACAATGGTCGCTGTGTTTTGCTTCCGGAAGTATAACGGCGCGTTTGATCTTTTCTTGTAAGGGTTTACTCACCATGCTGTAATCGATCCTCCAACCTTTATTACGGTCCCTGGCGCCGGCACGATAGCTCCACCAGGAGTAATTGTGCGGTTCAGCATTTAAATGCCTGAAGGCATCGACAAATCCAGATTCGATGAATTTCCCAATCCATTCCCTCTCCACCGGAAGAAATCCTGAAGTGTTCTTCAGCCTTACGGGATCATGAATGTCAATGGCTTCATGACAAATGTTGTAATCACCGCAGATCACCAGATGAGGCAGCTCCATCTTGAGCTCATCAATATATTTCTGAAAATCTTCCATGTACTGCAGCTTGTGATCCAGCCGCGCAGGATTTGTCGCCGAAGGCAGGTAAAGGCTCATCACAGAACAGTCTTCAAAATCTGCCCGAATATTTCGGCCTTCAAAGTCCATGTAGTCTATCCCGGTGCCAAAACTCACATTTTTGGGCTCTATTTTGCTTAGGATAGCCACTCCGCTGTAGCCTTTTTTCTCGGCGGGAAACCAGGAGTTGTATTTATAACCAAGCTCATAAAGCGGTTCATGATCAAATTGTTCGGGGTTCGCTTTGATCTCCTGCAGGCATACCACATCGGCATCTGCAGATTCCAGCCATTCTACAAGGCCTTTTTTTATTGCTGCTCTTATTCCGTTGACGTTGTAAGAGATGATCTTCATGAAGGGGGATTTTAATGTTGCTCAAAAATAGCATTTTTGAGCCTGTTTCCAACACCAACCCTGACAGGGTTCAAAACCCGGTCAGGTTCCTTTATGGCACAACAATTCTTTTCACCCGGCCCTCATCGTGAGTTCCCATTCTTACCAGGTACACTCCCGGCGGAACGTAAGACATGTCCAGGGAATATTCATGTGCCCTGGCCGATTTTTGCACAGGATAATCCAGCAATTTCTGGCCCAGTAGGTCATAAACGGTGATGTAAACTTCCCGCTGATAGCTGCTGGTAAGACTTGCCAGATATGTGTCGCCGTCTTTTGAACTCACGATCAACTCTGCATCTTTTAGCTCAGATTCTTTGATGCTGCTTTCAATAATGACCATATAGTCCTGCGTATTTCCGAAGGCCATAACAGCACAGGGATCATTGAGATTTCCACCTCCAAAAGCATTGGTATCCCCGGCACGAACCCGCAGGATATGTTCTCCTAAAGGCGCATCTTCAGGAATACTGAATTCATAGCTATACATCCTGTTGCTGGAAGGAATGACCGCCGCATCGATCAAAAGTTCTTCGGGATCAAAGACCGCATTGTCATTAAAATCTATCCACATAGAAAATCTTTCATCGTCATTGCTGGCAAAACCTGTTGTCACGCCTACAACGAAAGTCCCCTGCGAGCGGTCGAGCCGGGTAGAAATTTCGAGGAAATTATAGTATCCGTTTGTACAGTAGATATTCTCGTTCTCGATATCTCCCAGGTAAAAGTCCTGAATTCCGTCGCCAAAGCGACAATCTGAGCCGGTGGGGATACAGTCGAGATGCGCAAAGGTTTTTTCAATTCCATCGTTGGAAGGATCTGTATCTGAAGGAAGCAAGGTCCTGGCAGAGATCTGGTAGACGCCAACTTCAGAAAGATCTGGTTTAGAATTAAAGGTGTAGGCGAGTTCTTCTTTGACTCCCAGTTCTTCGGTCACAGTTTCGGTGACAGCAGGCCCGCCGTCAATGCTGTATTGCACCTCAAAATTGCTTTGCGGTTCACTTCCGAAGTTCTCCAGAATTAACACCACTTCATCTGGCGGAAAAACACTTTCAGCCAAAGAGGTAAAGGAATCGGGACTTTTTATAACCGTCACCCCAATATCGTTTGGCTCAAGATCCTCAAGTGTCACCGTATAAGAATTGTTATCTTCCTGTTCATCACCTTCCAGAGCGGTGGCGGCAGTAACCTCAAAAGATGAATTCCCTGCAAGCGTGAGGCGGCCTTCAAGAGTATATTCTATTGATGATTCAGGCTCCACTGTACCCTCGAAAGTTTCTGATAGAACAGTTTCTCCATCAACAGTAACGACCAGAGGAATATCGGTTTGCGGCAGCTGTCCAAAATTCCTGATGCTTACCGTCACCTGTTGGTCTCCCTCAACTCCCGCACTCGCAGGCTCAACAATATCTACGATGCCGACATCTTTTGAATAAGGAGATTCAATTTGGAACACCCCCACGCCGTTTACCCGTGTGTTATTTTTAAAATATTCCCCCACGAACCAAAAGCTGCTGCCATCTACGGGATCCACCGAAAGATGGGAGTAGTCTCCATACCTGTTGCTTTCATCTATTTCTGTACTTTCAGCAATGTATTGTTCTTCTATGGTCATCATCCCCGGGGGATCCTGTGCGTAACGGCCGGTATATGCTAAAGTTGGAAGAATAGTTCTTCTTTCATTATCATTGAGAATAGTGAATCCCATACCAATGTTGCCATACCTGTCTATGCCTATACTGCCACACCAGCGATCGCTGAAATCGGGCGCATAGGTACCTTCCTGGTACACACTCCACGGCCCGCCCGAACTTGGCTGTCGCAGCTCATACCACCGAATTCCCGCGTGCTCAACTGCTGAAGGATCTACATCAACAACAAAATTGAAAACCACAGAATTGTGATCTTCAAAACGCCTGTATGAAGTGGGATACATGATCGCCCCCTGCAATGCATCTATGTCGGGGCCCGAGGGTTGTGAAAGGTTGCTGAAGGAACCGCCGTCAAAGGTGGAATGGAAGGGTGTGACCCCCTCTGAGGGGCCCAAAACCTGACTTTCATGAATTTCTGAATTCAGAGGAGTATTCCAATCCACATTGATCTCCCACATTTTAAGATGGTCAACATTAACTCCCATCCATGAATCATCCTGAAAATAAATAAGGGGCGCGCTTCCTTTAGGAGGAGCTTCTTCCCCTACTGCATTAAAGCCGGCCGGGCTTAAAAAGCTGTTATACTGTGCCCCCGGAAGTGGCAGACCAATATGCCGGGCCTCCTGGCCTTTAAGCATCTGCTCTCTCTCCAGCACATAGATCACCTTTTGATAATCACTATCTGTAGGATCCTGGTTGGTAGTGATGTAGTAACCATCACTCCAGATGAAAAGTTTTGGATAATCGGGAAAGGTTCCCGTTTTGAACCTGTAGGTGTACCAGCCGTCATTGACAGGATCTGGGCCCTGAGACACCGCTATTAGAAGTCCATTTGTTTCATCTTCGCGACTGACACATTCGCCACATCCCGCGAATTGCATAATGATAAAGCGATCTGCAAAAGAATCGTACTGTACGATTGGATCTCCCAGGTCTTCCCCGGCAAACTCTCCTCCCAGGCTGGAAAGATCTGCTGGTGGCGATAACAGGTTCCCTGCTTTATCATAGATGGCAAAACCCGAATTAAATGCAGTAACATAATGATTTGGCCCTACTGCCCCGGTTGGATCCAGGGGTTCGTGAGTACCTTCAACGGCATCAAAAGTTAGGGAAGGTGCTCTTCCCGGGATCTTACCCATCTCTTTTTGCCATGCGGCATCCATTGATTTTGGATAGCCTTTTCCGGGAACGATCCTTGGCGCACCACGTCGTTTTTCGTTCACTTCTTCACGCTCCATTCTGGGCGGGACAAGAACCTTTGAAGACAGCGGCCGGGAAAGAACCGGTTTGGATGAGCCCACCTCAACCGGTGTCATCTTGTCTTGTGCAAATAAAGTAAGCCCGGAAAAACAGAGGAGGGCAAAAAGTATAATTTTCTTCACGCGGCAGGGGAATTTAAAAGCCTAAATTTAACCGAAATTCGAGGTTTTTAGGCATAAAAAAAGGGCAATTCAGAAAGAATTGACCTTTTTTTAACGTTTTTTACGTAGAATAATCCTACTTCTTCATCCAGTGTTTAAAATCCACTTCCTGAGAGATCATTTTTGAGACTTCAGCAATAGGAACCCGTTTTTGTTCCATACTGTCACGAAAACGTATAGTTACGGTCCTGTTCTCCAGAGATTCATGATCAACAGTAATACATAATGGCGTTCCTGCTGCGTCCTGGCGTCTGTACCTTCTTCCAATAGCATCCTTTTCGTCATACTGCACATTGAAATCCCATTTAAGCTCTTCCACAATTTCCTGGGCAAGCTCGGGAAGCCCGTCTTTTTTAACGAGCGGCAAAACAGCGGCTTTGTAGGGTGCAAGAATGGCCGGCAATTTGAGAACCGTCCTCGAGCTGCCATCTTCCAGCTGCTCCTCCTGCAAGGAAGCCGCAAGTACAGCAAGGAACATCCTGTCAAGGCCAATAGAGGTCTCAATCACGTAAGGCACATAATTTTCCTTTAGCTCGGGATCATAGAAACGTAATTTCTTGCCCGAATGTTCTTCATGAGCCTTAAGGTCAAAGTCTGTACGGGAGTGGATTCCTTCCAGTTCTTTAAAGCCAAAAGGATAGTTGAATTCTATATCTGCCGCGGCATTGGCATAATGGGCCAGCTTTTCATGGTCATGGAACCTGTAGTTCTCTTCACCCAAACCAAGGGATAAATGCCATTTTAGACGCATCTCTTTCCAATGCTCATACCATTTTAGCTCCTCTCCCGGACGCACAAAATACTGCATCTCCATTTGCTCAAATTCCCTCATCCTAAAGATGAATTGCCTGGCCACGATCTCATTTCTAAAAGCTTTTCCGGTTTGTGCAATCCCAAACGGGATCTTCATTCTACCTGTCTTTTGCACGTTTGAGAAATTTACAAAGATCCCCTGTGCAGTTTCGGGCCTTAAATAGAGGTTAGAAGCAGTCTCCGAAGAAGCTCCCAGTTTGGTTCCAAACATGAGGTTGAACTGGCGAACGTCAGTCCAGTTTTTAGAACCGGTCTCAGGGTCGGCAATATCCAACTCCTCGATAAGGGCCTTAACATCCTTAAGATCTTCGTTGGTAAGCGAGCGACCCAGCCGTTCAAGGATCTCTTTCCTGTCACCCAGGTAACGCTGTACCCTCTCATTGGTGTTGACGAACTGCTCCTCGTCAAAGGCGTCACCAAAACGTTTTTTGGCTTTATCTATTTCTTTCTGGGCTTTCTGGTTAAGCTTTTCAGCATAATCCTCAACCAAAACATCAGCCCTGTATCGCTTTTTTGAATCCTTATTATCGATCAGAGGATCGTTAAAAGCATCAACATGACCTGAGGCCTTCCAGGTGGCGGGATGCATGAGGATCGCAGCATCTATGCCCACGATCTCCTGGTGCAGCTGCACCATACTTTTCCACCAGTATTCCCTGATATTTTTCTTTAGTTCAGCTCCATTTTGTCCGTAATCGTAAACTGCACTAAGGCCGTCATAGATTTCGCTGGAAGCAAATATGTACCCATACTCTTTCGCATGGGAAATAACATTCTTGAATTGATCTTCTTGTTTTGCCATAGCGCAAAAATAAAAAAACCGCCCTGATTCCTGTCAAGGCGGTCGTATTAATTAATCTCTGAATGCTTTTTATCTCAGGCTAAAGCTGGTAGCGCCAATCAAATTTGGTCCGTTGTACACCAGCACCTTGTAGGTACCTTCTATAAGTCTTTCTTCTACGGTGTTGGCAAGAATACAAACATCCAGTTCTTCGTTCTCATAGTACACCTTGGTAGCTGCACTGTAAACCATGGTACCGCCTTCATGCTGTACCGCAATTTGATCTCCAACAAGGTTGTTATTAGGGTTATATACCTGCACGTAAAGCTCTTTCTCACCTGCCTCGGCTAGAGAGTTTGGAGTAAGACTAAAACATGTTCTAATTTTATCTACTCTCCTGGTGCGGTCATTTTCTACAAGCCGGCCGCTGTTTCTTTCTATCACCCCTTCCCCTCGCAGGTTACTTACTTTAAGCTGGGCGGCGCGATCAATCTGGCTTGCCATACTTCGGTTTTGAGTTTTAATAGAATCTGACACTCTGGTTCTTTCCAGAAGAACGTTGTTCGTGCTGTCAATTTCGGTGATCAAACGTTGGTTTTGATTGCTCAGGGAATCAACGACTTTGAAAAGCTGTTCTTTTTCCGCTTTTAAATTGCTCACTTCCCTGCGGTATCTTGAAACAAGCGCAACTGTGGCTTCCATATTTTGAACAGAATCCCGTAGCCCCACAATTCTTTGTCGTGCTTCGGAAAGTTCTGAATCCAGTCCTTCGTTTTCGGCAATTGCCTCGTCATATTTCACAATAAGATCATTAAGTTCTCCTTCAATAGCAGATTTTTCCTGCTCCAGAAGCGCCTCATTTTCTTTTTGGTCGTTGTAGAACTTGATCGTGTATATTCCTAATGCCACCAAAGCTACCGCCAAAACCCCGGTAAGGATCTTGAGCGCATTGTTACTTTTTTGGTCAGTCATAATTCATTATTTTTTTGTTGTACATTGTAAATTTAGCAGATTTAAGCAGGTAATTGCTAATTCCTTAACAAATGTTTCACGAATTTTTGGATATCTTATACCCGCGCGTGTGCAATTTCTGTGAAGCCCCGCTCGTTACAACATGAAAAGGTGCTTTGCACGCCCTGCATTCACCTTCTTCCCATTGCCGACTTTCATCTTGAAAAAGACAATCCCGTAGAAAAGATCTTCTATGGAAGAATTCCTGTTGAAAATGCAGTTTCCCTGCTGCTTTTCGAGAAAAAAGGGATGGTGCAAAAGCTTATTCACAATCTAAAGTATAAAGGCCATGAAGAAATAGGTGAATTCCTGGGTTCCTGGCTGGGTGCAGAAGTTAGTAATCTTGCTGCTTTTGAAGATATTTCGGCCGTAATCCCGGTACCTTTACACAAGTCGAAGCTTAAAAAACGCGGCTACAATCAGGTGACGAAATTTGGCGTTGAAATAGCAAAGGCATTAAAAGTGCCATTTTACGATGACATTCTGCTGAAGGTTTCCACCTCACAAACCCAGACTCTTAAGAAGAGGTTTGCTCGCTGGGGCAAAATTGAGGAAACTTTTTTACTCACCCGGCCGGGAGACCTTGAAAACCTTCATATTCTGTTGGTAGATGATCTCGTCACTACCGGCGCCACCCTTGAAGCCTGTGCCCATAAACTGCTGGAGGTGCCGGGGGTAAAAGTAAGTTTTGCAACTATGGCCGTCACCCACTGAAGCTTCAGAAATAGCAGAATTAATTGTTTCTTTGTAAATAAAATTGTGTTGATGAAAAGTTCCTTGTTCCGCCTGCTGTTTTTAATCTTCAGTAGTATTCTTGTCACAGCCTGTGCCAAGCGAGGTACTCCCGATGGTGGAGCAATAGATATTACGCCTCCGGAATATGTTCGGGCACGACCCGAAAATTTCACCACAAGTTTTAATTCCCGGGAAATAAGGATCTACTTTAATGAATATATCAAACTGGTTGATCCTCAACGGCAGGTGATCATTTCCCCGCCAATGGACCCCCGACCTGAGATTACTCCCCTGGGTACGGCAAGTAAATCCATAAGGATAAGGATCAACGATACCCTGCAGGAAAATACCACCTACACGATCAACTTCGGAAGAAGTATTACAGATAATAATGAAGGGAATCCGCTAGACTACTTTACTTACGCCTTTTCTACCGGGCCCTACATAGATTCCCTCACGGTAGCAGGTAATGTAAGTGACGCCCTTTTAAAACTACCCGATCCTTACATCTCGATCATGCTCTACGAGGTAGACAGCACCTATACAGATTCTGCCGTTTACACCCGTATGCCCCGTTATGTGACCAATACCCTTGACAGCGCGACCACTTTTCAGCTTAACAACCTAAAGGAAGGCAAATATCAGATGGTCGCCATGAAAGATGTGAATAACAACTATAAATACGACCCCAGGACAGACAAGATTGCCTTTGCAGATGATTATGTCACTATTCCCACAGAAACTGTTTTTGACCTTATCCTGTTCAAGGAAAAACTGGCAGGAAAATTTCAGCGGCCTCAACAAAAGGCGCAGCAACATCTCATTTTTGGATATGAGGGCGAAGTCGTCCAGGACAGTTTAAAAATAGATGTGCTCTCTGCAATTCCTGAGAATTTTGAGGCCACCATTACCAAAGACAGCAAGACAGACACGTTGCATTACTGGTATAAGCCTGCGCTCGCACTGGATTCCCTGAAGTTTGACGTCCAAACTCCGGGCTCGAGAGATACACTGCTCACCCGCTTAAAGGAGATGAAGAGCGACTCACTACAGTTTACTTTCGATCCAAAAGGAGCGATTAATTTTGATCAAAAGATAAAGATCCTGCCCAATATCCCGCTGGTGGAGATCAACGATTCTCTGGTGCAGCTTGTAAGAAATGACTCCATTCCAATGGATTTTGAAGCGAATTACGACCGCTGGAACAATGCCTATATTCTCGAGTTTGAGAAGGAAGAAAAACAGAATTACCAACTTACTGCCTTACCGGGGGCTTTTGTAGATTTCTTCGGAAAGGCTAATGATACGCTAACGGCAAAATTCAATACCCGCAGCTATTCTGACTACGGAAATGTCACGGTCAACCTACAGAATGTGGAAGATTTCCCTGTCTTACTGCAGCTAACTACAGAACAGGGAGAGCTGAAAGCAGAAAAGTACAGTGAAGGAGAAACAGCGATAATCTTCAACAACGTAAGCGCAGGAAAGTATCTGTTAAGACTCATTTACGACACTAATAAAAATCACATCTGGGACACGGGAAGCCTTCTTGGAAAACGTCAGCCCGAAAAAGTAGTTTATTTCCCTGATGTAATCACGGCCCGTGCAAACTGGGATGATGTATATACTTTCACTTTAGAGTAAATTCATCCCTGTCCTGCAAAAATTTGAGTTGTGAGCGGGTGTCTGTAAGATGTTTCCTGTAAAGGGAGACTTCTTCTTCCCACTCGGCTTCTTCGGCTTTGTTGGAAACTTTTTTACCAAGGCTGTCATATACGGCCGAATGCCCAATATAATCCAGATCCTTACCATCCTTTCCCACACGGTTTACCCCTATGCAATAGCTCATATTTTCAATAGCACGGGCTCTTAAAAGGGCATCCCAGGCGGTAGTTCGGGGAGCAGGCCAGTTTGCAACATATATTAAGAGGTCGTAGTCTTCGGTATTCCTCGCCCAAACCGGAAATCTAAGGTCATAGCACACCAGCGGGCAAATTTTCCAGCCTTTGTAGTCAACGATGAGACGTGCTGTACCCGATGCGTATGTTTCGTGTTCTTTGGCCAGAGTAAAAGTGTGGCGCTTGTCGTATTTCTCAAAGCTTCCGTTGGGAAAGACAAAATATAAGCGGTTGTAAAAATGCCCTTTTTCAGAAGTAATAATACTGCCTGTCACAGCGGCATCTTTTTCCGAAGCCATTTTTTGCATCCATTCAAAAGAAGGCCCGTTTGCCGGTTCAGCCAGATTTTTGGCATTCATTGAAAATCCGGTAGTGAACATTTCGGGCAGGATAATAAGATCGACTGCTTCGGAAAGTCTCCCAATCTTTTCCTCAAAATTCCTGAGGTTATCTTCTATTTTTTCCCACTCCAGGTCGGCCTGAAGCAGCGCAATATTTAATTTTTCAGCCATCCGTAAATGTATTAAAAATTGACTTTTCCCTCCTAAATGCTTGTTAAATCATTGGTCGGCGGCCAGACTTTAAATAGTTTTAAGATCGTAAAATGACAAAAAACCATGAGCTTAACTTCTTTTTTTGAAAAAGATTCCTTTCCTGCAAGCGCGACCCGCGGACTTCTTGCCGGCTTCGTTGGCGGCCTTATTGGAAGTGCCGTAAAATCATCTGTTGAACGGTTTTTACCGGTGCGCAAAATTGATGAGCGCTCGGCCCAAATAAAAGTGATGGACGACCTTGCCATGAAGGTGACCGGTACTCCTATAAAACTGGAAAATGAAAAGATCGTGGAACAACTGGTGAATATTCCGTTAGGCGCCACAGTGGGTGCGGCTTACGGCTACGGAAAAAGACATAAAGAAAACATCAGCCTGCTCGACGGGGTCATTCTTGGCGGCACTACCTGGGCCTCTACACATGAGACAAGTTTACCACTGCTGGGAATGGAAAGAAGCCCGAAAAAAATACCTGTTAAGACCCAGGCCAGTGAACTGCTGGTGCATGTGATCTTCGGGATCACCACAGAAGTTGTGAGAGGATATATTGATGAACGCCTAAAAAAACATGAAAATGAATAGTTTAGCTCACTTTTTGAAGAATCTCTGCAGCTTTCTCCAAAGTTTCGTCGGTCTTGGCAAAACAGAATCTCAACTGCCGTTGGTCCAGCCCATTTTTATTAAAAGCCGAGACAGGAATACTCGCCAGGCCAAATTCTTTGATTAATCTTTCAGCAAAATCAACATCGGCTTCTTCGGAAATCGCCGAGTAGTCTAAAAGTTGAAAATATGTTCCTTTTGAGGGAGTAAACTTAAAGGCGGTATCCTTTATAAGCTCCAGGAATTTATCCCTCTTTTGCTGATAAAATTCCCCCAGCTGCAGGTAATGCTTTGGCTCCTGCAGATATTCCGCAAAAGCGCGTTGTGTAGGATGATGCACGCAAAATACATTCACCTCCATCACCTTCTGCATTTCGGACATTAATTCTGAAGGAGCCACGCAATATCCCATTTTCCAGCCGGTGTTGTGGAAGGTCTTTCCGAAGCTGGCGCAAACAATCGCTCTTTCTGCAAGACCGTGAAAAGCTGATGCACTGTAATGTTTTGCATCATCAAAAACGATATGTTCATACACCTCATCACTCAGGAGAATAACATCTGTACCATCCAGGATCTGCTCCAGCTTTTGCATCTCTTCTTTGCTGAAGACATTCCCGCTGGGGTTGTGCGGCGTATTGATGATCAACATTCGGGTCTTTGAATTGATCTTCGCCTCTACTTCCTGCCAGTCTATTTTATAGTCTTTCCCCTTCAGCTGGATGAGCACAGGTTTCCCACCGCACAACTCTACTGCCGGCTCATAGCTGTCGTAGGCCGGTTTAAGAACGATCACTTCGTCGCCCGGTTTGACAAAGGCAGTGATGGCAAGATACAGGGCCTGCGTAGCTCCATCTGTTACCGTAACTTCAGAATTCTTATCGTAGCGCTTCCCATGCAGCTTTTCGATCTTTTCAACGATCTGCTCCCGCAGTTGTGCAATTCCGGCTAAAGGCGCGTATTGGTTATAGCCATCGTTCATCGCTTTGCACACAAGATCTTTCAGGTGTTGATCTGTATCGAAATTCGGAAAACCCTGTGACAGGTTCACCGCCTTGTACTCATTAGCCATCTGGCTCATCACGGTAAAAATACTGGTTTTATGTTGGGGTAGCTTGGAAGAAAAAGGAACTGTGGCCATTGCTGTTTTTATAAAAGTTGCGAAAAAAAACCCGGACTGCAAAGGCCGGGTTCTGGTAATTTATTGAGTTGAGAAACAATTAGTCTGTACTGGCTCTCATGTATTCACGGTTCATCCTGGCGATGTTCTCAAGAGAAATTCCTTTAGGACACTCTATTTCACAAGCCCCGGTATTGGTACAGTTTCCAAAACCTTCTTTATCCATTTGCTCTACCATTGCAAGCACCCGGCGATCTGCTTCTACTTCTCCCTGCGGAAGAAGGCTAAGTTGACTCACCTTGGCCGAAGTGAACAACATGGCACTGGCGTTCTTACAGGCTGCAACACAGGCACCGCAACCAATACAGGTGGCAGAATCAAAAGCAGAATCTGCATTGTCTTTAGGCACAAGAATAGCATTGGCATCCTGGGTATTTCCCGAAGTGTTCACAGAAACGTATCCTCCTGCCTGCTGAATTCTTTCAAAGGCAGTACGATCTACGATCAAATCTTTGATCACAGGAAAAGCTTTGGCTCTAAATGGTTCAATAGTGATGGTATCCCCGTCGTTAAACATTCTCATGTGCAATTGGCAGGTGGTAACGTGACGGTCTGGCCCGTGAGGCTCCCCGTTAATTTGAAGGCTGCATGTTCCACAGATTCCCTCACGGCAATCGTGGTCAAAAACAACCGGCTCTTCTCCTTTATCTATTAGCTCCTGGTTAAGAACGTCAAGCATTTCAAGAAAAGACATATCTGGTTCGACCCCACCAAGCTGGTAGGTTTCGATTCTTCCTTTGGTGACGGCATCTTTTTGACGCCATATTTTGAGTGTAAGATTCATTAGTTGAATTGTTAATAGTTAAAAGTTATTGGTTGGCTTCGGCCTTCTTCAGGTATTTGATGTAACCATTTAGAATTGTAATGCACTCCACAACCTTTAACTTCATTTCCAAATAATATTTATTGTCAATATAACCTTCGTCTAACGCAGTTATTAATTGATCTTGAATTTCATATAACGAACCTCTTGAGACTCTGCAAAGCTGGATGTTTTCTTTATAATGAAACCTTCCATATCCTTCTGCTATATTATGAGTAACAGATCGCGAGGCACGTCGCATTTGTGAAACCAGTTCAAATTTTTCATAGTCAGGGAAGGTTTTAATGAGTTCAGAAACTTCTATTCTCAATTTTCTTGCTGTTTTCCAGCAATTCAAATCTTCAAAAGATTTTATTCCTTCCATTTCCCATTAACTATTAACTTTTGAACTTTTTCCTATTTATAGCTTCTTGTTTTAACTTCTATGTATTCGTAATCCAGGTTTTCCTTATGCAGGACTTCCTTACCGGGATCACCGGTATATTCCCAGGCAGCCACATACATGAAGTTCTCGTCGTCCCTAAGGGCTTCTCCTTCTTCGGTTTGGTATTCTTCTCTAAAATGACCTCCACAGGATTCTTCTCTGTGCAACGCGTCTTTAGCAAAAAGTTCTCCCAACTCCAGGAAGTCGGCTACCCTTCCGGCTTTTTCGAGCTCGGGGTTCATGCCGTCAATACTTCCGGGTACGCGAACATCTTTCCAGAATTCCTCTCTTAGCTGTCTTATCTCTTCAATAGCTTCTTTAAGACCTGGTGCATTTCTGGACATTCCTACTTTGTTCCACATGATCTTTCCAAGACGTTTGTGGAAGTAGTCGACAGATTTGGTACCGTTGGTATTCTTCAGCTTTTCAAGACGTTCTTTTACCTTGTTTTCAGCTTCAACAAACTCAGGCGCTGTCTGTAGGAATAGCGCCTGTACGAATATCGGCAGCAAGATAATCTCCCATAGTGTAAGGCAGCACGAAATATCCGTCTGCCAGACCCTGCATCAAAGCGGATGCTCCAAGACGGTTGGCACCATGATCTGAGAAGTTGGCTTCTCCCGCCGCGTACAATCCGGGGATGGTAGTTTGAAGGTTATAATCAACCCAAAGCCCACCCATGGTATAGTGTACCGCAGGATAGATCTTCATAGGAGTCTCGTAAGGATTCTCGTCCACGATCTTTTCATACATCTGGAACAGGTTTCCGTATTTTGACTCCACCACTTTTTGACCCAGTTCTTTGATCTGGGCATCGGTGGCATTTTCTATTTTATGTGTTGAAACCGCCTCTTTTCCGTAGCGCATAAAAGCACTTCCGAAGTCAAGAAAAACAGCTTCTCCCGTTTTATTTACTCCGTAACCGGCATCACAACGCTCTTTGGCCGCTCTTGAAGCCACGTCACGAGGCACAAGGTTACCAAAGGCAGGATACCTTCTTTCAAGATAATAATCGCGGTCTTCTTCGGCCAGTTCTGTAGGCTTCAGTTTACCCTGACGTATCTTTTCTGCATCTTCTTTTTTCTTCGGAACCCAGATACGACCGTCATTCCGAAGAGATTCAGACATCAGCGTCAATTTAGACTGATGATCTCCTGAAACCGGAATACAAGTTGGGTGAATTTGTGTGAAACAAGGGTTAGCGAAATAAGCTCCTTTTTTGTGCACTTTCCAGGCTGCAGTGGCGTTACTTCCCATCGCGTTGGTAGAAAGGTAGAACACATTCCCGTATCCACCTGAAGCGATCACCACAGCATGGCCGCTGTGTCTTTCAATTTCACCTGTCACGAGGTTCCTGGCAATGATCCCGCGGGCTTTGCCGCCAACGATCACCACATCAAGCATTTCATGACGGGTGTAAGATTTGATCTTGCCACGGTTGATCTGCCTGTTCATGGCAGAATATGCTCCTAACAGCAACTGCTGCCCGGTTTGGCCTTTAGCGTAAAATGTACGGGAAACAAGTACCCCTCCAAACGAGCGGTTATCAAGCTGCCCACCGTAATCACGCGCGAAAGGCACTCCCTGCGCAACACATTGGTCGATGATATTTCCCGAAACTTCTGCCAAACGGTAAACGTTGGATTCCCTCGCACGGTAGTCACCACCTTTTACAGTGTCGTAGAAAAGGCGATAATCTGAATCCCCGTCTCCCTGGTAATTTTTGGAAGCGTTGATCCCTCCCTGCGCGGCAATAGAGTGCGCACGACGTGGAGAATCCTGGTAACAGAATGTTTTTACGTTATAACCCAGCTCTGCAAGAGTGGCCGCTGCACTACCGCCGGCCAAACCTGTTCCTACCACAATAATATCAATATTACGCTTGTTTGCAGGGTTGACCAGGTTGATGTTATTCTTATGATTGGTCCACTTATCTTCAAGTGGCCCTTTTGGTGTTTTTGAATCTAAAACTGACATAATCCTTACCTGTTAGAGTTGATTAAAATAATGAAAGAGGGCAATAAAAATAAAGCCTGCCGGGATAATGATCGAAAAGGCAATAGTCGCACCTCTCATTCCTTTGTAGAACTTTTCATGCCAGCCAACGGTTTGGAAGGAGGATGAAAAGCCGTGTAGCAAGTGTAGGCTAAGGAAAATAAAAGAAATCACATAAAGTCCTGTTCTAATAGGATCAGCGAATTTCGCCACCAATTCAGGATAATATCTCATCGGGTCTGCGGGATCAACCACAATATATTTGTGATAGATCTCGGGGAACCAAAAGTCATAGAAGTGAAGTGCTAAAAAAGCCAGAACTACAAGTCCTGTCCAGATCATATTCCTGGACATCCAGGAAGAGTTCGCATTTCCGTGGAATTTCACATAGCCTATTGGCCTGGCGCTTCTGTTATTAACCTCAAGTACAATCCCCATCACAAAATGTACCACGACCCCAAGGATCAACACAGGTTGTAAAAGAAACTGAACAAAGAAATTTGTCCCCATAAAATGGGAAATCCCGTTAAAAGACTCGGGACCAAATACTGAAGTGAAATTAATGATGAAATGTTGAAGTAAAAACAAGACTAAAAAAAGTCCTGATAAGGCCATAACAAGTTTTCTTGCTATGGAAGATTTGAGGAATCCACCCATCGGTTATAAAATTTTTAATGAAGAATTAACACAAAAATACGCCCTTTCAACTCACTGGCAAACAATAATACTTTTATTAGCTCTTATTTAGAACCAGTTTAAAGAAGTTGCTAAAACGATTGAAATCTTTGACTTCCGGCCGATTCTAGGACAAATTTGCCCGCTAAAATTACCTTTTTGACACCTCTGAACGGCAAACTCAAAGTTTTAATTTCGGCCACCAGCAAGAGATGTCAAAAAGGGCATTTTTAAAGCTATTTTATTTCCAGCTTTTCGGTTGCACTTGCACCATTCAGTTTCACCTCAACCTCATACTCACCCTTTGGAATATAGTATTTCCCGGTATTAGAGTTCTTTTCAGTTTTGGAGTCTTTAGCCAGTTTCTTTGCAGCTTTTTCAGAAATCGTCAGGTCATATTCCACCTGATTAAAGCCTTCTTCGGCATCCACTTCGAATTCCCTTAGCTGCAATCCTTCTTTGCCTTTAACATATATTTTAGCTTTACCCGCTTTCGAAGCATAGAAGACAAATTCGGTTTTTGGCACATAAGGATCAAGCCATTTGCTGTAGCTGTTACCCCATCGTGGTGAGAATTGCACACTTGCCAGCGGCGCCACCCACACCCCTTTGCCGAGATCTTCTGTCCTCATGTCTGAAATCGGGCGCAACATCTGCCCTGTAGATCGAGCGGCCGTGGGTGCCGACTACCAGCTGTTTTGCCTCCTTTTGAACCCTCAGGTCATGCACAGGCACATTGGGTATTCCGGCGCTAAAGGCCTCCCAGGTTCGCCCTCGATCCATTGAAACATATAGACCGTTGTCGGTCCCAAGATAAAGCACTTCTTCGCGATTCGGATCTTCCCTTATCACGTTTACAGGCCCCAAAGGCAGGTCACCGCTAATATTTTTCCAGGTCTTTCCGAAGTCTTCAGAAACAAAAACGTAAGGCGTAAAATCATCCCAGCGGTAGCCGTTCAGCGTTACATACACCCTATCTTCCTTAAAATTTGAAGCTATCACTCTTGAAACCCAGAGATCCTGCGGAAGAGTTTCACTGATGTTGGTCCAGCTGCCGCCGCCGTCTTTGGTCACCTGCACCAGGCCGTCATCACTTCCGGTATAGATCAACCCAAATTTAAAAGGCGACTCACTTATAGTTGTAAGAGTTCCATAAGGCACGTTGCCCTCTTTTCCGCCTCCCGTAAGATCTTCAGAAATGGCACTCCAGCTTCTGCCCTGGTCCATACTGCGCATCAATTTGTTAGCGCCCATGTAAAGAATATCCTGGTTGTGCGGTGAAAGTAAAATAGGGGTTTGCCAGTTGAAGCGATATGGCCGCTCTCCCAGCTCATGTTTGGGCTGAATAAATTCCCTTTCCCCGGTTTCCCTGTTGATCCTGAAGTAGCTTCCAAATTGGAAACCTGTGTAAACGATATCCGAGTTGCGGCTGTCGATCTCTACCTGCATTCCATCGCCGCCCATAAGCCTCTTAAAATTGTAGTCTCCGTTCGCCTGCCATGAGGTATTTTCCTCATTGAGATGCGGGCCAACCCAAACGCCATTATCCTGCAACCCGCCGTAAACGTTGTAAGGCTTTTCATTATCGACGTTCACCGAATAGAATTGCCCCACCGAAGGGTTGTTGTTCAGGATCCAGTTTTCCCCATCGTCATAGGTGATATTGACGCCACCGTCATTTCCATCGATCAAATGGCCCGGCATATTCGGGTCAATCCAAAGCGCATGGTGATCTGAATGCACATTTTCGGCATCTATGGAAGTAAAAGTTTTTCCGCCGTCTTTGGATTTCAGGATTGGAACGCCATAGATGTAAATGGCTTCGGAATTATTTGGATCAACATGGATCATTCCGAAGTAATAGCCGTAGCTGTAGTAAACGTCATCGAGGTAATCCTCGTGAGTCTTGTTCCAGGTCTTTCCGCCATCGGTGCTTTTGTACACCTGCGCCCCAATTACAGGAGTGTCAAAAAGGTCAGAATTTGCATCTTCTAAATACAGCGCCAGGTCAGCCGGTTCAGCTTTATTCTCCCTGACCATTTCCTTCACTTTTTTTGCTGAATATTTCTTCGGAAAATCATTTTTCCGTAGAAATTTCTCCAGTTGCTCCTCATCCAGCTTCGCAAATTCTTCGGCAGACATCTTCTGAAAATCCTCTTTTTGAAACCCTTCTTTTTTCTCTTCCTTTCCTTCTTCTTTTGGCCTGTGATCCTGGTTATCTACAATAGCATAAACCGTATTCTCATCAAAAGCAGCAAGTCCAATCCGCCCCACGCCTTCTCCTGTTGGAAATCCTGAATCTGCCGTAGAAACTTTCTTCCAGCTGCTGCCGGCATCGGTACTTTTATAGATCGCGCTACCGGGCCCTGCTTCTCTAAAGTTCCAGGCCTTCCGGTCTTTGTCCCAACCGGCCGCGTACATGATGTTGTAGTTGCCCGGCACCTGCGAAATGTCGATAATACCCGTCTCTTCGTTGATGAACAGGGTCTTGTTCCAGGTTTGGCCGCCATCGGTGGTCTTGTAAACCCCGCGCTCTTCGTTTGTCGAATAAAGGTGACCGGCAACGCCAACTACGACCTCATCAGGATTTTCAGGATTGATCAGAATCCTGCTGATGTGGTGAGAATCGGGCAGCCCCATGAATTCCCAGGATTCGCCTTTATCATTGAGATTTCAGCAAGCCCAATTCCTGCATAAGTGGAGCGCGACGCATTTACTTCGCCGGTTCCTACCCAGATCGTGCCGTTCTTCCAGTCTACCGCGACGTCACCAATGTTGAGAGTGGGCGCATTGTCCATCACCGGAGTAAAAGAAGTTCCGTTATTGTTGGTGTACCAGAGTCCGCCGGTGGCGTATGCCACGTAAAATTCTGTAGGATTATCAGGGTTTACCGCAAAATCAACCACCCGGCCGCTCATGATGGTAGGGCCAATGTTCTTAAGTGGAATATTCTTTACGTCGGAATTTTGGTTGAGTTCAGTTTTTTGCTGAAAGGCTTTTTGAACTGCTTCGCCTGTAGAAGCGGGCTGTTGAGCCAGGATCCCCTGCGCGTTGAATGCCAGCGCCAGGAGCGGGAGGAGGAATGTTTTTTTCATTTCATGTGTATATGCGCCTGAAATTAGGAAAAACCCCCTGTTCTGCAAAGTTTTTTAGCCCAAACGAGCCTATTGCTCATATTTCTCTTAATTTTGAGGAAATCGAAAATTTTTACCGATGAAATACGACCAAATAGACAGCAAATTATTCATAAAGAACCGTAAGAACTTTACGGCCGAAATGAAACCAAAAAGCCTTGCGGTTTTCAACTCGAACGACATTTATCCCATTGGTGCAGACAGCACCATGCCTTTCCAGCAGGCACGCGACCTGTTCTACCTTTCGGGAGTAGACCAGGACAAGAGTATACTCGTACTTTTCCCCGATGCACCCGACGAAAAGCATCGTGAAATGCTTTTTTTGACAGAAACCAACGAGCATATTGCCGTTTGGGAAGGAGAAAAATTGACCAAAGAAAAAGCTTTTGAGGTTTCAGGTATCAAAAATGTGTTTTGGCTAAAGGATTTCGAAAAGGTATTTTTTGAGGTCATGACGCAATGTGACACGGTTTATTTCAACACCAACGAACATTATCGCGCAAATGTAGAGACAGAAACCAGGGAAGCCCGTTTCATCAAATGGTGCAAAAGAAATTTCCCTGCCCACCAGGTAGCGAAAAGCAACCCAATCCTTCAGCGTTTACGCTCGGTAAAAGATCCTATCGAGCTAGACCTGATGCAGAAAGCCTGCGACATCACAGAAAAAGCCTTCCGCAGAGCTTTAAAATTCGTAAAGCCGGGGGTTTGGGAATACGAGATCGAAGCCGAATATTACCATGAAATGATAAGGAACCGCTCGAAAGGTTTTGCTTACACGCCTATCATCGCCAGCGGAAAGAACGCGAATGTGCTGCATTACATCGAGAACAACCAGCAGTGTAAAGAGGGCGAATTGATCCTGCTTGACACCGGGGCCGAATATGCCAATTACGCCAGTGACCTTTCCAGGACCATTCCTGTCTCAGGAAAATACACCAAGCGCCAGAAAGAGGTTTACAACGCAGTAAACCGGGTGAAAAATGACGCGACAAAAATGCTGGTTCCCGGCACCATCTGGAAAGATTATCATGTAGAAGTGGGAAAACTAATGACTTCAGAATTGCTTGGGCTCGGACTTTTAGACAAAGCCGATGTTCAAAATGAAAATCCAGACTGGCCGGCTTACAAAAAGTATTTCATGCACGGGACTTCGCACAACATTGGGCTGGACACCCACGATTATGGGTTGTTATACGAGCCAATGAAGGCAAATATGGTATTCACGGTAGAGCCGGGGATCTATATTCCCGATGAAGGCTTCGGAATTCGTCTTGAAGACGATGTGGTGATACAGGAAAAAGGAGAACCTTTTAACCTGATGCGCAATATTCCTATTGAAGCTGATGAGATTGAAGATATCATGAATTCTTAAGAATCAAATTCATTTTTACAGCAGTCCCAAAAATGCCTTCTGGAAAAGCGTTTCAGAAATGCCATTTTTGGGACTGTTTGTTTTAAAACCTTAGCTATGGAAATACTTTTTAAAGACACTCCTATTCATTACACTACCGCAGGCAGTGGTGAAGCCGTGGTTTTACTGCACGGTTTTCTTGAGTCGCAAGAGATTTGGGAACCATTTATTCCCGAATTCGCTAAATATGGGCAGGTGGTGACGATCGATCTTCCGGGACATGGGCAGTCCGGTTGTATAACCGAAGTGCACAGCATGGAACTTATGGCCGAAGCAGTGAACTGCGGTACTGGAGAAACTGGAGCTTCAAAAATGTGATTTTATCGGGCATTCTATGGGCGGCTATGTGATGCTGGCGTTCCTGGAAAATTATCCGGAAAAGGTAAAAGACATCATGCTTCTGAATTCTCATCCGCAGGCAGATTCCGAAGAAAAGAAAGAGACGAGAACGCGCTCCATTGAAGTGGTAAAAAAGAATAAGAAGGCTTATCTAAGCATGGCAATCTCAAATCTACTAACGCCCGAGGATGACAAAAAATTCGCTTCGGAAGTTCAGGAGTTGAAGGAAAGAGCCTACAAATTTCCTACTTCAGGAATTACAGCTGCACTTGAAGGAATGAAGATCAGAAAAGATAGAACTCAGGTGCTAAAAAACTACAAGGGAATCAAAGTGTTAGTCGCAGGAAAGGAAGATCCCATTATGAATGTGGAAGATATAAAAGCTGTGGCCAAAGAGTGTGATTGTACGTTTTTCGTACTCCCGGGAGGACATTTAAGCTACCTGGAGAGCGAAGAAGAATTTCGAAAATTGTGTATTTCATCGAAAAAATGAATCTCTTTGTCGATAATTTAACTTAAATGTCTTAGTTTTAGCCCATTCACCTAACCAGCTGAATTATGACAACACCAGGTATCTTCAAGTTCAACCAGATGATTTGCGGAATATTGGGGCATGATCTGCGGATTTCGAAAAACATTACCAACCACATTAGGGAGTACAAATGCAGCCGCTGCGGAGAAGAAATGACCGATTCTGCCAACGGCCTGCTGGAAAAACTCACCCCACGCTTTAGAGAGACCAATGCCTTTTTGGCAAAGATCCACGAGCGTCGCAGCGCGCGCAAGATGCTTTCTGAAGCTTCTTAAGCTTCTTCTTTGTCACCCATTGCATTCCAGCCACGCGCTTTTAGCGGAATCTTTTGATTTGCGCGGGTGATTAGGTGCATGCCTTCTTTTTCTTCGGCCATATGACCTATCACCGTAAAATTGGGATTTCCTTTGATCTTTTCGTAGTCCTCCTGTTTAATGGTAAAAAGCAACTCATAGTCTTCGCCACCGCTTAAAGCGATGGTGGTACTGTCGAGTTGGAATTCCTCACAAACGGTGATTACTGCAGGATCAAGAGGAATTTTCTCCTCATATAGATAAACCCCTTTTTTGGAGTTTTTGCACAGGTGAATAATTTCCGAAGAAAGTCCATCACTAATGTCGATCATGGAAGTCGGCTTCACCTCAAGCGCCTTGAACAGCGGCGGAATATCCTGTCTTGCTTCGGGCTTTAACTGCCGCTCCACGAGATAAGTATATTGATCCAGGTCTGGCTGCGCCCTGGGATTCACTTTAAAAACCTCTTTTTCCCGCTCCAGCACCTGCAGCCCCATGTAGGCCGCACCAAGATCACCGGTCACGACCAAAAGATCATTGTTTTGAGCTCCGCTTCTGTACACAATATCTTCTTCGTAAGCCGCTCCCAAAGCAGTAATGCTTATAACGAGGCCCGAGGTAGAAGAAGTGGTATCACCACCAACAACATCAATTTTGTACAGCTTTGCCGCCAGCTCGATCCCGTTGTACAGCTCTTCCAGCGCCTCAACAGGAAACCGGTTAGAAACCGCGAAGGAAACTGTGATTTGCTGCGGAACAGCATTCATGGCAAAAACATCAGAAAGATTGACCATCACCGCTTTGTAGCCAAGGTGCTTGAGCGGCATGTAAGACAGGTCAAAATGCACGCCTTCCACCAGCATATCTGTGGAGACAATGGCCTTTTTATCTTTGAAATCGACCACTGCTGCATCATCGCCCACCCCTTTAATAGTGGTCTCTTGCGTGATCTTGAAGTTCCTGGTGAGATGGTCAATTAATCCAAATTCGCCAAGTTCAGAAAGGCTGGTCCTGCTTTCGTTGCTGTTTTCAAACATGTTTCTAAATTTTAGAGTTGCAAAATTAAAGCTTATAAATTCAAAACAAGATACATCCTGAGAAAATCCCGTATAGCTTCAGAATCACCTTAGCGGCAAAAATGACAAAATTACACAGGTCTTCTGAAAATCAACTTTTTAAACCCTCTTTGGAAAGGTTTTTGAACTTCCAGTGCAAATAGCCGTTTTCAATAGCAGCATACCATTTTATGATGCTTTTTACCATGGCTAAACATATTGTTTGTATTATATTTGCAGGGTAATTTAGAATTAATCTTTATAAGATATGATAAAGGTAAGTGAAAGTGCCAAAAAACGTATAGCTGCCCTCATGCAGGAGGATGGTTTTGACGCGGTGCGAGACTTCGTTCGGGTGGGGGTGAAAAGTGGAGGATGCTCCGGACTTTCATACGAACTTAAGTTTGACAGTAGTCAGGCTGAAGGCGACCGACTGATTGAAGATAATGATATCAAAATTGTAATCGATAAAAAAAGCGTGTTGTACCTCGCCGGTACCATTTTAGAGTATTCCGGAGGACTTAACGGCAAAGGTTTTGTTTTCAACAATCCCAACGCCCAGCGCACCTGTGGATGTGGAGAGTCTTTCTCTCTAAAAGATTCAAAATTCAGGATTCAAAATTCAAAGTTGCATGAGTAAAATAGAAAAGTTTGAGGATTTGGAGATCTGGACTCGTGCAAGAGAAATTTGCAAAGATGTTTTTGAAATTAGAGAAAGAAGTGGCTTAAAGAATGACTATCGGCTCTATGACCAGATCAATGGATCCTCGGGATCTGTTATGGACAATATAGCTGAAGGTTTTGAAAGAAATGGAAATAAAGAATTTATTCAGTTTTTGTCAATAGCAAAATCCTCATGTGGAGAAACACGCTCTCAACTATACCGGGTTTTGGACAGAAACTATATTATCAGCAAGAATTTGATGCAGAATGCGGAAAATTGCTTGAGCTGAGCAAACAAATTGGAGCCTTTATGAAGTACCTCCAAAACAGTGATTTTAAAGGTGCAAGTTCAAATAACTTTGAACTTTGAACCATAAATATTGAACAAAAGAAACATGGCATATACCGAAGATGATTTAAAAAAAGAGCTCGACAATAAGGAGTATAAGTACGGATTCTACACCGATATTGAATCTGATACGCTTCCTGTTGGGCTGAATGAAGATATTGTAAGAGCGATCTCGCTCAAGAAGAACGAACCCGAATGGATGACCAACTGGAGACTTGAAGCTTTTCGCGCCTGGGAACAGATGGTGGAGCCGGAGTGGGCAAACGTTCATTATAAAAAACCCGATTTCCAGAACATTTCGTATTACTCGGCTCCCAACAAAAAGCCGAAGTATGAAAGCCTGGACGAGGTAGATCCTGAATTGCTGGATACCTTTAAAAAGTTGGGGATTTCTCTTGACGAGCAGAAAAAACTGGCCGGGGTCGCGGTAGATGTGGTGATGGATTCTGTTTCTGTAGCTACTACCTTCAAGAAGACGCTGGGCGAAAAAGGAATTATCTTCTGTTCTATTTCTGAAGCCATTCAGGAGCATCCTGAACTGGTGAAGAAATACCTGGGAACGGTAGTGCCTCAAAAAGACAATTTTTACGCGGCTTTAAATTCCGCAGTATTTAGTGATGGTTCCTTCTGTTATATTCCGAAGGGAGTGAGATGCCCGATGGAGCTGTCTACCTACTTCCGAATCAACCAGGCCGGAACAGGGCAGTTCGAGAGAACGCTTGTTATAGCCGATGAAGGCAGCTACGTGAGCTACCTTGAAGGTTGTACCGCACCGCAGCGGGATGAGAATCAGCTGCACGCAGCGGTGGTAGAGTTGATCGCTTTGGATGATGCCGAAATAAAGTATTCTACGGTACAAAACTGGTATCCGGGAGACAAAAACGGAAAAGGCGGGGTTTTCAACTTCGTGACCAAAAGGGGGCTTTGCGAGAAAAATGCGAAGATCAGCTGGACGCAGGTTGAGACTGGTTCCGCAGTGACCTGGAAATATCCTTCCTGTGTTCTGAAAGGGGATAACTCGGTTGGGAGAATTCTACTCCATCGCCGTGACCAATGCTTTTCAGCAGGCAGATACGGGAACAAAAATGATCCACCTTGGCAAGAACACGAAGAGTACGATCATCTCCAAGGGTATTTCGGCTGGAGAAAGCCAGAACAGCTACCGCGGACTGGTACAGATCAACAGCCGCGCCGATAACGCACGCAACTTCTCACAATGTGACTCATTGTTGATGGGCAACAAGTGTGGCGCCCATACATTCCCATACATCGAGGCAAAGAACAAGAGCGCAAGAGTGGAGCACGAGGCAACAACAAGTAAGATCGGGGAGGACCAGATCTTCTATTGTAACCAGCGCGGAATCGACACCGAAAAAGCCATCGCCCTTATCGTAAACGGGTTTAGCAAGGAAGTGTTGAACAAACTGCCAATGGAGTTTGCAGTAGAAGCACAGAAATTATTGGAAATCTCCCTCGAAGGATCTGTAGGATAAGACATGAAAAAAGAATTATTCGCTGTTTTAATTATTCTGTTCAGTTTTTCTGCATGTGGAGATGATGCGCGGGAGGAGAATATAGAACCCGAGCCGGTTGCCCAGGTAAAAGACAGCCTCACCACTATAAAAGGAGAATTCATTTACCTGGCCGATGCAGCGGTTTTAAAAGGAAAGGATTTCATCTATGGAGTAGAGCTGGATTCCATTTCCATGAAACTGGCAGACAGCGTGGCACCTCTCAAAAAAGACAATTTTGACATGGTTCCCGTCACTGTGAGAGCGAAAATCGTAAAAAATACCGGCGAAGGCTGGGAAGAAATAGCACAAATAAGGGAGATCCTCGAGATTTCCAAACCAAAGGCAGACACTGTAACAGCGCCTGCTATGAATACTAACGAAGAGCAAGATTGAAAAATCGGCACCTATAAAAAGAACGCAATGCTTAAGATCAAAAATTTACACGCCAAAGTTGAAGGTCTCAAAATATTAAAGGGAATTGACCTGGAGATCAATCCGGGAGAGGTTCACGCAATCATGGGCCCTAACGGTTCAGGAAAAAGTACTCTGTCTTCGGTGATCGCCGGGAAGGAAGATTATGAAGTGACCCGTGGAGAGATCATTTTTGAAGGCGAAGAACTTTCAGAATTCGCTCCTGAAGAAAGGGCGCATAAAGGAATTTTCCTTTCATTCCAGTACCCGGTGGAGATTCCCGGAGTTACTGTCACGAACTTCATGAGAACCGTGATCAACGCGAACAGAAAAGCAAAAGGCTTGAAAGATATGCCGGCCAATGAGATGCTGAAGAAGATCAGGGAGAAATCTGAACTTTTGGAGATCGACCGTAAGTTCCTTTCAAGGTCCCTTAACGAAGGATTTTCCGGAGGTGAAAAGAAGAGAAATGAGATCTTCCAGATGGCAATGTTGGAGCCAAAACTGGCTATTCTTGACGAGACAGATTCAGGTCTTGATATCGATGCGCTTCGAATTGTTGCCAATGGGGTGAACAAGCTGAAAACTCCCGAAAATGCAACTCTCGTGATCACGCATTACCAAAGGCTGCTTGATTATATTATTCCTGACTTTGTTCATGTAATGCTGGACGGAAGGATCGTAAAATCAGGAACCAAAGAACTGGCTTACGAGCTGGAGGAAAAAGGTTACGACTGGATCAAGGAAGAAGTAAGCGCACAGTAAACGCAGCTTAAATTTCCCCTTTTTGGGAAGAAACAAAACTGAACAATGGAATTAAAAGATAAATTATTATCCTCTTTTCTGGCTTTTGAAGAGAACGTGGACATGCATTCTGAGATCCACGACATTAGAAGCCGCGCGATAAAGGAGTTTGAGCAAACCGGCTTTCCTACCAAAAAGCAGGAGGCATGGAAGTACACTTCCCTCAACAAACTGCTCAAGCATGACTATACCGTTTTTCCGAAGAAAGAGGACACCATAGATTATCGCGATGTCGAGAAGTATTTCATCGACGACATCGACACCTATAAGATCGTGTTCATCGACGGGATCTATTCATCACATCTATCCTCGACCACGCATGAAAAGATCGATGCCTGTTTGATGTCTTCGGCTATGAACAGCTCGAAGTACAAGCCGGTGATCGACAATTATTTTAACAAGATCGCGCCAAAAGAAAGTCTTACTTCGTTGAATACTGCTTTTTCAAGAGAAGGAGCTTATATCAACATTCCGAAGAATACGATGGCCGACAAGCCAATTCAGGTGATCAACTTTTCGACAGGTAATGAATCTGCCCTTTTGGTGCAGCCCCGCAACCTGATCGTGGTTGGCGAGAATTCACACGTGCAGATCATTGAAAGGCATCAAAGCCTTACAGATCATCCTGTGCTAACGAATTCGGTGACCGAGATCTTTGCTGAAAAACGGGCGATCGTTGATTATTATAAAATTCAGAACGATGCGACCACTGCCTCATTGATCGATAATACCTTTATCGAGCAGCAGCAGGAAAGTGTGGCATCTGTACATACGTTCTCCTTTGGTGGCGAGCTTACCCGAAACAACCTTAATTTTTTCCAGAAAGGTGAGCGCATTGACTCAACTCTAAAAGGAGTTACTGTTATTGAGGGCAAGCAGCATGTTGACCATAACACGCTGGTGCACCACCAACAGCCGAATTGTGAGAGCCACCAGGACTACAAAGGAGTTTATGCCGAAAATTCCACAGGAGTCTTTAACGGAAAGATCATTGTAGACAAGATCGCTCAAAAAACCAATGCTTTCCAGGCGAACAACAATATTTTACTGGACGACAAGGCGACCATCAACTCAAAACCTCAGCTGGAGATCTTTGCAGATGATGTGAAGTGTAGCCACGGCTGTACTATAGGTCAGTTGGACGAGGAGTCTTTGTTCTACCTTCGTTCCCGCGGAATTCCGAAGAAGGAAGCCCAGGCGCTGCTGATGTACGCCTTTGCGAACAACGTGTTGGAGAGTGTAAAAATTCCTGAGCTCAAGACAAGGATCAATAAGATCATTGCTGAAAAACTCGGTGTAAACGTAGGATACAGCCTGTAAAAAAAGCCCCGAATGAAAGTTGCTGCTCGAAAAAGTGAATTTTGATGTTGAATCCATCCGGAAGGATTTTCCTATCCTTTCCCGGAAGGTGAACGGCTATCCGCTGGTGTATTTCGACAACGCGGCCACCTCGCAGACGCCAAAGCAGGTGATCGACACTATCGTTGACTACTACTCCCACACCAATGCCAACATTCACAGGGGAGTGCACACGCTTTCACAGGAGGCGACAGATGCTTACGAACAGGCGAGGATAAAAATTCAAAAGCATTTTAATGCTGAAAAGGCGCACGAGATCATTTTGACCTCGGGCACCACTCACGCCATCAACCTGGTTGCAAACGGTTTTGCCGCCTTGCTGAAGGAAGGAGATGAGATCATTGTTTCTGCCCTGGAACATCATTCGAACATCGTACCCTGGCAAATGCTTTGCGAGCGCAGCGGTGCACAGCTGAAGGTGATCCCGATGAACGAGGACGGGACCCTGAAAATGGCAGATTTTGAAGCGCTTGTTTCAGAAAAGACAAAACTGGTGTTCGTTAATCACGTTTCCAATGCCTTGGGAACTGTGAACCCGATAAAAAAGATCATTGACAAAGCACATTCGGTTGGAGCTGCCGTGCTTATTGATGGTGCCCAGGCGGCGCCACATATCAAGGCAGATGTACAGGAGCTGGATGTAGATTTCTACGTGGTTTCTGCACACAAGATGTGCGGACCAACAGGTGTGGGAATGCTCTACGGAAAAGAGGAATGGCTGAAGAAACTTCCGCCTTACCAGGGCGGCGGCGAGATGATCGCTACCGTTACCTTTGAAAAAACAACTTATGCCGATCTGCCTCATAAATTTGAGGCGGGAACACCAAATATTTCCGGCGGAATTGCTTTTGGAGCTGCGCTGGACTATATGAACGGCATCGGATTTGAAAATATAGCTGCTTATGAGCAGGAGCTGCTGCAGTACGCTACAGAAAAACTTCAGGAGATTGAGGGTCTAAGGATCTACGGTACTTCCGAAGAAAAAACAGCAGTGATCTCCTTCAACATTGGAGAAATTCACCCCTACGACATAGGCACAATTATCGATAAACTTGGGGTTGCCGTGAGAACCGGACACCATTGTGCACAACCGGTCATGGATTATTATAAAATCCCGGGAACCGTGCGGGCCTCTTTCGCTTTCTATAACACAAAAGAAGAGATTGACACTTTTGTAGAGGCGGTAAAAAGGGCAAAAAACATGTTGTCTTAAAAATGACATTTTTGGAAGGTATTCCTTCCGAAGCAAAAACAGAGAACTGTGAGTACAATTAAAGAAATACAGGAAGAGATAGTCGGGGAATTTGAAATGTTTGACGATTGGATGCAGCGTTACGAGCACATGATCGAACTGGGAAAATCACTTCCGCTCATCGAGGAGCAATACAAAACCGATGATAACCTCATCAAAGGCTGCCAAAGCAAGGTTTGGGTACATGCCGAAATGGATGGCGATAAACTGGTCTTTACCGCAGACAGCGATGCGATCATCACCAAAGGTATCATCGCCATATTGGTGCGCGCTTTTTCAAACCAGCATCCAAAAGACATTATTGAAGCCGATACCGAATTTATTGATGAGATTGGGCTGAAGGAGCATTTGTCCCCAACCCGCGCAAATGGGCTGGTGAGCATGATCAAGCAGCTTAAAATGTATGCCGTGGCATATCAAACACAATTGAACTAAGATGGAACACGCAAAAAATTCCGAAGCACTGGGAGAAAAGATCGTAACAACTCTTAAGACCATTTACGATCCCGAGATTCCCGTTGATATATATGAGCTGGGGCTTATTTATGACGTTATGGTGAGCTCAGACGACGAGGTGAAGATCCTGATGACGCTTACCACGCCGAACTGCCCTGTTGCCGAGTCTTTGCCAATGGAGGTAGAAGAGAAGGTAAAATCTCTTGACGAGGTGAGTGACTGCGAAGTGGAGATCACTTTTGATCCGCCGTGGAGCCAGGACCTCATGAGCGAAGAGGCAAAACTGGAACTGGGAATGCTCTAAAAAGGGCATTTTTAAAAGGAATTGAATTATAGGTATGGCCGAAGAAATCATCAACAGAGTCGCCAACAGTAAACTAGTTACCATTAACCTGGAGGAGTATTATCCTGCCGGGGAACGGGTGGTTTTTGACATTAAAGACTGGTTGCTGGAAGGAATTGTACTGCGGGAAAAAGATTTCAGGGAGAGCGCGAAAAATCATGATTGGTCTCAATATGAAGGCTGCTATGTTGCCCTCACCTGTTCTACCGACGCTATCATTCCCGGCTGGGCTTATATGCTGCTGAGCACTTATCTTTCACCCGTTGCCAAAAAAGTGGTCGTAGGGGACCTGGAGATGCTGGAGACTTTGATCTATTCCGAAGTTATTGATAACCTTGATCTTTCAGAATATAAAGATCTGCCGGTGATCATCAAGGGCTGCTCAAGAAAGCCGGTTCCGCAGAATGCATACATCCAATTAATAAATAAATTACAACCTGTAGCAAAAAGCATTATGTACGGGGAAGCCTGTTCCTCTGTACCGCTTTATAAAAAGTAACCTATGAAGAAATATTTACTTTTACTTTTCGCATTAGTATCTATAGTAGCAACAGCCCAGGAAGAAGAGGAGGAAGTTATCCCCGACGGGTGGCATTCCGAAGGCAAGTTTCAACTCCTTTTCAACCAATCGGCTTTTAATAAAGAATGGAGCGGCGGCGGAACTTCAAGCATTGCCGGAAACCTGACCCTGGACTACCAGCTCAATTATCGAAAAGGCAGTTTTAGCTGGGATAACCGGCTGCTGGCAAATTACGGTATGACACAGCTTAAAGGGGATGAATTCTCCCGCAAGACAAGCGACCGTCTTGAAATCAACTCGATTGCAGGCAAAGAAATTCAGGATTCAAACTGGTATTATTCGTTCTTCACAAATTTCCGTACGCAGTTCACAAAAGGCTATGTCTACGGGGAAGATGAAACTACGGGAGAGGCATTTCGCACCGAAACCACTCATTTCCTTTCACCGGCTTACCTGCAAATTGGGCCGGGCATGATGTGGAAGAAGAACGATGATCTATTGGTTAATTTTGCACCTGCAACTTCACGATTCATCTTTGTTGATGACACTTTCACTTCTGTCCCCGGGTACGTTGACGGCGATTATTATGGTGTGGACGCCGGAAAGTCTATGAGATATGAGCTTGGTGCTTCCCTTAACGCGTACGCCAAAGTAGGACTTATGGAAAACGTTACTATGGAAAATACCCTTAGCCTGTATTCCAATTACCTGGAAAACCCTCAAAATGTTGACATAGACTATCTTCTGAATTTGGAGATGGGCATCAACAAGCTACTCACCGCAAACCTGATCTTTCAGGCCATCTATGATGACAATACCGTAGGCGCTTTCCAGATCCGTGAGGTTTTTGGAGCCGCATTTAACTTTAATTTTTAAAGCAAAAAGCTTTTCAGAAAGCTGCTTTTCCATTCAAAGCTTCGGAATATTATAACTTTTAGGGAGCAGCATTTTGTGTAACTTTGTTGGTACACGCAATAATTTTATGTTAGAAAAGACCGATTTAGAATACGAAAAAGTCGTTTTGATTGGGATCGTCACCCGCGAGCAAGACGAGGATAAACTGAAGGAATATCTTGACGAACTTGAATTTCTTACCTACACTGCAGGCGGCGAGGTGGTAAAGAGATATTCTCAAAAGCTGGATCGCCCCGACCCCAAGACTTTTATTGGTTCGGGAAAAATGGAAGAGGTCCGGAATTTTGTGCAGGAAAACGAAATAGGCACGGTGATCTTTGATGATGAGCTCTCTCCTGCACAGCAAAAGAACGTAGAGCGGATCCTTAACTGCAAGGTTCTTGACAGGACCAACCTCATTTTAGACATTTTTGCCCAGCGAGCGACCACGAGTTATGCGAGAACACAGGTGGAGCTGGCGCAGTACCAATACTTGCTGCCGCGACTTGCAGGCATGTGGACTCACCTTGAGAGACAGCGTGGAGGTATCGGGATGCGTGGACCGGGGGAAACAGAGATCGAGACAGACCGCCGTATCGTGCGTGACAAAATCTCTTTGCTGAAGAAAAAACTGGAGACCATCGACAAGCAAATGGAGGTGCAGCGCGGCAACCGCGGGCAACTGGTGCGTGTGGCGCTGGTAGGATACACCAACGTTGGAAAATCAACTTTGATGAACGTGATAAGCAAGTCTAAGGTCTTTGCTGAAAATAAACTTTTTGCCACCCTTGATACCACGGTTCGTAAAGTGGTGATAAGGAACCTTCCTTTCCTGCTAACAGACACGGTGGGATTCATCCGAAAGCTACCCACACAGCTGGTAGAATCCTTCAAATCAACATTGGATGAAGTTCGGGAAGCAGACCTGCTCCTGCACGTGGTTGATATTTCTCACGCCAATTTTGAAGAACATATAGCTTCGGTGAACCAGATCCTTGCCGAGATTAAAAGCGCCGACAAACCCACCATCATGGTGTTCAATAAGATCGATGCATACGAAGCCGAACAGATCGAGGAGGATGACCTCATGACCGAGAAAACCAGTATGCATTATACACTGGCCGAATGGGAAAAGACCTGGATGAACCGCCTGGGAGATGATGTGCTGTTCATTTCGGCATTGAACAAGGAAAACCTGGAAGACTTCAGGAAAAAGGTATACGAAGCCGTAAGAAAGATCCACATCACGAGATTTCCTTATAACAACTTTCTTTATCCGGAATATGACACTTATGGAGAAGAGGAGTAAAAAATGACATTTTTGAAACCCCTTCTAATTAGGCCTTAAATAACGGACCTCACAGGTTTTAAAAACCTGTAGGTCTTTTTTTATCCTCTTCCTCCGGTCCAGATTTTGGCCACGAATTCACGAATTGGTTTTAGCTCTCTCCATCGATTCATCCCGAAGGGATGATATGTTTTAGAAATTAATCGTTGGTTAAATTCGACCCCGAGGGGGTCGTACGTTCCATCTGTTTTATCTTCTATAAACATTTGAACCCTTCGGGTTCAGACCCTGAAATAGAATTGGTAGACCTGCAAGGTTTACAAAACCTTGTAGGTCTGAAGTTTAAAATAGAGAACAAGTAAAGAAAAACGATACAAAAGAAGACCTACAAGGTCAAAAAAGACTTTGCAGGTCTTTTATTCAGGTGCTTTCGTAGAAAATTAGAGTTAGCTCATCCACTTTTTTAAATCCTGAATCTGCAGTTACCAGAGGCAGATCAAGGTAAAGAGCTGAAGCAATAATGATACTATCCGGCAGTTTAATGTTGAACTCTTTCCGAATTCGTATACTTTCTTTTTTGACGGCTGTATTGAGAGAAATAATCCTGCACTGCGAAACAAAATCTTTAATAACGTTTTCTTCCGCTCTGGAAATTCCTTTAAATGCCAAAAGTTCTAACTCGGTAATGACGGATATGTATATCTGTTTGTTGTTTAATAATTCAGCCAAGGTTTCATCTCCGGCCAACAAATAGAGAATAATATTGGTGTCTAAAAAGAGTTTATTCCCATTCATTACGAAGTTCGTATTGAATGGTGAGCGGGTTCTTTTTCAGATTGATCTTGCCGACATATTTGTAGGCATCAATTCCTTTTTTCGGCTTTGCCACCACTATCAAACTTTCTAAAGTGCTTTTAATGCTTTTTTTACTTGCACCTTGTTTTACTGTCTTTACCATCGCTTTAGAAATTAACAATGTAAATTACGAAAAAACTAGATGTCAAGGAATTACCTCATCGAAAAAACAGCTTTTTCAGCACATTTTTCACCGTCAATGGCTGCGGAAACGATTCCCCCGGCGTAACCTGCTCCTTCTCCACAAGGATAGAGTCCGGAGATCTGCACATGCTCTAGGCTTTGAGGATCCCGCGGAATTCGCACAGGGGAAGAGGTTCGGGACTCGGTTGCATGTACCACTGCTTCATTAGTAAAGTAACCTTTCATGCTTTTACCGAACTCGATGAAACCCTGCTGCAGACTTTTATAAACGAACGTAGGCAGCACTTCGCCCAGTTCTACTGAAGTTATTCCCGGTTTATAGGAAGTCACCGGCAGATCTTTGGAAGCTCTGCCATTGCTGAAATCTACCAGCCGCTGTGCAGGTGCAGTCTGTGTCTTTCCACCGGCCAGCCAGGCTTTCTGCTCCACCTGCTGCTGAAATCTCAACGCAGCCAACGGTGAGTCTCCAAAAATGCCAAAATCTGAAGGTCTTATTTCCACCACAATTCCGGAGTTCGCCGTCACCTGATCCCGCTTGCTGGGGGACCAGCCGTTCGTAACGATCTCTCCCGGCGCCGTAGCACAGGGCGCGATAATCCCGCCGGGGCACATACAGAAGGAATAAACTCCACGGCCGCCTACCTGCTTTACGATGCTGTAAGAAGAAGGCGGTAAAAATTCGCCGCGGTCTTCGGTATGGTATTGTATCCTGTCGATCAATGCCTGCGGATGCTCCACCCTCACGCCAAGCGCAAAGGGTTTGGCTTCAATGTAAACGTTCTTTCTGTAAAGCAGCTCAAAAATATCCCTAGCCGAATGACCGGTGGCTAAAATGACTTTTTTGGAACTTATTGTAGTACCATCCTGCAGCTGCACCCCCGCAACTGCGGAATCCTTCAGCAAAATGTCAACCACGCGGGAATTGAAAAGCACTTCTCCTCCCCGTTCGATAATGGTTTTTGTCATATCCTGGATGATGGCCGGCAATTTATTGGTCCCGATATGAGGGTGCGCCTCCACCAGGATCTGATCTGTAGCGCCAAAACCTACGAGCAGTTCTAAAATGCGGTTTACATCTCCTCTTTTCTTGCTGCGGGTGTAGAGTTTCCCATCAGAATAAGTGCCCGCACCACCTTCACCAAAGCAGTAGTTGGAATCTTCGTTCACCACATGCTCGATGTTCAGTTTTTTAAGATCGCGGCGCCTTGCCCTCACATCTTTCCCGCGTTCCAGCACGATAGGTCTTTTACCCAATTCAATGCAACGCAAGGCCGCAAATAAACCTGCCGGGCCGGCACCGATAATTATGACTTCTTCGGAATTAGATACATTGGGATAATCAGGTAGGCTGATCTTTTGCGGCATGATGATCTTCATTGACAAACACCTGAACTTTCAGGTTCACCTTCACTTTTTTCTGGCGGGCATCAATGCTCCTTTTGAGGATCTCAATATGTTTGATCTCTCCCAAAGAAATACCTTTTTCACGGGAAACATAATGCCTTAGCGCCTCTGCACTGGCAGCGGTTTCGGGAGAAACCTGAAAAGAAAACTCTTTTTGCACCTAACTGATTTTGGTGCAAAGATAAGGCATTAAAAATGGCTTTTTTGACACCTATTCCGCAGAAATTATCACCTCGTCCAGTTCATAGATGCCGTCGTAGTTAGGAAGATCGCTACCCGAATACCTGAACGCGATATAGCCCTTGCCTTCAGCACAGCTCAGGTCCACATTTCCTGAAGAAAGCCAGTCGCCAAAGAAGTCGCTGTTTTGCGCCACATAAGCTGAAGACAGAATCTTCCATTCGGCTTGCAGAATAGTTTCGTCTTCCCCGTCCCAATCGGTAGAGATGAGTACATCGAGCAGGCTGCCATCGGCAAAGCTGGTGGAGGTCTTAAAGCTGAGGACTTCTCCCTGATTTTTGTCAAAATTAATTGCAGGTGTAATCAGCCAACTAATACTCCTCTGGTCTCCCGAACCCGCAGGTCTCATTCTTGCCGATCTACCTAAAGAAGCATTATCACCTGTAGCAGTAAAGCCTTCCCACGGTTTGGAACCTTCCTGCACAAAATTCGTCCAGCCGTTGCCGGCAACGGGCTTGTTGTTCTTTTCGGAAGTGAAGTCTTCAAAAAACAGGATTTTTGAGCCTGTAGCTGCAGCTTTTCCGCAGTCGAAAATTGCCGGATCGCAACGCGCAGTGTCAGAGAAATGAATGTCTGCAGGAGCGTTCACGTAGATGGTATAGAAATCGTCATAGAAGTCACGGGTTAGCACACCTTCTATACTTCCGGAGCCTTTGGGCAGCTGAAAAGCTTTAAAATCGGAATAGGTGCTGGTGCTTAGGATGAAAGGAAAATCGCCGCTGCAGCTCTCCACCAGCCGCTCTCCGTCAAATTCGTCATTAGCTTCACTTGCAAAAGTGAAGGGGTTAGCCGGATTCACAAGCATTTTGTTGAACTGTACATTTTCAACCCTCACAAAAAGATTTTCAAGTTGGTCACTAAACTCAAGCGCAGTTACCGGCAGCGGCTCGACCACCGCTACTTCCGAAGAGCGAATGAGATGTTCGCTAACCTGTGACTGCGGAATATTGTCCACCTGTTTGCCGCTGGCCACGCCCAAAGTTGCTACTCCGTTCACTTCGGCAATGCTGAGGCCCTTGACGTTCACATAGATCTTTCTTCCGAAGTTGTAATACTGGAAGTAGGAGTTCAAATTGATCCTGATGTTTATACCGGCGGTGGGATTTTCAGGTTTGTCCTGTACCACCAGTTCTTTGTAAAAATTACCGGCTTCGTCACTAGAAACCACATAGGCCTCAAAAATGTAATCCTGCTCAAAAGTGACAAATTTGTCACGGCTTTGGTAAAACGCGCCCAGGGTCGCGTGGAGATCTGTGTTGGTTTCAAGGGAGATATCCTGCTGAGGCAACTCCGGAAGCTCGAAATCTTCATCGGGAGCGCAGGCGCAAAAAAGCAGCAGTGTCAAAAATGGGATCTTTTTCATGTCTTAGAATCGAAAATAAAGATGAGCATAATAGGTCGTGCCGGGGCCAAACCAGTATTTGGGGGAGAACAGCGGCTGTTCCCGCTCCATGTCCTCCTTTTGCAGAAGATAATTCGCGTTACGTGACTGTTCAAAACCGCCGGTCCTGTAACTTTCCCCCAAGATGTTGTTGAGGCTGGCAAAAAAGCCGACGTATTTATTCTTGATCCTCCAGGATTTCCCGCCTACGAGGTTGACCAGCATATAATCATCAAGCTCCTCCTGCCGCAGCAGTTCTTTTGCGACCTGAGGATCATAATTTACAATTGGCAAGCCATCGGAATCGGTGAGGAAATTGGAAGTTCTGAGAAGAGGAGCAATATCTACAAAGGCTTTAGCAAAATAATTTGCCGTGGCCGAAAACCACCAGTAATTGGGATCACGATACTCAAAACCCAGCTGTGCAGCCTGTTGGGGACCTCCGGCAATTTGATAGTTCTTAAGGTATGCCTTCCCCATTTGCTGTGCTTCGGAAAAATCGTCGGAAGTAAGATAAAGCCGTGGGGCATTAGCATAAACATATTTCCCGACTGATGCTGCAGCCTTTAATTTGATGGTACTTGTGACCGGCGTCTCAAGACCAAATTCTATCCCGGAATGTCTTTTTTCGATCCCCGTCAATACCTCCTGCACAAATGCTGTCGTGGAATTTCTGCCTAAGCCGGAGAGGCCGTCGGCGTAATAAAAGGAGATCTCAGATGCGTCCTCAAAAAGGCCATAAAACCCGGTGATCCTGCCGCGAAGGCGCCTGCTACGGAAAATGTAACCAAGATCACCGGTAAAAACTTTTTGCGTTTCCAGCCCCTGCACCAGCTCATTATTCTGCCTCGCATTTGAAAAGCTGTTGCGGAGGGTAGGCGCTTCAGCAAAAGCCGAAAGGTTAAGGTTGAAGAGGTGTTTTCCGGAGAGTTTATAAGTGGCGCCAGCCTTCACTCCGGGGGCAACAAAATCAGGAGCGTTGCTTTTTCCGAGGGAATTGTCGGGAAAATTGCCATTTTTGAATAGTCCCTTCCGCTGATATTCGGAATAAGAAACTTCTGCAGCGGCATAAAGATCCCATTTCTTCAGAAAAAGCTGAGCCTGTACGAAAGCTTTGGCCTCTATGGCATTCAGCTCATAATGGTACTTAAAAACGTCATTTTTGGATACCAATTGGTTTGGCTCGAGGAGGTTGTTTTGAGCGGCATCGCCTTCAGAAAAAGAATCTACATCTAAAAAAGCGTTTCCACCTAAAAGATCCAGCACCCGCGCATAATTGTCACTGTTCAGGTAACGAAATGAAACTGCCGAATTGAGAGCCAGCTGACTGTTCACCTGCCAGTGTAGAATGGAATTAGCAGAAAACTGCTCATCCTCATTCCGGTCTTCATACAAAACGTAAAGCGCATTGCCGCCGGCAGCCACAGACGTTTGGTTGGCAAGATACATCGCCGGCCAGTCGATTTGTCCATCCTCTACAAATTCCTGCTGCGCCAGGTAAGCCGAACGATAATCGGGATCGTTTTCGAAGCGCAGGAAATAAGAAGGCAACTTCTGGTAGTAAGCAGGATCGGGACTACTGCCGCCACCAATAAAGATCTCTTCCCCGTTCTCCCCGGTGATAAGTCGGCTGCCGCCATAGTCGATCCTGCTGTCGCCCACGCTGCCAAACTGGTAAGAAAGATTAGTGTTTAATTCTGTTTTAGTAGAGAGCCGCCAAAAGTGATTCAGCATGATTACAGGTTCCTGCACGCGTTTTTCCCTTGCATTCCTTATTTCCCCATTTTGGTAGCCCCAATAGGAGTTGTACCGGTTACCTTTGAGCTCATAAACTTCGGCTGTATTTGGAGAAGTTTTTCCTCTCCTGTTTGGCGTATAAAATGCTGTAAAATTGAGGCTGTGCCGGTCATTGAACTTCCTTTCGACTGCAGCAAAAAAAGAATTGGCGTCATAGAGACTGCCTTCGTAAAAGCTTTCTTCGGCATAGCGACGGGCAAGGGAGACGGAATAGGCCCAGCCGGCTTCGGAGAGGCCGCTGTGGTAGCTGGCCATTAAGCCTTCCGGAGTAGGCGCGGTTCGAGACTGCATAGGAAACTTTACCACCTTGCTTGTATTGAGAAGCCCTCATAATGATGTTCGTGGTGCCCGCCGGTCCTCCAAAACTTACTTCAGAAGGTCCTGTTCCCATCGTGAAAACCTGATTGCGCTGCACATCATTGAGTCCCCCCCATTCGCTCCAAAGCGGTCGACCGTTAAAGAACTTGTTCATCTCTATGCCGTTGATCAAAACTTTGCCCCACTCACTGTCATAACCGCGGGGACGAAAAAAGGTAGGACTAAAGTCAAAGGCCGCGGCATTAAGAAAAACATCCTTTGAAGCCTGTAGAAGACCCGAAATACTGGAAAAGCTGCCATCTTCCTCGTCCAGTTCCTGGTCTGAGAGACTAATTATACTCGAGGGGCGGTGCATCTCGGGCAGATCGGCCTCCAGGAAAATATTTCCTATGGCAATATCTTCCGCGGAAATTACAAGTGGATAATTCTTGCTGAAAAAGTCATTTTTGGAGACCGAAAGAATTTGATCTCCCTGGGGCAACTCTCCCGAAATCCTGAAATAGCCTTGTGAATCTGAAACTTCGTGAAACGCTGTACCTACAATTTTTACGTCTGCCCCCGAAACAGGATTCGAGGTTCCCGCTTCCAACAACCTTCCGGTGATCACCTGCGCAGAAAGAGATGAAGCCCCCAAAAAAAAGACAAAGAAAAACCTCCTCCCGAGGTGTGGAATATTAGCCATAGTTCTTTCGGGGGAGGCGAAATGAAAAACAATATTACAATTAAAAATTATATCTTTGGCCGGTCCCTCAAAAGTTTTAACAAAATAATTATCAGTGTGTTATGAATAACAGGGACGGCTTGCGCATCATTTTATTTACCACTGTTTTCACGGTTTCGGCAGCCATTTTTGGGCAGGAAAAGAAGGATTATAAGATGCTTAGCATTGCATTTTACAACCTTGAAAACCTCTACGACATCTACGATGATCCTCTCACCTTCGACAATGACCGAACTCCCCAGGGAAAAGATCGTTGGACTGCGGCCGTGTATCAAAAAAAGATTGCTAACATGGCTTATGCTATTAGCAGGATAGGCCGGGAAGAAGCTCATGATTATCCCGCCCTGCTGGGAGTATGCGAGGTTGAGAACCGGCAGGTTTTAGAAGACTTGGTAAAAGACGACAAGCTCTCTCCGGCAGAATACGGTATCATCCACTATGACTCTCCAGATCTAAGAGGTGTAGACGTAGCTTTGCTCTACCGCAAGAAGGTGTTTCTTCCACAAAATTCTGCCGTCCATGAGCTGGTGCTTTATGACCCTAAAGATCCTCAAAAAAGACTTTTTACGCGGGACCAGCTGGTAGTCACCGGCCTTCTTGACGGGGAACAAATCCATGTGATCGTGAACCACTGGCCTTCGAGAAGCGGCGGTGAAAAATTGAGTGGGCCAAAAAGGGAAAAGGCGGCTTTACTGAATAGAAAGATCATCGATTCCCTTCAAAGGAAAGATCCTTACGCCAGGATCATTTCAATGGGTGATCTCAATGATGACCCCTACAATAAAAGCATTCGAGTGGTTTTGGGTGCAAAGACAAAAAAAGAGCTTACCAGCAGGACAGATATGTATAATCCCATGGCTGCTCTTTCAGAAAAAGGGATTGGGAGCCTCGCCTACAGTGACGGCTGGAATTTATTCGACCAGATCATGCTTTCAAAGCCATTGATCCAAAAAGACTTCAGCAGTTACAGCTTTTATAAGGCCGCAGTTTATAATCCACAGTTTTTAATGACGCCTACAGGACAGTACAAGGGATATCCTTTCCGCAGCTTTGGCAGCGGCGGATTCACCAATGGCTACAGCGACCATTTCCCGGTGTACATTCTTTTGCTGAAGCAATTAGAAGGTGAACCAGGCGCCCCACGGAATTCTGGAGAGCACGAGGATCAAAGCCAGCGTATAGAATATAGAAAGTAGCTTAAACTTAGGTTTTGAAGTAAGCTTTTTCTTGTGCTTTGAGTAACCAATGGTGATCAAAGCAATGGCGATGATCATGATCAAAGGGTGCTCTACAAGATAAAGACGGTAAGTTGGGTCTTTCATTACCCCACCCATGCCCATAGAACTGAAGCCCTGGATATAAGGCGCAACAAAATACAGTACAATACCTATCAACAACTGAATGTGCGATACAATAAGCGTAAATAATGCCAGCCTGAAATCTGTCGCTCCATATTCCTTTTTCGAAAAATAACCAATGAGCGCGTTTACAGCTGTGATGATCAACATGATCAAAACAAGATATGCCCAGTAAGAGTGGATGAATTTTACGGTAGTGTACATTTTCAATAGATTTTGCGGGTAAAGATAACTTTTTCTACATAAAAAAACCGCCACCTGAACGGCAGCGGTTTTTGACATTTATGTAAGAACTTACTTCCAGCGGTTCTCGGCCGGTTCTCCTCCCCAAATAAGGGTAGCAAGGTATGGATTGTCGATAAAAGGATTTCGGTCGCCCTGAGCGGCCTCAATAACCTCCTGGCGCTGCAATTCGAAAGCTGAAACGGGATCTTCCCTGTTCCACTCAAGGAATAGATCAATTCCACCAACACCAACAGTAGAGAAACCTTCCCCGTATCTCAAATTAACGTACATGATGATACGCGCTACATCCCCTTTCCACTCGTCCCCGGGAAAGAATACTTCATTTCCAACGATACCGTATTCACCACTGCCATCCCCGTAAGGATAGTTTAGCCTTTCTGAGTTCACGTTAGCATCGGCTACCCTCAACAGGTGCAGGTCATTCTTGGCTTCATCTGAAGCTAATAATGACTGTGGATAAATATGTTCTGTGTTAAAAGTTTGAGGAGAATAAGTGTTGCTTCCGGAGGTATATTCCTGCCAGTATCTTCTCTCTCCCGAGTACATCAACACCACGCTGTCCTGATGCTCCAAATCGGCGTCTGCCTCGTAAAGATAGTCGTGCCTGTCTGTATAAGAAAGCCTGGTAGTGTGCTTACTCTCGGTAAGTTCTGCAAGCAATTCGTAGTTCAAGTCCTTAACATCAGAAAATGCTATATTTTGGTAGTACTCCTGTAGGTCTGCAGGAATATTGAATGCTACGGGTGCATAAACCGTAACTGTTACCGTCGCGGTCGCACAATTTGGCGTTTCGTCATCATCACAAAGGGAGTAGGTGAAAGTATCATCTCCTGTAAATCCTGCAGCAGGCGTGTACACTACATTCCCGGCATCGTTGATTTCTACAGTCCCCGCGCTGTTGCTATCATCCACAGCGTCAATAACAGCTTCATCAACTACAGTATCGTTCTCGAGCAGACTTGTAAGTTCTATTGAAACAGATGCTACAGTACTAACTTCATCATCATTTGCTTCCGGATTACCTGCATCTTCAATGGTGATTGTTACAGTTGCAGTCTCGCAATTCTTGGGAGAAGCAGTATCACATATGGTGTAAGTGAAGCTGTCTTCCCCAATAAAATCATCGGCAGGAATATAAGTAAAAGTTCCATCTCTATTGTCGCGGATTTCTATATCATTGGCACTTTTGGCAGAAAATTCTGAGAGACGGGCACCGTTAACAAGTTCATCATTATCTAAAATCCCGCTAATTACGAGATCTTCATCTTCCTTACCTGTAACCTGATCGTCATTGGCTACTAACTTCTCTTGAGTGGGGGTAGGTTGTGGTGCAGGTTCTCCTCCATCATCTGTACTACAGCCGAACATTAGGATGCTCATGGCCAAAAAAAGCATTTTCTTCTTCATTTGTTTGTTTTTTGGGGTTCCGGGTGATTCCGGAGTTATAAAATAAAACATAAGAACCTCTTATCCATGGGACAAGAGGTTCTTATTAAATCTTCACTCGTTTTGGTTTACTGTCTTACCCAAACTCCGTCTTGCTTAATAAGCGCCACAGATTCGGTACCGGCGTTACCGTCATAGATATCAAAAGTCATTACGAACTTTTGTCCTTCGGCAGCATCGGGAGCTACTTTTCCATTCAGCAATGCATTCATCGCTTCAAGGATCATAGCATCAGTCCACTGGTTACGGTTACCATCTCTTCTATCGAAGTTGTTGTAGTTACCAACACTCCACGCTGGATCTACATAAGTTTCAGCAAAAACTGAACCTATGTAAGCGTAATCTGCAGGTACAAGTGTGTACTGGATTGTGTTATCGGTTTCCCAGTGACCATCTGTATATCCAAACTGAGCAGTTTGAGAGATAAGATTGTCATAAACAGACCACGAAGTTCCATCATATACAAAGTAAGCTACTTCATTGTGGATACCTTTACTGTACCACTGATAAAAAACAGGTTTTACAGTACCGGCAGTAGGATTCTCATACTTGTACTTGTCGTTAAGGAAAATTGGAAGTTTAGCTTCGGCCTCATCAACACTGGAGAAGTTAGGATAGCTTTCTCCCATCATTGCATATTCCTCTTCAGTAATCCCGGGGATCAACTGCCACTCGTCATCATTGTAAAGGAAACCATTTACATAATCGTGAGTAGAACCATCGTAATAAACATAGCTAAGCACAACCAGAGTACGGTTTTCAACATCCGGATACTTGTCGTTAAGGAAAGTATAGATCTGGCTCATTGAGTCAAAGTTGTTATACTTTGCTGTTGCGTCATAAGAATCATAATCCTCTGTAGTCACTTCATAAGAAACTACAGTTTTAGGAGTAACAACCGGCGCATAGATATCGAAAGTAACGTTCGCGATAGAACCTTCTCCCCAAACAGGGTACTTCATTGAAAGCAGCTCTGGAATAAGGTCTTGAGCTTCGGTCACAGAACTAAAGTTAGGATATCTCAAGCCAAGTCCACCGTCTTCAGCATCGGCAGTATAATCATCTTCCACCATGGTGTAGTCGATGTTACCGGCAATTGGTTTATTGGCGATCGCGGCATCAACTTCTTCATGTATATCATCCATAGGCTCACAGCTGGTAAAGGCCAGGCCTAAAAACATCATTAATAGATAAACTGATTTTTTCATTTTAATTTTTTTAGAAATTAATTTTCGCTCCAATGTTGAACGTTCTTCCAAATCCGTAGAAAACTCCATTATCACGTGCTACAGAAATGTATTCAGTATCAAAGATATTGTAGATGTTTCCTATTAGCATAGCGTCAAATTCTCCAAGATCAAACTTGTGAGTCAACCCAAGATCTACAAGTCCGTAAGCAGGTACTTCCCATGATTGTCCACGGCCTTCTGTACTTCTTGTTTCAGGATCAAAATCTGCATACAAGTTATCATAATAGTTCCAGTTTCCACGCAGGTGAGTTCCTTCCATTGGCTCATAATCAAACCCTGCAGCAAAAGTTGTTTGTGCAGATCCTCCAACTTTAAGACCTTCGATATACAGGTTCACTTCATCAATTTTCTTGCCTTCCTCGTTTAACACATCTACACCTGTTACGTCATTTTTCCAGGTCCAGTCTCCAACAGAAGCCATCCCGTTAAAAGTAAGGTTCTCCATGGCACGGTAGTTCAACTCAAGTTCAACCCCCTGGTGAAGTGCGTCAACTCCAAGAATGTTAACCGAACCAAAAGTTCCATCTGCCTGACGGAAAGATTGAGTTAGGGTCTTGTCATTCCATCTTGTATAGTAAGCGTTAAGGTCTGCTCTAAAGTTAGGACTTCTATAGCCATAACCCAACTCGGCACTGAAGATCTTTTGATTCTCAGCTCCTTCGTTCACGTCATTGGTATTACTGATAAATACAGCATTAGCAAAAGGTGCTTTCTCAAAATAACCAACGTTAGCAAACACGTTGTTATGAACGTCCAGGTTATAGTTAGCTCCACCTTTTCCGGAATATCCGAAGAAGTTTACCCAGTCTGTTGTCTGGTATGGATCAGTATCCTCGTAAAGGAAGTAATCTTTTCTCTTGTAAGAAGTGTTAGAAGCAGCCAAAGAAACAAACGCAGAAAGGTCATCTTTGGAATATTCCATTTGTCCAAATACTCCTTCCCAAAGTACAAGCCCGTCGTTATAATAGAAGATCTTGTCTCCAACCTGTGCGGTATTGTTTGGGTTGTTCACGTTTGAATCATCCAGTACATACTGTCCACCTAAAAGGTCTGTAACTTCAGTAAAGTGTTCTCCTTTATAGTATCTGAAATCAACACCTCCACTAAATTCAAAATCTGAAGCAACCTCTGTAGAAAGAGTTGAAAGCAAACCATACCAGTTGTGGTTGTTTCTTGAAGCTCTAAGATAAGTTTCTGAACCAAGGGCTCCACGCTCTACGTTTTCGTCAACGATCATATCAACGTTAACCGGTTGAAGGAAACCGTCTCTATATTCAGAAGGGTTACTTGCAGTACCAATTCCAAATTTGTTGACACCTCCAAATCCGCCTCCACCTCCTGAACCGAAGGAAGCGTAAGCTGCTGTAGAAAGTCTAGTTTTATCACTGATGTCCCAGTAGTGGTTCAAGGATATCTGCGGTTTATGGTAGAAGTTGTCTTCAACATGAAGTACCTGTCCATTAAGATAACCCCAGTCTCTGCTGAATCTTGTTCCACTTGCACTCATGCGGTAGATATCGATACCTTCAGCATTTTGACGTTGCCCGTGCTCTTGCTGAGCGCCGAAAGCAGTGAAAGATAATTCGTGGTTTTCGCCCAATTCTTTGGCGATATTCACAAAGTAAGAGAAGCCAGAAAATTCTGTTCCGTCAACATATCCGTCTCCGGTTGTTCTTGATCCGGAAACAGTTGCAGCCCATCCGTTCTCCAATTTTCCGGTAGATACAGTTGCACCAACTTTTTCATATCCGTCGTTACCTAAAGAGTAAAGAACGCTTCCGCCCTCTTCAGCATCTGTAGTTCTTGTAACGATGTTGATGGTACCACCCACAGAAGGAACAGCTACTTTAGCAGCACCTAAACCTCTTTGTACCTGCATAAATCTTGTCACGTCTGAAAGACCTGCCCAGTTACTCCAGTAAACACGACCGTTTTCCATGTCGTTCACAGGAATACCATTGATCATCACAGCAATGTTCTCTGAATCGAAACCACGAAGCCTGATCTCTGAATCTCCAAAACCACCACCACCTTTGGTCGCGTAGACACCCGGAGTAGATTTGAGGATCTCAGGAAATTCCTGGTTTCCAAGTTTTGTTTCAATTGCTTCAGACTTAATAGTAGAAACAGCAACCGGAGTTTTACGGTCAATTGCGATGTTATAGGTAGTGATCACTACTTCTTCCAAAGCATCTGCATCCGGTTCAAGTAAAATCCTTCCCAGGTCAACAGTATTGCCACCGCTTACAGAAAAAGGAACTCTTTTTGGTTCAAAGCCCAGGAAAGTAACTTCAATCATTCCTGATGCCTTGTCTACTTCAATGCTAAATTTTCCGCCGAAGTCGGTAATACCACCTTTAGTAGTACCAACTACTGCAATGTTTGCACCCGGTAGAGGAGCATCCATCTGAGAGTCGATCACCGTACCGGTAACCACTCCCTGAGCAAAGAAGGTCGTTGTTGTCAAGAACAAAGCTAATGCTAATAATCTCTTCATTGTGTAATTTGTTAGTTTGTGTTTAAAAGTTCGATGCAAAAGAACGCATTTTTTAAAAAATAACTTTAACTACACGTTAAGAATTTTCCCGCGGCCCAAAATTTTCAACTTCAGGCTTCTATAAACGACAAGAGCCCTTAAAGTAAGGGCTCAAATGAATTTTATTTAACTATTCTTCAGTCTATTGAATCATGAAAGAAAAAATTTTAACAATTCACGGGTTGAAGAATCATGATCTTTAACGTCATTTTTTTCAATTTCTTTTAGAATTCTCGTCGCTAATTGCTTCCCGAGCTCTACTCCCCATTGGTCATAACTGTATATATTCCAGATTACTCCCTGCACAAAAATCTGGTGCTCATAAAGCGCTATAAGTTTCCCAAGACTTGCCGGAGTTAACTGGTCAATCAATATAGTTGTAGTAGGTTTATTACCTTTAAATACTTTAAAAGGCACCAGATTTTCCTTTTCTGAAGCCGAAATGTTTTTCGCCTCCAGCTCTTCTTCCACCTCCTGAACAGTTTTCCCTGCAAGTAGGGCTTCTGTTTGAGCGAAGAAATTGGCCATTAACTTATTGTGATGGTCTTCCTCTCCAAAAAGGGACTTTTTAAAGCCGATGAAATCTGCAGGAATCAACTTTGTTCCCTGGTGGATCAACTGGAAGAATGCGTGTTGAGAGTTTGTTCCCGGTTCTCCCCAAACAATGTTGCCAGTTTGATATTCAACGGGATTTCCATTCCTGTCTACGCCTTTCCCGTTGCTCTCCATGATCGCCTGTTGCAAATAGGCCGGAAAACGGTGAAGATACTGAGTATAAGGAATAATGGCCTGCGTTTGTGCATTATGGAAGTTGTTGTACCAAATGCTTAGCAGCGCCAACTGCACGGGAATGTTTTGTTCAAAGTCAGTCTGTTTGAAATGCACATCCATTTCGTGTGCTCCTTCTAACAGGCTTTCAAAATTATCATAACCTACGGAAAGGGCAATGGACAAGCCGACTGCACTCCAAAGGGAGAAACGGCCGCCAACCCAGTCCCACATTGGGAAAATATTCTCTTTCTCAATTCCGAAGTCTTCAACAGCCGGCACGTTACTGGAAACAGCAACAAAATGTTTTGCAACGGCTTCAGAAGGCGCTTTTTTGAGAAACCAGCTCCTTATAGTTGTTGAGTTTGAAAGAGTTTCCTGGGTAGAAAAGGATTTAGACACAATAACAAATAAAGTAGTCTCAGGATTCAGCTCCTCGATCACCTCGCGCACATGGTCCCCGTCAACATTGGAAACAAAATGCAACTTCAGGTGATTGGTATAGTGCTTCAAAGCCTCGGTTACCATTACAGGCCCCAGGTCTGAACCACCTATCCCGATGTTCACAACATCGGTAAAAGCCTTGCCTGTAAAGCCCTTTTTGGAACCTCCAATAACAGCTTCACTAAAATCTTTGATTTTTTGCTTTACCGAAAATACTTCAGAAATGACATTTTCGCCATCTACCTCAACTGTAGCGTCCTCTTTTTCCCGAAGAGCAGTGTGCAATACAGCACGACCTTCGGTTTTATTGATCGCTTTACCTCCAAAGTAATCCTGAATTGCTTCTTTTAAACTGATTTCTTCAGCCAAATCACTTAAAAGCTGCTTAGTCTTATTGTTTATAAGGTTTTTACTGTAATCAACATAGAAATCCTGCCATTCAAGGGTAAATTCCTTTGCCCTTTGCGGGTCATTCTGAAACTCCTTTTTAAGGTCAAGATCTTTAATTTCTTTGTAATGCGCCTGCAGTTCTTTCCAGGCGTTGGTTTTGGTAGGGTTAGTATTCTTCATCTTCCTTTTAAATCTCTTTAAACTTGATTTTTTCGAGCTCTTCTTTCAAAGGCTCAATGGCCGCGAAATATTCCGGCACGTATTTGTCATCAATAGGCTCGGCTGAAGGAAGGTTTTGACGGAAAGGATCTTCTTGTACTCCATTAACCCAAAAACGATAACATACGTGAGGGCCTGTAGCCAATCCTGTACTTCCCACATAGCCAATGACCTCTCCCTGCTTCACATGCTGCCCTTTTTTCACAGCCCGCTTCGACATATGAAGATATTGAGTTGTATAGGTGCCATTGTGTTTTACCTTCACATAATTCCCGTTACCCGCAGTATAGGAAGAAGCAATTACTACTCCGTTTGCAGTACTCCAAATGGGCGTACCGTAAGGTGCAGCATAATCTGTCCCCTTATGAGCTTTCCACCTTTTTTGCACAGGATGATATCTTCTGGGGCTAAATCTGGAGGAAATTCTGCTGAAGTTAAGCGGAGCCTTCAGGAAAAAGCTCTGCAATGGTCGGGCGTTTTCATCGTAGTAATCGAACTCCCCGGCAGTGGAATCTGCCTTAAAATTAAAGGCGTAGTAAGGCTTGTCCTCATGGTAAAAAACAGCAGCCTCAATATTCTCAATTCCCGCATAAATAGTATCATCTATGTATCGCTCATTGTATACAAGTTTGAACCTGTCCCCTTTTTGAAGCCTGAAGAAATCGATACTCCACTGGTAGATGTTGTTCATTTCATGAGCCAGTAGATTACTCAGGCCTTCTTCGGCAATGGTTTGAGAAAGGCTTGAGTTGATCACGCCCGAAACATCCCGTTTTTTGATCGTAAGTGCTTTTTTGGCTGTATAAGCATTGATGCTGTCCCCAAGGTTGACAACAGTATAATTCACCAGGTCATTCTGGTAAATAAAAGCTTTTGGAGTATGAGCAGAATCGCGTTCTTTCAGGATCACGTAAGGTTTTCCCAGGATTATTTTGCGTGGGTTGAAGGTATCACGCACTTTCTCCACGATCTGGAAGATCTTAGCGGGATCAACGCCCTGGCTGCCAAGAATGATTCCAAAGCTGTCTCCGGCTTTGATCGTGTCTCTAACCACCTCAAAATCATTAAGGGTGAACCCAAATTCTTTTACAATGGCAGGCGCTTTAACTTCTTTTTTCTTAATGTTATCGGCTAAATCTCCTTCTTTGGGATCATCATTACAGGCGATCAAGGCCATCATCATCAGTAGCAGGTAACTCAGTTTTTTCACTCTAATTTATTTTAAACATTAAACGTCTCTTCAACCCATGTTTTGCCCCAGTTCTTCTTTTCTTCTTCATTCCACAGCTCCGGGAAAAAGAAGATATGCTGAAAACTTGGCGGCAGAAATTCTTTCCAGTTGGTACCGCCTGTAGCGGCCACCGCTTTATTTTTTGTCATCAAATACCTCTGGGCAGCTCCAATATGTACCAGCAGCCAATTGACATTCACAGATACATCGAGCTTACGCAACGCCTCGACCAGATTTTTATTGTTCTTTTCTTCGGAAGAAAGTTGCTGATATTTCTCCAGGATCGTCCCTCCCTTCAGGCGGTTAGCTAGTCTCAAAAACCGTCCCGTATATTCTTTTTCAAACTGCTTAAGCGTTAAAGTTTTTTCCCCGGTCGCTTTATCTATTCCACCTCTTTTCCAGTAGGTGTTTTCAAAAAGCTCTTCTACGGAAGTTTCTTTGCTGAAGTCCTTCCTTATTTCGTGGTGTACAAGGTTTTCCAAAGGCGTCGAAAAGATCTCGATCATCCTAAACTGTGCCGATTGAAAGCCGCTGGCAGGTAAAAGCGCCATTCTAAACTTTAGGAATTGTTCGCGTTCCATTCCGCGGATCATTACATCAAAAGAATCTGTAAGTATCCTAAAGTAGCGCACGATCCTGTTCAGCTTTTCAACAAAAAACTCAACGCTCAGTTCTTCGGCCTCAACAATCTGTTTCTGCTCGTGGATGATGAGCTTGAAATACAGCTCGGTGATCTGATGATAACCGATGAAGATCTCTTCATCAGGAAAATGTGTTTTGGGAGTTTGCAGGCTTAGAAGGGTATCCAGATGGATGTAATCCCAATAGGTGATGTACCTGTCGTAAAGGAGGCCGTCGAGATATGACCCCAGGTCCTGCCCGGAATTTTTGAACTTCTCTTCCAGTTGCCTGACCTTTTCGGCTATCTCGGGTTTTATTCCCTCCATCTTTATTTCATTATAATATTTAAGGGGTGCTTCAATCCTTTAAAAGCATCAATATCGGCTTCCAGGGATCCTACTGCAAGATCGGCCTGGATCTTCAAAGGCATACGGTTATCGTCGTCACTCACCCACATGGTAAGGCTTTCTTTCTCCTTGAAAACCCTTCCCGCCAACACATAAGGCTTGAACTTAAGCGCTGCAATATTACCCATTTTTGTCTTTATGACCTCCCTCCCCAGGAACTTTAACTTAAACTCGTGGTTCTCATTATCAAAGAACATATTGAGGGTCATCATCTCACCTTTCCCCAGGTTCTCTATGTCCATGTTGTTGCGCAGATAATAAAAAGAGGAGAGCATATCATGCACATTACGCTCTACATTATAGGTTTTCCTTTCGTTGTGTTTTCTATTGAAGACCAGTGCCGTATTGGAATCATGATCAAAGTCTATCTGGATATCTTTGGTGTACCCACCTTCATCAATTTTTCTAACAAACCTCAGCGGCGCACCGCTGTACTTATGAATATAGGTCTCGTAGTTGTCATCAACTTTAAAGAATAAATGCAACAACCCTGTAGACTTTCCTTTGCCAACTACATGATAGACCGGTTGACTGTTGAGCGTGGTTTCCTGCACCTCAAGAGTTGCGAAACTGGCGTTGAACATTCCGTAGTGAATACGAAACCTAAACCACTCTCCGCTGTCATAGGCCTGGTGCGGTTGAGATTGGGCGGTGAGCCCAAGAGTGAGTAGAAAAGTAAAAATTGTAATTATCTTTTTCATTTAATTTCTTCTTTGGTTCATGACAATTACAATTTTTATTCCAAATGTATTAAAACCAAAAACCCCGTCAAATCAATGACGGGGTTTTTAATCTTATTAACCAACTAAAACTTAAATTATGAAAAAAAGTTTCTTTTTTTCCAACTTTGGTAACCACTCCAAAATTGCGGTGCAAAAGTCCTGCATTTGTGCATTATTAGCAACTGAATTTTAAAGTTTAACTCATTAAGTTCTAAGAAATCATTTTTTTTGCAATTTAATTGGTCGGCATGTCATTTTTATAACTCAATTATAGCGTACCCCGCAAATTTTGCTCTCTCTCAATAGCTTCAAAAAGGGCTTTAAAATTCCCTTTTCCAAAAGATTGAGCTCCTTTTCGCTGAATGATCTCAAAGAACATGGTTGGGCGGTCCAAAACCGGTTTGGTAAATATCTGTAACAGGTAACCTTCATCGTCACGGTCTATTAGCACTCCAAGTTCTTTAAGGGGCTCAAGTTCTTCATCTATTTCTCCCACCCTGTCAAGTACATCGTCATAATAATTCTCTGGCACGTAAAGGAATTCCACTCCTCGATCCCGAAGATTTGTCACTGTTTCAATGATATTATCGGTAGCCACGGCAATGTGCTGAACTCCCGCTCCATTGTAGAAGTCAATATATTCCTCGATCTGTGACTTTTTCTTTCCTTCCGCAGGTTCGTTGATTGGGAATTTGATCCTTCCGTTACCGTTACTCATCACTTTACTCATTAATGCGGTATACTCTGTAGAGATGTCCTTATCATCAAAGGAAACCATTTGAGCAAATCCCATTACCTTGGCATAGAATTCACACCATTTGTCCATTTCATTCCAGCCAACATTGCCAACCATGTGGTCGATGTATTTCAAGCCCACATCTTTGGTCTTGAAATTTGGTTTATACTCCCTGTAACCCGGCAGGAAAGGACCGGAGTAATTTTTTCTCTCTACAAAAACGTGTACGGTTTCGCCGTAAGTATGAATACCAGACATTACCACGTGCCCGTGATCATCTTTCAGCTCTTTTGGCTCCATGTACGATTTTGCTCCGCGTTTGGTAGTCTCTTCATAACTCTTGCGGGCATCGTCCACCCAAAGGGCCACCACTTTTACACCATCTCCATGTTTGTTGATGTGTTCGTTGATCTCACCTCCCGGTTCAAGTGGAGAGGTAAGCACAAGGCGTATTTTATCCTGCTGCAACACATAAGAAACCCTGTCTTTGCTTCCGCTTTCTAACCCTGAATAGGCAACCGGCTGAAAACCCCAGGCCTGCTGGTAATAAAAAGCCGCCTGTTTTGCGTTTCCTACATAAAGTTCAACAAAATCTGTACCCAGCAAAGGCAAAAAATCTTCTGCCTGCGGTACAGTTTTCTTCAATTCCATTGTTTTTTCTGAAGCCATAATAGTTGTTTTTATTCTGAAGTCCTTCCGTAGAAATCCTTCCTCGTTTTTTATTCAAATTTAATACTGCTCAAAAATGTCATTTTTGAAGCACCTTCTAGTGATCCAGCCATGATTTATAGTAGCTTTCATCGGCTATGGTCTTGGCATCCTCTGTAACCATGAGCGGCTTGAAGGTGTCTACCATAACAGCCAACTCCTCGGTCTCTGTCTGCCCTATACTTCTTTCTACAGCTCCCGGGTGCGGACCATGCGGAATTCCTGCCGGGTGAAGGGAGATGTGACCTGCTTCAATATCGTTTCGGCTCATAAAATCACCATCTACATAATACAACACCTCATCGCTGTCAATATTACTGTGGCTGTATGGAGCCGGGATACTTTCGGGATGATAATCATAAAGCCTGGGCACAAAAGAACATACCACAAAGGCATCGGTCTCAAAAGTTTGATGCACGGGTGGCGGTTGGTGGATCCTTCCTGTAATTGGCTCAAAGTCGTGAATAGAGAAGGCATAAGGATAGTTATAACCGTCATATCCCACCACATCAAAAGGATGTGTCGCATAGACCATATCGAAGATCCTGCCCTGTTTTTTGACCTTGATCAAAAAGTCGCCTTCCTCGTCATTGGTCTCCAGCTCATAGGGTCGCCGAATATCCCGCTCACAAAACGGTGAATGCTCCAGCAGCTGCCCAAAATGGTTTCTGTAGCGCTTTGGAGTATAAATGGGTCTTCGTGATTCCACAACGAATAACCGGTTCACCTCGTCATCAAAATCGAGCTTATAAATTGTTCCCCGGGGAATAAGAAGGTAATCTCCATATTTGAAATCGAGATTTCCCAGCTGCGTCCTTAACTTTCCGCTGCCTTTATGAATAAAGAGTAGCTCATCTGAATCGGCATTTTTATAGAAATAATCTGTAGTCGATTGTTGCGGCGCGGCAAGAGCGATATCCACATCAGAATTTGTAAGCACCACCTTGCGGCTCTTTAAATAATCTGGTTCTGGTTTAATTTGAAAACCTCTAAAGCGGTAAGATTGGATGTTCTTTTCCGTAGCGATCTTCGGCGTCACGTCGTAACTGCCTTTGATCTCCTTCACCTGCGTTGGCCGGTGCTCATGATACATATTGGAATACATCCCGTCAAAACCAATGGTCCCGAACAGTTGTTCGTAGTACAACCCGCCATCGGGCTTCTTAAAGACCGTATGCCGTTTATGAGGAATCTTACCGAGTTTGTGATAAAATGGCATTTTGTGATTTTTATAAAGTGAAATCGTTTGCGACAGTTAAAATAATACTCAAAAGCCGCAATTTTTGATTAACTACAAATATCTAAAAAATTTAGCGGAATATTAGTTAAACCGAGGCTAAAACCAGAAGCCCAAACTGAAAAACCACTGGCTCTGTTTCAGCTCGGGGGATATGGAATATTTCACTTCCAGTGGCCCCATAAAAGTATCCAATCCATAACCCAGGGCATAGCCACTGTAGGTGGGAGCGCTAAACCAGCCCCCCCGCCCATAAAGTTCGTTGTCTACATTGGCATAATTGGCACTCAGGATGAGGTGGTTCTTACGGTAAAATTCATAATCTAATTCTGCCAGTCCTTTAATATAGCTGTCTCCAGATAGGCTGATGTAACTATAACCAAAAAAAGGAATGAAGTTGTTTACATAGTCATTGCCGTAACCTCCAAGAAAGAAGTCGAAAATATTATTCCGGCTACTGCCAATTCTAAAACCTGCTTCCGAAGAAAGCCTGAAAGAGGTTTTTTGAGTAGGACTAAAAACATAGCCCACGGTGCCTTTTGCAATAGAAAAAGGAGTGAACTCTTCCAGATAATTCTCTGATAGCAGATACCAATGGAAGTCACCGTCAAAGTAAATACCCTTGTTAGGAAAATACCTGTTATCAAAGCTGTCCAGTTTCAGGAAACCGTATGTACTGTAATAGTTGCTTCGGTCAAAAACCCCCTGCGCAGGTTCTTCGGGGGTGGCTTTACCCAATGTTTTAGACGTGATGTCAAGATATTTGTGCTCAACCCCTGCACCTATTGAAAAGATTTGCTGAAAAAGTGTCTCAACATAAAACTGGCTGGTAAAATCTTCATAGTCTATCTCAAGCTGATTGATGCCAGCTCCGCCCAATTCGGCATTTTCACGTGCAAAGTCAAAAGAGACTCCTTTGCTGAAGCTGTTATAGCGGCTCCTTAGACCCACACTCCAGTAAAATCCCTTGTCAATATAATAATTGAAATTATACCTGAAGTTATCCCCCAACACTACATCAAGCGAAGCAACGTCATTTGTAAAAAGCAAACTTTTATGGGTGAGATTCACAAGAGCACCGCTTTTGTAAACATCGTCGTAGTGCAGACTAAGCCTCAAAAAGGTCTTTCCGGGATTCTCTTCCAGCTGCAGCACCAGGACAAAACCTTCGTTAAGAGGCACAAGATTGTAATTGATGCGATTGAAATTACGGGTGGCAAAAAGGTTATTTATGCCAAGGTTTAGCTCTTCGAAAGAAATTCCTGCCGGATATCTTAGCTTAAGTTTACCAAGTATGTAGGACCTGGGATAGGAGGTGTTCCCTTCAATACGCACATCAGAAATATAGAGTGAATCCACTGCAGGAATGGGTTTTCTAACAATCGCTTCTTCCTTTTGCATGGCGGCAATGGCCCGCAGCTCTTCCATTTTCTGTCTTCCTGCCTCTTCTCCTGTTGCAATGATCTCCTTGCCTCTGTCAAAAGACATCACGTCATAATCTGAAATATCGGGATTAATATAAAGATCGGTCTTTTTGATCTTGCCGCGCATGTCTTTAATAGTCCTGAAATTGCTTATCTGCGTGAGGATCTCAAAAATTGACCTCAGCTCTTCTCTTTGCGCCAGCGTATCCTGCACATCGACCCCAATAACAATATCGGCACCCCTTTTTCGAAGTTCCTCTACAGGATAATTATTGGCCACTCCTCCATCTGTAAGTAAACGCCCGTTCACCAACACCGGACTAAAAAGTGTAGGAATTGCCGCGCTTGCTGAAATCGCCTGCGGAAGGTATCCGCTGTCAAGGATTACCTCTTCCCCTGTTTCCACATCTGTTGCGACTGCGAAAAATGGAATTGGTAGATTGCTGAAGTCGCGTTTATCTTTAAGATGCAGGGTAAGCTTCGACATGAGGTTGTAAACATTTTGCCCCCGCGACAGGGCCGAAGGAAAAGAAATGCTGAAGTTGTCAAAAGGTAGGGTGATCGCATATTTTTCGGCATCCCGCTTTTCGTAGAAGGTCTTGGCGCTTCGCGGCAATTCATCCTGAATAAGAATATTGAAATTGGTCTTCTGGAAAATGCTGTCCAGTTGCTCTGCCGAATAGCCCGAGGCGTAAAGCGCCCCAATGATCGCTCCCATACTGGTGCCTCCAATATAGTCTATCTTCACCCCTGCCTCTTCCAGCACCTTGAGGACTCCAATATGCGCCAGACCTTTAGCGCCACCCCCGCTTAAAACAAGTCCCACCTTTGGCTCCTCTTGCTGGGCGAAGCCCTGCAACAAAAGGAAAAAGAACAAAAGGAAGGTGAGTTTTCTCATTGTTGAGGATGATAGTGATTGTATATAATGCCTGCCTTTGCCTTGCCGATTACTCCCGCGAGGCTGTCAAGGGAGACTTCTTTTATTCTTTTTACAGACCTGAAGTTCTTTAAAAGTTCTACCACGGTCTTCTCGCCAATTCCGGGAATTTCTTCCAGTTCTGTATTCAGAGCAGTACTACTGCGCTTATTGCGGTGAAAAGTTATCCCAAAACGGTGCGCCTCATTCCTTAACTGCTGAATGATCTTGAGGGTTTCAGATTTCTTGTCAAGATACAAAGGAAAGGAGTCCCCGGGATAAAAAATTTCTTCCAGGCGCTTCGCGATGCCAATGATGGCAATTTTCCCGCGAAGTTCCAGCATTTCCAGCGCCTTCAAAGCCGAGGAAAGCTGCCCTTTTCCACCGTCAATAATAATAAGCTGCGGTAGCTCCTCGCCTTCATCCAGCAGTCGTCTGTACCTCCTAAAAACCACTTCTTCCATCGAGGCAAAATCATTGGGCCCTTCAACTGTCTTAATATTGAATTTGCGGTAATCTTTTTTGCTGGGTTTGCCGTCTTTGAAGACCACGCAGGCCGCAACAGGGTTACTTCCCTGGATATTAGAGTTATCAAAACATTCAATATGCCGCGGCTCCTCACCCAGGCGCAGGTCCTGCTTCATCTGGGCCATGATCCTGTTGACATGCCTGTCCGGGTCCACGATCTTCATTTGTTTAAAACGCTCCTGTCTAAAATATTTCGCGTTGCGGGTAGAGAGGTCGACAATTTGTTTTTTATCTCCCAACTTGGGTACCGTTACCTTTAATTCCTCACCCACGTCCACTTTGAAAGGCACATAGATCTCGCGGGTATGCGAATTGAATCGCTGCCTTATTTCTGTGATTCCCAGCTCCAGCAACTCTCTGTCGCTCTCGTTAAGCTTCTTTTTCATCTCAATGGTATGAGACCTTATAATCGCCCCATGCGACATCTGCAAGAAATTGACGTAGCCATAGCCTTCGTCACTCACAATTGAAAAAACATCCACATTGTTGATCCTGGAATTCACAACCGTAGATCTAGCCTGGTAGTTCTCCAGCACGTCGATCTTAAGCTTGATCTTTTGTGCTTCTTCAAATTCCATGTTTTCGGCCAACTCCTTCATTTGCTGCCTGAACTGCTGCAGAGATTCTTTGAAATTCCCCTTTAAGATCTGCCTGATTGCCTCTGTCTTTTTTTGATATTCGGCTTCAGATTCGTAGCCCTCACAAGGTCCCAGGCAATTCCCCAGGTGATACTCCAGGCAAACCTTATACTTGTTATTCCTTATTTTTTCTTCGGAAAGATCATAGTTACACGTGCGCAGCTGGTACACTCCTTTTATGAGCTCGAGAAGGGTATTCACAGTCTTAAAGCTGGTGTAAGGACCGTAATATTCACTGCCGTCCTTCACAAGTTTACGTGTAGGAAAAACTCTTGGAAAACGTTCATTTTTGATACATATCCAGGGATAGGTCTTATCATCCTTAAGCATCACATTGAAGCGAGGCTGGTATTTCTTGATCAAGTTGTTCTCCAGCAGCAGCGCATCTGTCTCAGAATTCACCACGATGTGCTTTATCTCATGGATCTTTTTTACCATCACCCGTATGCGATGGCTGTCATTGTTCTTGGTGAAGTAAGAAGTAACCCTTTTCTTAAGGTTCTTCGCCTTTCCTACATAGAGGATCCTCCCGTTCTTGTCGAAATACTGGTACACTCCCGGACTTTCGGGAAGGGTTTTTAGTTGTAGCTCAACACTGCTTTTTTCCATTGTTTCAAAGGTAAAATATTATCTGCCGAAGGCAGGAACCAGAAGTTTGTAAAAAGTTAAATTTTTACTAATTCAGTTTTGCTTCGGCGAAGCAACAGATTTCAGGATTTCGAACAAAAAAACCTGCTGTCACAGCTGTTGCTCAGACAGAAAGGTCTTTTCTGGCGAGGATAATGCGAAATCTTCCGAAGAAAAAGATGGTAAAAAACTCATTTTCAGAAGGATATAATTTCAGAAATTGTTAAGATTTAGAAAATCTCCTTTTATTAACTTGCAGACATGGAAAAAATAACGATCGGTAGATTTGATAAGGCAGATTTCCCCGACTTGCACCTTGAGGACATTGCCATCAAGATCGACACCGGCGCCTACACCTCTTCCATTCATTGCGACCATATCGTGGAAGAAAAAGGGGTTTTAAGATGTACATTTCTCGATGAAGAACACCCGCTCTACAACGGCCGGGAATACCGGTTCACAGATTTTGACATCGTCTTTGTAAAGAGCAGTAATGGGGTTGTTCAAAAGCGATACCAGGTGCAAACCCGCATCAGCCTCTTTGGAAAAACCCATAAAATTTCCCTGTCACTTTCTGCGCGGCAGGAAATGAGATTTCCCGTACTTTTAGGCCGCAAATTCATCACAAAAAAATATATCGTCGATACCGAATTTTTTGATCTATCCTACAAGAACAAGCAAGAATGAACATCAAGATACTTTCCCGAAATAGCAATCTTTACTCTACCCAAAGACTAATAGAAGCTGCAAGAAAGCGCCATCACAACATTGAAGTGATCGACCCTTTGAAGTGCGACCTCATTATTGAGAAAAAGCACCCGAGCATCTATTACCGCGGAAGACATATTGAAGACGCCGATGCGGTGATCCCAAGAATTGGAGCTTCGGTAACTTTTTACGGCACTGCGGTGGTGCGCCAGTTTGAAATGATGGGCGTGTTTTCCACCACCGAGTCACAGGCGCTGGTGAGGAGTCGCGATAAGCTACGAAGCCTGCAGGTACTTTCCCGGGCCAGGCTGGGACTTCCAAAAACGGTTTTTACCAATTACTCAAAAGACGTGGGTGAAGTAATAGACCATGTGGGAGGAGCACCCTTAATAATCAAACTTTTGGAAGGTACCCAGGGACTTGGAGTTGTACTCGCTGAAACCAAAAATGCAGCCGAATCTGTTATCGAAGCCTTTAATGGTTTACAAGCGAGAGTGATTGTCCAGGAATTTATTAAGGAAGCCGGCGGTGCCGATATTCGTGCGCTTGTGGTAGACGGGCATGTTGTTGGCGCCATGAAGCGCCAGGGTAAGGAAGGTGAATTCCGAAGCAATTTGCACCGTGGAGGTACGGCAACCGTGATCCAGCTTACAGATGACGAGGAGAATGCAGCCATCAAGGCAGCAAAATCTATGGGCCTTGGAGTGGCCGGGGTAGACATGTTACAAAGTTCAAGGGGTCCGCTTATCCTCGAGGTGAATTCTTCTCCCGGGCTCGAAGGAATTGAGCAGGCCACAGGTAAAGACATCGCGAAATCAATCATTCGCTACATCGAAAGAAACATATAATTCATGGCTTATATTGACGAGCACAATGTGCTGGACATTTTAGGCAAGAAAATACATCCCGGCAAAAGTGCGACCATTAACTTCAACATGGCACGGCTTTACACTACGACTGCTGTTGATGTTCCCATTATCATTGAACGCGCGAAAAAACCGGGACCTGTAATTTTAATCACTGCAGGTATTCACGGGGACGAGATCAATGGGGTGGAAGTAGTGCGACAGATCATCGTAAAAGAGATCAATAAACCTGCCCGCGGAACGGTTATTTGCATCCCAATCCTCAATGTTTTCGGCTTTTTGAACATGACCCGCGAATTTCCTGACGGGCGTGATCTTAACCGGGTTTTCCCGGGTTCCAAAAATGGCAGTTTGGCCAGCCGTTTTGCGTACCAGTTCGTGCAAAAAATTCTTCCGGTAGCCGATTTTTGTATGGACTTTCATACCGGTGGCGCCAGCAGGTTTAACGCGCCCCAGATACGCATTCACAAAGGAGAAGAGATTGACATGCATTACGCAAGGATCTTTAATGCCCCTTTCACCATAGTTTCAAAGACGATCACAAAATCATACCGCGATACCTGTTCAAAACAGGGAAAACCGGTCTTGTTGTTTGAAGGAGGAAAATCTAATGACAGTAATAAGATCATCGCACGTTATGGCGTAGAAGGTGTGATGAGGATCCTGGCGCACTTTGAAATGCTGAAACCAAAATTTGACGTCCCCGATGCCACCGGTGAAACTGTCGTAATAGAAAACAGCACCTGGATGCGCGCCAAGTATAGCGGCCTCCTTCACGTGAAGATCCCATTTGGGAAACATGTTGAAAAAGGGGAATATATCGCTACAATTACCGATCCCTACGGAAAACTCCGGCACAAGGTGAAGGCGCCAAACCAGGGATACATTATCAATGTGAACGAATCTCCTATTGTTTACCAGGGAGATGCGATCTTTCATATTTCCATTTCAAAAGATAGCAATGAACAAGAAGCAGCTGCGTCTGAAATATAAAAAACTGCGGGAGCAGATCTCTTCCGAAGAAATTGAGGAGAAAAGCCTGGATATTGCAAATCAACTGCTGCAGCTTCCCATTTGGAACCATGCATACTATCATCTTTTTCTAAGTATTTCTGAAAAAAGAGAGGTCGATACTCAGGCCATCCTTCACATTTTGCAGGGCAAAGACAAAAATATAGTGCTTTCCAAAGCCGATTTTAAATCGGGTCATATGCACAATTACCTGCTTACAGATTCCACGATCATCAAAACGAACGACTGGGGAATTCCCGAACCTGTTGAAGGAATAGAGATTCCTGCTGAAAAGATAGAAGTAGTTTTTATTCCTCTTTTGGTTTTTGACAGGCAGGGGAACCGCATAGGCTATGGAAAAGGCTTTTATGACCGCTTCCTTTCTCAGTGTGCTAAAAATGTAATTAAAGTAGGGCTTTCATTTTTCGAAGCCGAAGATGAGCTCCCCGAAATACGCCCCGAGGACGTGCCACTGGATTTTTGTGTCACACCCGAAAAAATATATAATTTCAAAAATTTGTAAACTTTAACGTTTTCAACTACTTTTAGTCGAACCAATTAGGGACTAAATGCTCAACGACCTCCAGTTAAACAGTATTCTTGAAGACTTTGATGTTGCATACTGGAAAATTAACCTGCTCACCGGGGAAATTTCATGGTCAGAACACTTCAACCATCTAATTGGCAATCCCGATGCCGGTCACGATAAGTTAGAATTCTTTCTAAACAACGTGCTGCACAAGGATTACCGTTACGATTTCAGGGAACATTTCGAAGATCTCACCCACCGGCACAAACCTTTTTCGGCAGAGCTGCGGCTAAAACTGGAGAACGGTAAATACCGCTGGTTTGAATGCCGCAACCTGAAGAGCCGCGAAAAAGGCCTGGCCGATGCCGCAGTACTTTTGTTTGTCAATATTCATCAGGCTAAGAGGGATCAATATACCATCGAAGAGAATTTCTTCTATTATCGTGAAACTGCCGAAATGACCTCTACCGGCGGCTGGTATCTCGATGTAAATACCAATGCTGTTTATTGGGACAATGTCACCAAGAAAATACTGGATTGCCCGATGGATTACGAGCCCCGGCCCGAAGATAAACTGCGGTTTTACGCTTTAGAAAGTCATGAGGAGGTGGGAAACATGTTTAAAAAGTGTAGTGAATACGGAATTCCCTTTAAAGTAGAGATAAAAATGCGTTCCCTGCACAACCGGGAATTCTGGGTAAGAGCCACAGGAAAACCGGTCTATAATAATGAGCAGGAAATAATTGGAATTCGCGGTGTTTACCAGGACATAGATGAACAGAAGACCAATGAGCTCAACCTGCAGAATTCTTTGGACATTATCGCCTCCCAAAATTCAAAACTGTTCAATTTTGCCCATATAGTATCTCACCAGTTAAGGTCGCACAGCAGCAACTTAAGTTTGGTAGCACAGCTCTTAAAAGAGGCAAAGACTCCCGAAGATAAGCTGGATCTCATTTTGAATGTGGAGAATATTTCCGAAAACCTGGAGACGGCTATTAAGGAGCTGAATGAGGTAGTGACGAGGCAAAATTCACTTAAGAAGGAACGGCAGCTGGTAAAATTCTCAGATGCACTGGATGTGGTTATCGCTTCAACTTCTTCCCTTATTAAACGGGAAAATGCGGAGATCATCGCCGAATTCGGTAAGTTGAACGAAATAAATTACATTTCTGAATATCTCGAAAGTATTTTACTTAATTTGATCACCAATGCCATAAAATACAAGCACAAAGGCAGGAGGCCAGTGATCTACATACAGACCTATAAAGAAAAAGGAGAGTCATATTTAGAACTTAGCGATAACGGAATGGGTATCGATTTGGATGAGCACGGCGATAAAATGTTTGGCATGTATAAAACATTTCACCGGCACCCCGAAGCAAACGGAATTGGGTTGTTCATCACCAAAAATCAGGTGGAGACCATGGGCGGCAGCATTTCAATTACCAGTACCGTAAACATCGGGACCACTTTCAAAATAAAATTCTAGCACACATGGAGCATCCCATAGAATTGGCCTGTATCATTGATGATGATAAGATCTATGTCAATCTTGTAAAGAAGATCATCGAGATCAAGAAGCTTTCCCAGAACCTTATTATCTTCAAAAATGGCAAAGAAGCGCTTGATTATTTCAAGCCTATCCTGGAGCACATAACCGAAGACAGGCTTCCCGACATCATTTTCCTGGACCTCAACATGCCCGTGATGGACGGCTGGGAATTTTTAAGTGAATTCATCAAGATCAAAAACAACTTCAACAAAAAGATCACCCTTTATGTGGTGAGTTCTTCCATTGATCCTCGCGACCTCGAGCGGGCGAAGTCTTTCAATATGGTGACAGATTATCTTATCAAGCCTATTGAGCTCAAGAAATTTGAAAAGATCTTCGACAGAGACGTCGCTTAAGCTACCTTTTCTCTTTTTTCAGTATTTTTTTCATGCGGAAAGGCCTTCTTATTGAAGATGATCAGCAAGGTCACCCCAATAGTTATAGCCGAATCTGCAATGTTGAATACAGGTTCAAAAAAGGTGAAATACTCCCCGCCGTAAACCGGTACCCACCCCGGAAGATAGCCGGACCACAAAGGGAAGTAAAGCATATCCACAACTTTACCATGAAGTAAGGTTCCGTAGCCGCCGGCTTCAGGAAAAAGATTGGCCACCTGGTTATAACTATGACTGAAGATTTCGCCATAGAAAACAGAATCAATAATATTCCCAAAGGCACCTGCAAAAATGAGAGAGATGGCCGCAATAAGCACAGGAGAACCGTTCTTCCTAACCGAATCATAAAGCCAATAACCAATACCAACGATGGCTACAAGCCTAAAACTTGTTAGGATGAGTTTCCCATACTCCCCGGGGATCTTTGCACCCCAGGCCATTCCTTCATTTTCTACAAACAGGATCCTGAACCAGTCAAAAATTTTGATCTCCTCCCCAAGGGCAAAATGTGTTTTAATGTAGAATTTTGAGACCTGATCTATCAGTAAAATCAGGACAATAAGGGCAGAAGCTTTCTTTAAAGACATTAGGTTTTGTTTGAACAGGTTCAAAAATACTAATATTATTTAGTTTCCGAGACCTCAATATCGCCGTTGATGCTCATGAGTTTAATTTTGTGGGTGCCACCGGCAAAATGCGGTAGAACAACCTTTCCGTGGCGGCTTTCGGCATCGATCAACGCATTTGCAGTAGTTAGGTTAATGTTGCCGTCAAAGGTGTTAATAATGGCATTTCCGCTGAAGTCTTCAGAATAAAAAGAGCCCGATTTAAGCTGCACCAGTACGTCATCAAACTCCCCCACAAGAAAAGCAGATGCTACATTAGAGTTGATCTCAACACTCATGTTTTCGGGAACCTCCAGCTTTACCTCCATCGCAAAAACTTTATGAGCGCTGAGTTTATCAAAACCACCCTGCAATGCTTCGGGAAAACGGGATTTCAAATACATGGTTTTTCCTTTTATTTCTGAATCCAGGCTTATATCGTTGAAATATTCCCCGTCGGCCTGTGAGGTGATACTTATTGTATGTACAGGTGCAGTTTTAATGGATATCCTGAAGATCTCATCACTCGAGAGTACAAGGTTGTCAATATTTCCCGCATCGAAAATCTGGCTCACTTCCTTTTGAGAAAAGCTGTTAAATGAGAAAAATAAAAGACTTACAAAAAGTAGATTTTTCATAGGCTTTTAAATAAAACAAAAAACGCTCCAAACCTTAAAGGCAGGAGCGTTTCCCTTATTTTTTGAAGTAATTATCGCTGCATATTCTTTGCCTCAATACTTAGGGTAGCATGCGGGACCAGTTTAAGACGCTCTTTAGCGATCAATTTACCGGTTACACGACAAACTCCATAGGTCTTGCTTTCAATACGCACCAAAGCATTTTTTAGATCACGAATAAACTTCTCCTGACGAATCGCCAGCTGTGAATTCGCTTCCTTGCTCATAGTTTCACTTCCTTCTTCAAAAGCCTTAAACGTGGGCGAGGTGTCATCTGTCCCGTTGTTCCCGTCATTCATGTAAGCACTCTTGTAAAGTTCCAGTTGTTCCTTGGCCTTTTCGATCTTAGCCAGGATCAACTCCTTAAACTCCGCCAGCTCTGCGTCGCTGTAACGTTCTTTAACTTCTGTCGACATAGTTCTTAATGTTTTTTAATTAACAACCTTGTGGTCACTTCATCAAAAGAAACTTCCAAGCCGTTGTTCACTTCCTCTGCTAAGTCGAGATTCGCAGTTAAGGTTTCGGTTTTTATATATTCAATATTTTGTTGAACGGCCTCCTCGACAGTACCATCCTTTTGTAGGGTCACATCTATTTTATCGGTCACTTCAAAGCCCGAATCCTTGCGAATATTCTGGATCCTGTTCACCAGTTCCCTCGCAATACCTTCTCTTTTTAGCTCTTCGGAAATGGTTATATCCAAAGCAACAGTGATATTTCCCGAGTTGGCGACCAGCCAGCCCTCGATATCCTGAGAAGTGATCTCGACTTCTTCGAGTCCCAATGTAATCATTTTCCCATTAATGTTAACCTCGATTTCTCCCTCCCGCTCAATTTTTTGAATATCTTCAGAGGTGAAATCATTGATCTTTTGAGAAACCAGTTTCATGTCTTTCCCAAAGCGCGGGCCTAACACCTTGAAATTGGGTTTTATTTGTTTAACGAGAATTCCTGAAGCATCATCTATCAACTCCAGCTCTTTAACATTAACTTCAGATTTTATTAACTCTGCTACTGCTTTAATTTCCTGTTTTTGCTGCTCATCCAGCACCGGGATCATCACTCTTTGCAGCGGTTGACGCACCTTGATCATCTCTTTTTTGCGTAGAGAAAGCACCAAAGAAGAAATTGTCTGCGCCTTTTGCATTTGACGCTCCAGCTGCTTGTCGATGTATTCTGAATTTGACTTCGGAAAATGCGAAATATGAACCGATTCAAAATCCTCTTTTTGAGTAGCCGCATTAAGATCCCGGTAAAGCCTGTCCATAAAGAAAGGCGCAACCGGCGCTCCCAACTTAGCTACAGTCTCAAGGCAGGTGTAGAGCGTTTGGTATGCAGAGATCTTGTCCTGGCCATACTCGCCTTTCCAGAATCTTCTTCGGCACAACCGCACATACCAGTTGCTCAGGTTTTCCTGCACAAATTCTGAAATGGCGCGAGTAGCCTTGGTAGGCTCGTAATCTGCATAGAACCTGTCAACATTATCAATAAGCGTATGCAGTTCAGAAAGTATCCACCTGTCTATTTCGGGCCGCTCTGCCAAAGGCACATCAGCTTCGGAATAGGTGAAATTGTCAATATTCGCATATAAACTGAAGAAAGAATAGGTGTTGTAAAGTGTTCCGAAGAACTTACGACGCACCTCTGAAATTCCTTCAATGTCAAATTTTAGGTTGTCCCATGGGTTAGCATTCGAGATCATGTACCAGCGGGTAGCATCGGGGCCAAAGGCCGCGAGCGTCTCAAAAGGATCTACGGCATTGCCCAGCCTTTTAGACATTTTCTGCCCGTTCTTATCCAGTACAAGTCCGTTGGAAACCACGTTTTTATAAGCCACATCGTCAAAGGTCATCGTGGCAATGGCATGCAGAGTATAGAACCAGCCTCTCGTCTGGTCAACTCCCTCTGCAATAAAATCGGCTTTACGCCAAACTTTTTCAACTTTCTCGCTGTTCTCGAACGGGTAATGCCACTGCGCGTAAGGCATGGAACCTGAATCAAACCAAACATCGATCAAATCGGCTTCACGCTTCATCGGCTTACCTGAATCTGAAACCAGCGTGATCTGGTCTACCACGTTCTTGTGAAGATCAACTTTGTCGTAGTTCTCTTCGCTGAGATTTCCGATTTCGAAATCTTTGAACAGATCATCTTTCATAAAACCGGCTTCCACCGATTTCTTCATCTCCTGCTTCAGCTCTTCAACAGAACCAATGATGATCTCCTCTTTGCCATCTTCTGTCCTCCAGATAGGCAATGGAATTCCCCAGTATCTCGACCTGGAAAGGTTCCAGTCATTGGCATTGGCAAGCCAGTTACCAAAGCGGCCTTCTCCCGTAGATTTTGGTTTCCAGTTGATCTTCTGGTTAAGCTCGTACATCCTGTCTTTTACCTCGGTCACCTTGATGAACCAGGAATCCAGCGGATAGTACAAAATAGGTTTATCTGTTCTCCAGCAATTCGGATAGCTGTGAACGTATTTTTCAACTTTAAAGGCGCGGTTCTCCTCCTTCAGTTTGATCGCCAGCTCGACGTCAACAGATTTTTCGGGAGCTTCGCCTTCGTCATAATATTCGTTCTTGACATACTTGCCACCAAACTCGCCCATCTCCCGTCTGAATTTCCCCTGCAGGTCAACAAGCGGCACAAGATTGTCATTCTCATCTTTTACCAGCAGCGGCGGCACTTCGGGAGTGGCCTGTTTTGCCACAAGCGCATCATCTGCCCCAAAAGTTGGCGAAGTGTGTACGATTCCGGTACCGTCTTCGGTGGTCACGAAATCTCCCAGGATCACTCTGAAGGCATTTTCCGGATGCTCGTAAGGCTGCGCATAAGGCAGCAACTGCTCGTATTTTATATTTTCAAGATCTCTTCCGAAGAAAGACTCTCCTATCAAAAATGGGATTTTCTTGTCGCCTTCCTTGTATTCAGCTAAAGCGGCTTCAGAATCCACTTTTTTGAACTTCTTGTCGAATTGTGCTTCGGCAAGATCTTTGGCCACCACTACGGTAATAGGCTCAAAAGTGTACTGGTTGTAAGTCTTAACGGTAACGTACTGGATCTTTGGCCCTACAGTCAAAGCAGTGTTTGACGGCAAAGTCCATGGCGTGGTCGTCCAGGCGATGAAGAACAGTTCCCCGTCTATGTTCTTCAGAAAATCGGGAAGAGTTTCTGTTTTAGCCTTGAACATGGCAGTCACCGTGGTATCGGTAACGTCCTGGTAAGTTCCCGGCTGGTTAAGCTCGTGAGAACTCAATCCTGTTCCGGCTTTTGGAGAATACGGCTGAATGGTGTAGCCCTTGTAGATAAGGCCTTTTTTGTAGATCTGCGACAGCAGCCACCACACCGTCTCCATGTATTTGGGCTTATAGGTGATGTATGGATCATCCATATCCACCCAGTAACCCATTTTTTCGGTAAGGTCGTTCCACACATCGGTGTAGCGCATTACCGCATTTTTACAGGCTTCGTTATATTTTTCAACACTAATTTTAGTGCCAATGTCTTCTTTGGTGATTCCCAGCTCCTTCTCTACTCCAAGTTCAATAGGAAGCCCGTGGGTATCCCAGCCCGCTTTACGCTTTACCTGGTAACCTTTTTGGGTCTTAAAACGGCAAAAAATATCTTTAATGGCGCGGGCCATCACGTGGTGAATTCCGGGCAGGCCGTTTGCAGACGGCGGACCTTCAAAAAACACAAAAGGCTCATTGCCTTCACGCGTACTTATACTTTTTTCAAAAACATCGTTCTCCTTCCAAAAATCCAGAATTTCTTCCGCTACTTTTGGCAGGTCAAGTCCTTTATATTCAGGGAACTTTGTACTCATTAATTCGTTCTTTCAAATAGTTGCGCGAAAATAACGAATTTTAATAAATACGAGGTCTAAAAACGGGAAAACCTGTTGATGTTCAAAAGATTGATCTTTTAATTTTCTGAAACTTAGGATTATCTTCAAGAACTGATGATCTTTTGATCTAAATCTTCTAATTGGGAATTATAAAAACTCCGGATTTTTTTTGCCACGAATTCACTAATGAAATCTAGTCCATCTGCGGGAGTATTTGTATCTCCTTTGTGTTCTCTTTATTTTGCTTTGTGGGCTTTGAGTGAAATGATTTTGCGATTTTGCCACGAAAGCACTAATGAAATTTCGTGTTTCTGCGGAAGAATTTTTTGATGAAACCAATGTTGTCTGAGGAAATGAGTGTAAGATGTACCAAATCTACCTAAAGCCCTAAAGAATTGGTTTTGGCGATTTTTAAAATCTCATATGGAGTAAATGACGAAAAACCTCTCTTTTCAGCTCTTTCCAATTTATGACGAATGGCCTTTATCTTTTCCTGTGTCCTTTCCATAGCACTCTGTTTAGGATATAAATTTAAACTTATTTTATGCTATAAACCAAAGGGTTATAAAGAACCTCCGCGTACTCAGTGCTCTTCTCTGCGCCATCTGCGAGAAACTCTTAAAAACTATACCTCAACCCCAGGTTCAAATTTCTTCCCGCAGCGGCGATGCCCGAAGAATAGGTGCGGTAGCGCTGATCTGAAATGTTTTCTACGGAAGCCGTTGCCAACCAGTTCCTTCCGAAGCTATATTGAGCGGTAAAATTGAGCGTGTACCATTCCGGCGAGTAAGGATTTCCATTGCTGTCAATGGCGTACAAATATGCTTTCCCCTGTTCTGATGGCGCCAGGTCTTCATAATCGATCTCAGCATTATATTCTGAAAACAGGTCCATCCGAAGTTTGCATTTTCCCAAACCAGGTGAGCGTTGGCAAACAAAGGAGCGGCGTGCCTTAGCGGTGCGCGGGAACCGTCATCCTGCTCTTCTTCGCCCTCAACAATGCTCAGCTGTCCCTTAAAATGAAGCTGCCTCGAAAATGTCATTTTTGCCCCTGCTTCCAGTCCATAGACTTCGGCAAAAGCAGCATTTTGAATCGCCTGCACCCTGCTTGGCTCCCCCTGGTAATCGATTTCCGTTTGCCCGTTTAAAGAAAAATCCCGCCTCACCAGAGCATCACTGAGGTAGGTGTAGTAGGCGGAAAGATCCAGCTGCAATTTTCCAAGATCAATCCTGCTGCCAACCTCAGCATTATAGGCCGTTTCGGGTTTAAGATCGGGATTGGGAACCACCACGGCACCGGGTTCAGAATCAAAGATCTTTCCCACGTCATCAACATTGGGCGCACGAAAGGCAGAAGAAAAATTAAGTCTCCATCCAAAAATGTCATTTTGCTGCCAGCTTAATCCCGCACTTCCAGTAAGGGCGCCGGTGTTGAGATCGGCATCTTCAAAAGGAAAATCATAAACTTCAGGATCGAAGGTAGCGTCTAAAAGTATATGGCTGTACCTCGCGCCGGTCTGCAGGTGCAGGTCCGGGCGCAGCTGCCACTTCCAGCTTGCATAAGCAGCCATAGACTGCCAGGAAGAATTGTCGGGATAACGTGAAGTTCCGGGAAGAGCTCTCTCCTGTCACAATATTTGTTTCGGCCCCGGTGGAATTCACATTGTTCAGCACATACTCCAGGCCGTAAAATAAAGTGCTTCCAAAAAAGCCTTTTTCGAAGTCGAGGTTAGCTGACCATGCATCCACCACTTCCTTGGTTTCAAAAAGAATATCGGCGCCAAAATCGCGGTCGTTCCGGCTCTCCTTAAAGTTTTGATAGGCCGCAATAAACCGGGCATCATCATACAACCTTCCATTCCCGGCCTTGTCAATGCGGAAATTTGCCTGCAGCCACTCCTGCGGACCGTAGTACCATTCCGCTGCCCGCAACTGCCCGTCTTTTTTACGATAAAGCCTGTCATAGCGGGGAAAATCTGAAGTGGTCGTATAGATCAATCCAAGATTCAGATCCCAGTCTGGGGTTGGTTGAAATCTTATCTTCTGAAGAAAATTATATTGTTCATAGCCCGTTGGCACCTGCACTTTTGGATCGGGATTTTCCACGACGATATCCTGCCCGTTTTCACGCACCACATATTCCGGCCGAAGGTATTCTTCGGGGCCGTGGCTGCCCATCTCAAGATCTCCAAAATCTGAAAAACTGAAGCTGCTCAAAACAGCCCATTTTTGACGCCCGTAGTTCAGGTCAACATGAGCGGTCTTTTCTTCGTTGGCCGTAGCGTAGCGAGTGTAGGCGCTACCGGTTAAAAGCCTTTTTTCTTCCGAAGAAAATTCGGGAGAAAGCGTATAGAAATTCATCACGCCGCCAATAGCATCACTTCCGTAGATCACCGAGCCGGGGCCAAATAGCACTTCCACATCTTCAACCGCCAAAGGATCGATGGAGATCACGTTTTGCAAATTCCCGCCCCTAAAGATTACGCTGTTCATTCTCACCCCGTCCACAGTAAGCAGCAGTCGATTGGTCGAAAAACCTCTTATCATAGGACTGCCACCACCTAACTGACTCTTTTGCACATACACCTGCCCCGTCTTCTGAAGAAGGTCGGCAGAGGTTTGAGGGCTCGAGGCAATTATTTGTTCCCGATCAAAATCTGTTACTTTTTGCGCCAGCTCCCGCTTTTGCTGGGCGAACCGCGAAACCGAAAGCACCACCTCGTTGAGCAAATTTTCATTAGGTACTAAAAAGATCTCGCTGCCCCGTTGCAGGATCTGCTTTTTGGTCGAGTGAAAATCCCTGTGCGCCACATGCCTGAAGAAGATGATCTCATTCTCCTCAAAAAGGGAAATATTAGCCTCGCCTTCGGAATCGCTGAGGGCGTTTGTGGACATGTCTTTGTTGAAGATCGCCACGTTCATCACGGGTTGCGAGGTTTCTGCGTCAACGATTCTAATAGTCTGCGCATTCAAGACTACAGAAAAACAAAGACAAAAGAGGAGGGCAAAATTTCGCATTAACTGTAAATTTCGTTGAGCACGTTGAGGGATTTCGGTTTGTGGAAGCCCTGCAGGTGGATCTCGTAGTATTTCAAAAGCATCAGGAGAAAGTGAGATCTGGAGACCTGGTTCATCCTGATGTTTGGACATTCTTCGAAAGAGCTACCAAGAAACTGTCGCAACAGCGGCACATTCTCATCTGTAATGCAGTCGTTGTTGGTCTCGATATCCTGGAAAGTACCGTCCAGTAAATTGAAGACGGGATAATCAACATTCGAATCGTCGGGATAAAAACCGAGGAAGCGGGTAAGCTTCAGCAGAAAGAGCAGGTGAAAATTGGCGGTCTTTTCATTGCTGTCAAACCAGCCCAGACTTTCTTCCAGGAATTCATAAAGGGCAGGATTGGCTTCCTCCTCCTGTATAGAATTCCGCAGCACTTCAGCCAGAAACATCACCACCGTAGATTTCATGATGTTGGTGTGCAGGCTGTGGTATGGCCGGTGGATCTTCGCCTCCCGAAGGTACTCCAGAGTGCCTTTTCCTTTATGATTGGCTTCCAGCTCGAGCTGTGTGAGCGACTGAAACATCGACGCCTTGAATTTGCCTTTTTTAGACTTCAGCACCCCGCGCAACAGGTAAGTGGTAAGTCCCGTCTTTTCGGTGAAGCATTTCACGATAAGATCGGCTTCTCCATACTTGAGTGCGCTAAAAACTATGGCTTTGGTCTTGATGAGCATTTTTCCGCAGTTGCTTCCGAAGAAATAAGAGGTGTCAAAAATATCATTTTTGAAGGCCTCATTTCCGTGGCTGCCAAAAATACGATTTTCAGAAGGAAAGATTTCAGAAAAGAAAAAGCCGCTCGAAAGCGGCCTTTTCAAAAATTATTTCAGCAGTAGATTATACTACTCCCTGAGCAAGCATAGCATCGGCAACCTTTACAAAACCTGCGATGTTGGCTCCTTTTACATAATCAACATAACCATCATCCTCAGTTCCAAATTTCACACACTGCTCGTGAATGTCATTCATAATCTGGTGCAGTTTCTGGTCAACTTCTTCGGAAGTCCAATTGTATCTCATCGAGTTTTGAGACATCTCAAGACCTGAAGTCGCAACCCCACCGGCGTTAGAAGCTTTCCCCGGAGAGAAAAGGATCTTGTTCTCCTGGAAAACAGCGATAGCCTCCGGAGTACATGGCATGTTAGCCCCTTCTCCCACGCAGATACAGCCATTCTCAACAAGCATCTTCGCGTCCTTCTCATGCAGTTCGTTTTGAGTAGCACAAGGCAAAGCGATATCACACTTCACGCTCCATGGAGTTTCTCCCTCAAAATAGGTAGCGCTTGTATATTTCTCAACATACTCCTTAATTCTTCCGCGTTTTTCGTTCTTCAACTCCATCACGAAAGCAAGTTTATCGGCATCGATACCGGCCTCGTCAAGAATGTATCCTGAAGAATCTGACATTGTAACCACTTTACCACCAAGCTGGGTAGCTTTTTCGGCAGCAAACTGCGCCACGTTACCCGGAACCTGAGATCACAACGGTTTTACCTTTAAAAGAATCTCCTTTGGTCTTCAACATGTTTTCTGCGAAATACACGTTCCCATAACCTGTAGCTTCAGGACGAATTAACGATCCACCGTAAGCAAGGCCTTTCCCGGTAAGGATACCGGTAAATTCATTTTGAAGTCTCTTGTACTGCCCGAAAAGGTATCCAATCTCACGACCACCAACTCCAATGTCTCCCGCAGGAACGTCGGTATTGGCACCAATGTGACGGTAAAGCTCGGTCATGAAGCTCTGGCAAAAACGCATCACTTCATTGTCTGATTTTCCTTTTGGATCAAAGTCAGATCCACCTTTTCCACCGCCCATTGGCAAAGTGGTAAGGCTGTTTTTGAACACCTGCTCAAAAGCGAGGAATTTAAGGATGCTTAGGTTTACCGATGGGTGGAAACGAAGACCGCCTTTGTAAGGCCCAATCGCAGAGTTCATCTGGATACGGAACCCGCGGTTGATTTGCACTTCTCCCTTGTCATCAAGCCATGGCACACGAAACATGATCACCCTTTCAGGCTCTACCATGCGCTCAAGCAACTTTTTGTTCTGGTATTTTTTATTTTTTTCAATGAACGGAATAACAGTTTCTGCAACCTCATGAACGGCTTGCATAAATTCCGGTTCATTGGAATTTCTTTTAGAAACGCTATCTAAAAAATCTTGTACATTTTTTTCCATAGTTTTGGCTAAATTATATTAACGAAAACGTTTTTTACGATTCCCTGCAAATATACATTTTCTGCAAAAAATAGCCCCGATAATTTTGTTATTCCTTTATTAATTCCTCAATTTCTGAAAGGCCAATAATTCCAAGTTTCTTTAGCTATAATTTATATATTTGCTTTTAGGCAACCAATCCATATGACCAACATTTTCAAATCTTTAGTGCTGGGATTCCTGTTTTTTTTCCTGGGAAAGGGAAGCGCTCTGGCACAGGTCAATATGGTGGGACAGGAGATTGGCGTCATCGCCGGGCCGGTGGCTTACTACACAGACTATGGTTTGCGTTATAATTTTGAAACCAATACCTCAAATACCGGAATTGGAGTCGGCATTGTTTACTACCTCAACTTCGCCTATCGCGCCGACTGCAGCTGCTATACACGGGATACTTATTTTAACGATCATTTTAAACTACGCGCCGAGCTGGATTATCACGAGGGAGAGCTTAATCATTTTGGGGATGTTGCGAGAAAGCCAACAAAAGGCGGGGAACAGCTGCGGGCCATGATTGGGCACGTGAAAGCTTATGAACTGGGAGCGCATCTTGAATATTACCCCTTTAGCATAAAAGATTACACCGCTTTTGCCTATCCCATCGCACCTTTTGTGAGTTTGGGCTTCAACTTTGTTGGTTATAATCCTTACACTTATTCAAAGCTGGGCTCCATAGAAGATCCTGAAAATGTTTTCCCTACTTTTCGCGGATATATTCAGCAGGAATCGGGGTCGACCTGGTCTATTGTCGCCAATGGCGGTTTTCGTTACAAGCTGGACGCGAGCAGTGATCTCATGATGCAAATGCAGGTGCGCTATTATGACACCGACTGGCTTGATGGGCTGAATCATGACAATCCGCAGAACAAGTACAACGATATGATCTTCTGGCTCAACGTGGGCTACGTGTACTACCTCAACTTCTAAAAATAAGAGGCTTCAAAAATGTCATTTTTGAGGAGTGAGATATTTTGGGCTAAAGCCCTAAGAGCCGGAGATTTTTTTAACCTCCGGATAAATCCGGAGGCAATTCAATTCTATTTGCCTTGCAGTTTTAATTCTAAAAAATGAATTCCCTCCACCTTCAGGTGGAGGATTAAAAAATGACTATTTTCTACCTCAACTTCTAAAAATAAGAAGTTCTAAAAATGTCATTTTTGAGGAGTCTTTAATTGTTGGGTTTAAGCCCTAACAGGGGAATATTTAAACCTCCGGATAAATCCGGAGGCAAATCAAATGAATTTCAACTCCGAATTCATTCGGAATTTTCAATTTGCTTCAGGAGCTCCCGAAATGCCGCTTTTGAAAAATTCTAAACTTCTTCTCAGGAAAATGAATTCCCGCCACCTTCAGGTGGAGGATTAAACGATCCGATATCAAAAGGGCTTTAGCCCAATACCTCTCAAAAATGTCATTTTTCAACCCTTACTAATCCAGTGCCTGCTTCAGGTCGTTCACAAGATCTTCCTCGTCTTCGATTCCTACGCTAAGCCGGATAAGAGAATCGACTATTCCTGTCTTTGCTCTTTCCTCCTTGGGAATAGAAGCGTGAGTCATACTTGCAGGATGGCCGGCGAGAGATTCTACCCCGCCAAGAGATTCGGCAAGCGTGAAAACCTTCAGCTTTTCAACAACCTTAACTGCAGATTCCAGGGTATTTTCAACTGTGGTAAAGGAGATCATTCCGCCGAAGCCTCTCATCTGCTTTTTCGCCACCTCGTGGTTTGGGTGATCTTGAAAGCCCGGCCAATACACCTTATCTACTTTTGGATGATCTTTCAGGAATTTTGCAACGGCTGCACCGTTCTCACAATGCCGCTGCATCCTTACGTGTAGTGTTTTCAAGCCACGAAGCACAAGAAAGCTATCCATGGGTCCGCAGATCGCACCGCTGGCATTTTGGATGAAGTAAAGCTTCTCCGCCAGTTCCTGATCTTTTACCACCAGGCTTCCCATCACCACATCGCTGTGCCCGCCAAGATATTTCGTAGCCGAATGCATGACGATATCAGCGCCAAGTTCGAGCGGCTGCTGCAGGTAAGCTGTCGCGAAGGTATTGTCTACTGCCAGAAGAAGGTCATGTTTTTTTGCCACTTTTGACACCGCTTCAATGTCGATGATATTCATCATTGGGTTCGTAGGAGTTTCCACCCAAATGAGTTTGGTCTTCTCATTAATGGCAGCCTCGATCTTCGACATATCATGCATCCCCACAAAGTGAAATTTTAGTCCGAGATTCTCAAAGATCCTGGTAAACAACCTGTATGAGCCTCCATAAAGATCATTTGTGGTAACGATCTCGTCTCCCGGCTTGAAGAGTTTCATGACAGCATCTATAGCTGCAAGTCCAGACCCAAAGGCAAGGCCGTAGCTACCGTTTTCAATGCTGGCGAGCGCGTTTTCCAGTGCCGACCGGGTGGGATTACCACTCCGGGAATATTCAAAACCCTTGTGCCCGCCGGGCGTGCTTTGCTTATACGTACTGGTTTGATATATAGGTGGCATTACAGAACCATAGGCGGGATCTATATTTTCCTGTCCTCCATGAATGGTCTTTGTATTGAACTTCATATTTTAAAATATTTTTAAGAGACAAATGTAGCCTACGCTTTGGGCATTCACAAAATAGCCCTTACCTTTCCTATTGATTTAACACTCCAGCCACACCATGATTCAAAAGCTTTCCGGGATTTTCCTCCTGTTGTTACTCTTTACCTCCTGTGCCGAAGAAAAAGAAAAAAAAGACCTGCCGCTAAGGTTTGAAAAAGAAAGTATTATAAAGAAATCTGGTGAGAATTGCGATACTGCCGAATATGACTGTACGATTATTTCCCTTGAAGTAGTCAAGGCCAAAGGCGCAGAAGTTTCTGAAGATATTAATCAAAAACTCGAAGAACATGTGATACAGCTCATCTCTTCGGAAGAAGATCCTGCCGCCACTTCGCTGGAGGAGCTTTCAGAAAATTTCATCAATGATTACAAGGAGGCCGCAAAAAGCTTTTCTGAAGAACCACCATGGGAAGCATACCTCAACGAGAACGTATACTTTAAGTCTGACAGCCTTGTCTCCATCGGCATTACTGCAGAGATCTTCAGCGGGGGCGCCCATGGCTATAAGACTTTGACCTTTCTAAATTTTAACCCGAATACAGGCGAAAAATATTCCGCAGAAGATCTTTTTACCCCGGAATTCACCGGATTTATTGAAGGAAAATTCCGCAGTAAATTCGACATCCCTTCTGAAGATAACATCAACAGCACCGGCTTCTGGTTTGAAAACGACGTTTTTCAGCTACCCGAAAATATTGGTTTTGAAGAAGACAAAGTGATCCTTATCTACAACTCTTATGAGATCGCCCCTTATTCCGCCGGTGACATTTATATGGAGATCCCTTTTGAGGAAGTTAGGCCATTTCTCAGGATTGAATAATTTTGCAGAAAAGAGGCTATGAAAAAGATCTACTACCTGTCCAGCTGTGACACCTGTAAACGTATACTTAAGGACATTGATGCGCCAGTCTCATATGAGCGGCAGGATATTAAAAAAGATCCCGTGAGCAGTGAAGAGCTGGAGGAGCTTAGAAAGTACACCAGCAGCTATGAAGCACTTTTCAACAAAAGAGCGCGTCTTTACAAGGAACGCGGGCTCAAAGACAAAGATCTTTCTGAAGAAGACATTAAAAATCTCATTTTAGAACACTACACTTTTTTAAAGCGTCCCATTATTGTCAATGATAAAACTATATTCATAGGTAATTCCAAAAAGACGGTCGCCGAAGCTAAAAAAGAGATCCATGAATAAACGCATGCTCGCTTTATTGGCAGCAACCGGTGCCAGTACCATTTACGGTATCAATCATACTATTGCCAAGGGTCTTATGCCGGCGTTCATAGAACCTTATGGCTTTATCTTATTGCGGGTGTTGGGTGCGGCAATTCTTTTTTGGCTCATCAGCTTTTGGGGCCCCAAGGAGAAAATTGCCACCAGTGACTGGCCAAGGCTTTTTGGCTGTACGGTTTTGGGGATGATGATCAATATGCTGTTCTTTTTCAAGGGGCTTAGTCTCACCACACCCATCAACAGTTCAGTCATTTTGACTACTTCCCCTATTCTAGTACTTGTACTGGCCGCAATTCTAATTAAGGAAAGAATCACCTGGCTCAAGATCGCGGGGATCATCACCGGCCTGGCGGGCGCCGTGGGACTTATTCTTTTTGGCAAAGCCCATGTGAGCGACGCACCCAATATTCCTTTGGGGAATATTTTGGTGATGATAAATGCCATTTCCTATAGTCTTTACCTCATTTTGGTCAAGCCGCTTACTTCGAAGTACCATCCCTTCACTTTGATGAAATGGCTCTTCCTTCTAGCCGTGGTGGTAAATTTGCCAATTACTTTGAACCAATTCCTGGAAGTGGAATGGACCGCCCTCCCCATGCATGCTTTAGTCAAGATGGGTTTTGTGGTTGTAGGCACCACTTTTCTCACCTACCTGCTGAATATTTTTGCGCTGCGCCAGTTGAGCGCTGCCACAATAAGTGCTTTTATTTACCTGCAGCCTTTGGTGGCCATTATCTATGCTGTTGCTACCGGGGCAGACGAACTTACCGCAGTAAAAATAGTGGGTGCGCTACTAGTTTTTACCGGCGTCTATATGGTTACGCGAAAAAAAACTCCCGTAGAGGAATAAAATCCTATTGCACCAGGTCTTTGGGTCTTTTCCCGAATTTACGCGTGTCTTCTTTGGTTAAGATCCTGAAGTCTTCTGTGTGCTGCAGGTTATTCAGGTTTTCAAAAAGCTCTTCGGGAAGTCCGGTGAGTTTTCGCTCCTTAAGATCGATCCAGCCACCCATCATTTCGCAGCTGGCAAAGTTTCGACCTTTGTGGTCGTAGAAATCATGCACGAATTCAAAATACATTCCGTCTTCAGAAAGGCCTTTGAGCTGCAGGCTCACGCTCACCGGTTTCCCTGCAAAAACTTCTTTAAAGTAGTAGATATGTTCGTAAAAAACCACCGGCCCAAGATTGTGCTGCGCCATTTCTTTTTGCCCAAATCCATTTTCCATTAAAAAACCCATTCGGGTATGGCTCATAAAATTGATGTAGGCAGTGTTGGCTAAATGCCGGTTTGCATCAATATCGCTCCATCTTATCTCGAAATCTTTCCTGTACATATTTTAATTTTGGGATAAAATTACTAAAAGATATTATGCATGCATAATTCTTTTTTGTTCATTTAGCCTTTCAAAAAAGGAGATTTTACCATGCCTTTATTACCAAGCAGCTACGATCCACCTAAGATTTTTAGAAACTATCACGTCTCTACGGTTTACTCAGCTGTAATACGCAAAGCACCTGTAGCCCAGCAAAGGGAACGGCTTGAACTTAGTGACGGCGACTTCCTTGATCTCGACTGGAGCTATTCAAAAAAGGGAGAATCAGACAGGGTTTTGCTGGTGATCCATGGTTTGGAGGGAAGTGCAAAAAGGCCGTATGTGACGGGGCTCGCAGACCATTTTACCGGTCATGGCTGGGATGTGGCTGCCATGAACCTGCGCGGCTGCAGCGGTGAGCTCAACAGGAAATTTACTTCCTATCATGCCGGGGCTACAGACGATCTTGAGGAGGTGGTGCAGCATGTACTCTCTAAAAATAAATATTCCCATCTCGCTTTTAACGGCTTTAGCCTGGGAGCCAATCTCATGTTGAAGTACCTGGGCGGCAGGAGGCCAACTCCAAAGGAGATAAAAGCCGCCGTCATGGTTTCAGCGCCTTGTGACCTGGAAGGTTCGCTGAAAATGCTGCAGGAAAAAAGGAATTATGTGTATTCCCAACGCTTTCTTCGGAAGTTAAAGAGCCATCTCACAGCCCGCGCTAAAAAATTTCCAAAGGAAATGGATCAGGCAGAGATTTCGCGCATCAATGATCTTCTCGCTTTCGACAATTGTTATACGAGCCGGGCTCATGGTTTTGAAGATGCTTTTGACTACTACAAAAAGAACAGCTCCTTGCAGTTCTTACCCAATATTGAAGTGCCAACACTCATCATAAATGCAAAGAATGACGGCTTTCTTTCCGAAGCCTGTTATCCCGTAAAAACTGCCGAAGAAAATAAGAACCTCTTCCTGGAAATGCCCGAATACGGCGGCCATGTCGGATTTCTTCAGAATAAAAAAACAACTTATACAGAGGATCGCGCCCTGGAATTCATTACCGCAAGGATATAAATTCTTCTGGTTTTTTTAAGTTCATTTTATGAATGTGCAGCTACAGAGATAGAAAAAAACCTTCTATCTTTTGACTAAGAAAATGGACAAAACACCCAAAGAAGAACATATAGCCAAAGTACGTTCGGCAGGATTTTTCACCAAAGGTATCGTCTACCTGCTCGTAGGCGCGCTTACCTTAATGGCTGCCCTTGGTTTGGGTGGTGACGTCGCCAGTAAAACCGGAGTAGTGCGTTTTCTACTTTCCCTGCCGGCCGGAAAGCTGCTCGGTGGCCTGGTAGCACTAGGATTAATCGCTTACTCACTCTGGAGGCTGTCACAGGTATTTTTGCGGCCCAAGAAGAACCGCAACAAACCCAAAGGCGTTAAACATTTCTTTACCCGTTTGCGGTTCTTTTACTCTGCCTTGCTTTACGGCTTTATTGCCTACTCCTTTGGGAAACCTCTTGTCCGGGATATTTTTGGCCACGAAAATCCCCAGACCGGGGGAGGAGATGAGAAGCAACAGGCGGCACTGGGAGAAATGCTCACCCACGATTGGGGTAAGGCGCTTATTTGGGTGTTGGCGGCTATAGTTGCAATTCAGGCGATCTGGCAATTCAGGCTGGCCTACACCGCTCATTTTATGAAGAAGATTGACCACAATCCAGATATAAAGCATGAATACGAATTCATCAGGAAATCCGGCAGGTTTGGTTATTCCGCCCGTGGGCTGGTTTTTGGGATTATCTCATTCTTTCTTGTGCAGGTGATCCTTAACCACAATGCCAGGGTCTATAAAGGTACCGAGGGCGCCATGCAATACCTTTTGAGCTTCTCCTATGGTTCCCTGTTGCTCGCGCTTGTGGCCGTGGGACTAATGGGTTATGGCATCTTCAATATTATGGTCGCGCGACACGCAGATTACACCACCATCCAATAACCTTCAAAAAACCCTTTTTTGGGGCGGCTCTAAATAAAAAATTCCTGCCTTTGCACTGCTGCATAATTATTTATCTTTGTGCAACCCTATAAATATCATATATGATCCAGTCCATGACCGGTTTTGGGAAGAGTGTTTTACAATTACCTTCCAAAAAGATCACCGTAGAAATAAAATCTCTTAACAGCAAGAACCTCGATCTTAATGCGCGCATTCCGTCCCAATACAGGGAAAAAGAACTGCTGCTTCGGAATAAGATCTCACGCGAACTTACCCGCGGAAAAGTGGATTTCTCTGTTTACGTTGAAGTGACCGGCGAAGAGACCACCGCATCTGTCAACCCTGCCGTGGTAAAAAAATATATGTCCCAGTTGAAGGAGATCTCTACAGGAGATGAAATTGAGCTGCTCAAAATGGCAGTTCGTATGCCCGATGCACTCAAGACCGAACGCGAAGAAGTGGATGAAGAAGAGTTCAAAGCAATTGAAGAGGCGGTAGACGAGGCCCTGAGGGAGATCAACGATTTTCGCTCTTCCGAAGGGAAAGCTTTGGAAGAAGAGCTGGAGCAGCGCGCGAAAAATATTCAGCAGCTGTTAGAAAAGGTCATTGCCATGGATCCTGAAAGAATTGCAGGGTGTGAGAGAAAGGCTCACCAAAGGAATTGCAGATCTCAAAGAAAATGTAGATGAGAATCGTTTTGAGCAGGAACTGGTCTACTACATTGAAAAATTTGATATTACCGAAGAAAAAGTACGGCTGGATAACCATATGGATTACTTTTTAAAGACCCTGAACTCTGCCGACTCAAACGGTAAAAAACTGGGCTTCATTTCACAGGAGATGGGACGGGAGATCAATACCATTGGCAGTAAATCAAATTATGCACCTATGCAACAGCTGGTGGTGCAAATGAAAGATGAGCTGGAGAAGATCAAGGAACAACTTCTAAACGTACTTTAAATGGCTCAGGGAAAATTGATCGTATTTTCGGCACCTTCGGGCTCGGGAAAGACCACAATAGTAAGGTATCTTTTAGCGCAGGAAGAGTTGAAGCTGGATTTTTCCATTTCGGCTACTTCCAGAGCTCCACGTGGCAACGAGATCCACGGCAAAGATTACTATTTTCTGAGCCTGGAAGAATTCAAGAAAAAGATCAAAAATGACGAATTTTTGGAATGGGAAGAGGTGTACCGCGATAATTTCTACGGAACATTAAAAAGTGAGGTGGAACGCATCTGGGAGGAAGGCAAAAATGTCATTTTTGACATCGATGTTGTTGGCGGTCTCGACATTAAACAGATCTATCCCGAAGATACTTTGGCCGTTTTTGTAAAACCGCCAAGCATTGAAGAGTTGAAGATCCGCCTGAAGAAGCGCAAAACCGAATCTCCCGATAAGATCAACATGCGGGTTGCAAAAGCCTCTATTGAAATGGCAACCGCCCCGCAGTTCGACCATATTATCATTAACAACGACCTTAATACTGCCCTGGAAGAAGCATATACACTGGTTTCAGATTTTGTGGGAGCAGAAAAAAAGTGAAAAAGTGAAAAAAAAAATCGGGCTGTTTTTTGGCACTTTTAATCCCGTACACGTAGGGCACCTCATCCTTGCGAACCACCTGCTGCAGTATTCTGAAATGGATGAGGTTTGGCTGGTGGTCACGCCGCACAACCCGTTCAAAAAGAAAAGCAGCCTGCTTAACAACCACCATCGGTATGACATGGTCTGGCAGCTGTGTGAAGATTATCCCGGGCTAAGGCCAAGTGATATCGAATTCAGCCTTCCGCAGCCAAACTACACTTCCACTACCCTGGCGCACCTTGGGGAAAAATATCCCGACTACGAGTTTTCGCTTATCATGGGCGAAGACAACTTAAAGAGCTTCCATAAATGGAAGAATCACGAGGTGATAATTGAGCGGCATCAGCTGCTGGTGTACCCCAGATATTCTGAAGGAAAGGTGGACGATTTTTATGCAAATCATCCAAAAGTGACAAAAATCGACGCTCCCAGGGTGGAGATCTCCTCTACGTTCATAAGAAAGGCTATTAAAGAAGGAAAAGATGTACGGCCGTTACTGCCTCCAAAGGTGTGGAAGTACATCGACGAAATGGGCTTTTACAAATAAAAAATTGCCTTCGAAATAATTTCCGAAGGCAATTCTTCACTAACTAACCAACCAAAAAGATTAAACTCTTCTAAAAAATAATCTTTCTAATGGTATAACGCATATCTGTCCTGCTTCGTACATCAAAATCAGGTTTTTATATGTTAAAGTTTCAATTTTGACGCAACCTGTTTTTTTCTTTTTTACGGCTTTCTTCCGAAGCCTTTTATTTTCCTTATTTTTGATGCAAGAAACCTAATCTTTTATGGAAACAACGCCAAAATTCGCCGTTTTGGGCGGGGGAAGCTGGGCTACGGCCATTGTGAAAATGTTATGTGAGAACCTTGATAAAGTAAGCTGGTACATGCGCAGCGTATATGCCATTGAGCACATCAAGAAACAGGAGCATAATCCAAATTACCTCAGCTCGGTTGAATTTGACGTTAATCAATTGCACTTAAGCAACGATATCAACGAAATCGTTCGCGAAGCAGATGTGCTGATTTTTGCGATTCCTTCAGCATTTCTGAAGCGTGAGCTGGACCACCTCACCGAAAGCCTTAATGATAAGATCATTTTTTCGGCTATCAAAGGTATTGTGCCGGAGACTAGCCTAATTGTAGGCGAACACTTTCATACCACTTATGACCTGCCGTACGAAAACATTGGCGTCATCACCGGACCCTGTCATGCTGAAGAGGTTGCCCTGGAGCGGCTTTCTTATCTGACCATAGCCTGCGCCGATGAGGAAAAAGCCAAACTGGTAGCTAAAAACCTTAGCAGCGACTATATCACCTGTAAAACCAGTGATGACATCGTTGGCACCGAATATGCCGCAATGCTGAAGAATATTTACGCTATCGCCGCCGGTATTGCCCATGGTCTTGGTTACGGAGATAATTTCCAGAGCGTATTGATGAGCAACGCCATTCGGGAAATGAAGAAATTTATCAAGAAGGTTCACAAGATGAAGCGAAATATCAACGATTCTGCTTATTTGGGCGACCTCCTGGTAACGGGATATTCTGTCTTTAGCCGCAACAGGATGTTCGGGAACATGATTGGGAAAGGTTATACCGTAAAAAGCGCGCAAATGGAGATGAGCATGGTGGCCGAAGGTTATTACGCCACCGAAAGCGCCCATAAAATTGTCAAGGAAACCGGCGCCAAAACCCCAATAATTAATGCCGTTTATGGCATCCTTTACGCGGGAAAAGACCCTAAAAAGGTATTTAAAAAGCTGGCTGAAAAGCTGGACTAGTTATTTGGTGATTGGTTAAATGGTAAATCGTTAATCGGTCCACCAGTTCTTGAATTACTGCGGAAATCCATGTACTGCAGGAAATAATTTTTTTGCCACGAATGCACTAATATTTTCTGACTACTCTGCGGAAATCTGAATGATCTGCGGGAAAGGTCCTTTGGTTATGGATGCACCGATATTGCTAATTTCTCTGAGAAAATCTGCGCAAAGGTCCTTTGGTCACGCACGAATATTTTCTAAATTCCTCTGCGAAGATCTACATGATATGAGAAAAATTTTAGCCACGGATGCACGAATGTTTTTCTAGTCTCTTTTGCGAAAAATCTGCCTGATCTACGAGTGCTTTTTGCCACGAATCCACGAATAATTTTTTAAAAAGATGATTTAGCTGCATCATCCCGAAGGGATGATATGTTTATAGATGAAATTTAAAATAGAAAATTCGACCCCGATGGGGTCGTATAATTCTCCGTTATCAAACTATAGATATTCGAACCCTACGGGTTCAAATGTGGATGCAAAGATTCTTCGTCAGACCTACAAGGTCAAAAAGAAGACCTTGCAGGTCCCGGCAAATAGATTTCGCGAGTGCTCATCCCGTAGGGATGAAAGATCTTTAGAACAACATTGTTGAAATCCGACCCTGTAGGGGTCGAAGATTTTCCCCTTTATCTCTTTTTTCCTCCGGAGAAATCTTCATAGCCTGCGGAAAATTTCTTTATGAATGGGATTCGACCTACGGGTTCAAATGCGGGTGCAAAGATTCTTCTTCAGACCTACAAGGTCAAAAAGAAGACCCTGCACGTCCCGGCAAATTGATCTCGCGGGTTCTCATCCCGTAGGGATGAAAGATCTTTAGAACAACATTGAAAGTCGAAATCCGACCCTGTAGGGGTCGAAGATTTTCCCCTTTATCTCTTTTTTCCTCCGGAGAAATCTCCATAGCCTGCGGAAAATTTCTTTATGAATGGGATTCGACCTACGGGTTCAAATGCGGGCGCAAAGATTCTTCTTCAGACCTACAAGGTCAAAAAGAAGACCCTGCAGGTCCCGGCAAATTGATCTCGCGGGTGCTCATCCCGTAGGGATGAAAGATCTTTAGAACAACATTGAAAGTCGAAATCCGACCCTGTAGGGGTCGAAGATTTATGCGGAAATATAGGGAGTAATAGGTTTGAGCTAATTTTCAAGCACAGCAACCAAAAGGAACTTTCCAATTAACCATTCACCAATCACTGATTAACCAGATCAACTACTTCAGCAAAACTCCCTTCCTGCCGACTAACGGCAGGTCCTGTATCGCTTTTTCGCTAATCGTATTCTTCTTGAAAATGTATTTCTTGTGGAACATCTTTCCTTCAGCAAAGAAAGACACAGAGAATTCATTGTTGAGCTGCAACACATCGTCCTGCAGGAATTCCACTTTGGCAAAAGATTTTGCCGGCAACGCCTTTACCGTATGCCGCATGGTTGAAGTTTCCTTTTTCCCATCATAGCCTTTGCTAACGATAAGCACGGTTTCTATAGGCTCCTTTCGGTCGTTGATTAGGTACGCGTTCCAATCTTGAGTTTTGAATTCCTCATGCTGCTCCCGTACCGCCGCCATATAAACGCCTTCTACCTGCGGGATCTCGATATCTTTCTTCACTATTCGTCCTCAATTTTATTCTTCGCCCACTTGTAAAGTCCCCAGAGAATTAATGCTGCAACAGCCAGCAAGATCAAACCAATAGTAAATTGAATGACTTTGATCGCAATAAGCAGGATGATAATTCCTACTGCGATAATTCCGAAGATAACAAGGGCGGTGTTTTTCATATTGAAGATTTGAATTGTTCCAAAAATCTCATGTCGTTTTCATAGAACATCCTAATGTCACCAATTTGATACAGCAACATCGCGATACGCTCTATTCCCATTCCGAAAGCAAATCCTGAATATTCCGCAGGATCGATCCCGCAGTTCTTCAATACATTTGGATCTACCATTCCGCAGCCCATGATCTCCAGCCAGCCGGTACCCTTCGTGATGCGGTAGTCGGTTTCAGTCTCAAGGCCCCAGTAGATATCCACTTCGGCACTGGGTTCAGTGAACGGGAAATAAGAAGGCCTAAGCCTGATCTTCGATTTTCCGAACAACTGCTTAGTAAAATACAACAAAGTTTGCTTTAAATCGGCAAAAGACACGTTTTTGTCAACGTACAAACCTTCCACCTGGTGAAAGATACAATGTGAACGTGCCGAGATGGCTTCATTCCTGAACACCCGTCCCGGAGAGATCGTCCTGATTGGCGGCTTATTGTTCTCCATATACCTCACCTGCACAGAAGAAGTGTGCGTGCGCAAAAGCACATCTGGATTGGTCTGGATGAAAAAAGTATCCTGCATATCCCTGGCCGGGTGATATTCCGGAAGGTTCAATGCGGTAAAATTGTGCCAGTCGTCTTCGATCTCGGGCCCTTCAGAAACATTGAAGCCAATGTTGGCGAAGATCTCGATGATCTGATTCTTTACGATAGAAATAGGATGGCGCGCCCCAATTTGAATGGGTTCACCGGGACGGGAAAGGTCTCCGTAGATGCCTTTTTCCTCCTCGTGGCTCTTCAAGAGCTTCCTTAAGTTCATTGACTCTTTGAGTCGCAGCATCTTTCAGGGAATTTACCGCCTGTCCAAAAGCTTTTTTCTGGTCATTAGGCACATTTTTGAACTCGGCAAAATACTCGTTCAAAATGCCCTTTTTGCCAAGGTATTTAATTCGGAAATCTTCTACTTCCTCTTTTGTCTTCGCCTGAAAGGCTTCAATTTCAGAAATATAATCCTGTATTTTTTCTATCATGTCCCTTTGATTTCGGAAGCGCAAATTTATGAAAATTATGCGGCAAATCGCCCGCGCCTCCATTCGGTTTTAAGGCCAACAAAAGCTGAGGCCTCAAAAATGCTATTTTATGTATTCTTTTTCCAGAAAGTACTGCACAATGGCCTCTTTCATAAGTACCTGCTGCTCGCCTGCCTTTAGCTGCGGCAACTGCTCAAGGACCTTGTAATGCGGCCAACCGTCGTCATCGAAAAACTCGAATTCGTAGTATCCATACGGCTCCAATAGCCGGCAAATGGCAATGTGCATAAGATCCAGCTTGTGATCTTTCTTGAATTTACGGTGCAGCTGCCCCAGTTCCTGCAGCCCGATAATATATATAATGGCGTCCAGCTCCAGCTTTTCGCCGTCGGCAAACTGTTGGGATAACTTAAATTCTACCTGCTCCCAACGCGCCTTTAGTTGTTCATCTCTTGACATGCCGCAAAGATAATCAGTAAGAACGGGAAATTACTATCTTTGAGAACATGAATGTGATCGATCTGCTCCTCGGAATTTTCCTTGTCTTAGGCCTGGTGCGTGGACTTTTTAAAGGATTTTTGGTTGAACTGGCCGGTTTACTGGCCCTGCTGGGAGGAATTTACGCTGCCATCCATTTCTCAGATATTACCTACGATCTGCTTGAAAGCTTCATCTCGTGGGAAGAAAACAAACTTTCTGTTTTGGCTTTTGCAGTTACTTTTTTTGTAGTGGCTTTTTTGATCTCTCTCGCAGGAAGAGTTCTCACCAAAATGGCGCACATGGTGGCGCTGGGTTTGATCAACCGCTTGTTCGGCGGGATCTTTGGGGTCTTAAAAATGGCATTTTTGGCAAGCCTTTTCTTTATGTTCTTTGAAAGCTTCGGAATGTTCAATGCTTCGGAAGAGACCAAAGAAGAATCTGTGCTCTACGCTCCTGTAAGGATGCTGGCGCCAATGCTGCTGCCAACAATAATTGAAGAAGTAAAAGAAGGGGAGTTCTTTGAACCCGCTTCCGAAGAAGAGGAACAAGAGACTCCCCTAAAATAATATCTAGAAGTTCAGCTGATAAACTTCATCCAGCTGAGATTCACTGCTCACGTTTACGTTGAGGTCCTTGATAATCCCTGAAGCCACACCATAGGCCCAGCCGTGAAGATAAAGCTCCTGCCCGGTCTTCCACGCAGCCTGCACAATAGAGGTTTTGGCAAGGTCAAAGACCTGCTCCTTCACGTTAAGCTCTACAAAACGGTCAAAGCGCTCCTGCTCGTTCTCAATGGCATCCAGCTCTTTTTTGTGAAGTCTGTAGATGTTCTTGATATGACGAATCCAGTTATCGATCAACCCGATGGAATTATTGGTCATAGCAGCCTGAATACCACCGCAGCCGTAGTGGCCACATACGATCACGTGTTTCACTTTTAGCACATTAACGGCATAATCCAGCACGCTTAACATGTTCATATCGCTGTGCACGACCATGTTCGCGATGTTGCGATGCACAAAAACCTCTCCCGGCTGCGCACCAACGATCTCGTTTGCCGGCACCCGGCTGTCTGCACAGCCAATCCATAAAATGGGCGGTTTTTGCCCGTTTGCAAGTTTTGTAAAAAATTCGGGGTCAAGTTCCAGTTTGCTCTCCACCCATTTCTTGTTGTTCTCTATGAGTTGTTCATATAGTTTAGGCATGTTCTTAGTATTTTTAGTTTGTTTTTATTCTTTATACTGCTACGTCAAGACCGAAAAATTTACGGTAACTCTCAGGGTTTTCGACCACTCCTTTATTGGAGACCAGCCTGATGTCGATATTCCTGTGTTTTGCTTTTATTGCAAATTCGTCCAAAATTTCCAGAATATCATAATCCAGCACCTTTGTTTTACTCACATCAATTTCAATAAATGCATCCCTTGGAACTGCGTTAAGCTCTTTCAAGATCGCCCCTTTGTTGAGGAAGGTGACTTCCTCGGCCAGGGTGATCTTGTATTTGCCATCAGAATTCTCAAAGCCTTCCTTGTGCAGAAAATGCGAATTCTTGTAGCTGTTGATCAAAATTACGGAAACTCCAATCAATAATCCCAGACCTATTCCTGTTAAGAGATCTGTAAATACCACTCCCAGGACGGTTATAAGGAACGGAAGGAACTGTGATTTACCCAATGTTGACATTCCCAGGAACAAAGCAGGTTTGGCAAGTTTAAAGCCAACCAGCAACAGCACTGCTGCCAGCACAGCTAACGGGATTAGGTTAAGCAGCTTCGGAATCACTATGATCGAAAGCAAAATGAACAACCCGTGCATAACTGCCGACATTTTTGTTCTTCCGCCTGATTGCACATTAGCAGAACTCCTTACGATCACCTGCGTGACCGGCAAACCACCAATAAGTCCCGAAACCATATTCCCGGCACCTTGGGCAAAAAGTTCGCGGTTGGTTGGGGTTACCCGCTTCAACGGATCCAGTTTATCGATAGCTTCGACACTCAACAAGGTTTCCAGGCTCGCAACTATCGCCAAAGTAACAGCCACCACCCAAATTTCAGGATTGGTGATCATTGCGAAGTTGGGAAAGGAGAACTGGCCAAAGAAGGACGCGGCACTATCCGGCACCGGTACCTTCACCAACTGTGCTGCCGGCACACCAAAAGCGGTGCCGGTGCTCGCCATCTGGAACAGCACTCCGGCAACTACAGCCACCACCGGCCCGGGTACGATCTTGAAAATCTTACTTTTTGGCGCAAGTACTTTGTCCCAAAGCAAAAGGATTGCAAGAGAAAGCACGGTGATGAGCAGCGCACCCGGCGTTACGAAATCGAAGACGTTGCCAAAGTTGGCGAACAATCCTCCCGCCGTCGCCACGGCTGCTTTATCATATCCAAAAGCGTAAGGAATTTGCTGCAGGATAATGGTGATCCCAATCCCGGCGAGCATTCCTTTAATAACCGATGATGGAAAATAGTAGGCGATAATTCCCGCGCGGGCGAGGCCAAGCACGATCTGGATGGCACCACCAAGAACCACAGCTAAAAGGAAGTTTTCAAAGCTGCCGAGGCTGGCAATAGCACCAAGCACAATAACCGCCAAACCGGCAGCGGGGCCGCTCACTCCAAGCGAGCTGCCAGAGAGGCTTCCAACAATGATACCTCCCACCATCCCGGCGATTAGGCCCGAGAATAATGGTGCACCACTTGCCAGAGCTATCCCAAGGCAAAGAGGTAAGGCGACAAAAAATACGACAACACTTGCCGGTAGATCTTTTTTAAGATGTTTGAACATATAATACATGTTTGTTTTGAACAGAAGCCAAAAGCTCATGTTCTATTGTAATAAAGGTTTGAAAAAGAGTCTTTTCCGAAGTGATTTTATAGCACAGGGCTATTGAGACAACTCAACAAGTCGTCTTCAGTAAAAGACCCAAAACGAGAATGTATTATATGTGCCGCGGTGGCGGGGAAAGCACATCCAGGTAGACCTGGTGATGATCTTCGGCGTAATAGAATTTAGCCGCGCTTTCTTCTTTTAGATAAAGATAATTTACATGATGACCGGCCTGTTCATCTTTGATGAATTCGAGAGCCAGCAGGTTCTTTGCTGAATTCTCTTCCTCATTGGCCGTAAAAGCAAAGGAAACATCTGCGTTCTTGTCAATGCAGGTCACAATAGTTGGGCCCGCGACAAAGAGCGTAAAGACAAATGCTAATATGTAGGCAATTTTTTTCAAGAAGGGGCAAAAATAAGGTTTTTGAGAGGTTTGTAAACCTTTGCAATGTTAAATTAAGATGAACTTTTAAAGCCTCTTTATCTCACTCTTGAGGATCCATCCCTGGTTGCCGTTGGGTAATTCAATCTCCACCCAGTCCTGAAAATCTTCGGTCACCTTTACTTTTGCGCCTTCATGTAACTGAAAGACCTCTGCACTACGCAAATTAGGCTCACTCAAAACTTCTGCTTCTTCAGAAAAAACTATTGCGAAGTTATTTTCCTTTTCCAGCTGCAACTTCATTGCTCCAATTCCCACCGACGCCAGAGAGATCAACAGGAAAAAAATACCTGAGATAAATAGCAAACGTTTTGCAAGCGTACGCCTGCTAAAGTAGTAGGCGAGAAAAAAGATGACAAATAGCAACATACAAATAATAGCCATCCATCCCCAACCTGCGGGTCCAAACAAAGATGTCCCCGAACTAAAGAGGCTCGAAAATCCCTTTTCGGGGGCCTCTTCAATGGCATCAATCGCCATATTTCTTGCAAACTCCAGATTGTTCTTTATATCCTTATCACCGGGATCCAGCTGGAGCGCCTTCTCATAGTGATAGATACTTGGCGCGATATGGTTTAGTTTGTAATGCGCATTCCCAAGATTGTACTCCAAAGCAGCCGAAGTTTCTCCATTCTCCAGGATCTGTTCATAGAGTTTTACGGCTTCCCGGTAATTTTCGTCGGCATAGGCAGCATTTGCCTCCTCAAAAAGCTCATTATTTTGTGCAAATGCAGTAAACCCAATGCACACAAACACTAAAAAGATCAACTTTTTCATACCTGTTTATCTATTTCAGAAATTACCCTCACGGCTTTGTCATAATCCTGTTGCATGGCCACATTTGAGGCCGGCGTATACCTTGCAAACTCACAGCTTTTGAGCAACTCGATAAAATCGCTCACCGTAGTGGCGGCCACTCCTCGAGACGCCAAAAGCTCCTGTATGTGTTCTTTGCTCATCTCGCTGGTTTGAATATGCAGCTTCGCCTTCAGGTAATTGTGCAATGCCCGTTCAAGAGAATCGTAAAATTTAGTTTGCTCTCCCAGGTTTCTTTTAGCTTCGGAAAGGTATTTTCTTGCCAGTTTATCGGCCTTTCTTATGCGGTTTCCTCTAACATCACCGGCCCTTGCCTCTCTTCTTTTTCCGAAGATGATCGCCAGCGGAATGAACAGCAACGGAAGAGCGAGCAGGCTCCAGAACAGTACCGAACCAAAAAATGAAGCGGCGCCCGCAGGTCTTAATGCTGCTTCGAGCTTAATGTACCTGAATTGTTTTGGAACCGGCGCGACAGCCTGTTTAGTCGTCCCGGGTGTTGTGCTTGCTACAGCTCCTGCAGGCGCCGCGGCGACATCAATCAGAATTTCATCTGAAGTGAGGGTTTTATAGCTCTTTGAATCGAGATCAAAATACGAGAACTCAACCGGGGGAACAGGATATTTTCCTTTGGCTTGTGGCACAAGCGTATAATCGTTCGAAATGCTGCCCTGCATCCCGTTGATATTTGTGTTTACATCTTCAGAATATTCGGGCTCATATTTTTCCATTGTAGCCGGCACAGTTAACTGCGGCAAATCAAACAACTTGAGATTACCCTGCCCGCTTACCTCAACTTTAGCCTGCAAAGATTCGGTTGCACGCAGGCTCTGTTTATCTGTGGTCACCTTCAGTTTCAGGTTTTTTCCCACGGCACCGGTAAATCCTTCGGGTTTGCCTTCCTGCGGAAGTGGTTTCACATTGATCGTCCTGTTACCTGCGGCCACTGTTTTGTCTACAGTCTCGTAAAAGCGGTTTCCGAAGATATCACGGCGGTTCCCGGGCACCTCTACAGAGACTGAAAGCGTTAGCGGCTCAATGTCCAGTTTTCCTGTCTTCTGCGGATAAAGCACCGTCTTTCTCAACACTACATAGCGATAAGGTTCGCCTTCATAAGTGCCGTTCTCTACCTGTAGCCGCTGCATATCAATGTTCTGACTCCAAAAATCACTGAATTTCGGATTGTCCATCTGCCTCCAGTCGGTTACGTTGATGCGAGGGCTCACATAAAGCTTGTAAACAATGGTAATGGCTTCGTTGAGATAAGGATTGGTATTGGAGATCTCGGCCACCAGGTGAAGGTTTTCTGAAGCTACATATTCAGAATTATCACCATCTGTAGGTTGATCTACTGCGGCAGTAACTTCAATTTCTACCGGGGAAGTCTTGTACACATTCCCATCTATAGTGATCTCCGCCTGGCCTATGCTGAATTTTCCTCTTTGTTTGGGAGCTAAAAAATAGCTGTAGGTCTTGGAATAGCTTTTCTTCCCATTGATCCAGCTGTTGCTTACCGCCTGATTAGGCCCGCCTACCACCGTAAAATTGGAAAAAGAAGGCGGTTTAAAATTGTCACCATCTTCATTCATGGTGAAATCTACCCGCAGGCGCTCGTTGACACCGAGTTTATTCTTGCTCGCTTTTGCTTCAAACTGCACCTGGGCCCCCGCGAGCACCGGGATCATCAAAAAAAGTAAAATGAGGATCTTATTTTTCATTTTTCGCTCCTGGTTTACCAGTCTTTTTCAGTTTTTGTTTTTGCTCCTTTTACTTTTTGGGCGTTGATCTTGTCCTGGATCTTCTTCTCTTCGTTGCCCATGGCCTCTAACAGGTTCTTCACCTGTTGTGGAGAAAGCTGTCCCGGCTTAGGCTGAGGCTGTTTTTGCTGTTCCTCTTTCTTATCACCACCCTGTTCCTGTTGCTGGTCCTTGTTCTTGGGCTTTCCTTCGTCATCCTTCTTATCCTCACCTTCTTTCTTATCCTGGTCCTGCTTTTCGCCACCCTTGTCTTTCTCGTCCTGCGGCTTCCCATCGTCACTTTTCTCCTTCTCTCCCTGGTCGCCCTGCTGGTCTTTCTTGTCCTGCTGGTCTTTATTTTGATCCTGCTTGTCCTTGTTTTGATCTTTGTTTTGATCCTTATTATCGTCTCCGCCGCCTTTTTTCTGTTCTTCTTCCAGCATTTTTTTAGCCAGCGCCAGGTTATAACGGGTTTGATCGTCGGCAGGATTATTCCTCAGCGAATTCTTGTAAGCTTCAATTGCCTCCTTGTATTTCTTTTCTTTCATAAAAGCGTTGCCGCGGTTATGAAAGGAGTCGTGTTTCAGGCTTCTTTTCTCAGTTACTTTAGCAGCCTGTCCGTGACGCTCTACCGCCTGGCCTGTAATCTCTTTTTCGTAATACAGGTTTCCCAGGTTGTACTTTGCCTCGGCGTTAGAAGGGTCTGTAGCGATGGCTTTCCTGTAAAAAGCTTCTGCGGAAGCCATGTCGTCTTCGGCTTTGGCTGCTTCGGCCTCTTGCATGTAGCGTTTGGCCGTGCGTGCCGCCACTTCGGGATCATCCTGTGCCGAAACTGTGAAAACCGGCAGCAGAAGGAGTCCCAAAAAGAGCATTTTTGACACCTGATATTTCAGTAAAGTTTTCTTCTGCATCTTCAGCTACTTTTGTTCGTTAAACAAGTTCAGTTTTTTGAGCCAGGAAGTTTGTCTCTCCAGGAGCAGCATTTCCAGCAAAAGGAATAACAGCCCCAACGCCACGAACCATTGAAACTGGCTTTTATACTGCGCTATTTGCTGAGATTCAAACTCCTTTTTGTCCATATTCTGAAGTATATCTGTCACTTCATCCACCACTTGCCCGGTGACCCGGCCATTGATATACTCCCCGTTTGCCGCCGATGCGATCTCCTTCAGCGTAGCTTCATCCAGACGAGTGATCACCGTTTCACCGTTGTTGTCTTTTTTGTAACTCTGCACAATCCCGTTCCTTTTATTCGGGATTGGGCCTCCTTTTGCAGTACCTACTCCAATGGTCACAATCCTTATGCCTTCTTTGGCTGCCTGTTTGGCAATTTCTTCAATTTCACCTTCGTGATCTTCACCGTCGCTAATGAGAAAGAGCACACGATTGGTTTGGTCTTTATCGTTAAAGTAAGTGGTTGCCAGCTCGATTGCTTCTTTAATCGCCGTTCCCTGGGAAGAAAGCATATCGGTATTCATATTTTGCAGGAACATCTTGGCCGCAGCATAATCTGTAGTGATTGGCAACTGCGGAAAAGCGCTACCTGCGTAGGCAATGATACCAACCCTGTCACTCGCAAGATTATTTATGATCTGTGTGACCAGTTGTTTTGCCTTTTCCAGCCTGTTGGGCGCGATATCTTCGGCCAGCATACTTTTAGAAACATCTACCGCAAAGACGACATCTACCCCTTCTCGTTTTACAGTTTCCATTTTTGTGCCAAACCTTGGATTGACAAGCGCAATTGTAAAACTGGCAAGGGCGAGACACAACAGCACCACTTTAAAAACCGATTTTGAAGTGGAACGGTTTGGGCTGAGCTTGTTGAGCAACTCCCTGTCGGCAAATTTTTTCTGCGTGCGCCGTCTCCAAAAGATGATGAAAGCAAATAGCAACACCACCACCGGAATGGCGAGCAACAACCAGAAATATGTCTTATCTTCTAAAAGGTACATTTCATCTCTTTTCTTTATACAAAGCTTCTGAAAATTGTAAATCTCAACAGGATCTCAAACAGCAACAGCGCACCCGCCAACAAAAGGAAAGGCCTGTACTTCTCGTCATAGTTATAAAACTTGAACTCCTCAATCTCGGTTTTCTCCAATTGATTGATCTCGTTATAGATCTCTTCCAGTTTTTTATTATTGGTCGCCCTGAAATATTTTCCTCCTGTCACTTCAGCAATTTCCTTTAATAAAGCCTCGTCTATCTCGACGGGCACTCTGCCGTACTGGAAATTTCCGTTAGGAAGAATTGCGACAGGCGACAAAGCCGTGCCATTGCTGCCCACTCCAATAGTATAAGTTTTTATTCCGAATTCTACTGCCAGTTCACTCGCAATCTTAGGATCGATGAACCCGGCGTTATTCATCCCGTCAGTCAGGAGAATAATCACCTTGCTTTTGGCTTTACTGTCTTTCAACCTGTTAACCGAGGTTGCAAGTCCCATTCCTATTGCTGTCCCGTTCTCGAGAACATTGTTATACTCCACGTCATCAAGCGCGCCTAAAACTATGCCTTTGTCGCTGGTAATTGGGGTCTTTGTAAAGGCCTCACCGGCATAAACTACAAGTCCTATCCTGTCTCCCGGCCTGTTCTTAATAAATTCTGCTGCCACCTCTTTTGTTGCTGCCAGGCGGTTTGGTTCCAGGTCGCGCGCCAGCATACTCGCCGAGACATCTATAGCCATAACAATGTCAATCCCGCTGGTGGTGTTCGTGCGCGACGAAATATCTACAGCCCGGGGTCTGGCGAGGGCAGTGATCACCAGGGCCAAAACCAGCAGGCGCAAAATGAAAAGAATTGGCCGCAATTTTCCCAGTATTCCCGGTTTAGCTTCAAAGCCTTTGATGCTCGAGATCCTTAGTTCGGCGGTTTCTTTGTTGCGCTTCCACACATACCAGGCCAGGGCCAGCGGCAAAAGCAACAACAGCCAGAAAAACTGAGGGTCTTCAAAAATGAAATTTTCGAACATTAATTTTCTGTATTTCTAAGTTCAACAGAACTTGTTATTCTTTGGGCGATCTCTTTGGCATAGGTATTATCTCCGTTATAGATTACCACAATCTGCTGGAAACCTCCGCCTTCAGCAAAATTGAGGATGGCGTATTCCTTTTGAAGCATTTTATCATCTCCCGCAGGAATGCTCATCGTACCAAAGATCTTAAGGCCTTCGGCCCCGTTGAGGGTGCTTACATCTTCCTGTTTGGTAATAATATTTTTGGCGCCCTGGTCTTCAAGGTAACTATAAACCTCCTCCACAGCCGACTCCAGCTTAAAATCTTTCCCGGCAGGGCGGGTGTTAACCTCAGCATACAACTGTTTTAAGCTTCCATAGCGAAAAGTCTCTTTTCCTGCAGTGATTCCGGTAGTATCGTTGATGTCGCGAATAAGAACATCGGGCGTGGTGATAGCAACAGGTGGCGTTCCATATTCACTTCTCACCCACTCCCCTTCAAGAATTTCTTTGCTCTCGTTGCCAAAAAAGGTATCGCTAAAGTAATCCACACCGCGCGTGGAGATAATGTAAGCCACTCCCGCACTCAAAAGCAGGACAACAGCGGCCACAGCCACAACTATTTTCTTTGTCCTCTTTTTGCGTTCCAGCTTCTCCCGGTATTGCCTGTCTTTTAGAAGTTCTTCCTCTGTAGGCTGCGGAATTGAAGCTTTGGTGTCATTAATGACATTTTCAACGCTGCTCCTGTCTTCCCTGGCCGTGAGAATGTCGGGTCGGGAATTGGCAAATTTTGCCAGGTCGGCGCGCTCCAGGATAACCTTTAGTCGTTCGATAGTCGTGTTTTGCAAATGTAAGCGACCGCGGTCTCTCTCTGCTTCGAGGTAAGCAATAAGTTCATTGGTGGTGCTTTCCATCGCATGATCGTAAACCTCTCCATCCAGGTATCTCCGCACTGCTTCAGAAAGCTTCGAGTAATATTGTTTTGTCTCCTTTTGCTCCAGCAAATGAGAATTATCCAGCTCCTTAAGTTCAAAAAGTGCCTGCTCGTAAGGCGGCAGCTTGTTGGCTTCAGCTTCTTTTCTCTTTTTTCTTCGGAAGAGGAAAAGAATAACTACGCCAAGCAAAATGATTGCACCTAAAAGCCACCACACCCATTCGGGCACAGAAAAAGCCGAAGGCACTTCTACCGAAGGTTTTATGGGAAACATTTTTTGTTTGGTGGTATCTACCACCACATCATTAACTTCTACCGAAAGCGAATCTGTATAAAAAGTTTGATCATTGATGATCACTTTTTGCCGCGGAATGCTGTAGTGACCCGAGTCAAACTGGGTAAGCGCATATTCCTTTAACAACCTGTACCTGTCCTGAATCCGGCTTGTATCGATCGCATAAGATTCGATCATCTCGAGCGGACTGAAGGTTTGGCCTTCAGGAAATACAACAAGATCTGAAGGTTTGGTCTCTACAGAGATCTGGTAGGTGATCTGCTCCCCAATCTTTATTTGGGTAGTGTCTATTCCGGCTTTGATCTCCTGGGCAAAGGCGCTACTTCCGAAGAGAAAAAAGAAAACGGAAACCGCGTAAAGGACAATAAATTTGCCCTTTTTGGAACCTTTTCTTTTTTCAGAATTCATTTTATTCAATGCGTTTATTATTATGCTCTTGTTTTAAAATAACCGAGCAGTTTTTTCACATAGCTTTCGTCCACGCGGCTGCTCAGGCTACCGGCGCCACTTTTCCTGAAGCTTTCCTGGAAATAATCTACCCTGTCGCGGTAGTATTTGGCGTAATTGTTCCTAACAGCGCGGGAAGAGGTATCTACTAAAATGCTTTTTCCGGTCTCCTCGTCCTGCATTCTCACAATTCCCAGGTTTGGAATTTCTTCTTCGCGCTCATCGTAAACCCTAATGCCGGTGACGTCATGCCTGCCACTGGTGATCTTTAGCGTGCGCTGGTAATCTTCAGCAATAAAGTCAGAAAGCACAAAGACTATAGCTTTTTTCTTCATCACCCGCGATAGGTAGCTCAAAGCATTAGAGACATCTGTCTTTTCATTTTTTGGCTGAAATTCCAGCAATTCCCTGATGATGCGAAGCACGTGAGATCTTCCCTTTTTGGGAGGAATATAAAGTTCAATGATATCAGAAAAGAGGATCAACCCAATCTTATCATTGTTTTGGGTAGCTGAAAAAGCTAAAGTAGCAGCGATCTCGGTGATAATGTCCTGTTTGAAACTATTGCGCGTACCAAAAAGGCCCGAGGCAGAAACATCTACCACGAGCATCATGGTGAGCTCGCGCTCTTCTTCAAAGACTTTTACAAAAGGTTCAGAATACCGGGCGGTAACGTTCCAGTCAATGTTTCGTACATCATCGCCAAACTGGTACTGGCGCACCTCACTAAAGGTCATCCCGCGCCCCTTAAAGGTAGAATGGTATTCCCCGCCAAAAATATGGTCGCTCAACCGGCGGGTCTTGATCTCTATTTTTCGTACTTTTTTAAGTAGCTCCTTGGTATCCATTTTTCAATTGACAATGATCAATAAACAATTAACAGTCAACAATTATCAATGCGCAAAATCAGGCGGGGTCATTGATAATTGATCATTGGTCATTGATTAAGGGACTTCAATTTCGTTGACGATCTTATTGATAATATCTTCAGAAGTTACGTTTTCGGCCTCTGCTTCATAGGTGATCCCAATCCTGTGACGCAGCACATCATGCACTACCGCACGCACATCTTCGGGCACTACGTAGCCACGGCGCTTGATAAACGCGTAACATTTTGCAGCCGTTGCAAGGTTGATGCTACCACGCGGGGAAGCACCAAAATTAATAAGAGGTTTCAGGCTCTCCAGGTTGTATTTCTCGGGAAATCTTGTCGCAAAGACAATGTCCAGAATGTATTTTTCGATCTTTTCGTCCATGTACACCTCCCGTACCGCTTTTTGTGCCCGCGCAATCTGCTCCAGGCTCACCACAGGGTTCACCTCTTCAAAAGAACCTTTAAGATTGGCTCTTATGATCATTTGCTCCTCGTTCATTTCGGGATATTTGATCACCGTCTTGAGCATAAAACGGTCAACCTGCGCCTCGGGAAGAGGATAAGTTCCTTCCTGTTCAACCGGGTTTTGAGTGGCCATCACCAGGAAAGGCCGGTCAAGGATGAAGGTTTCTTCGCCAATAGTCACCTGTTTTTCCTGCATGGCCTCCAGCAAGGCGGATTGCACTTTTGCAGGCGCCCTGTTAATCTCATCGGCAAGGACGAAATTGGCAAAAATGGGTCCTTTTTTTATGCTGAAGTCATTCAGCTTCATATTGTAAATGAGGGTACCCACAACATCTGCAGGTAAAAGATCAGGTGTAAACTGGATACGACTGAAGCTGCCGTGAACCGCCTTTGAAAGCGTATTAATGGCAAGGGTTTTTGCCAGACCCGGCACCCCCTCGAGCAGGATATGACCCTGCCCTAAAAGCCCGATCAACAAGCGTTCTACCATATGTTTCTGGCCAACAATGACCTTTTTCATTTCGGCACTTAAGATGTCAACAAAAGCACTTTCTCTTTCTATCTTTTCGTTGATGCTCGCAATGTCTATAGAGCTGCTGTTTTCCTGCATTTATAACTATATTTTAGTGGTGTGAAGATACTCACATAAGGTGAACGCCGCAAATCCAACAAATATTCAACCAAAAAATCTTAAATTTCTGTTAAAAAGAAAAGCAGCGGGATTTCCGCTGCTTTTATAGTATCTCAAAAATGACTTTTTTAGCACCTATTCTGTAAGCGCCTCAAGATAAATTGGGTCAAGATTTACAGTTGAACCTTCTTCTACCTCTACGTTGTTCACCGTCGCTACCTTTAAGCCGGAAGCATCATCGGGTGTTGCAGTGATAAGGTAGGTTCCCGCAGGAAGTCCATGCAGTTCAAAGTTTCCATCGGCATCTGTATGCGCTGAAACTTCAGCATGCAAACTTGTTGCTGTTACCAAAACATCTTCGGCATCGGCAACTACGGTTCCTGTAATGCTGGAAGAATTTTCCTCTACAGAAGTCCTGATCACCGGTTTCAAATTATAACCTCCGTTTCCTGTAGAAACTACAGATTTGTCGACATCAAAGTCAAGAATGAAGGTGTATTCGGCATCTGCCTCCAACTCCTGGTCTACATTAAGTTTAAGACCCGACTGTTCTGCACTTGGAGTGTTAAGCATGATTTGTTGTGTACTCCCGTTTTCTACGAGATAATTGTTCTCCCCCAGCACCAGTCTTATCTGGCTAAGGTAACCTGCAGGAAGATCGGCTTCGGCAAGTAATTCGGTTACACCGCCGGTAAGGTCAAGAAGGTTAATAGGCTCATCGTCCCTGGTGGCAATGGTTTCCCATCCTGCTTCAGCGTCGGCTTCGGTAGAAGTATTTATCATTACTTCTTCCACGTCAAGGTATACCCCTTCGTAGTCTCCCGGGGCATCGGTCAATTTTACGGCAACATGAGCGGTTCCTTCTTCAGCAGAACCTGAGTCATCATCATCTTTACTACAAGATATAAATCCCGCCGTAAGGGCAAAAAGCAATACAAATAACTGATACTTTTTCATAAAATGGTTTTTAAGTTTGGTAAGGATAACGCGGGATAAAAGGTTTTAATTTATCGATGAAGGACATTTAACTTTTTTTAACTTTACCCACAGCCGCTTTAACAGCGCCACTTCAGTAGAAAAAGAATTGTTCCTTACTTTTAAAAAATGAGGCAAAAAAATTCATATTCCCGAATTATCTGGGACCTGGAAATGTGGGAACACAGGTTAAAAGGCGCCAAAATTCAGCTTTTTCATCATTGTGTGGAGCATGATATTACTTCCTTTTTTATAGATTCTTCAGGATTTAAAGTCTCGCCTAAAGACGTTTTGGGAACTGCCTTAAGTGAAAGCGGACTTAGCCGGGATGAAATTCAATTGATAGGCGGAATAAAGGACCACGAAACAGATCCCGACAAGATCATTTCTAAAACCGAAGATTTACTGCTGAATCTAAAGACCGATTACCTGGACCTGCTCCTGTTAGAAAACGATTCTTTGGAGACGGTTTTACCTGCAGTTGAACAGCTTAAATCACAGGGAAAAGTGATGGAAACAGGCATTTTTGAAAAGAACCGGGAGGAACAAAAGCTTCCGGAAAAATTGAAAGTGAGTGCTACCCTTTTCCCATGGAAGTATTCGCCTGCCGCAGTAAAGATGTTGACTTTAGACCGGCAATCTTCCGAAGAGATCACAGAGATACTCTACCCGGATATTGAAGATGCAGGGGATGAGGTACAGGAAATGTGCTCAAAATATCATCTTTCTCACCGGCAGTTTTTACTGGCATGGCTGCTGCAGCATGAGGCATATTTTCACCTGATTTTAAATGGAAAGCAACAGGAAGACATAGATGCGGCTGTAAAGGCCTTTCACACCACATTAATAAGAGAAGACCGGGAAAAATTTCCGAAAATATTATAAAATCAAGAATAAGTTATGAGTAGAACAGCATTGATCACAGGCGCCAGCAGCGGAATTGGTAAAGCAACAGCCATAGAACTTGCCCGGGAGGGTTTCAACCTCGTCATTTGCGGAAGACGACAGGATGCTTTAGACGAACTGCAGCAGGAGCTTCAAAAAAAGGTTAAAGTTCATAGTCTTAGGTTTGACGTGAGAGATAAAGAAGAAGTAAAAAAGGCGATAGAAGGACTTCCGGAGGAATTTCAAACCATTGATATCCTGGTGAACAACGCGGGAAATGCCCACGGGCTTGATCCAATCCACACCGGTAGCCTTGAAGACTGGGATGCCATGATAGATATTAATGTGAAGGGGCTGCTTTACGTGAGCAAGGCGATCATTCCGCAGATGGTGGAAAGAAAAAAAGGACACATTATTAACATCGGATCTATCGCCGGCAAGGAAGTTTATCCAAATGGGAATGTTTACAGTGCTACCAAACATGCGGTAGATGCCATTAACAAAGGAATGCGAATTGACCTCAACGGCAAAGGCATAAAAGTTGGCGCTATTCATCCCGGCCTTGTGGAAACCGGCTTTAGTGAGGTGCGCTTCAAAGGGGACAGTGAGCGTGCAAAAAGTGTCTACCAGGGCTACGATCCTTTGAAACCAGAGGACATTGCAGAGGTTATAAGATTTATGGTCACCAGACCGGCACATGTGAATATTGCCGATCTCCTTATACTACCTACAGACCAGGCGAGTTCAACCATTCTCAATAAAGAATAGCAGCTCCAAAAGGCTTTTCTCATGATCAACAAACGCCTGCTTATCAAGAACCTGCTTGCGCATAACAGCGAAAACAGCTTTTATGATAAAAAGCGACAGATCAACCTTTCTAATAAAGAGGGAAAAGCCAAATTTTTAAAACACATTTGTGCACTGGCAAATTCGAACCCAGAGAACAACTCTTACATGGTTATTGGGGTGGAAGATGAAGATAATGCCATTAAAGGAGTAGATTTCTTTGATGACAGCAAAATTCAAAACCTTGTCAATGCCTACCTGGAGCACCCGCCCCTGGTCTCGTATGAAAATATCCCTTTTCCACATCTTACCGATGATTTGGTGGTGGGCCTGGTGAGTATAAGGCCGAATCACGGGCAGGTTTGTTCCCTTAGAAAGAATATTTGGAAATATTCTGCCGGCACGGCGTTTTACCGGGAAGGCAGCATTAGTATTTCTGAAGAGTTTGGCAACGGCCGAAAGAACAAGAATAAAGAAGTGGTCGCCTCTATTGAGGCACACTCCCAGAACAACATAGAAATGACCCTGGACGGCGTTTTCGATTTCTTCAAAAATCATGAAGACATTGACCCTGCATATAAGGTATTCAAAGAGTATTTCGTCATTTGTTGGTCCGGTAAAAAGAAAACAGTTAAACAGGATACTTATTATTCGAGGGTTGATATCGCCTTGATCAATGAACAGGTAAAACTGTTTTATTCTGAACTGGATGAAGTGAAAATAGACATTTCTGAAGACAGCTTTTCAATTCTTGAATTTGTTCGGTTGGGCCTAAATGAGCAGTATAAATATTATCCACTGGAAGAAGTAGGAATCTTTTTTAGGGACAATGCCACTTATGAAATGACGAGCAATGTAGTCTTTGAACCGCCACAGTTCGAGAAAAAAACCCTTTATCACATTTACAATATCAATAATGCGCTTATTAATAAACTACGGCAGGGCGAAAAGCTAACCGCGCATGAAGAAAATGATCTTTACAACCTGCCCACCACCTATTTGATATGCTACTTCAATGGTTTTGAAGACAGTGTGGAAAGATTGGAAGCAGCACGGGAGCAACTAAAGAATTACAGCAGCAAAGTATATCAACAATACAAAGACAGTTTACGAATTCTGCGAAAAGTAAAATATAACTAACAATGAACCGAAGCCTGGTTATTGGTGACATACATGGAGGGTTAAAAGCACTGGTGCAGGTGCTGGAGCGAGGAAAAGTCACCCCGGATGATGAGCTTATCTTTCTGGGAGATTACGTTGATGGGTGGAGTGATTCTGCCAATGTAGTATCGTATCTTATTGAACTGGGCCAACAAAATTCCTGTGTCTTTTTGCGCGGCAACCACGATGATCTCGTACACAGGTGGCTCAAAAAGGGGGAAATAAATGACCAATGGTTACAGCATGGAGGCCAGTCAAGTATTGATGCCTACAGGCAGTTTACTCCCAAAGAGAAACAGGAGCATATCAACTTTTTTGAACAAATGTTCAATTACTTTATTGACAAAAAAAACCGCCTGTTCGTGCACGCGGGATTTACTAATCAAAAGGGGCCCGAGCAGGAATACACTCCCACTCCCTTCTACTGGGATCGAACCTTATGGGAAATGGCACTTAGCCTTGACCCCTCATTAAAACCGGGTGATGCGAAGTACCCAAAGCGCCTGGATATCTTTGACGAGATCTACCTTGGTCATACTCCGGTTACGCGAATAGGAAAGTCTAAACCATACCGGGCTGCCAACGTCATAAACATGGACACCGGTGCCGGTTTTATGGGTAAGGTGAGCATGATGGACGTGGAAACCAAAGAAATCTTTCAAAGCGATGAGGTCTATCGCCTCTACCCGGATGAAAACGGCAGAAATTAGGAAAATTTTTAAAGGCTTCCTTTCCATTCTTCTTATCTTTGTAGATTACAAACTTTAAAAACGGTTTGGTTATTGAAACAATAATTACAAGATACCCCAGAATATATAATATATGGCTTTAGAGAACATTAGATTAGAGGTAATGAAGACTGTAGAGAAATCTATAGACGATTTTGTGGAGAAGTACCTTATCCCCGTGGAAGAAATTTGGCAGCCTACAGACCTTCTACCTAACTCTCAAAATGAGAACTTTTTTGAAGAAGTGACTCAAATTCGTGAGGAAGCCAAAGAGTTGGGATATGACTTTTGGGTAGTTTTGGTAGCAGATATGGTTACTGAAGAGGCCCTTCCCACCTACGAATCCTGGTTGATGGATATGGAAGGAGTAGAGCAGCATGGTGCCAGCCGTGGCAAACAAAACGGTTGGGCAAAATGGATAAGACATTGGACGGGCGAAGAAAATCGTCATGGAGATACATTGAACAAGTATCTCTATCTCTCGGGAAGGGTAGACATGAAAGAAATTGAGAAAACGACTCAACACCTTATTAATGACGGCTTCGACATTGGGACCGGAAGGGATCCATACCGCAACTTTGTCTACACCAGTTTCCAGGAGTTGGCCACAAATATTTCCCATAAGAGAGTTGGACAATTGGCTCGTAAAAAAGGAAATAAGATGCTTGCCAAAATGTGCAATATCATCGCAGGTGATGAAATGCGTCACCACCTTGCCTACAGGGAATTTGTGAAGACCATTTTCGAGTATGACCCAAGTGAAATGATGCTTGCTTTTGAAGACATGATGAAGAAGAAGATCGTCATGCCGGCACAGTTCATTAGAGAATCGGGGCAGGGAATTGGAGAAGCATTTGAAAACTTTTCGAATGCCGCACAAAGACTTGGAGTATATACTACGCAGGATTATATTGAAATCCTTGAGAAACTGAACAGTTTTTGGGAGATCGACAAGATGAACAATCTTACAGATAAGGCCGAAAAAGCAAGGGATTACCTTATGAAGCTTCCCGACAGGATGACCAGGATTGCCGAAAGGATAAAAGTTCCGCAAGATCCACACCAGTTCGCCTGGGTTGCACCTAACGGAACCTTGTAAAAATCAAAACCCGCTCTTATAGCGGGTTTTTTTTAACCAGAAATCGCAGAACGTGTCGGGAAATACCCTTTTCTCTATCCTTTTTTCTTAGGAACCACAATTTCAAGAACATTAGCATTTACCGTATTTATGATTGGCGTTCTATCATAATAAGTGTAGTACCTGTCGATGAGACTGTCTTTATTAAAATGGGTTATAAAATTCATCCTTACACTCACCGGTTGTCCATCGTAAACCATTTCATTTGAAAAATACGAAAGCACAATAACACCTGTGAGCCCTGAATAGTTTAACTTTTGGTTTGCCTTCACCGGAATATAAACAGGATTTGTGAAGGTGGTCTTATTGATTCCTGAAGTTTCTTTCCAGTTCTTCCACCATTCCAAAACTTCCTCTTTTCCCTTTAAGACGGTGCGGGTACCGGCATCACCATCAGGGAAAAAGTACTGTACATCATCGGCCATCATTTTTCCCCAGCCATCGAAATCCATAGCCTCGAATTTATCCAGTGCCTGCTGGTTGAGTTCCGAATATCTTTCAGAAGCTACCTCGTAGTTCGATTGTTTTGCGGAAGAAACCTCTTTCCCGGATTCCTTTGCTTTTCCATTGCAGGAAAACAGCAGGAAAATCACGGCCATCAATGAGATGAACTTTTTCATGGGTCAAAATATTTGTTACTATTAAAGATACGACTTAAATCTGCCATCTTTAATCCAAATAACTGATATTTAGGTTATTGTGAGGTTATTCCTTCGGAAAAAGCAAATCAAAAGCATCTCTTAAAGCCTCCCCTGAAAAATCATTCCCCGAATATTTTTTGAAGTTAAGTCTTTCGGGGTTGTAGTGGTGTTGTTTAAGTTTTTGCTGAAGTTCCTGTACTTGCCTTTCGTTACCTGAACCGGCCGCAAGAAAGACTGAAGGCGTAGAGTCGGGACGGTTAGGGCGTTTGTTTAGAAAATCGTCTTCAGGACCAAAATTCGGGTTGATGATAATGTAATTGTCAAAAACATCTGGACGAACCACGAGAATTTCAGAAGCCAAAACCGCTTTATCATCGATTCCAATAATTGTAGATTCACCTGAGTTAGCATAATGAGAGTCGATAAAATACAGCAGTTCTTTTTCCAGGTAATTTAAATATTGGTCAGATTTCTTTTCTTGCCAATCGGGAATAACAAACATTGCTTCGGGAAGATCCCGGGACGCTTCCATGAGCTTTTCCTCGTCGAGGACATAAATGACAGGAAAAACATCAGCCTCTTTTGGAATGTAGAGCTTAATGGTTTGTACCTCATCAAGAAAATCTGATCTCAACTTAATGGTGTCTTTTGAGAAGCGATCCATCTCCTGAGCCGGCGAGTCCACAGCAAAAGTGAAGAGGAATAAAAGTATAGCAGGTCTTAAAAATCTCATTTTTTAAAGGTTTTATTGGTTCCTCTTTAAAATAAGAATTTTAAGCTTGATTTCCAGCATCTTACCTGCCAATGACAGGACAGAAAGCTTGATTTTATGAAGCTTTTAAACAAGCTCGGCAAGTTTTAACACGGTTTTCCAATTCCTTGTGGTCGCCAAGACCTTCAACTTATTTTCGAAAAAGCTGTTGGAGAGCTTTGAATCACTGTATTTTCCCGAGCAATAGATAAAAACGTCTTTGCCTTTCACCACAAATTCATCCGGGTAAAAATTATATTCCTTTAGCTTGTCCAGCTGCTGTTGTTCCGGTGTTTCTTTGAGAAAAGTAAGGTGAAGCCTTTCTATTTCGACTACTGCATCTTCAAAAAACGGATTTATTGAAACGCTTTGCTGAAATTCTTCAGCCGATCTACAGATCACGGGCACTTCAAAATTAAAGGCTTCAAAAATGGCATTTTCCACAGCCTTTTCAATTTCTTTCTCTTCTGCTTCCGCAGTAAAAATGACATTACCGCTTTGGATATAGGTTTTTACTTCGGAATACCCCAGGTTTTGAAAAAGTTCCTTCAATTGAGACATAGGCAGTTTTCTTTTTCCGCCTACATTGATGCCTCGCAGAATAGCTAAAAATTTTCTCATTTTTGAAGATCCTTATTTCCGAAGGTAAACAAAAAACCCGCTCCTTTCGAAGCGGGTTAATATTCAAAATCTGAAATCTCAGATCTAAAATCTATAGATCAAATTTGATTCCCTGCGCTAATGGCAGCTCGGTCGTATAGTTGATCGTGTTGGTTTGGCGACGCATGTACACTTTCCATGCATCAGATCCTGATTCTCTTCCTCCACCGGTCTCTTTCTCACCTCCAAAGGCTCCACCAATCTCGGCACCTGATGTTCCGATGTTCACATTGGCAATTCCGCAGTCAGAACCTTCAACAGAAAGGAATCTTTCTGCTTCGCGCAGGTTATTGGTCATGATGGCAGAAGAAAGTCCCTGCACCACCCCATTTTGCAGCTCCAGCGCATTTTCAAGATCTCCGGAATATTTCATTATGTAAAGCACCGGTGCAAAGGTCTCATGTTGTACGATCTCATACTCATTTTTAGCCTCGGCAATTGCAGGTTTCACATAGCATCCGCTTTCATAGCCTTCGCCTTCAAGCACTCCACCTTCCACAAGGATCTTACCGCCTTCGTCCACCACCTTCTTCAAGGCAGCCTGATATTTCTCTACGGCATCTTTATCGATAAGCGGTCCCACGTGATTATTTTCATCTAAAGGATTACCAATACGCAGCTGCTTGTAAGCATCAACAATTGCATCTTTTACTTTATCGTAAATAGATTCGTGAATGATAAGCCTTCTGGTCGAGGTACAACGTTGCCCACAAGTACCAACGGCGCCAAAGACAGCACCTATAACGGTGTTCTTGATATTGGCATCTGGCGTAACGATAATGGCGTTGTTTCCTCCCAATTCCAGGAGTGATTTCCCCAGTCTTGCAGCAACTGCCTGGGCAACAATTTTCCCCATTCTAATAGAACCGGTGGCAGAAACCAAAGGCACTCTTTTATCTGTAGTCATCATTTCCCCAACTTTATAGTCTCCTGTGATAAGGCAGGAAATTCCTTCGGGAAGACCATTTTCTGAGAAAACTCTGGCCGCAATGTTTTGGCAGGCTACAGAGGTCATCGGAGTCTTTTCTGAACCTTTCCAAACGGTCACGTCGCCACAAACCCAGGCCAGTGCTGTATTCCAGCTCCACACGGCTACAGGAAAGTTGAAAGCAGAGATTACTCCCACGATTCCCAGCGGGTGATACTGCTCATACATTCTGTGTCCGGGCCTTTCAGAATGCATGGTGAGCCCGTGCAACTGTCTTGAAAGCCCAACTGCAAAATCACAGATATCTATCATTTCCTGCACTTCGCCAAGACCTTCCTGGTACGATTTTCCCATTTCGTAAGAAACCAGTTTTCCAAGCGGTTCTTTCAAACGTCTTAGCTCATCGTTAAACTTTCTCACTATCTCGCCGCGCTGTGGCGAAGGCATTTTTCTCCAGGTTTTAAAGGCTTCGGAAGCAGTTGTAATAACTTTTTCATAGTCTTCCTTTGTAGTGGCTTTTACTTTACCTATTAAGGCTCCATCGACCGGGGAATAACTTTCGATCTCTTCTCCCGAAGAAAACCAGTTCTTCCCGGTAGAAGTCCCGTTATTTACTTCCTGAAGTCCCAGCTCCTTTAAAGCTTCATTTATTCCGAAATTTTCAGCAATTGAACTCATTTTTGTTGTTGTTTTGTTGTGTTTTGTATGGATGTTTTGCGAATATAGAAAAATAAAGGCGTTTTTTGACCTCTTAATCCTTTTCCATCACCGTTCCGCACTCGTTGCAGGTGCGCAATTCTTTACTGTTGTAGAAATGCTCAAAATGCCTTAAAAAGTCCTGCTCAATGTCGGCTAAGGGAAAGTACACTTCGTACAGTTTATTGTTGCAGTTCTCACAGTACCAAAGAAGTCCGTCTTTTACATCCAGCTTTTGGCGGTTTCTTTCCACCACAATGCCTACAGAACCTTCAGTTCTTTCAGGAGAATGCGGAACTTTTCCCGGGTTGAGGTACATATCGCCGGGACCAAGTTCAAAAGTGCGCTTTTTGCCATCTTCCTGGATATGGACTTTAATATGCCCTTCCAGTTGGTAGAACAATTCTTCGGTTTCATTATAATGATAGTCTTTACGGGAATTGGGTCCGCCCACAACCATCACAATGTAATCATCGGCCTCGGGATATAAACTCTTGTTGCTTACCGGCGGCTTTAAAAGATCGCGGTTTTCTTCCACCCATTTCTTTAGGTTAAAAGGTTTTGCTATTGCCATTTTCAAGGGGTTTAAAACGCTTAAATTTAATCATTCTTCATTCAATAAGTGGTGCAGCATAGGGAAAGATGCTCCGGAAGGCTTCGGAAGAAGTTAAAACAGGAATTTTTCCTAACTTTCAGCACCTAAAAATCAATATCATGAAAAAATTTCTCCTGCTGCTATCAATTTTCAGCATTATTGGCTGTAGTAATGGCGTCGATGAAAGAAAAGTCGAAGACGTTGATCAAACCCCTTCCGAAGTAAAGGAAAAAGATACGCTAACCAATTTTGGAATCGTCATCCATGGCGGTGCGGGCACCATTCTTAAGGAAAACATGAGCGATTCTCTGGAAGCTGCTTATAAAGCCAAACTGGAGGAAGCAATAAGAACGGGGCATGAGATCCTTGCCAACGGCGGGACTGCTCTTGAAGCCGTACAACGCACGATAAATGTGATGGAGGATTCCCCGCTTTTTAATGCCGCAAAAGGTGCCGTTTTTACTGCGGAAGGTAAAAACGAGCTCGATGCTTCTATTATGGATGGTGAAACTTTGAACGCCGGCGCGGTGGCCGGAGTAACTACCGTAAAGAACCCGATTAACCTGGCTTATGAGGTGATGGTAAATTCTGAACACGTTATGCTTTCGGGAAGAGGTGCCGAACAATTTGCTAAAGAACAAGGCCTGGAGATCGTGGATCCTGAATATTTCTATACCGAAAACCGGTACCAGAGTTTGCTTCGTGTACAGGAAAAGGAGAAAGAAGCTGCGGAAAAAGAGGCTTCAAAAATGGCATTTTACGATCCCTTTATTCGTGAGTCTAAATTTGGAACTGTGGGCTGCGCGGCTTTGGATAAACACGGAAATCTCGCGGCAGGAACTTCTACGGGAGGAATGACCAACAAGAAATACAACCGCATTGGGGACGCTCCAATTATTGGCGCCGGCACATACGCGAACAACGCGACCTGCGCCGTTTCCAGTACCGGCTGGGGCGAATTCTTCATCCGCGGAATGGTCGCGCATGATATTTCTGCCTTGATGGAATATAAAGGCCTGAGCCTGCAGGAGGCAGCGGAACTGGTTATTCAGAAAAAAATTCCGGAGCTTGGCGGCGACGGCGGAATTATCGCGATTGATCACGACGGCAATGTTGCGATGGAGTTCAATACCGCCGGAATGTACAGGGCGAAGATGAACAGGAAAGGAGAGCTGGAGATTGGCATCTACGGGAAATAACTCTTCCAAAGTTCAAAACTTTGGAAGAGTTTCATTTAGAACTTTGGAAGAGTTAAACGAGGAGTAGAACGAAAAGAACTTGTCCAAAGTTTGAAACTTTGGACAAGTTAAACTTAAAGAAGATGATCCCCTTAGAGCCTGATAAATTTTATCACATCTACAATCGTGCTAACGGCAACGAAAGGATCTTTTTGAATAAAGCAAACTATGAATTCTTCTTCAGAAGTATCAACAGCACATTGAACCTGTTGCAGAGACTTTTTGTTATTGCTTGATGCCAAATCACTTCCACCTGCTCATAAAAATAAGATCTTTCGAAGAAATTAAATTCGCGGGATGTGAAAGTCCAGATAAAGCAGGATTGTACTGCAGTAAAAAGTTCTCCAATTTCTTCAGTTCTTATGCACAGGCTTTTAATAAACAGCAAGGTAGGATGGGCAGCCTTTTTATGAAGAATTTTAAACGGAAGGAAATCGATTCAGAAAAATATTTATTTCAACTCGTTCATTACATCCACCACAATCCTACAAAGGCAAACCTTGTAGAGCATCCTGAAAATTGGCATTTTTCCTCGTACAGAATTCTTCTTTCTAAGGCAGAAACTTTTGTTAAAAGAGATCAGGTTTTTGACTGGTACGACGGACGTGAAAATTTTGAGAAGGTGCATTTCAGGAGAAGTTCGTATGATCTACTTGAGTAGATCGACTGAACCTTCAATGTGGAATCTGTGGAACCTGTCCAAAGTTAGGAACTTTGGACAGGTTAAAGGCTAAATTTCCTTTAACAAAATTTTAGGTTTTATTGGTTCCGATAAAACAGAACCAACCGTATCTTTGCCGCTTCAAAATTGAAGAATGACGGAAGAAGAACTGAATAACGAAAAAAACCGATTGATCGAACAGCTGGGAGTGGTGATGGAAAAAAAACATCAGCTCGCGCCTATTGCTGCACGTATCATGTCAACTCTGGTGCTTAACGGGCAGCAAGGGGTAACCTTTGAGGAGCTGGTGCAGAACCTTTGTGCCGGGAAAAGTACTATTTCAACGCATCTTGACCATCTTACAGGCCAGCAGAAAGATTCAGTTTTTCACCAAACCCGGCGACCGGAAAAGATACTTTGTGATCAATCCCGATCTCACGATCGAAGTGATCAATGACACGGTGGCTGCCTGGGAAAACGAGCAGAAGATACAGGAATCTATCCTTCAGTATAAGCAAAAGAGAAATGAGTTCAATCAGCAGCACGACAAGCCCTTGTTTGACCTCGGTTTTCACGAGGATCTGCTCATATTTTTGCAGGAATCAACCGCTGCAATTGCCAAACTAAAGAACCAGATCATTAAAAAATCAGATAAAAACGAGCTAACATAAAATCAGGTATGAGAAAATTAAGTCTTTTAGGAATAGTGATAAGTACATTCCTTTTTGTGTCCTGTCAGGATAACGAAGCGGCGCCACCGGCACAGGGTCCGGCTCCTTTTCCGGTCATTGAGGTTCCTTTGCAAACTGTGACGGGATATTCTTCATATCCGGTAAGTATTGAAGGTACTGTAAACAGTGGAGTACGGGCAAAAGTGCCAGGTTACATTACCAATGTTCTGGTTGATGAAGGAGAAAAAGTGCGTAAAGGACAGGTGCTTTTCAGACTTGAAACCGAGTCTTTGACCCAGGAAGCCGGTGCTGCAAAAGCAAATGTAAATGCCGCGCAGGTAGAGGTGGACAAGCTAAAACCTTTGGTAGACAAAGGGATTATTAGCCCCGTGCAACTGGAAACCGCAAAAGCCAGACTTGAACAGGCAAAAGCGGGCTACAGCAGCATTGCGGCAAATATTGATTACGCCAATATTAAAAGTCCGGTTGATGGTTACGTAGGAGCCATCAGGTTCAGGGAAGGTGCTTTAGTAAGTCCCAATGATCCGCAGCCATTGACAACAGTTTCAGACATAGATGATGTTTACGCTTTCTTTTCAATGAATGAAAGCGATTATTTGAACTTTCTGCAAACCACTCCGGGCGAGAATCTTTCAGAAAAAATAGACAATTTCCCGGCGGTACAATTACAGCTTGTGAATGGCAAGATCTATGAAAAAGAAGGGAAGATCGAAACTGTGACCGGGCAGGTGGATCCTTCCACAGGAACAGTAAGTTTTAGAGCGATTTTTCCAAACACCGGGATCTTAGCCAGCGGAAACAGCGGCAAGATCAGAATTCCGAAGACTTACGAGAACGTTCCTGTTGTACCTGAATCCTCTTCCTTTGAACAACAAGGAATTGTTTATGTCTATGGCGTACAGGGAGATTCCATGGCCGTTTCGACCCCAATAAAAGTGACAGACCGTGTAAACAACTTAATCGTTGTTGCATCTGGAGTTCAAAAAGGAGATAAGATCGTCGCACAGGGAGTGGGAAAACTTCGGAATAACACTCCAATTCAGCCACAACCCATGTCTTTTGACAGCATCGCGAATTCCATTCAACCGGTTTTTAAATAAGATATTTAGATGTTAAAAACATTCATAGAGAGACCTGTTCTTTCCACAGTAGTCTCTATTGTAATCGTAATTTTAGGGATTCTTGCCATCACCACGCTTCCGGTGACGCAATATCCTGACATTGCCCCGCCAACCGTACAGGTTTCGGCAAATTATCCAGGTGCCAACGCGGCAACCGTGCTTGAGAGTGTGATCATTCCTATTGAAGAGCAGATCAACGGAGTGGAGGGCATGGACTACATCACCTCAACCGCCAGTAACACCGGGGGAGCGAGTATCCAGGTCTTCTTTGACCAGGGCGTTGATCCCGATATCGCGGCCGTAAACGTGCAGAACAGGGTGGCAAGAGCCACTTCGCTGCTGCCGCGCGAGGTGACTCAATCTGGGGTGACCACCCAAAAACAACAGACAAGTGCGCTGATGTTCTTCACTGTACTTTCTGAAAACCCCGAATACGACGCTACCTTTATTCAGAATTATCTTAACATCAACGTGATCCCCGAACTCAAGAGGATCAATGGCGTTGGAGACGTGAGCGTTTTCGGAGCCAAGACTTACGCGATGCGCGTTTGGCTGAATCCTGAGAAACTGGCAGCGTACAATCTTATTCCGAGCGATGTTATTGGCGCGATCAACGAGCAATCACAGGAAGCGGCAGCCGGTTCTTTGGGTCAAAATGACGCCGAAGCTTTTGAGTATGTAATTCGTTACAGCGGCCGCTACAGCACAGAAGAGGAATACCAGAATATTGTGATCAAAGCCCTGGATAACGGCAGGTTTTTAAGATTAGAAGATGTAGCAAAAGTTGAACTGGACGCAGAAGGTTATAATGTGCTTTCCTACACTAACGGACTCCCGGGGATTAGTATGGGAGTTTACCAGACGCCCGGTTCAAATGCGCAGGAGATCATCGAAGAGGTTCACGATAAGCTTGACGAGCTGGAGGGAAATTTCCCAACCGGTTTGAAAGTACTGGTGAACTTTGATACCAACGAATTTTTAAATGCATCCATTGAGAAGGTGGTAACTACCCTTTTTGAGGCCTTTTTGCTGGTATTCCTGGTGGTGTTCATCTTCCTGCAGGATTTTAGGTCAACGCTTATTCCGGCTATTGCAGTACCGGTTTCGATCATTGGAACCTTCTTTTTTCTGAATTTATTCGGATATTCGATCAACCTGTTGACGCTGTTCGCGCTCGTGCTTGCCATCGGGATCGTGGTGGATGACGCGATCGTGGTGGTGGAAGCCGTTCACGCCAAGCTGGAAGAGGGTGCCGAAAATGCCAAAAAAGCGACTCATTCTGCCATGGAAGAGATCGCGGGAGCCATTGTGTCTATTACGATCGTGATGGGTGCGGTTTTTATTCCGGTGACCTTTATTACCGGGCCAACCGGAGTCTTTTACGAGCAGTTTGGGGTGACTTTGATCGTGGCGATCGCTATTTCGGCGGTGAATGCACTTACTTTAAGTCCGGCGCTTTGTGCTTTATTTTTGAAGCCTCACGAAGAGAAGGTAGCGAAGAAAAAAGGCTTTCTCAAACGCTTTTTCACAGGCTTTAATGTGGCCTTTGATGCCACCACAAAAAAATATGTGCGTTCGGTTTCTTTCCTTTACAAGCACAAATGGATCACGGGAGTTATTATTCTCGCCGCAGTAGCAGCAATTTTCTGGTCTGCCAACAATACACCAACGGGTTTTGTTCCCGATGAGGACCGCGGAATGATTTTCGCGAACATCGAACTTCCTGCCGGGGCTTCCCTGGACCGTACTGTAAAGGTTACGGCAGAACTGGAACGCAGGATTGAAAAAATCCCCGGCGTGGATGTCATCTCCCTGGTAAACGGCCGAAGTTTTCTTGGTGGTGCCGGTGGTAATTACGGACTTGGCTTCATCAGGCTGGATCCCTGGAGTGAGAGAGAAGGCGAAGGGATGTCGGCACAAGCCATTATTGGAAAAATGTTTGGTGCAGCCGCCGGAATAAGCGATGCGAATATTCTCTTTTTTCAGCCTCCTTCTGTGCCCGGTTTCGGTGCTTCCTCAGGTTTTGAGATGAAGGTGCTGGATAAGACCGGCGGAAGTTTTGAAGATCTGGATGCAGCGACTCAAAACTATCTGGCAGATCTTTCGGCGCGGCCCGAGATACTTTACGCCCGTAGCTCCTTCAACACCAATTATCCGCAGTATGAGATCGATCTCAATATTCCGAAGGCCAAAGAAGCCGGCGTGGATATTGGAAGCATCTTCAATACGTTGCAATCTTATATAGGAAGTGTTTACGCCGCCGATTTTGCCCGCTTCGGAAAACAATACAGGGTTTATGTGCAGGCCTTGCCCGAAGATCGCTCAAGTGTAGAAGACCTCAACTCGATCTTTGTTCGCAATGATCAGGGCCAAATGGCTCCTATTACTGAATTTGTCACCCTCAGCCGTGTTTACGGTCCGCAATCTGTGACGCGTTTTAACCTGTTCAATTCGGCAGGTGTGAATGGTGCCGCTGCTCCCGGATATTCTTCCGGAGATGCGATTTCCGCTGTGCAGGAAGTGGGAACAGGTTCGCTGCCTGAAGGTTTTGACATTGGATTCTCTGGTTTGACGCGGGAAGAAATTTCCGCAGGAAACCAGACGACCTTTATTTTCATGCTGAGTGTGCTGTTCGTATTCTTTATACTTGCCGCGCAATACGAAAGTTATTTGCTGCCGTTGGCCGTGCTGCTGTCGTTGCCGGTGGGGATCATGGGCGCTTATCTTACTACCTATCTCAGCGGACTCGAGAACAACATTTATTTCCAGATCGCGCTCATCATGCTGCTGGGTTTACTTGCCAAAAATGCCATTTTGATCGTGGAATTTGGAATTCAGCGCCGCAGGGCAGGAAATTCAATTGTTGATTCTGCCCTTGGAGCTGCGAAAGGCAAGGCTGCGACCAATCCTGATGACCTCTTTTGCCTTCATAATCGGGCTGCTTCCGTTGGTATTTGCCGGCGGAACAGGAGCTGCGGGTAACCATTCCATTGGAACGGGAGCTGTGGGCGGATTATTTGTAGGTACCGTCCTCGGGGTCTTCATTATCCCGATACTTTTCATCCTGTTCCAGTGGCTGCAGGAAAAAGTGGGCAAAAAGCCTGAAGAAGTAGTAGAAACTCAGGAACAATAGTAGAAAGATGAAAAGATCAACCATATATAAAGTAGTATTAGTGCCGGCGGTCTTGCTCAGCCTTCAGTCCTGTTTTGTGGCGAAAGATTATACAAGATCTTCGGAAGTGGTAAAAGAAGAAAATTTCAGGACAGATCAACTTCCGCAGGATTCGGTTTCTGTAGCCGAAGTTTCCTGGAGAGAGCTCTTTACAGATCCGGTTTTGACGGAATATATAGACGAGGCGCTTCAGAATAATATCGACATTAGGATTGCGCTGCAACAGATAGAGGCAGCACAGGCATACCTGAAGCAGGGAAAAGCGGCTTATCTGCCATCATTGAATGCGGGAGCGAGCGCGAGCCGCCAGGAATTGACCGGAAGTAATCAAACTCTCTACGGAACAAATTCCGTAGATCAATTTGAACTCTCGGCCGATCTTTCCTGGGAAGCCGATATCTGGGGCAAGATCACGAGCAATAAACGGGCTTTGCAGGCTTCGTACTTGCAAACTGTTGCAGCACATAAAGCCGTAAAGACAGAACTTATTGCTAACCTGGCTTCGATGTATTACCAGTTGCTCGCCCTTGATGAGCAGTTGATGATCACAAAGCAAACCGTGGAAAACCGGGAAAATAGCCTCGAAACGATACAGGCGCTTAAAGAGGCCGGCAATGTGACCGAAGTTGGCGTAAAACAAACCGAAGCCCAGCTTTACAGGGCGCAGGCAGTGTTGCTCGACATTAAGAACGAGATCAGGCTGCTTGAAAATGCCTTTTCGATCCTGCTGGGCGAGGCGCCTCATTCCATTGAACGCACAAGCCTTGAAAGACAGCAGCTCGACACTCCTTTAAAAGTTGGAGTTCCCGTGCAATTGTTAAGGAACAGACCAGATGTGCTGGCTGCGGAATACAACCTGATCAACGCTTTCCAGCTGACCAATGTGGCAAAAAGCAATTTTTATCCGTCGCTTAGACTGAGTGCTTCGGCAGGTTTTCAAAGCATAGACCTGGCCGATCTTATCGACACAAATTCACTTTTTGCAAGCATTGTAGGTTCGCTTACGCAACCCATCTTCAACAGGAGACAGATAAGAACGCAGTATGAAGTTGCCCAGGCAGAACAGGAAATGGCCTTTTTGGAATTCCGAAGGGCTTTGCTTGTCGCTTCCAGAGAAGTTTCAGATGCGCTGTACAACTACGAAACGGCTGTTGAAAAGCAGGAAGTGATAGGAAATGAGTACGAAGCTTATGATCTGGCAACCTCCTATTCCGAAGAACTTTTGAACAATGGCTTCGCGAATTACCTGGAAGTGCTTACGGCAAGGGAAAATGCACTGAACACCAGGCTGCAGCTTATAGATGTAAGATATACTGAACTTAATGCCATTGTAAATCTTTACCAGGCGCTTGGCGGCGGCTGGCAGTAAAATTTTTCATGATTGGATTTTTAGTTGTTGGAACTGTCCCCGTTTGGGGACAGTTTTTTTGTTTATAGCGCCGATAATGGCGGTACTCTTAGATCTTCCACGTCCCAACCGGCAAGACGTGCGCCCGCTAAATAAGCACTTTCAAAGAACTTAAGAAGCATTTCCGCCGGCTGCCGCTCGTTCAACAGAACCCGATAAGGCAGAACAGCCAGCCAGTTGCCGTTGTTTAACATCCATTTCGCTTCCGGAAGCCCAAGATCTGTCTTTTCAATTCCTTCGGGCGCAGGAAAAGTATAAGAATAGAAAGCAGGTTCGGGAATGTTAGGGTCGCCCGCCCAAAAGCCGAAGCTGATGCACTCATGGCTGTAAGCCTCTTTGTCTGAAAGCCTTGCTTCCGAAGGCATTTTTGGCGCTCTTTTGCCCGAAAACCTGGTCACGGCCAGATCCATAGAATGCCAGTACAGGTGCACCGGACAGGTCTTTCCGTAGAACCTGCCGCTAAAGCTCCTCAAAATATTCGAGGCCCAAAGCATCACTTTCCAGTAACGCTGCACATATTCCTTGTCGTAATGCTTGATGTCATTGAGCTGGTTAAATTTCCGGTCAATATTGAGATCGAAAGGTTTGTCAAGAATATCAATTTCGATTCCGAATCTTTTCAGGATCGCCTTGAGCTGGAGATAAAAATCAGAGACCGAAACTTCTTCGGAAAGGGAAAATGAAGCCTCCTCTCCTCCCGAAGTGCAGACCTCCAGCCTGTGCTGCTGCAGGTTCAAAAGAAGTGAAAAAGTTTCGAAATCGTTCCCAAAAGGAATAGGTCCCGTGGTAAAACCCCTGGTGTCGACATATAAAGTGATGTACCACCAGTGGTTTTTCCGTGGACTAAAACTCATCCTGATCTTTCCCATGATCTGGAAGAACAGGTGCAGCGTGAGTTTTTGCTTTTCACGTCCCTCGTACTGCAATTCGGGTAACTTGTTTTTTTCCATGGCAATATCTTTTTTAAGGCCTCAGGCCCGCCATGCAGGTGTCAAAAAAGTAGGTTTGGGAACTACTCCAGTTTTCCGCCTTTTGAGGCCCACCAGGGATGTATTTCTATCTCGAGCCTGCCTGCTTTCACCATAGGATCTATTCTCGCCAGACTATCAGCCATCTCCTGAGTTGGCGTGTTATAAACAGCAATTCCGCGGATGTTTCCATCGTCGCCAAAAGGTCCTGCGAGGCTCAGATAGCCTTCTTCAGCCATTCGACTTAGATGCGCCAGATGCTGTTCCTGCAATTGGGCGGCTTCGGTTGAATCCTGACTTCTGTTTTTTCCGCTTTTCAGAAAAACAATGAAATACTGCTGCATCAGGTAAGTTGAATCTTTCTCTTTATACAAAAAAGTCTGATAGCCTTTCTGCTTCAGCTGTTCTGCCCGCTGTTCAACAGAAAGTGCAGGTGCTGCTGTTGCGGCCTCTACCTCGGCCGGGCCGGGAATGCCGCGAATGTCTTCATTGTAATCTTTGCAGGCCCAAAACAAGCTGAACAGCAGTGTCAAAAATGCGATTTTTCTCATACTTTCTTTTTATATGGATTCTTGCTCAACCACGAGTTGTAATACTCCTTCTGCCCGGTTACCTCCCGGCCCAACCATTCGGGATTTAAAAAGTTTTCTTCTTCCGAAGAAAGTTCAATTTCAGCTAAAACAAGACCTTCATTGCTTCCGAAGAATTCATCAACCTCAAAAATGTGATTTTTTATCTTTATTTCATAGCGAAACTTTTCAATAATTCCGGGCTCGCAAAGCTTTATCAAATCTTCAGCTTCCGAAGCAGGAATTTCCTTTTCCCATTCAAAGCGGCTCATGCCGCTCTCATTCGATTTTCCTTTGATCGTCAAAAAGCCTTTTTCTCCTCTTAATCTTACTCTCACAGTTCTGTCGGGATGCGAATTCAGGTAACCTTGCAGAATTTTTGTCTGCCGGAAAGCCTCTTTTTTGAAGCTGTTGTCTTTGACCAGAAATTTTCTTTCTATTTCTGTCATGTTACACTTCTTTGATCACCTGCCCTGTCACATGACCCAGCACACTTTTTCTAAAGCCATAAACCACGCGTTCCATGCTTACCGGCTTATGTCCCGGAAAAGCCGCAAAAAGCTGCGGAGAATCCTCCACAACTCCGGGGCTAACGGCATTGATGCGCACGCCGTTCTCCAGTTCCAGCGCCGCCGCCTTTACAAAGCCATTCACTGCGGAATTTACCGCCGCCAGGTTCACCGAATTCTTCACAGGATCATCTGAAAGTACGCCGGTGATCAACGTAAAAGAACCTTTTGGATTGATGTAATGCTGCCCAATAAGCACCAGGTTGATCTGGCCCATCATTTTAGAATTCACACCTTTTCTGAAGTCAGCATCGGTCATTTCACTTAACGGCCCAAAATGACCGCCGCCGGCCGCACAAACCAGGGCGTCAAAAGAGCCAATTTTTTCAAACATTTTTTTGATGGAGTCCAGATCGGTGATATCTGCCTGAATGTCTCCAGATTTTGTTCCGACTTTGATGACCTCATGGTCTTTTTCAAAGTCGGCGGTGATTTTCTTTCCTAAAGTGCCGCTGGCACCAATAATGATTATTTTCATTTTTCTGCTTTTTCAGCGATTAGTTTTATTTCATCAGACTCTATCCTGCTTTCAGGATAGCCGTTTTTGGCAACCCGGATCATTGCGTCTGCGATAGTTGCAGGATGAATACTTCGGTATTTTTTAAGAGGCCCCACTAAAAGATGATCTCCGAATTTCATGAACTTTTTCCATAAGCTCTCAAAAATGCGTTTTTCATCCCGTTCTCCGCCAATGAGTGAAGGCTGAAAAATGTAAGTTCCCTGCGGTTTTTCTGCCAGCACGTCTCTTTCCATTTCACCTTTTACACGGTTGTAGAAAAAGCGGCTGCCGGGATCGGCGCCAAGAGCCGAAATGATCAACAGCTTCGGAATATTATTTTTATTGCACAATTTTGCTGCCGTTAGCGGAATTCCGTAGTCGACTTTGCGGTAGATTTCGTCGTCAGGAGTTTTGGATTTTGTGCTGCCTATGCAGCAAAAAACTTCATCGGCCTTAAAAAGTTCAGCATATTTTTCCAGTTCAAAGAGATCGACAAGGTGCTCTTCCAGCTTGGGATCCTGAAAACCTACAGCTCTTCGCGTGAAGACCTTCACTGTCTGGTAAGACTTGTCCTGAAGAAGCTTCTTCAGCAGAATACTTCCGGTCAATCCTGTTGCTCCTAAAACTATGGCAGTCTTCATGCTCTAAAATTGCTTTTTTGAAGGTACTTCATTTCCGCAAGAAATCAAAGATGCCAAAAAATGACATTTTTGTGACTCTATGCTTTAATTTTGTCACATGGAGCAGCCGCAACAGCGAAAGATCATTCATGTGGATATGGACGCGTTTTACGCATCTGTAGAACAGCATGACAATCCTGAACTCAAGGGAAAACCGGTTGCCGTGGGAGGAAGTTCGCAAAGAGGCGTGGTTGCAGCCGCCAGTTATGAAGCGAGAAAATTCGGAGTAAAGAGTGCCATGAGCAGCGTGCTGGCAAAAAGGCAATGCCCGGAACTTATTTTTGTAAAGCCAAGATTTGACCGATACAAGGAGATCTCAAATCGAATTAGAAACATCTTTTTTGAATATACAGATCTTGTTGAACCGCTTTCGCTGGACGAGGCTTACCTGGACGTGACCGAAAATAAGAAAGGAAATCCCAGCGCCTCCCTGATCGCAAAAGAAATAAGGCAGAAGATCTTTGAGAAGACCGGACTGACAGCTTCGGCGGGAATTTCCATCAATAAGTTCATCGCTAAAGTAGCCAGCGACTATAATAAACCCAACGGCCAAAAAACTGTAAATCCCGAGGAGGTTGAGGAATTCCTGGAAGTTCTGGAAATAAGAAAATTTTACGGCGTGGGAAAAGTCACTGCCGATAAGATGTACCGGCTGGGAATTTTTACCGGGAAGGATCTGAAGGATAAGATCGCTGGAATTTCTTGAACGAACATTTCGGAAAGAGCGGCAGAATATTATTATGAGAGTCGTCCGAGGAAATCATTTCAGCGAGGTGAAGTCATCGCGGATCAGGAAATCATTGGGTGCGGAAAGGACTTTTGAGGAGAACATTTCCTCCGAAGATATTTCATGCTGGAAAGATTCCAGAATATTTCCGAAGAAATAGAACGAAGGCTCACCAAACAGTAAAGTGGCAGGCAAAACTGTAACTTTGAAGATAAAATACAGTGATTTCTACCCTGCAAACCCGAAGCAAAACTCTCTCTTATTATATCTCCTCAAAAGATCTCATTCTGGAAACAGCGAAAGAGCTACTGTACCAGGAAAAAATGAGAGAATCCGTGCGCCTGCTGGGGATTTCCCTTTCAAATTTCAACACTGAAAAAGAAGAAGAGAAAGAAGAGAAGAAGGAGATAGCCGTGCAGCTGAAGTTTGATTTTTAGAGGAGAGAGGAGAGAGGAAAGAAAAGAGACTCAAAAAAGGCCTTTTTGCACCTCTTCTTGAAAGTGTTTTCCAAACAGCCACGGATGTACCGATGTTGATTTCTGGCTTCCATTTTTTTGCCACGAATTCACTAATAATTTTAAAATCTGAGTCCCAATGGTTCATTTCTATCCTTTTAAAACAAACATTTTAGACACCTGCTCTGCATACAAATAGACGGACCTACACATAATTTTCAGAAAGAGCACAAGAAGAATTCGTGTACCTGCCTGCCGGCAGCATAAGTGGCAATCTAGAGAACAAAAAAACCACGAAAAAATTTGTGCTATGGCTTTAGTCTCAGATCTAAGGTCGAAAATCTAATCTCTCTACTCAATTTCAGAAATTCTCAGTGTATTCACCATTCCTTTATTAGAAATAGGCATGGCAGCAAGGTTGATGGTGAAATCACCTTTTTCAACAAATTGGCTTTCGGTTGCGATCCTGTTGATGTCTTCAATGGTTTCATCTGTACTCACCATCTTGTCGTAGTAGAACGCGCGAACACCCCAAAGCAGGCTCAGCTGGTTCACGATCCTTTTATTGGAAGTGAAGACCAGGATATTTGACTCGGGTCTCCAGGCAGAGATCTGGAAAGCGGTGTAACCGGAATTCGTAAGCGTACAGATCGCCTGCGCC
>CAVUAU010000006.1:0-37620 GCA_963739625.1 uncultured Flavobacteriaceae bacterium
CTCTGCCGGGGAATCGGGCACTTCAAATACCTGTAGGTCTTCCTTTGCGCCACACAATTCACATTGGGATTGGCTTCTTTGAAATAAATCTTGTTCGAGGCTCATGCTATTGGATTAAGACCGCAAAGATAAAATTATATTAATAGCGGAGGTTATTGGTGCGCCTTCAGTATTGTTCTCTCGGCCTAAATTGCAGACCCAAAGAAGAAAATAATACGCTATCCCCACAAACATTTCGAAAGTTTGCTTCAGAAATTTGCAATTGGAATACCTTTTACCAATCTTCATTCAAGTTTATCCTTTTATCAAGTCGAACGACAAATTGTTTCACCCGTTTTATGTAAATTACATGAGAAAGGAACCAAAAAATTCAACAGATGATTGATGAAGAAAAAGAGGATTTCGGTCTTCTATTGCTCATCCAGCAAAACAATTTGGAAGATGAGGTTTCCGAAGCCGATGTCTTTAATTTACTGGAGGAATAATTGTCATTTACATCAAGGCTTCTGCCATCCCCTAAAAAGTAGAATATTCTGTTTTAATTCCCTTGTAACCGCTCCCACAGCTCCCTTACAAGCTTCGCCCCTTCATCGGGTCTTTTCATTACTTCTTCGGCTCTAATTGTGCCGTTATCAGGAATCAATTTATAACTAAACACAAAATATGAATCCCGATTTGTGATATCCAGTTTTCCGAAGCGCAAATCGTTAAAGTACAGCGAGCCGTCCTCTTCTGAAATAATGTACCAGCCTTTGGAGATATCGATCAACCGCTGCACATTTTTGTCAATTTTGAGTTCCCTAAGTAATCATGATGTTTAGGATAGGCTTTAAATCGCACCAGTTGTTTATCGAACAAAGAGAAATATCCAATAAGATAGGCGTCTTCAGTCTCCACGTTGGCGGTCCAGAGGATGGTATTAAAAGGTGTGGGCCGCACGTCCATTCGTTCATAAAAGATGCCCTGCCTCTCCAAACTTTGCTTAAAATTTCCGAAGGCAATGCTCTTAAAGATGAGGCCCAGGATGAGATAGCCACTGCTGATCAACAATCCAAGCTTGTTGTATTTTGCCCTTTTTGGATCATCTCTCTTTCGTCGCATCGCCAGGACAACAAATACAATGAATGGTACGGTGTACAGCGGGTCGATCACAAAAACACTTTTGAAGGCCAACCTTGTATCCAGCGGCCAGAACAGCTGCGTACCCCAGGTGGTAAAGCTGTCAAGAATGGGATGTGTAAACAGCCCCCAGAACATGAGCCAAGCCCAACCCTTCCAACCAACCCCGGACTTTCTTTCAATTTTGGAGATCAGCCATCCAAAGACAAAAGCTCCCAGGACTGAAAAGATGATGGAGTGCGAGAAGCCGCGATGCACCTCAATTGCGGTAATGGTATCGGTAAAATAGCTCGCGAAGGTGTCAAGATCTGGAATAGTACCTGCAATGGCGCCGTAGAGCATGGCTTTATTGCCCACCTTTCGGCCCAGCACCGCCTCACCCACGGCTGCTCCAAGTACTATTTGAGTTAAACTATCCACGCTATTGCAAAATCCAATTTCTTAAGCACTAAATTCCAATTCTCAGTCCACGATCTGCATTTTCTTCAGCAGGAATGAGGCATTCATATTTTGACAAACGCCCTTTTTGAACTTATAGTCAAAGTTTAGTTCGTCATTGATGATCTCGGCGTCAAAATAGTAGTTCTTCACCTCCCGGTGCTCCTCTGTCACCTCGCACAGGCTTAGATCATGCGTCGCAATGATCCCTGTCGAATTGGAATTCACCAGTTTCTCAATAAATTTCCTGGAGCCAATGGCCTTATCTGTACTGTTAGTGCCCTTGAGGATCTCATCCAGAATGATAAAATATTTATCTGTTTTGATCTTCTCCACAATATATTTCAACCGCTTTAATTCTGAAAAGAAATAAGATTCGTCATCACTAAGAGAATCGGTAGTGCGCATACTGGTGATCAACTTGATTGGGGAATATTCACAAGCCTCAGCACAAACCGGAAGCCCCAGATTCGCCATGAGGATCTGCAGACTTACGGTTCTCAAAAATGTGCTTTTCCCGGCCATATTGGCTCCCGTGATGATGAAAAATTGCTCTTTTTCGATGCTGAAATCATTTGCCACCCTCTTCTGCGGATCAAGCAGCGGATGCGCCAGTTGCTTTGCTTTGGTTACATTCCTGTCTGTATTGATCTGCGGAAATGCATAAGCCGGATGATTAAAAGCAAAATTCCCCAGAGAATTATAGGCGTCAAGAAACTCTATTACCCTGAACCATTTTTCCACTTCCGGCCCACGCGCTTTTATCCACTTTTCAAGCCGGTAGGACTGCCGCAGATCCCACAGCAAAAAGCCGTTCCCCAACATTCCAAAGAGCATGTTATTTCGTTGATCGAGAGCATCTATAGCTTTAGAAAATTCGCGAAGCGTTTTTGATGCTTTTATATGTTCAGAAGAGATCTGCTGCTTTTGCTGCTGCAAAATTTCTGCGGAAAAATCTGTGGTCTCTATGAGATCGAGCAGTTGGTGGTACTGTTGAAAAGTATCCTGCACCTTGCTCACACTGGAAGAAAGCAGATTGATACGCTTCAGAAAAATTCCTGTCGTGAACAACCCGGCAAATAACCATATCAATAGTTCTAACCCGCCAATGAAATTAAGGAAATAAGCAGCAATCACCATTCCTGAAATAATTGAAAAAACAAAGGGGAGCCATTTCATCATTTTTGGAACAAAACACCTGTAATTGTTGAGCCAATTGAGAATTGTTGCAGTAGGCGTCTCTGCTTTCACCAAAGTCGCAACCGCCGAAAAGTTCTGCCGCCAGTCGGCTTTTTCTGCAAGCTCTTTAATAGCCTCCTGCTTCTGCTGAATGTTTTGAATATCATTGGAAAGCAGCAGGGAGGCCAGCTTTCGTCTTCCTTCAAGAAGTGCGGTTCTATTGAGGTATTGAAAAAATCCGGCTTTTCCGAAGAGATCAATGTCCTGGCTGAAGGCATGTGAATGATCCTCAAATTCCTCACCTGAAGGTAGATCATGAAAATTACGTTTTAATACCCTCAGTTCAGTTTCACTGATATCGATAAGCTCCTGAAATTTGTCCCGCTCATACTTGAGATCTGAGTGCCTCGACACCAGGAAGACAAAAACTGCAATTCCTACGAACAAAACGGCCACTATGGCGGGACCGTTTCCGAAGAAATAGTAGACCAGGAAAGCGATCAATAAAAAGACAAGCAATCTTATGAGGCTTGAAAAAGCCAATTTTTGCGAGGCTTTCTTTAATTGAATTTGATATTTGTTTATCTGGGATTTGTAAAAATCGCGTGGATCTTTCATGTAGAATTAAAGGTTTTGCAGCTCCTGCTGCTGTTTTTTGGTAAGGCCGGCCACTACCAGCTCATAGGAATGGTCGATCAATTCTTTTACTAAGGTTTCGGGCAACGCTTCAACCTGGACAGAATTCCAGTGCTTTTTACTCATGTGATAAGCTTCGGTAATACGCCCATCATACTCCTCCCGCAACATAATTGCCCGTTCGGGATCACATTTCAAGGCAATCTGAAATGGAATATGCTCCAGTCCGCAGAGGGCGAACATTTTTCCCATGACCTTGAACACCAGCGTCTCCTCATCAAAAGGAAATTCTTCTGAAACTCCCTTTTTTGCAAGGCAATAGGCTCTAAATGATTCAACGTTCATTCTGTGAGATTTGACTTCTTTCCAAAGATAGGAAGAAGTTTTACACCAAATCTTTTGTACTGGTCTCCGGCTCCGGCTTTCCAATTACTCCCAAATGGGTGAATTTAAAGCCTTTTTTATACTTAAGCCCATAACCCAGCAGCCGGTCAAAGGCCGCGTGAGAAAAGATAATGACACCGGCGGCTTGCAGGTATTCGTTGAGAAAGAAAAAGCCCGCGAGGTAAAGTATTATCGCCAGGCCTTTGTGGTGCAGCAAATTGTAAATAAAAGCTCCGGCTTTATTCCCGAAAAGGTAGCCCAGCATTCCCAGATCGGGTGCGAAGAAAAGTGCTAAAAACCACCAATAGGAAAAATACAGGAATCCAAAAACATAGATCCCCAGAAGGAGCATTGCCAGTTCTTCAAGTTTTAGCGTGGTCTTCATACAGATTCTATTTTGTAGAGCACAGGCTTTGAAGGTGCCGCATCATTTTCAAAAGAAGCGGGTTGCAAATTGAGAAAATAGGCGCCATCCGCAACTTTTGCCGGTACATACACAAGCTCGGTGATGGTGGCTTCAAAACGGGTATGCTTTGGATAGTTCCAAAAGGCTTTGTGCGCGAGCAGTTTCCCTTCATCCTTTTCCCTGTCCACAGAAGGCAGATCAATGAGCAGGTGCTCCACCCCACATTCTCTGAGAAACACTGCTGCATCTTCTTCAAGATAAGGCCAATTTGTGTGAGAATAATGCCTGCTGCGCTTTGCAATAGAATTAGGCAGGGTTCTTATCACCACAGCCTCGGCTTCGCCGGGTTTGAACAGTTTTTGCAGCTGCTCCCTGGTGATCACCTCATCGCCGTTCTTCTTCCGTGGTTCTACCGAAACTACTTTAGCCTTAAAAAAGAAGTTCTTGAGGCAGTCATTGATCCCGTGAAACTCCGCAGTAATATGACCCACACATTCGGTATGGGTGGTATGACCATGCGGATTAAAAAAGACATTATTGAAATTTACCGAAGCGCCGCTGCTCACTTTCGCTATCCAGTTGCCTTCTTTTACAGGCTCTATTTTTGGCGGCTTCAGGTACCACGCCAGTGGATTTTTCTCATCGCCTCGCAAGCTCATCGAAATATCAAGAGGCTTGGAGAGATCAATTTTGTATTCCGTGTCCCGGTGGTGAATTGTTGCCTGCATTGATTTTCCAGTTTTTTCTTCGGAAGATCTTGTGTAAAAATAGGAGGTTTTTTGTTAGTGACAAGCTTTGCATTTCAACCCCGTCAGGTTCCACTGGCAGGGCTACCGAAATTAACCCTCCACCCGAAAAAGATCTGCCGCGATCCCGTCAGATAAGAATTTTCCTTTTTTAGAGACCTTTAGATGTTCTCCTTCTCTTTCCAAAAAGCCCTTTCTAAGGAGCGATTCTGCCTCCTGCTGAAGATACTGCAAAAAATCATCGCCAAATTTTTGCTGCACTTCTGGAAGTGATACGCCCCACTTGGTACGCAGCCGGGTCATCACATATTCGTTGTATCTGATCATAGTTGTTGAGCTCCTCAATTTCCTCAGGAATTTCCCCTTTTTGAAGGGCTTTGATGTAAAGGCTGTTGTTGCTTACGTTCCATTTCCTGTTGTTACCGTCAAAAGAATGCGCCGAAGGACCTATGCCCAGGTAAGGCTTTCCAAACCAGTAGGCAGTATTGTTGCGCGAAAAATAACCGGGTTTTCCGAAGTTGGAAAATTCATAATTCTCAAATCCTGCTTTTTCCAGGACGTCGATCATGAGCTCATAATGTTCTTTGGCAGCTTCTTCCTCTACAGGTGCTATTTTTCCTTTTTCGATCATGCTTTTGAGTGCTGTTCGTGGCTCCACGGTAAGGGCATAACTGGAAATATGCGGCACTCCCAGCTCAAGTGCAATTCCCAGGTTTTCCTGCCAGCGCTCCCGGCTCATTCCGGGAATGCCGTAAATAAGATCGATCGAAATATTATCAAAATATTTTTTGGCCAGTTGAATAGCTTCCAAAGCCTCTTTTTCGTTGTGGGCGCGGTTCATCAATTCCAGGTCCTCCTGAAAAAAAGATTGTACTCCGATGCTTAAACGATTCACAGGCGAAGCGGCAAGTTCCTTCAGCTTTTCTTCGGAAAGGTCATCGGGATTTGCTTCCAGTGTAATTTCAGCATCTCCGGCTACCTCAAAGTTTTGAAAAATGACATCAAAGATCTGTTGCAGCTCTTCAGCAGTCAGCAAAGAAGGAGTTCCACCGCCAAAGTAAATGGTTTCCACCTGTCCCACATTCTCTTTTTTCCGCAGCTCAAGTTCAAGACATAGCGCCTCCACCAGTTGCGGCTTCTTTTTTACCGAAGTGGAAAAATGGAAATCACAGTAGTGACAGGCTTGTTTGCAGAACGGAATATGTATGTACATCAATTAACAATTAGCAATGAACAATTATCAGTTTATCATTAACAGTTAATAACCGATATTTATTTTTATTTACCTATTCTGGTTTTCTTCAGAATGCTAAACATAATCCTGGAAAGTTCATCGGCTTTGTCAAACATAAGGTGGTATTCTTCAGAAGAAATATAGTCTGTAGCTTCAAATAGTCTTAACCAGAACTTTGTTTCAAGACTTTCTTTATACGCTATAGAAATTTTTGAAGAAAAATCTGCAGTAGAAATGGCTCCATTGGCCTCAGCTACGTTTGCGCCAATAGAGGTTCCAGACCTCAAGAATTGTTTTGGCAAAACATATTCTTTTTCCTCTCTTATGATCTTCTTATACAGTTTTACAGTTCCCACCGCAAAATCAAAGGATTTATCATCCAGAATATTCTCTTTTCTTTCCATAGCTCATATTTTAAAATTTTGAATTCAAAATTTACCGCATTTCCTGAAAAGAATGTGTGATAATTGATAATTGATTATTGGTCATTGAACTTTTTTCGGATTTTGCTTCACAAATGCTGCCCAGCCGGTGTAGCTTTTCCCTACTTCTACCCTTCCCGAATTATAGAAATGGCAAACCGCAGCCGCCAAACCGTCTGTCGCATCGAGGTTCTTCGGAAGTTCTTTAAGCCCCAGGAGGCTCTGCAGCATACGTGCTACCTGCTCTTTACTGGCATTTCCGCTTCCGGTGATCGCCATTTTTATCTTTTTTGGGGAGTATTCGGTTACAGGAACTTCCCTGCTCAAGCCGGCTGCCATTGCCACTCCCTGTGCCCTGCCCAGCTTAAGCATCGATTGCACGTTTTTTCCGAAGAAAGGCGCTTCAATAGCGATCTCGTCTGGGTTCCAGGTATCGATGAGTTCAATGGTGCGCTCAAAGATGAGCTTTAGTTTAATATATGGATCATCATATTTTTGCAGCGACAATTCATTGAGCTGCAGGAAAGACATCTTCTTGTTTACCACCTTAATGAGGCCAAAACCCATGATGGTGGTACCGGGATCTATGCCTAAAATGATTTTTTCGGTATTCAAAAGCTTCGTATTATTGCAGGAGAAACCCTAATTTGACAAGGTTTTTCAGATAAAACACCACGGCTTTCCTCAAAAAAATATATGCGGATCACCTCGCACAAAGCTAATCAATTCTTCTCACTAGTTCTTAAGATCCTGGTGGTAGCCGCGGCGGTCTATTTTATCTGGTATAAGATCACCTCTGACGAGCAGATGAGCCTGGACCGTTTCCTGGAGATCCTCTTTAAATATCGCGTTTTTTCGGTGACCAACGTGATAATTTTGTTGCTCTTCACGATCGCCAACTGGTATTTTGAGATCCTGAAATGGCAAACTTTGAGTAGCACTGTGAGAGAAAATTCTCTAAAAAGGACTACCCGGGAAAGCCTTTCGTCGTTTACCGCGGCTATTTTCACGCCCAGCCGCATTGGAGAATACGGCGCCAAATGCCTGTACTACTCAAGAACCGCCTGGAGAAAAATAATTTTTCTAAACTTTTTGGGAAATATGGCCCAGCTGTTCGCCACCTATTTCTTCGGAATTGCAGGCCTTCTTTTCCTCATCACCAGCCTCGACCTGCCTCTGCCTCTTTTTAACGCAATTATCGTAAGCGGACTTTTGCTTGCGCCATTTTTGATCTACTGGGTCATGAAAAGGTTTAAGATAAGACTGAAGGGCTTTTCCATACAACGCCTCGAAGACTCCTACAGGAATGTTCCCAAAAATGTGCGGCTTAAAACCCTGCTTTTCTCCTGCGCAAGATTCCTCATCTTTACCCATCAATTTTACTTTTTGCTGCTGGTATTCCAGGTGGACGTGTCTTACCCGCTGTTGATCGCGGCAGTTTTTAGCACCTACATCCTGGCATCGGTGATTCCAACAATGATCATTTTTGACGCGCTCATCAAAGGTGGGTTTGCGGTATGGGTCTTCGGATTTTTGGACGTATCTCAAATCATCGTACTTACCGTAGTTCTTACGGTGTGGATCCTTAATTTCGGTCTTCCGGGATTAGCGGGAAGCTACTATGTGCTCAAGTACAAAAAGGCCAAACACGCCATTCCATGATGATCTTCCTCGGCGTCCTTAGCTTTTTGTACATCGGGGTTCTCCTGTACCTGCTGTATGGATTTCATCAGCTAAAGGAAAGCTTCGGAAAGAATACCCCTCCAAAAACCACTTTTTCGATAGTCATCCCGCTGCGGAATGAAGCTGAAAATCTTCCGAAGTTGTTCGATTCCCTACGGAAGTTGTACTACCCGAAAGAATTCTTTGAGATTTTGCTGGTGAACGATGCTTCCGAAGATGCTTCCGAAGAACTGTGCAGGCAATTCATCAATTCCAAAAGTGGCCTTGACATTAAGCTGCTGCAAAATCAGCGGCTTACGGGCAGCCCCAAAAAGGATGCTGTCACCACTGCCATTAAGACGTCGAAAAATGAGTTTATCATCACGACAGATGCCGATTGCGTGCTGCCTCAAAAGTGGTTACAGGAATTCAACTGCGGGCTGGCAGCTACAGGTGCAAAACTCTTGGCCGGGCCTGTAATGACGTGGAAAGAAGAGGGCTCAAAAAAGTCATTTTTGGAGCTGTTTCAGGAAATCGATTTCCTGAGCTTGCAAATCGCGACCATGGGAGGATTCGGCGTACAGCAGCCGTTCATGTGCAACGGGGCCAACCTTTGTTACGAAAAAGCGGCTTTTGAAGAGGTGGATGGTTTTAGAGGCAATGACGGCATCTCCAGCGGAGACGATATTTTCCTGCTGGAAAAATTCTCCAAGAAGGGATTAAAAACTAGCTTTTTGAAGAGTAAAGATGCTGTTGTGCTCACTAAAGCACAGCCTGGTGTTGAGGCTTTAATTCAACAAAGGCTGCGATGGGCCGGAAAAATGTCGGCCAGCCAGGGTATTTTTGCAAAGATGCTGGGCCTGCTGGTGCTGTTGATGAACCTCTCACTGGTCCTGAGTTTTGTGGCCGTTGTCTTTAAGTTTTTCCCTCCCGGAATTTTTCTTTTTCTCTTTTTGCTCAAGTTCAACGTGGACTTCATTCTCATCTATAGCAGCGCCGGATTCTTCGGTAATGAAAGGGTGCTTAAAAATTACTTTTGGTGCAGTGCGATCTATCCCGTTTTAAGCAGCTATGTCGCACTGAGATCATTTTTTGGCGGTTATAACTGGAAAGGCAGACGCTTCAAAAAATAGAGGCAGCACCAAATATTTTATTATCTTTAATTTTGCTCAGGCTCCAAAAATGCAGAAAAAGAGACTTATTTTGACGACCTTCCTGCTCTGTTTTTTTCTAAAAGCAGCAGCACAGGAGACATATATAATTGAAGGCGACACTCTACAGCTCCAGCGTGAGGTGAAGGGACCTCTCAACCTTTTCTGGAATAAGGAAGATACCTCATACCGGTATTTTGTTCAGAAGAAAGATCGTATGGTCGAACTCAAGGACAGCCTTATCAATGGGAAATTGCAGTACAGGGAGCAGCTTTCAAAAATGACAGCGGACAGCGAACTCAAGACAGACGATGTCAAATTCCTCCTGTACAGTCTCAAACATTTCGTGAATTCTTACAACGCGCTGGTGCAGGAAGATTATGAATTCAACGAAGCCACTTCCAACATAAAACAGCGGCTTGGTCTTTTTGTGGGGCTTTCAAACAACAAATACACAGAAAATCCCGAAAATCTGATTGCGCCCATAGTAGGAGTAGAATACGAATTCTACGACCCTAACCTCGCCCCAAGGCATTCGGCTTTCGTGCAGTTAAGACAGTCTTTCAAAAGAGAAGAGTACAGATACAGCTCCACGCAGCTGTCGATCAATTACAGGTTTAGAGCCTTGTACTTCAAGGGTTGGGACCTGCACGTCGACACAAAACTTGCGACTTTTCTTTATTCTGAAGATAAGGTAAGGGTCACAGATGACAATGGAGAGGTCGTAGCCATCAAAGACGATAGCGGCTTTAGTTTTACGGCGCCCTTTAGCTTTGGCCTTGGCAGCGACATAAGAATCACCGAGAACAGCTTCATCAGTCTTGGTTATAATGACATCTTTGCACTCGTTCTTGACGGGAATGGCTCTTTTCCACTGGATTTTACTGTAGGTTTGAAGTACAACCTGTAGCTACTCTGCCTTCACCACAATTGGCATTTTAAAAGTGGTCACCACGGGAATACCTCGCTTGGTGGCCGGGTAGATCTTTGGCAGGGAATCGACACTTTCCTTAAGCCAGGTTCGTATTTCGGGAAGTTGATCTACGGTAGTGGAATCGATTTGAGTGGAATCTATCGCCGGAATGCCTTTTTCGGAAATCTTCAGAAACAGGTACAAAGTGTCGTTGAGTTCACGCGTAACTACCGGTTGCTTTTCTTCGAGACGGGCGTAGAAGTATTCGGCTACTTTGTTTCCGAAGCAGGCTTTAGCCGCATTTTCTTCCATGATCTCACGACATTCTAAAAAGGCAGGATACTGGTCCACTTCATGCCAGTTAAGCTCGCGCGTTTCTTCCTGCAAGATTTCTTCGGAAGTGATCTTCTTGGTCTCAAACCTGTCACAGGCCATAAGGGCAAACAAAAAAACAAGGAGTAAAATTCTCTTCATGCAGCTGCAAACTGAGGGTGCGGATTCAAAAATAGTGAAATTGAGACTAATCTCAAGAAGATGAAGGCAGTAAAAAAGCCGGAGATCGTCCTCCGGCTTCACATTTCTTTTATTGCGGGCTTACGACCCGAGAATTATTCATCGGCCTTTTTGTCCTCTTTTTCCTCTGGCACCATGAAATTAATGGGCAGGGAATACATTACAGCTACTTCCCGGCCTTTCTGTTTCCCGGGCTGCATCATGGGCAGGGCGGCAACTACACGTTCGGCTTCCTTTCCAAGAGCTTCATTTGAGGCTCGAGATTTTACCTCAGTTACTTCTCCCGAAGAAGATATTTTAAACTGAACATAAATTCGATTGAGACCTGTGAGGCCGAGCTCTTTACCCAGACCGGTATTGAAGTTGGTGTTAACAAAATTCGTAATTTTATTAGACATACATTCCTTTTTCTCCTCGTTAGTCTCAAGGTCTTCACATCCGGGATACACCGGCACTTCCTCCACCACGGCAAAAGGAACAACAGTGAGAACAGAGTCCTTACTTACCTCTGTCTTTACCACAGAAACTTTAGGTTCCTGCGCCTGCGCAGCAGTGCCCGAAACATAAAGCAGCATGAGCAGCATTAGAGGGATCACCAACAGGTATTTGATTTTTGATACAGATTTTGATTTTGTTCTTTGTAACATAATTATGCGTTTTTTAATTAAAGATTCAGTGTAAAATTGGTTGACGAAAGAGATGTCGCGAGACTCAAAAGCAGAATTTAATAACTGCTGAAAATACCTCTGTTTTTCGCCTGTTTTGACCACTCTGGCATCAGCTTGAAATTCGTGTAACGCAGAGATCCTGGTCTGGAAAATATAGATGAGGGGATTGAACCACAGGAAAACCTTCAAAACTTCAAAAAAGAGAAGATCAAAAGAATGCCTTTCCCGCACGTGTACCATTTCGTGAGAAACGATCTGTTCTCGCTCGTGCCGTTCCAGGTGCTCACCTATAAAGACGGTTTGATTAAAGCTGAAGGCCACGGTTGAGCCGGGAACTTTCACGATATCAATTCCATTCTTTCTCTTTCTTTCTCCTTTCTTGGAGAGCAGCCACAACAGCCGGAACTTATTAAGGAGCAGAATGAGACTAATCATGGCACCACCGGCATATATCAATGACCACAAGTCTAAAGAAGCAGCATTTTCTGAAATTTCCGGCGCCTTACCGGTTGTTACCAAAACTTCGGGAAGCTCAACCAGAACCTGACTGGGAATCGAATTCTGAAGAAGTTCTATTTTCAAAAAAGGTAAAACCAGGGCTAAAACCGGAGTCAACAATAAATAGACACGGTTATAGCTGAAAAACGTCTCCTTCTTGAGCAGGAATTCATAGACCAGCAGGAAGACCAGCTGAAAAACAATGACTTGTAAAATGTAGCTGCCCATCACGATTCTTTTTTATTGATCTCTTTCAGAATCTCTTCGAGATCTTGAGTGTCCATTTTGTTCTTCTTCATAAAGAAAGAAACCATACTCCTAAAGGAGCCGCCAAAATAACCTTCGACCAGTTTGTTCATGCTCTGGCTGGTGTAGGTTTCCTTATCTACGACAGGAAAATAGATGTAGCCTTTGCCCTTTTTTCTATGCGCGACAAATTCCTTGCTCTCGAGGATTCGTACAATAGTCGATACTGTATTGTAAGCGGGTTTAGGGGCCGGCATCTCCTCAATGATCGCCGCCACATTGGCCTCTTTAAGATCCCAAAGGATCTGCATGATCTCCTCTTCGGCTTTGGTCAATTGTTTCATAAAAATTAAAATTCTTAATTTCCGAAGCTAATATACAACTAATGATTTAGTTTAAACTAATATTTTAGTTAAAATTATTGAGCGGCTCTTTTTCTATCTTAGCAAAAACTATTACATGGACCTGATTTTGATTTTACTGAGTGCGCTGCTAATGATCTTTGGAATTTTAGGAAGCTTCCTCCCTATACTTCCCGGTATTCCTCTAAGCTGGTTTGGGTTACTGCTGCTGCACCTTACTTCTTTCCTACCTATGAATTACACATTTTTGGGGGTCACCCTCGTAGTAACCATCATTATTTTTGCCTTACAATATGCGATTCCCGCTTTAGGCACCAAATACCTGGGTGGAAGCAGAGCCGGTATGGTTGGCGCAACCGCAGGTCTTATAGCCGGTATCTTTATACCCATTCCCTTCGCTATTGTTATCGTACCCTTTGTAGGCGCCTTTTTAGGAGAGATCATCAACAGGGCCGATTCCAGAACTGCTTTGCGTGCCGCTTCCGGATCTTTCATTGGTCTCCTTGCCTCCACCTTTATGGAATTTGTCGTCACTTTTATCTTCCTGTTGCTCTATCTATGGAAGATCTGGGAGTTCAAAAATTTAATCCTGGCTGACAGTTAGGTACTATGCACTGCATAATTTTTTATACCTTTAGCCGCTTCAATGCATGCCTGTCTTTGCCCAAGGCCGGGTGCTGTTAGCCTACTTATGAACATGGATATTGTTATTGTGGATGATGATGCAGTTGTTTTATTCCTGCATAAGATCCTTATTCAGAAGAATTTCCATTCGGGTTCCTGTCATGACTTTGACAATGCTGAAAAAGCGCTGAAATTCATTCTTGAAGATAGGGATTGCCAACAGCCGCTCCTGGTGCTGCTGGACATTAATATGCCTCATATGACCGGCTGGCATTTTTTAGAAGAGCTTCAAAGAAAGACTTCGGCAAAAAATATTTTTGTGGTAATGGTCACCTCTTCTATAAATTCCAGCGATAGAAAAAAAGCTCAACAGTATCCTATGGTCATTGATTTTCTGGAAAAACCTCTTTCCCGACAGGCCTGCGCTCAACTTCATGCGCGACTCATTAAGCTAAATTAATATAATCTCCATTTTTCTTAATTATTTACCTAATTCCGCAAGTTTTCTGTAAACATTGCCGGCATTTATGATTATTTTAAAAAAATCTGCTTTTTAAAATCTTAACTTGAGGTGTAACCAATTAAAAATCAGATATGAAAAAGTTATTATTGACAAGTACAATTTTAACCCCATTAAGTTCTTTTGCCCAAATGAGGGATACTGCTTTTGTCCTGGAAGGGACAAATTTCTTTATTTGTCTTGTGGCCGGAGTACTGTTAGCTTTTGGCTTTCAGCTGTTGCTTACGGCTTTTTCAGTTGCGGGCGGAATTACAGCCGTAGGAAATATAAGAGAAAAAGGACATTCCCATTCCAGCAGCTCCACGCATAAAGAGCATGACGATGACGATATGAATGTGGGCCAAAAAGTCTCCACCGGCTTGGGCATCTGGACGCTCGTTACCACTTCAATTGCCCTTTTCTTTGCCAGCCTTCTGGCCGTAAAGCTGGGGCTTATTGGAGCCAACTTTATTGGAGCCACTCTGGGACTTGTAATATGGGCAACCTTCTTTATGGTCGTGACCTACCTCGAGATCAACATGGTGTCTACTCTTATAGGCGGATTGGCTTCCACAGTAAAAAACAGCCTTTCCTCTGCTTCTTCGGTATTTGCGAAGTCCCAGGAGAGTATTTCTAAAGACGTGGCGAAAACCCGTGCAAAAGAAGATGCGAAACAGATGCGCAAACAATTTGAAAAAATGTTTAGCAGCCATGATGTCGACAAAAAGATAGAGGACTACGTGAAGAAGCTTGAGCCACAGCAAGTGGATATCAAGAACATCAAAAAGCAGCTTAAAGATCTTCTAACAGATCTTCAGGTGACTGAAAAAGCTGAATTTGATTATCCCGATACCGTTAAGAAAATGATGCTTGAGGAAGCCGATAAAAGCAATCTTTCAAAAGAAGATAAGCAGGCCGTAAAAGACCATGTAAATAGCTTGAAGGACATTGCAAAGAGCGATGCTTCCCCTCAGGAAAAAGCGAAAGCCGGGATTGAAGATCTTACCCCTGCAGATCGTCAACAGATTGATAAGTACCAGGAGGAAATAAGAAAGGCACTCAAAAACACTAACAATAGAGAGCTGCAGCCGGAGCAACTGGAAGCAGATCTTAAAAGGATCCTCAACAACCCAAAGGACGCTACGCAAATTGCAAAGGCTAAAGCCAGCGCAATGGACCGTGATACGCTTGTCAAACTTTTAGCTTCTCAAGAAATGAGTGAAGAGGAAGCAGACAAAAGAGTCTCACAGGCAGAAAAAGTTCTAAACAAAGTGAGCACCTTTTTTAGCGACGGGCAGCAAAAAGCTAAGGACAGCGCAGGACACGCGAAAGGTGATCTACAACATAAAAAAGATGACCTTCTTGCCCGTGTAAAAGGAATCTTCTCGGGACAGAGTGCAGCATTTAATCTGGACCAGGTTTATCATGATGTTTCCAATATTTTCAACGAATCGGCTGCAGGGCCAGATCTTAAATATAAACTGGAACATTATGACAGGGCCCAGCTCACTGTGCTTATCACAAATAAAACTTCATTAAGCAGGGAAGAAGCCGAACCTATCGCAGACAAGATTGTAACTGCCCGTGATACGGTGATTGAAAAGGCCAATGAGGTAGAAATGAAGGTGAACCAGAAAATGGCCGAAGCCAAAGAACAGGCACTCATTGCCGCCGAGGAATCCAGGAAAGCAGCCGCAACCGCCGCCTGGTGGCTGGTCGCAACAGCGGTAGTCTCCGGGATAGCATCTGCAGTAGGTGGGATGCTGGCTCTTGAAGGCTGGATCTTCTAAATATGTAAACTTATCGCATAATAAAAACTTCCGGTGTAGATTTCAAGATTTCTTCCGGAAGTTCTTTTTTACAGCCATTATCTGGTCGCCACATTTGTTCATATTCTCTCTCATTTTTCCGAATCTGCAAGAAGGACAATCGTGATATAATTGCGAATTACTGCTGTAGATGCAACTTTATAGTTTCATTAGGAAAACTTTAGCAGTTAAAATGTTAAAAAACAGATAGTTTCTCTAATTTTGTTAGGACTAACAATTTAAAGCCACAAATTATGAAAAAGTTTATCTTATTATTCGCTTTACTATTCTCAGTAAGTTCTTCGTTTATTTCCTGCCGTGATCAAGAGGATAAGGGAGACCGCGTAGAAGAAGCCACTGATGAGTTGGAAGAAAAAGGAGATGAGATCGAAGATGAATATGATGACATGGATGACGACATGGAAGATGTCGGTGATGAAATCGATCAGGAAGCCAACGATGTTGAAGACGAACTTGATGAGGACGGAATGTAATTTTAACCTCTGAATATTTTTAAAAATTAAATCATGAAAAAGTACATTTTATTATTTTCCCTTCTATTTTCTGTAAGTTCTTCTTTTGTTTCCTGCCGGGAAACTGAAGAAAAGGATGTGGATGACATGGAGATGACCGACGACATGGAGGAAATGGATGATGACATGGAGGATGTCGGAGACGAAATTGAAGACCAGGCCGACGATCTCGAAGACGAACTGGATGAGGAGTAATTTGTTAACCTAAAAATTAGAGATGAAAAAGTATATTTTAATGAGTCTTTTTGCTCTTTCCCTTTCTTCGACCTTTATCTCTTGCCGTGAGACCAAAGAAGCGGCAGATAAAACCGGAGATGCTATAGAAGAAGGAGTCAACGAGGCAGGAGAAAATACCGGCCTTGGTGGGGAAGACGATCTTTAACCAACCAGAGATCTAACCGGAAAGCGGCCTGAATAAAATCAGGCCGCTTTTTTAATGTTTTAAAGTTTTGAATTCGCTTCGCAGTTCTTCCATTGACTGTTGCAGCTGCTTCAAAAGTCCGCTTTCTGAAGGGGCATCCAGGTTAAAAGTGAGCTTACTGTTCACCTGCCACAGCTCCTGCACATCGTTCACATTGACCTCAAGAGGTAAGTACTCTTCGTTCAGGGAAATAAGAAGGATTTTGGAAGGATCTGGTAATTTCTGAAGTTTTTTTACCAGCACAGAATCATAAAGAACAACCACATAGATCCTGTTGTTGCTCGCCTCTTCAATAGTGGGCACGGCTTTTCCCAGCACCCATTCTCCCGGTCTAAAGTTGGGCAGCATACTATCCCCTTCCACCTGGAACCCACGGTGAGTGGCGTTTCTATATTCAGGTAAGGGCATATCAAAAGCAGGTAACTGCTGGTACCATTCCACATCCTGCACATTATGAGGATATCCCGCGGCGGCTTTTTGACTCACCAGCACCATATTTTCATTACCGGCAGAATCCAGACTGATAACTTTTGGACTCACATCTCCCTGGCTCACCTGTAGAAATTTTTGGTTGCTTTCCCCAAACAACCATAAAGGATTGATGCCAAATTGCCGCAGCAGCTCGGCTACTATTTTCCCCGATAGTTTGGTGCGACCGCGTTCAATATCGGCAGTAGAATTATTGATCCCTAAAAGTGCGGCGAACTCGGCCTGCGTGAAGTTATGTTCCTCCCTCACCTGCTTAAAGCGCTTGATGTCTATAGTTTGATCTGTTCCCATACAACAAATATAACTTTTTTGGGAATTTTTCCGCATTTTTTAATGGAAATACTCCAATTAATGTGCTTTACCTGTTTTCCGCTCTTGACCTCTTGATCCTTTCTGTCTATTCACCTTCACGCGATTGCCCTATTAGCGCGTCTTAACAATTGTTTAGTAGCCAACGGTATAAAAAAGGAATTGATATTTGTTATTTTAGAAGAGAGTCGTAAAAAAACAGAACACATGTCGCAGCACAGAGCAAAATCTCCTTCAAAAATGTCCTTTTCGGGATGGAAAACAGTTGTTTTGAGAGTCAAGGACGAAATAGGAGAAAACAATGTCTCTATTGTTTCTGCCGGGGTTGCTTTTTATGCATTTCTGGCTGTGTTCCCTGCTCTTGCCGCCATTGTGTCCATCTACGGCCTGGCAACAGATCCTCAGAGCATTCAGCAGCAACTATCGCAAATTTCAGACATGATGCCACAGCAGGCCTACAGCATTTTAAAAGATCAGTTGGAAGGGCTCACGAAAACTCCCGGTTCTGCTTTAGGCTGGAGTATGGCCATTGGACTTCTCTTCTCCATCTGGAGTGCGAACAAGGGTACAAAATCCCTTTTTACAGGGGTTGATATTGCTTATGATACCAATAATGATCGTGGTTTCATCAAACAAAATGCGCTCACCCTGGCTTTCACTTTTGGTGCTATCATTCTCTTGATCATTAGTATGGCGCTTATTGTTGCCTGGCCCGCCCTTGTCAATCAACTGGGGCTGCCGTCGGGGGTCGAGACCTTGATCACCTGGGGACGATGGCTGCTGTTGGCCGTAATTTTGATCTGGTTCCTGGGAATGGTGTACAAATATGCGCCAGATAAAGCCATTCCCGATTTCCAATTTGTACTTCCCGGGGCCCTGCTGGCAACTTTCCTATGGCTTATCGCCTCATGGGGATTTTCTTTTTATGTAAGTAACTTCGGAAGCTACGGCGAAATGTACGGCTCCATTTCAGCAGTGGTAGTGATGCTGCTATGGCTTTTCCTCACCAGTTTTATTATCCTTTTAGGTGCCGAACTCAATTCTGAAATTGAGAAATATCTGCGCGGCAGAGACTTGGAGCAAAAGATGAAATATCAGACGAAACCGGAGGGGTGATCTGTTTGTTTTCAGAAGGCCCCCTGAACTTGTTGAAGGGGTCACCCTGAATTTATTTCAGGGTCATCAAATAACTTATGAAAAAAGGCTATACCTATATCCTCTCTAACAAATCGAGAACGGTGCTCTATGTGGGCGTTACAGCTAACATACAAAGGCGGATGCTTGAGCATAAAAGTGGCAAGGGAGGCGTTTTCACCCGTAGATACAGCTGCAACAGTCTGGTTTATTTTGAAGAATTTTCAGATATCCGACAGGCCATAGCAAGAGAAAAGCAATTAAAGAACTGGCACAGGGAGTGGAAATGGAACCTTATTAGATCTACCAATCCCGAACTTGAGGACTTATCGACCAAGATTTAGTTGGTGTGATGCTGATGCTGAAACAAGTTCAGCATGACAACGCTGAAACAAGTTCAGCATGACAACGCTGAAACAAGTTTAGCTTGAGCCTTCGGCTCACCTCAAAATCACCCCATTCCCATCTTCCTTCAAATTTCCTTTTGACTTCCACGCCACCTGTTTCACAAATCGTGGATCACCTTGTGTTTCCTGTCGTTCAATATGACAGATGGAAATACAAACATAACCCAGCTCTTCCATCACTATGCCGCGGCACAGATAGATTCCCTTGCTGTGCAAGGGATATTGTTCTGTGGCGCGGGGAAATTGCACGGTGTCAAAAATGTCTCCTGCAGGATCAAAAAAAGTTCCGAAGCACATATACTCCTTATTCACCGTGGGCGTGCGCTTGGCAGTGATAAGATTTCCGTAGATCCCGATCTCTTTTCCGATGAAATTTTTCAGCTCTTTGGCCCGAATGGCTTCCAGCTTCATCGGGTTCCTGAGCAACTTAAAATGGTCGTGCAGGGAAAAACCCAGCAGCTCCATCTGGTCGTAAGCATCGATGAGAAAGGAGTGACTGAGTTCCGGAAGCACAAAATCCCGGTGCGGCAACTTAAACAGCCGCTGTTGATCGCTTCGGGTCTTACTGTTGTGCAGCTTGAAAAATGCCTTCCACAGCAGGTGATGCTTATCTACACCCGTAAACCTAAAGGCATCGATCTTCAACAGCAGGCTTAGCTGTTCAATTGAAATGGGCACCCGGTCGATAAAATCATCAAAGGACTCAAAAGGACCAAAAAAATTCCGGTTTTCGAGGATACGCTGCACCACTTTTATCTCTAATTCTTTGATGTATCCCAGACCAAGATAGACATCTTTCCCATAGATGACGGTGGCATGGTCGCTCTTGTTGATATCGGGCGCGTGTACTATCCCGCCGCATTTCCTGATCTCCTGAATATAGGTTTCCACATCATAAAACCCGCCGCCGTTATTGAGACAGGCCACCATAAATTCCAGCGGAAAATAATATTTGAGATATAAACTTTGATAGCTCTCCACCGCGTAGGAAGCCGAATGCCCTTTGGGAAAAGCGTAGCCCGCAAAAGAGAGGATCTGGTTCCACACCGCCTGGGTGAGCTCTTCAGAATAGCCTTTCTCCCTGCAGTTGTCATAGAATTTTCCCTCCAGCCGTTTAAAATCATGATGGCTCATCCGCTTTCCGCTCATCCCGCGGCGCAGGATATCGGCTTCTTCCAGGGAGAGTCCGGCGAAGAAATGGGCCACCTTTAGCACATCTTCCTGATAAACCATCACCCCGTAGGTTTCCGAAAGTATTTCAGCCAGCACCGGGTGCGCCTGCTTTCGCCGCTCCGGGTCGCGATGACGTCTAATGTACTCCTCCTTCATCCCGCCGTTAGAAACTCCCGGCCTGATGATGGAACTCGCCGCCACAAGCCCAAGGTAATCCTCTGTCTGCAACTTTTGAAAAAGGCCGCGCATGGCAGGAGATTCCACATAGAACACGCCCATGCAGTCGCCGGTGCGCAGCAGGTTATTGATATTGGGATCATTTTTGAACACGCCCACATTTTCCATGTCCTCCACCGCCGCCTGCGGCTGATTCTCGCGCACGAGCTCAATGGCATCGGTGATCTTTGAGAGACCCCGCTGGGCGAGGATATCGAACTTGAAGATGCCTACATCTTCGGCTATATTCATATCAAACTGAATGGTCGCAAAGCCCTTGGGTGGTAAAAAAGTAGCCGCGTAACTGTGCACCGGCTCCTGGGTGATCATGATCCCGCCGGCATGCACACTCAGGTAATTGGGAAAACCGGCGATCAATCCGCTGTAGCGAAACACCAGCTTTTCCATCTCATCCAGATCTTTGTACTCAAAAAATCCTGCAGAAAGCTTATCGATTTCGGCCTTGGGCAGCCCGAACACCTTTCCCAGTTCCCTGATCACTGCCCGGCGTTTGAAAGTGACATAGGTGGCGAGCAAGGCCGTGTTCTTATGTCGACTAAAAATATAAGCCGTCACATCCTGCCGGTCTTTCCAGGAAAAATCGATGTCAAAATCGGGAGGCGAATGCCGTGAGGCATTGATGAAGCGTTCAAAGTACAGGTCGAGCTCGATAGGATCAACATTGGTGATACCAATGATATAGGCCACTACCGAGTTGGCACCACTCCCCCGACCTATGAACGGATAGTTCTTCGACTTCGCATACTGAACAATATCATAATTAATTAAAAAATAAGACACGAAGCCCAGCCCGATGATCGCCTGCAGCTCCTTCTCCACCCGGGCGAGCGTAGCTTCGGAAGCATTGGGATAGCGCCGTGGCAGTTTTTCATAGCAGAGTTTTTTCAAAGTTTCGGCATCTTCTTCGGGGCTGCTGCCAAACACCTGCAGGTTACGGTTCTTTCGCGCCTTTCCAAATTCAAATTCTACCTCACATTTCTCAATCAGCTGCCGCGTATTTTCCAGGATGAAAGGATAATCTGCAAACTCCTCAAAAATGACATTTTCGGGCAGCATCTTATGTTCGGGTGAACCCTGTTCAGATTCGGGTAATTTACTCAGCAGCGTGTTCAGGTCGATGGCCCGAAGCAGCCGGTGCGCGTTGTAATCTTTTTTACTGCGGAAGCTTACCGTTTGCAGCAGCACCAGCTTCTCCCGCAGCTGCAGGTACTTCGAGAACTTCAGCTTCCGGAGGCTTTCTACGGAAACTCCGATAAACTCATTCTCTCTAAAATGCCATTTTTCATCCCTCATCACCTTCTCCAGCGGATAGATCACAAAACATTCTGCCAATTCCGGGGCGTCTTTATTGAAAGCCTTCTCCACGTGCAGATGAGCCGACAAATGATCGTTCAGCTGTTTAAATCCGGACTTGCTTCTTGCCAGCCCCACATATTGCTGCTGCACCCCATTCCTGAAATCCACTCCTATTAGCGGCTTAAAATCATATTCCGCAGCCATTTTTAGGAAACTGAGGCAGGCCGAGGTGTTGTTGATATCTGTTAGCGCCACCGCGGTAACTCCATGCTCTTTCGCCAGTTCACACAGCTCCTTCTCCGGGAAAGTCCCATAGCGAAGAGAGTAGTATGTGTGGCAGTTTAGAAACATTTTTTGTCAAATTCCAATTTTTCAAATTCCAAATTCCAAATCTGTTAGACTGAAACTCATCCCCCTAAATCCCCCTGGAAGGGGACTTAATTCCCACTCCACTACTACTGCTTACTGAGCACTGAGCACTTTCTACCCCTAAATCCCCTAAAGGGGACTTTATTACTGCTATGTCACCTCGAGCGCCTGCCTACCGCAGGCAGGGAGTCGAGAGGTCACGCAGAGACCGCGGCTCAGCCGTCACTTCGAGTGATTTTTCTGAGCGGAAGCGAGGAAGAATCGTATCGAGAAGAAGGCGAGGCACTCAACCCCTTGTTCTCGATACAAATCTGCCCCTGCTATCGCAGGTTCAGATTTACTCGAACTGACGGTAGACGTATTCCAAACTGATAAGAATCTAATTTTTGCCACTTTCACAACCTTGAATTTTAAATTTTTAAATCACGGATATCACTAATGTTCTTCTTTTTGAAGCAGAGACACTCAGAAAAACTGCTCACTAAATCCCTGCTTACTGCCAACTCCTGAATACTGATCACCGAGCACTGAGCACTTTTTTACCCCTAAATCCCCTAAAGGGGACTTGTTTTGCCGGATCTCTTCATGTTCTTCTTTTTTAACTTTGTGCTCTTAGTGTGAAAAATCCAGCCACGAATGCACTAATGTTTTTTTAGCATTTACTGCGACTACCTACTGCTTACTGCCAACTCCTGAATACTGATCACCGAGCACTGAACACTTTTTACCCCTAAATCCTCTAAAGGGGATCTTAATTCTTCTTAAAACTTCTGGGAGATTTGGAAAACTCCGCCTCCCTTTAGGGCTGGAGTAAAGCGGAGAGTTGCATCCCCTCCCGTCGTTCTCGATACAAATCTGCCTGCTATCGCAGTTCCAGATTTACTCGAACTGACGGAATCTTGAATTCTAAACTTTGAATCCTGAATAGCTAAGCTTCGCTTAGCTCTGCCTATGCGCATGCAGAATTGGAGGAGCACCGTTAAACGGATTGTCCATCCTGCCTACCAAAGTACCACCCATGGTCGAGGCCCGCATCACAATATTGTCATCTCCATAGCGGGTTCTTATGTAATCCAGCGAATGGTAAAGGTCCAGCATCTCCTGCGTATCGTCGAACAGGTTGATCTGGTAATGCCCGCCAACGAGTCCGCTGAATTTTATGCCGATGAGCCGTATTAGCAGCCTTCGGTTGTACAGCTGCCGGAACAGCTCCTCCAGCTTTGGGATCAAAATATGATCGGCGCTGGTGTAGGGGATCTTCGCCTGTTTGGTGTAGGTGTTGAAATCTGAATAACGAATTTTCACACTTATCACCGAGGTCAATTTATCGCCCCGCCTTAGCTGGTAAGCCAGATTCTCGGCCATGGCTGTGAGCGTCGCGTGCAACTGCACCATATTAATGGTGTCGCGATGAAAGGTACGCTCGGCAGAGATCGACTTTACGCTCATGGAACGGGATGATAGGCGAATCATCAATGCCCTGGGCGCGTTTCCAGATGGTGCGCCCATTCTTGCCCAGCACGCTCTCCATCATCTCCACCGGCATTTCCTGAATGGTCCTGATCTCCCGCACACCCAGCCCCAGCAGCGTTTGAAAGGTCTTGCTGCCTATCATGGGAATCTTTCTTACAGACAGAGGTGCCAAAAAGGCTTTTTCTGCACCGTTCTCTATAAGCAGCTGATTGTTAGGCTTGGCCTCGCCTGTAGCGATCTTCGACACGATCTTGTTCTGCGAGAGTCCGAAGGAGATGGGAAGGCCGCTTTCTTTGATGATCTGCTGTCGCAGTTCGGTGGCGAAACGATAGGTTCCGAAGAATTTATCCATTCCGGTAAGGTCGGCATAGAACTCGTCTATACTCGCTTTTTCAAAGGCGGGCACTTTATTTTTAATGATTTCAGTGACCACATCGGAATATTTGCTGTAGGTGGCGGAATTACCTTTGATCACCGTCGCCTGCGGACAAAGCTGCCGGGCCACTTTCATCGACATGCCCGAGTGCACCCCAAAGCGGCGCGTCTCATAGCTGCAGGCAGCCACCACTCCCCGATCACCGAGTCCGCCCACCAGCAGCGGCCTGTCTTGCAGCTCGGGATGCAGCAAACGTTCCACCGAAACAAAAAAGGTATCCAGGTCCAGATGTAAGATCGATTTTGGCTTCATAAATAGGAATTATTCCCTGTTATTGGAATTATTCCAAAATTAGACATTTTAGGAAAACCCACATCCCGAAGCAGTGTTAAAAATGGAAAATTTCCTGTTAACTGGAAAGATTCCCAGTTGCAGGTTGCGGGTTGCCAGTTGCCAATCCCTAAATCCCCTAAAGGTGACTTTTTACCAGCTATGGACTGCATCACCGTCGTTCTCGATACAAATCTGTCACTGCTATCACAGTTCCAGATTTTACTCGAACTGACGGAAAAATATGCACTGTCAATTTCTGAACACTGAACAGTGAACACTGAGCACTTCTTTACCCCTAAATCCCCTAAAGGGGACTTTTAACCGTCTCTTTTTCAGTTTCTCGATACTTCCCAAAAGGAAACCTGCCTATCGACAGGCAGACGCGAACTGACGGAACTGCCGACTAAACTACTGCCTAGTGCAAACTCCTGAACACTGACCACCGACCACTGACCACTAACTTCCACGTTAAAATCCTGTTATTTAGAAGCCTCTTAACGGCTTTCCTCCTATAATTCAGTGATATTAAAGTAAATCGATAAAAATTATGAAGTTAAAAGATAAAGTTGCCGTAGTAACCGGCGCCAGCAGCGGAATTGGGAAAGCCATTGCAACAAAACTTTCCGCAGAAGGTTGTAAAGTGGCACTGGCCAGTCGCAGTGTGAGTAAAATGGAGGAAATTGGAAAAGATCTTCCCACCGAGACCCTGGCGGTGCGAATGGATGTAACCGACACCGAAAGTGTGCAAGGGCGCTTTTGAAGATATTTTCAGGGAGATGGGCCAAATCGATATCCTTGTGAATTGTGCAGGAGTCATGCCGCTCACCTACCTCAAAAACCGGCACCTGGACGAGTGGCTGCAAACCATTGAGGTGAACGTGAAGGGAACCCTGCGCTGCATCCACGAAGCCCTGCCGCCAATGAAGGTGAGGAAAAGCGGACATATAGTGAACATCGCTTCTGTTGACGGAAAAGAGGTTTTTAAAGGCGGTGCCGTGTATGGCGCTTCCAAAGCTGCTATCATTGCACTTTCCCGCGCCATGCGTATGGAACTGTCTCCTGAATTCAACATCAGGGTCACTTCTATTGAACCCGGAACTGTGGCCACTCACCTGCGGGATGACATTACCGATTCTGAATTGCTCAATGACAAAGATTATAGCTACGATAACGAACCTCATCTTGAACCCGAAAATATTGCAGATGCCGTTTTTTACGCAGTTTCCCAACCAGACAGTGTAAATGTAAACGAGCTGCTCATAAAACCCACAGGCAAAGCCTAAATCTAAAGCCGGGATTATTCCGGTTTCTCAAGCTATAGCCACAGTTTCGGCAAGAAGCTGTGGCTTGTTATATTCTACTATTTACCTGCTCTCTTTCATTATTTTTTTGACCTTAACTCTTTAAGTTTTTTAACCGGCTTTTTCCTGGCGATTATGGCCAGGCCCAGGGAAACCAGTAAAGAGATCGCTGCCGTTGTTCCCAGGCCTCCGCCGAAACCCGCAAAATAATCACTGCTGTTTACAAACAAGATGGAAAAGATGATCCCCGACAGACTTAACAGAATATAACTGGAGAGCACTTTGGAAGATACCATTCCTATAAAACTGGCTCCAATAAAAACCAACGGGATATTCTTTGTGAGGTATGCCGATAACAGCTCCGGAAAAAAATAAAAGAACACACCTACTATCAAAGACAAAAGGGCCGAGGCGCGTACTGCTCCCTGCCTCAATTTATTATTCACGACATAAGTTCCTACCGCCGCAATAATGCCTGTTATACAAAGTATCGCTGTTTCCATATCAAAAGAACCAATAGATGATGACCGAACTTACTGCAACTCCGCCAAAGGCGATAGTGCCGAGTTTTCCTCCAAAGCCGTTAAAAATATTCTTTGCAATGAGAAGAAAGCTACCCGCTATGAAGCCCGAGAAAATTATAAAATTGAGATTTCCGGCCACCGAGGGTGCAGTCATTCCCACAAAGGCCCCGCAATAAACTGCTGCGGGAAATTCGGCCAGTATCCCTCTTTTGTACTTACTAAACAGCGGTGGCACAAAGGAGGCTGCAGTACCGGTGGCCGCCGCCGCTATAACCGGCCCTACCCGTAAATTGATAAGATAGGAGCTAACTGCCCCCAATACCACAAAAAATATGAGGTAGAGATCCTTTATAAAGAATTCCTCTTCCTTTCGGGGAGAATAGTAATACGCGAGACTAAGCAGGGACGATAATACCACCAGGAAGCCCAGCAGCAATAGCGGCTCGAATTTCTCGAAGAAAATGTTGAATACGAAAATAAATTGCAGCAGGATAACAGCGGAAAACGCCAGCCTTCGGAATATTTTAATCATAGCAAGCTGCAAAACTAAGCATTCCTAATAGAAAATTAAACCCGGCTCCTGCGGAAGAAACCTTTTAAGAGGAGCTTCAAAAATGGCGTTTTTGAAAGGTGTTGCTCCCACTGAACACTGACCACTGACCACTGAGCACTGAGCACTGAGCACTGAGCACTGAACACTAGATAATTCCTCTGTAAAAGCAACAAGCGACCTTCTTTTTACTTAAATTTATTAGGCTGTAAACCAGCTTTATAGGGATCAACATAAAACTTCGCCCAATGAAGCACATTTTCCTGCTTTTCATCTTTCTGTTCTGTCTGCAGGCGTGCAATGTTTACCACGCGCCCACTTCTATAGAAAATGCGATAAGTGCCGGAAAAAAGGTCAGGGTGACTACGGCAGACAAGGAGCATTACAAATTCAAAAGACTGGAAAAAGACAATGACCGGCTCCTGGGAATCACCACTCACGGATCTTCCACCGCCACTAAACTGGCTTCCCTGCCTGCCCAAAAAGAGAAGGAGCTTGTAAAAATAGATCTGTCTGAAGTGTCTATTAAAGAAGTGAGGTTGCGCAACGGGGTACTTTCTACCGGTCTCAGTATCCTTACCCCTATTGCAGCCATAGTAGCAGGAGCTGTTGCCTCAGATCCCGATTTCTTTCTATCCGATTAGTACTGTGTTTACCCCTAAATCCCCTAAAGGGACTTTGTGGGGAAGCTCCGGGTGAAAAGCTGTTGCCGTTGCCAGTCGATTTTCCCTGGCAGATCAAAACTAATTCCTGAAGCAGTCTCAAAAATGACTCTTTTTGGCAGGTCTTGCTGCGGAAGGTTTTTAAAAAATGTATCTTTGTAAGGCAGCTGCATAAGCAGTTGCACAACTTATTCAAGCATCAGGAATCCTTCTTTTGAAGGTGCCAACCGAGAGCAACACTCCACGGTGGTTTAGAATGCGGACAGCCCTGTCAAAATAAAATGGCCTCCTGTTGCCTGGATTTAAAACCAGTACACTTATGTCTTTTAATTCTACCGAAGGAGAACATTCCAACAGAGAAACTTTCTATCCAAAACACCTTTTAGAGCTATCGGGTGAACAGCAGACGATTATTCACTGCTTTGCGCCCGGAAAACAGAAAATTGGCATCAACCCGAAGACAGTTCTCATCTGCCGGGACATGGGCACCCGTCTAAAACTCCTTTTCAGCTGGGGAGTACCTTTGTATCCCGAAAGTATCGAAGGCAAAGATCTGTGTTTCACCCTTGTCTTTGAAGGGCTTCCATTAGACTGCGAACTCTTTCATTTTGCAGAAAAACCCGATGAAGCGGGTGGCTTTCACCTCTCCTGTATACCCCGCACCCCAGATAATGTCTACTGGCTGCCATTTATTCTGAATGTAAAATGACATTTTTGGCAGGTCTTGCTGCGGAAGAGTTCCGATGATCAACAGCAGCAATTGAATTAATTTTCCTACATTTATTTCTTCTGAAGCTCTTGCTGAAGATTCTTCCCTACATTTACTACTGACAATACAAACTACAGCTACTTATGCTGAATTACTATTATAAGGATGACATCCCATCCTTTCTTTCCAGAAGTACAGAAGAAATTATTGGAGAAATAACTCTCAACAATCAGTTTGATTCTAATAGAAACCAGAATAAATCTTGGGAGTATCAAATCTATATTCTCAAAAAGGCTCTCAAAGATTATTGTGGAAACCTCTTTTTCGAATTCTCTATTCCTAGAATGGGAAAACGTGTCGATGCTTTGGTCATCATTCAAGATGCTATTTTCGTGATAGAATTTAAAGTAGGAGAATCAAAATTTCATAATCACAACTTAGAACAGGTCTGGGATTATGCCCTCGATCTAAAGAACTTTCATAAACCTAGTCATAAGGCTTTATTAGTTCCCATTCTGGTTGCAACAGAAGCTGAGTATTCACATATCGAAATAAGTACAACTTCACACAATGATAATCTGCTTCTTCCTATAAAGGTCAATAAATTTGACATTGAAAAAGCCATTAAAGAAACATTATCCTTTGCTTCAAAAGACAAAGCTGTAAATGGTGCCGATTATGTGAATGGCAGTTACTCTCCAACTCCCACCATCGTGGAGGCGGCATTAAATCTTTATCGAACTCACACTGTCGACAACATCACAAGAAACGACGCCGACGCAAAAAATTTAACTGAAACAACTTCCCTCATTTCTGAAGTCATTAAAAAAGCAAGGGATGAAAAAAGAAAGATAATATGTTTTGTGACAGGTGTACCCGGTGCCGGAAAAACTTTGGTAGGTTTAAAAGTTGCAACTTCCCATCTTGATGAAAAGAAAGGCAACACCAGTGTTTATCTTTCAGGAAATGGACCTCTTGTCTCCATTCTTCAAGAAGCTCTAGCAAGAGATCGCGTTGAAAATGAAAAAGCAAAAGGAAAAAAACTTACCAAGGGTAAAGCGAGAGCTAGTGTCAAAACTTTTATTCAGAATATCCACCACTATAGAGACGAATACCTAAGAGATCCAGAACCACCATATGACCATGTCGCTATTTTTGATGAAGCGCAACGAGCATGGAATTATGAACAGACTGTGAAATTCATGAAACAGAAGAAAAATCAACATGATTTTGATTTTTCAGAACCTGAATTTTTGATTTCTTGCTTAGATCGTCATCAGGATTGGTCAGTCATAGTCTGTTTGGTTGGCGGAGGTCAAGAAATAAATACCGGAGAAGCAGGAATATCTGAATGGCTACAAGCTGTCCAAAGGAAATTTTCATCTTGGGAAGTTTATATTTCTCCCCATTTGACTGATTCTGAATATCAAGCTAAAGAAGCGATCCAAAATCTCAAGGGAACTACAACTGTCGTTGAGAACCCCTCTTTACACTTAAAAGTCTCGATGAGATCATTTAGAGCAGAAAATCTATCTCTTTTGGTCAAGAAAATGCTGGACTTGGAAACCGATGCCGCTCAAGAAATCTTTAAAGCTCTTTCTGATAAATATCCCATAGTTTTAACCAGAAGCGTCGAAAAGGCCAAAAAATGGCTCAAGGAAAAGGCTAGAGGAAGTGAGCGCTATGGCATTGTTGTCTCATCACAAGCACAGCGATTAAAACCTTTTGCAATAGACGTCAAGTCGCCAATGAATCCGGTGCATTGGTTTTTGAACAACAAAGATGACGTCCGATCGTCTTATTATTTAGAAGATGTGGCTACCGAATTTCATGTTCAAGGTCTTGAACTAGATTGGGCTTGTGTAACTTGGGATGGGGATCTTCGCTATTCAAAAAATGGATGGCAATCATATTCCTTTAAAGGTAAAAAATGGCAAAATATCCATAAAGAGGAAAGAAAGCAATATTTGATCAACGCATACAGAGTATTGCTCACCCGTGCCAGACAAGGAATGATAGTAGTTGTTCCTGAAGGAAGTACAGAAGACCATACACGAGATCCAAAATTTTATGACGGCACATTTAATTATTTAAAATCAATCGGCTTTCCTTCAGTTTAAGTTTTTCCTGGTATCTTGAAAGAAAATATCATGGCCGCCAAAAATCTTTCTTTTCAATACTTGCACAGAGATGAAGGAAACTACAAAACTTTTGGTGAGGTCATTTTTGTCAATCCTGATGGGATTGGTATAACTAAAGCAGAAGTCCTTCTCCGTGAAAAACTAATTGACGGCGAATACTTTTATCCTTTAGAAGTGAAAATCCCCCTTTTTGTTGAACACACAGGCCTTAGCTTCTTTTCAGATTGGTATGAGTTTACCGAACTCTTGGCCACAGATGAACAGAAAACTGACGATAGAAGCTTTGCTACTTTTCTCAGTCAATTTCCCTGAGAAAATATGAAGCTCAAAACTAAAGGACTGCTGTATGCCAAATCCGAAAAAAGCAGGCAAGTCCTAAATCTTGAACCCGAAATTAATTTTCTCCCAAGGCCGCAAAGCCATCCGCAGAGGACGTAGAGAGAATGAAAAAAGATATTCGTGAACCTGCCGGCCGTCAGGCCGGTTCGTGGCTCTTTTAGTCATTTTCAGAAAAGAGAGAAAAGAGCAGATAAAAAAGACACTTCAGAAATGGCATTTTTAGAACCTCTCACTTTTGAAATTCCTCAATTCTAAACACAGAACCTTGTCAGCCTGAGCCCGACCGAAGGGAGGATTAGTCGAAGGCTTGAACGCGAAATTATTTCCCGCTGATCTCGCGGATATCGCAGAAAGACATCAGTGAATCCATGGTAAAAAAGGAAATTTTTTCCCCAATTGGCTATTCCCCAATTGGCTATTCCCCAATCAACCTTTCTCCTCAGCTATCCAATTATCGATCTTATTCTCCAGCAGCTCCAGCGGCACGCAGCCTGTTTCCAGTACCTGGTCGTGATATTCGCGAATATCAAAATCTTCTCCAAGTTCGGCTTTTGCCTTTTCCCGCAGTTCGATGATCTTTAACTGGCCAATCTTGTAAGACAATGCCTGGCCGGGATTGGCCATGTAACGTTCAATTTCAGAGATCACGCTTGCTTCAGGTTCGGCTTCATGGTCAAGAGAATATTTAATGGCCTTCTCACGCGACCAGCCTTTGCTGTGCAGCCCGGTATCTACAACGAGCCTAATGGCGCGGTGCATTTCGGCGCTCAGCATTCCGAAGTATTGATAAGGATCTTCATACAGACCGAGTTCTTTTCCCAAAGATTCGGCGTAAAGCGCCCAGCCTTCGCCATAGCCGCTGTACCACAAGGTCTTCCTGAAATTGGGCAGCGTCTTACTCTCCTGCGTGAGCGAGATCTGGTAATGATGCCCGGGAATGGCTTCATGAAGAAACAGCGATTCATCGCTGTAAATATTGTAGGTAGCAGCATCGGGCACGGGCACGTAAAAGATGCCGGGACGCGTGCCGTCAAGAGAACCGGGATTGTACTCGGCACTGGCCGATGCTTCCCTGAAGGCCTCGGTACGTCTCACCTCAAAAGGGGTTTTTGGCGCCACATCAAACAGCTTGTCAAGGTTGGGCTGGATACGCGCCCTAATCTTGTTGAAATGGGCGATCACCTCTTCGGCCGTGTTGTATGGCATCAAATTCTTATTCTGCCGCACAGCGTTAAAAAAGGACTTCAGGTTGCCTTTATAGCCCACCTGCCGCATCACCTGCTCCATCTCTTTAGAGATACGCGCAACTTCAGCAAGGCCCAGCTGGTGAATCTCTTCCGCAGTCATATCTGTGGTCGTGTACAGCTTGATCTGGTGTTTATAGTATTTATCGCCGTTGGGAATATCGGCAATTCCACTGGTCTCCCTTCCGTAGGGCAGGTATTCCTCCTGCAGGAAATCGTGCATTTGCTCATAGGCAGGGATCACCTTTTCGGCCACCATCTCCCGGTATTTATCTGTAAGCATCTCTTTTTCTTCGGAAGTAAAACTTTCGGGAAAATTAAGCACCGGACTAAAGAAAAGGTGATTTTCAATCTCGCCACCGGTCATAGCGCCCATCTGCGGAATTACTTTCCGAATAAGGGACGCCGGTAAAACGTAGCCGCGTTTCATGCCTTCCCGCATATTCTCGCGGGCGTGCTGGAACCAGGTAAGGTAGCCGTCAACCCTCAAAAGCCAGTTCTCATAATCCTGAACGGTATTGAAAGGCTGCGCTCCTGCTCCACTGGCCAATTGCCCCATAAACAGGTTGACAGACCACATTTGGTCTATGGGCATATACTTGTCTTTATCAAATTCAAGAGTTTCGAGATTTATGTTGCACTCCCACAGCAGGATATCCTTGCTCATTTTCTCTGTAGTGCTAAGGTCTTCATCCTTAAACTGGTTTGCGCGGCTTTTGTAGATGGAATAGTAATTTCTCAGCTTATCTTCATGGGTCGCAGAAAGCAGGTCGGGGAAGCGATCATTGTAGCGCATGTCACCCTGCACGGTTGCCGATACAGGATTTAGCCTTAACCCGTCTTCATAGTAGTCCTGCAGCAGCCGCTCAAAACTGGCACTTCTATCGTGGCTCTCCTCCATAAGCTCCACCCCTTCAGATTTACAACCCGAAAGTGTAAGCGAAAAACACAACAGAAATAGTATTTTTTTGATCATAACAAGCAATTTGATTAAAGCAACTAAGATAAAAAAAATGCTGCAGTACCGCCCGCAGGAGGCCTGGCATTAAGCGGTATAAAAAAAACCCTTTTTGAACAATCAAAAAGGGTTTCTTCCCGGTTGGTTAGCGTAGAGGTTATTCCTCTTTGGGTTGTGACATATCCTCATCAAGATCAGAAATATGCATCACGGTCACTTCCCAGTCTGGGCTGTCATCTTTTTTCTCCCAAATAAAGGTATAAGTGCCCTGGTATTGCAGTGTATCATTTTCCTTAATACTATGGGAGAAGGTGCCGCTGTCATAGATAATCCCGTCTGAACTGCCTTTTTGAAGAGAATTCATTTTAAGGCCTTTCATTTGTGAACCGGCCATATCTGTCCAGGATGCTATAGAATCTTTAGGGTATTCGCTGCCATTGGTTACCAGCACCACATCATCGGCCATGAGATCTTTAACGCTCTGCGGCTCATTGCTGTTCCATGCGTCTTCCCATTGGGAAATCACCTCATCTGGGTTCACCGCTTCTTCTTCTACCACAACTTCTTCTTCCATTTCGTTCTCGTTATCCTTGTCACCGCAAGACGACAACAGCAGCAGCGCCAAAAAGGGGAAAATTTTCAATAGTTTCATAACCAGTATTTTTAATTCATAACTATCTAATATACTCATAAGAAGGCATTTAGAACTCACTTTGACCCGATTTTAGCCGAAATACCTCATTTTCTGGACAAAATGCGCAGTTGTGGCAACTCTTCGGAAGAGAGGAATCTTTAACTCTTTCTGCGGAAGCGGAAGCCGGATGTTGCAGAAGAAACGAAAAACAAGACTATCGCGGAAAAAGCACCTAATGTTCAAAAAAGCGGCTCTAAACACTCCAATCCCGGATTTCACCGCGGAAAAAGGGTTAAAAAACTGTTATTTCGAAACTTCTTAACGCTAAACAAGTCTGCTAATAATGATATTAGTATAAATCACAAAAATTACTTGAATTATGGACTTGAAGAATGACGTTAAAGAAACAGCAAAAAAAGGAGCCGAACTATGGGCAGCCAAAAAAGGTCTTGAATGGACCGGTAGCATCCTAAAACTCGCTTTGGTAGCCGGTGTTGGTTATTATGCTTACAAGATATACCAAAAAAACAGTGACGACATCAAGGAACTGCTGTCCTAGATAAGTCAGGTTGTTATAGGTAACAGCTTTTACAGCTGAAAAGGTTGCTCCAGGCCCTTTTGTTTTCCCCCCGAATTCAAAGGCTTTTGGAACAACCTTTTTTTTATTCCGCAGATCTCTCGAAAATCCCTTTTTTGAGACCTGTCGCCCAGTTGAGTGTAACATCTCCCTGTTTTGGCCGTCTTTAGAGAAAATACCACTTCATGCAAAAGGTCTGCTTTTTTATAATTTTCAACTTCTTTCTCTTTGTCGCCCACGCGCAAACCAACTACGGAGACAATCCCGAAGCCGGCGGTTTCATTCCGCTTAATGGCATTAAAATGTACTACGAGATCTACGGAAGCGGAGAACCTCTCCTGCTGGTGCACGGCAATGGCGGCGCGATCAAGGGACACACTCAGAAAATAGATTTTTTCAAAGATAAATACAAGGTGATCGTCATGGACAGCCGCGGCCACGGAAAGACCACCGGCAACGACGGTAAGCCGCTTTCCTATGAGCAAATGGCCGAGGATCTCAACGTACTCATGGACAGCCTGCATGTAAAGCAGGCTTATGTTTGGGGCCAAAGCGATGGTGGTATCCTTGGCCTTTTGCTCGCCATTCACCACCCCGACAAGGTGAAGCGCCTCGCAACTTTTGGTGCCAATCTTTTTCCCGGGCCCGAAGCGATCCAGGAGGAACTGGAAGCATATGTGATGCAGACACTGGCCACGACCAAAGACCCTAAAACGAAACAGCTTTTTTCTCTGCTTGCCTACCAGCCGGACATAAAGGTGGAGCAGCTGCAAAAAATTCAGTGTCCTGTACTGGTCATGAGCGGCGACCGCGATGCGATAAAACTGGAACACTCGATAAAGATCTTTAGATCTATCCCCCGCGCCAACCTTTTTGTGATGCCCGGGGCGACACATTTTGGTTCCTATGAAAAACCCGAACTTTTTGACAAGGTCCTTCTGGATTTCTTTAGTAAACCTTTCGTTATGACCTCTACCATAGATAAACTGGCCCCTAAAAAAGAAGAACATGCAGTTGAGAATAGCCCGGCACACCGGTGATCTTGAGAAGATCAGCCGGTTCTATATGGAAGTTATCGGGCTGCAAATCTTAGGAGAGTTCAAAGACCATGATGGCTACAACGGCATTTTCCTAGGTCTCGAAAATTCTGCATGGCACCTGGAATTTACTACTTCCACCCAGGCTCCAGATCATCATCCCGATGAGGATGACCTGCTGGTGTTCTATCTTGAAAGCCGGGAGAATTTTGAAGCCCTGAAACAAAGACTGCTCAAAAATGGCATTTTAGAGCAGCCTGCAAAAAACCCCTACTGGAACCGCAACGGCATCTGCATTAAAGATCCCGACGGTTTTTCCATTATTATTTCTCTAAAAAAGATCAATAAACAGGACAGGCTTTAATTGGCCTCTAAACATTTATGAAAGCAAAAAATCTTATTCTTGCGGCTGTTCTGGCCGTTTTTGGAAATCAACTGCAAGCGCAGCAAACTGCTGATGCCTGTGCAAAGGAAATCATTGAAAAATCTATTGAGGCCTTTGGTGGCCGGGAAGTTCTTAATTCCCTTCACGGGCTGAAGATCAAAGCTCTGGGCCAACGGCTGATGCGGGAACAAAGCGAGCGGCCTGAGGGACCTTTTATTCCCGATTATTTCGAGATCCAGATTGATAAAGATTTCGACAATAACCGAAGCAGAACCAGTAAAGAGTCAAAATCCTTTGGCTATAACCTCACCTATCTCATCAACGACAGTCTGGTGGGCCGTGATATGAACCACAGCGGCCGCTGGTTTCCCATGCCCATGAGTACAGAACTCGATATGGCTCTTGCTCCAGAACACCTGCTGCAAACTGCGCTGCAGTCGAATAATTTGCATTGTGAAAAAGACAGTTTGCTGCAAAACATTCCGCACCGGGTGCTGAGTTTTGAACACGCCGGGCAGCCGGTGAAGATCTTCATCAATAAGAATACAGACCTTGTTACGGCACTTGAGACCAAAGCCGAGGTGAAAACGAACAACTACCACGTTTGGGGCGACATTCCCCTCAGCATTTATTATTCTATGTATGGTCTTGAAAAAAACCGCCTCCTCTACCCCAGGCAGATGGATATTTTCCTTGACGGAGCGCTTTCAGAAAATATCAGCATTATTTCTTTGGAACAAAATCCGGTTTTTGAGCAGGAATTGACTTTCCCTGAGGCCTCAAAAGAGCTTTTGCTGAAGTACTATGGAAGAGACCTCTCTGCTCCCCTGGCAGCCGACAAAGCCATTGAAGAAGCTCCCGGCCTGTTGATCATTCCCGGCAGCTGGTTCACTTCTGTCATCAAACAGGACGACGGGCTGGTTATTTTGGAAGCTCCAATTTCTTCGGCTTTTTCTGAACAGGTCATCAAATTTGCACATGAGAAGTTTCCGGGTCAAAAGATAAAGGCGGTGATTAGCACCTCTGCTGCATGGCCTCACATTGGAGGGCTGCGCGATTTTATTGCTGAAGAAATTCCGGTTTACCATTCCCCGCTGAATATTGAATTGCTTCAAAAAATGGCTTCAGCAGAATTTTCAACTCATCCGGACAAGCAGCAAAAGCTTCAGAAGGAGCTAATTTCCGTCTTGGTTTCTGAAAAAAAGGAGCTGGGAAAAGGCAAAAACAGAGTGCAGATATTTCCGCTGAATGCAGAAGCTTCCGAAGGAATGATGATGGTATATTTTCCCGAACACAAATTGCTGTACACCTCAGATCTCGTACAGAGCATAGACCCTTCCGCAGAACCACTTTTCAGGGAGTACGGGCAGGAGATATTACTGGCGATCGATAGGGAACAACTGGAGGTGGAGAAGATCTTTGGAATGCACCTGCCGCCTACGCCGCTGCCAGAAACTAAAAGAGGCCATGGCTGCAGGATTGGACCACCCCGCGAATGCTTCTTTTTAAGGCTAACGCAATTACGTGAAATACCCGTTCAGGATCATTTAACAGTCAGAATAGCTGGATTGCACAAATTTAGCCGACTTTTGCATTTCCTTATCTGAATTTGGCACTTCATATATGGGCCTTAACTTTAGATATGAAAATTACCCCTTCAAAAAGGACATTTTTCAGGAACCTTTCCTCTTCGGGATGGTGGTTTCAAAAAAGTCCGAACGTATTCCTAATCCTTTTCTTTAGCGGATTGACGATACTTGCCTTGTGGGCGAGCAATAAGCTGTAGATGCTTTAAGTAACCTTTTCTTTTTATGCCCGGTGGGTTTCCATTTTCATAGTGGTTCTCCCAAAGTTCAAAACCTTCCCGGTAAATATCCCAACTTATAGTTTTCTCTGTTCCGGTATTGTAGGTGCCCGGGCCGTCGTAGAAACAGACTTTGAACATAAAGCCGACGAGAGCAAGAAGGTGAATTTCAGAAAGGATTCATAAAACGGAAAAAAGCTACCTGGTCCGAAGCTCTTCAATGATAGAAGCCGGCCTTCAAAAGCCATTATTAATGGTCTTAGCTATTACAGAAATGCAATAAAGGTGATAAGGAGCGCTGAAACAGCTATTATGGACAGGCTTATAGTCAGGATACTCTGCTTGGTTGCCAGATATATCTCTTTAAATTCTTCGTCCTGTTTAACTAATTCTTCCATCAACTGTAGTGTATGAACAAATATATCTTACAGCTAGTTCACTTAAAATACCCTTTTAGGGGTATTTTTCAAAAATCGTTGGGAGGAAAAAAAGAAAGAGGAAGAAAAAGAAATTGATATAAAACAAAAAAGCTCCTCCTGAAAACAGGAAAAGCTTCTCATTGGTTTACTTCTAAACCCAGGTAAATCAATGATTTACCACAAACAACACAACTAATCATAAAGCCAAAAAAAACTCCCCAATTTGAGGAGCTTCTTTGCTTCCGATCTCTCGGAATGCGGTCTGGACGAGACTCGAA
>CAVUAU010000007.1:0-246737 GCA_963739625.1 uncultured Flavobacteriaceae bacterium
TTCGAACCTGCGGCCTCCTGCTCCCAAAGCAGGCGCGATAACCGGGCTACGCTACACCCCGAGATCAGCTGACGCTGATAATCTTCAATAACTCAATATTCAAATTCCAATTATCTCCCGAAGCAGGGGTGATAACCTGGCGGAGTTTATCCTGACGCATGTCAGGGCTACACCCCGAGATCAACTCACGCTGATCAACTTCAAAAACAATTTCCAAATTCCAATTTTTTCAAATCTTGAATTCAGAATTTTAAATTTTGAATTTCTTAGCGGAGAGTGTGAGATTCGAACTCACGCGACGGTTGCCCGTCGACAGTTTAGCAAACTGCTCCATTAACCACTCTGGCAACTCTCCTCAGCAAAACAAAGAACTTTCGAGTATTTTGCGGTTGCAAATGTATATCTTAGGATAGTCTTGTGCAAACCTTTTTTTACCTTTTTTGATGGCTTTTTCCGAAGCGGTTTATCATCAGGTATTTAACAATAAACCCTTCATAAGAAAACTAATTGCAGATCTAAAAATGGTTTTTTTAAGCAGTAGTTTTCCGCAGCAACATTAAAAATTCCTTAATAAAAGAGGGTGTTTAACAAGATTCGTGACTAATTATATATCTTAGGAAGGAAAATACCTTTTTTAGCTAAAGAATTCGTTTATGTCTCTCCTCCCCGAAAATCTCATGAGATACCAAAAGTTTCTGGCCTTCATGCTTAAGTACTGGAACAGTGATCTTCTTCAAAGTACAACTTCACATGCGATGGAGGAAAATTCATCCAGCGAATTTTCAGAATTTGATGAGTCTCCCGAAGAACTTGTTGCCGATCTCAAGAAAATGGGGCCCACTTATATCAAACTGGGCCAGCTACTCTCAACCCGCCCAGATCTTTTACCCGATCAATACCTGCAGGCGCTCTCAAGTCTTCAGGATGACCTCTCCACCATTCCTTATGATGAAGTGAGAGACATTGTGGAATCTGAAATTGGAGAAAGAATTTCAAAGGCTTTCAATTTTTTCCAAGAAGAGCCACTGGCGAGTGCTTCTATTGGACAGGTACATCTGGCAGAATTGAGATCTGGAAAAAAGGTGGCAGTGAAGGTGCAACGACCGGGGATAAGACAAAAATTTCTGGAAGATCTCAATACGCTAGAAGAGGTTGCTGCTCTTGCAGTCAAACATACCGCCGCAGGTAAAAAATATGCACTCAACGACGTGCTGATGGAATTGCGCAGGATCATGCTTCACGAATTGGATTATTTACGCGAGGCAAATAATCTCGTGACCCTTGGAATCAACCTTAAATCTTACCGAAACCTGATTGTACCACAACCGGTTCCTGACTATACAACCTCCAAAGTGCTTACAATGGAGTATGTCAAAGGTGAAAAAATTACCGAAATTTCTCCCTTAAGAAGAATTGAGCAGGATTTCAGCGCGCTGGTTGAAGAGTTTGTAGAAGCTTACCTAAAGCAGATCGTTGCCGATGGTTTTGTTCATGCAGATCCGCATCCGGGCAATATTCACCTGTTGGAGAACAATAAGATCGCACTCATAGATCTGGGGATGGTAGCGCAATTCTCTAAAAATATGAGGGAAAATTTCTTGAGACTGTTGTTGGGCCTTAGCAAAAACAACGGAGAAGAAATTGCCAGGATCCTTCTTCAAATGAGTGAGAAAGCAGAAGAGGCAAATGAGAAGGAGTTCAAGAGGCAAATCTCTATCCTGGTTGAAGATAGCCGTAACAGGACTGCCGGTGACATGGAAACGGGAAAACTTCTTATCCAGATGAATAGAAGTGCAGCTATGAACGGCATACATCTTCCGGTTGATGTCAATATCCTCGGAAAGATCCTGTTAAACATGGACCAGATTATTGCCTTTCTCGCTCCCGAATATGACCTGAGAGAGGCCGTTAGAAAATATCTGAATAAACTGATGCAGGCTGAAATGCTTAAGGAGTTTGCGCCGGAAGAACTTTTTTCACTTCTTTTGGAATCTAAGAATCTGGTTGAGCATTTACCGTCAAGAATCAATAAAATAACAGAAAATCTTGCGAATAATAAGTTGAAATTCCAGGTGGACGCGCTCGATGAAAAACGTTTGACCGATGGTTTTCAAAAAGTTGCCAACCGTATCACTTTAGGACTCGTATTTGCGGCCATGATAGTTGGTGCCTCGATGCTAATGAGAGTTCCCTCAGCTTTTACCATTTTTGGATATCCCGGACTGGCTATTATTTTTTTCATACTTGCCGCAATAGGAGGCATGTATCTCACTTATATGATCCTGTTTAAGAATGAATAGCTAAAAGAAATTTTTGTGAACTTTTAGTCCGGCTCCAAAGACATCTTTTGAAGAGGAATGGAAGTCAGCACCAATCTGCACGTTAACATCCACAAAATCTTCCCAAATTTTGAGGTCCAGGAAACCGGAGAAAATCCTGTCATTTGGTTTTGAAGTTCCTGATTTTGCGCCATAGTTCATTCTGTAGCTAGTCAGAAATTTATATGGGAGGTAGTAAAACGCCTTACCGGAAATCCCGACATGATGAGCGACAATATTGTTATCACTAATGCCCAGTCCGTCTTTTCTTGCCAGGATAAATGGCAATCCCAAGACCCGGTTTTCATAAGTCCATCCTGATTTATACAGGCTATTGTTGAAATAATTGTCTTTCCCATCTGTGGTCGGATAGTACTTGCTTTGATTGCGGGTATAATAATATTCATACATGAAAGAGGACACCCATTTTTCCTTATCCCTATCCTGAATAAAAATCCCGTAACGCCCATCGGGCGTATTTCTCAGTTTAAGGCCCGACATGTCCTCAAAAAAGGTATTGTAAAGCAATTGGATATCATAATGTGACCAGGAAGTATTCAAATAGATTTCATAACTACCCAATTGGTTGCCCAAAGCATTGAGCTGCTCCCCTACCTCAGTATTCTGTCCCTGCTTTCCTGTGATCACACGCAGATAATCTTCAAAACCATTAGGAAGCTGTCCCTCGTCTGGAGAGGTTCCTCCCCACTGGGCAAAATGTTGAAGTCCAAAAATTAGCTCAAAATTCCTTATTCCCGAATAGACAAAATGAAAACTTTTATGATGGATACGCAGATTTTCTACGTACCGTTCATCATCGGTCAAAAATTCTTCCCATGAAGCTTTAAAACCCAGTCCTGCAGTTTTCCAGAAATACACCGGCCGGTAAATTTCAAAACTTAAACCAGGTAAGGGTCGGGCATTGAGAGACCACAGTACATTCTCATTAGTTGCGCTCAAACCATTGTAGAGTTCGGTTTTATGTTTTCTTCCGGCATGGGCTTTCATCCAGGTGTTTTGAAAACTGAGGTAATACTGGTCCAGCTGAAGTTGATCTGCAAAACCATTTTGATAGAGCCCTCCAACCCCAAGTTCCACGGAAGCATCCGGGGTAATAAAATATGTTACCGACGCATCAGCCCAGGTGGCAATATCAGTAAGTTCATCAATTCTTCCTCGCTGATTGGTATAAAGCCAGAACGGATTTTCTTCTTCCGAAGAAAAAAGACCTTCTACAGTAACAGAAGCCGAAAAATCAATTTTTTGAGCATAACCCGAAAAAACAAAAAATAGAAGAATTAGGGGTAGTTTTTTGGTCATTTGAACTTGATTAATGCTGTAAAAGTAATATATTATTTGAACCACAAAGAGAGGCGGGATAAAATATGTAATTTTACCCTTGTAAAAAGAAACGCATGTTTTACATTTTTAAGAAAAGATCCCATTTATCCACTGCTTTAGAAGGTTTTGTGGATATTCATAACCACATATTGCCAGGCATAGATGATGGCGCCTCAACCGTGGAAGATTCCCTTCTTCTCATCAAGAAATTCGGAGAATTGGGAGTATCCCAGTTTATTGCTACTCCCCACATCATGAATGATTACTATCCCAATAATCCGGAGACCATAAATGCTGCCCTCGAGAAGTTGAAAAATGCATTGGATGCTGACGGCCTGGCGCATGTAAAAGTAAAAGCAGCAGCCGAATATATGATGGATCAGGCTTTTTTAGAACTTCTGGAAAGAGAAAAGCTGCTGTGTTTGAAGGATAATATGGTCCTGGTTGAAATGTCGTATTTTCAAGCCCCCATCAATCTTAATGAAATTCTGTTTCGGCTCCAAACGAAACAGTACCGACCCCTGTTAGCTCATCCAGAGCGATACGCTTATTTACATTCCAAAAATCTGGAAAAGTATGAAGAGTTAAAAAGAAGAGGATGTTCATTTCAATTAAACATTCTAAGCGTATTGGGCCACTATGGCAGCCATATTCAGGAAACGGCATTATCCCTTTTAGACCACGAAATGATTGATTTCATAGGTACAGATACTCACCAACTGAGACATCTCGAAAAACTTGCTTCGGCAAAGATCCTTCAAAAACGGGTTGACCAAATTAAAGAGCTCTGCAATCTTACCTCAGAAACCTTTAAACCTTCTTTTTCCTTAAGAAGCTAAACAAACCTTTCTTGTCTTCATCTGCTCCATACCCATAACCATAGCCATAAGCATAGCCATACTTCGCTCCATAGGAGAACTTTGAATAATCCACATCATTAAGCACGACGGCCAAACCTTTTATTTTCCCCTGCTTCTTAAGTTCTTTGGGAAATTCCAGGAGTTTCTTTTCTGTAAAGCCCGCTCGTGTCACATAAATTGTTGTATCAGCCAAGGGACTAATTAAAAGCGTATCTGTCACAATCATGGTAGGAGCTGTATCTACTATAATAAAGTCGTAACTGTTCTCCTGACTTTTAAGTAAAGTTTTCATCCTGTCATTCATAAGCAGCTCTGCCGGGTTAGGAGGAATAGCTCCAGAAAAAACAAAGTCTACTGGAATGTTCCCCTGGTTGGTAGGGTGAATAATTTCATGGGGCTGAATGTCGTGATTGTACAAATAATCTGAGAGACCTTTTGTTTCTAATGTTTCCTGTGAATATTTGTGCAGTTTAGGATTTCGAATATCGGCTCCAATTGTGAGCACACGTTTACCCGTACTGGCTAAAGTCCTTGAAAGATTGAATGAAACGAAGGTTTTGCCTTCTCCCTTTATCGTGGAAGTAACGAAAATTACTTCCGCTTTTTCTCTGTTCCTGGATTGCACCAGGTAAGCAAGATTTGTCCGCAATATCCTAAACGATTCAGCCAGAGGAGAACGGTCATTGAGTTGTATCAACTCATTTTCTTCCTTATTCACTCTGGGGATTTCCCCTAAGAAAGGAGTTTCTTTAATAAGAGGTTGTAAATCTCCCTTATGATGCACCTTGGTATCAATAAAATTTATTCCAAAGATGATCAACAGAGGTACCAAAAAGCCTATTACCCCGCCTCCGGCAAGAATCAACCATGGTTTGGGATCTACAGGATCTGGATAAGTGAAAGCGGGATCAACAACTTTGGCAACCGGAGAAGTTGCAGCAGAGGAAATAGCTGATTCTTCTCTTCTCTGAAGAAGAAAAAGATAGAGTTGTTCCTTGATTTGTTGTTGTCTCTCAATGCTTCTAATCCCCTTTTCCAATCCTGGAAAAGTACTGAATTGTCCTTCTGCCTGTTGATCCAACTGATTTAGTTCCCGAAGTTTAATTTTAATGGCATTTTTGTTTTGCTCGATATTGTTCAGCAGGTTTGCCTTAAGATCATCAAGCTGATCTGTTATGGTTTCAACAACAGGATTTTCGGTCGTTCCCGTTTTTAATAAGGAATTTCTCTGTAATACCAATTCATTATAATTACCTACCCCACTAGAAAGTCCACTTTCAGTGCCGGAAATCTCCGGTAACAGCTGATACGGCTGTGCAGACGACAGGGTTTCTTCAATTCCTTTTATGATCAGCATCTGGGTTTCCAATTCAAAAATCTGCTGCTCGGCTGCTGAAGATTTGGCCAGGTATTGGCCAGCACTACTTTCAACACTCATTATCTGATTCTCTCTCTTAAAATCTGCAATTCCTCCTTCCACAGAGTCCAGTTCTTCGGTGATCAAGGCCAGCCTTGTTTGGATAAACTTTGAGGTATTTTCTGCCACTTGTTTTTTATCCGAAACCCCTTCCGCATTAAAATGAAGCATCAAAGAATTTAAGAAATCCTGGGATTTCTCCGGGATAGTCCCGGAAACCGATAAAGAAAGAATATCCTGCGCTTTACCCATTGGCTTGATGTCCAACCGGGAAATATAATCATTTGCCACCTGTCTTACAGATTGCCCCTGTATAATCACTGTCTTTCCCAAAAATTCGTTACCCGACTTGGGTGAAATCACAAAATCAATTCCTGAAATACTTACCGGCTCCCCGAATTTATGCTCTTTTGTATATTCCAGTGATTCAATTCGTAACTCATATTTCTCTTCAGATCTGGGAGTAACAGACAAAGTAAATTCTGATGAATTCACTACTTCCTCAGGAGAAAGAAATTTAATAATAACGGGAGGATTTTTATAGACCTCGGTCTCGATCACATTCCCTTCTGTAAAATAAGAGATGTTCAGGTTGAGTTCATCAACAACCCGGCTCACCAGGCTTTTAGACTTTAAGGTAACAATTTGATTATCCAAGGAATTATTCCCAATCGCCAATAAAGACCCTCCCCCTGAAGGCAAAGCACCAACTACATTACTCTCTTCATCCTTCATTATTTTCATGGAAGCTTCTGTCCAGTACTGAGGAATAGTATACCGGTTGTATAAATATGCAATTCCAAGGCCCACTAAACATCCTAACACTAACCATTTCCAATGAGTGAGATATTTAAAGATCTCGGCCTTGAGATCAAAATTAGATTCTTCTTTTTCTGTAAACTCCTGTAATTCCTCCATCAAATATTATTGAATAGTACGAACAGACTAAATGCCGTGGTTACGATTGAAACAATTCCCTGCCAACTGGTAATAAACCCTGCGGATTTCACCCTTCTGTAGGTTGGTTCCACATATACAATGTCGTTTTGTTTAAGGTAATAGTAAGGGTTCTGAAAAACTTCAGCACTGGTGAGGTCTACATGTTCGTAACTCAGTTCTCCCTGATGATTCCGTATAACGAGAATATTATCCCTCTTACCATCATAAGTGATATCTCCGGACATTGCGATCGCCTGAGGAATTGAAATGCGCCCATCAGAAACTTCTATGACATTACTACCAGTTTCCCCAAGAACAGTCACTTTAAAGTTTACTATCCTAACCCGAACAACAGCATCCTTGACATATTTTTCTATCTGCTGAGATAACATTTCCTCAACTTCTCCTCTGGTCTTTCCCTTCACCTGTACCTTTCCTAAAACAGGAAAATTTATATTACCATTTTCATCCACTAAATAGCCCATAAGTGAGTTGCTGGCTGTCCCTCCACCTCCACCTCCATTCTGAGAAGAAAGATCCATTCTGAAGGGTTCCACCAGTTCATCATTTAAAGACGAAACATCTATTCTCAGCACATCATTCACCTCAATGACAGGAACGAAATCGCTTGGAGCCTGCATGTTTTCTATTTTCTCAATATCCTGAAAGTAGAGAATCTCTTTTTTAGTCGCACAACTTGAAGTGAGCAGAAGAAACGTGAACAAAACTCCGACGAGAATTTTAGTTTCATTCAGACCGTAGGTATTTTTTAAAAAACTTTTTTTCATCTAACTTATTTTCTTTTTTTCACTTGAGACTATAGAAGTATCGTCGAGTGTCTCAAAAGTGGAATTACTACTTTTAAATTCCGGAACCAGATTTTTTAGTTTTGCAACCACTTTATGGCTTTTGAGTTTGGTGGCCGCCTTTATTATTTCTTCAACAGAAACCTGTATTTCCTCAAAATTACCCGGTTGGTCTATGGCTATCATTATTTTTTTGTGATGAGTCGGAAGGGTTTTACTTTTATCGCTAAGCAGCTCCTCATAAAGTTTTTCGCCCGGTCTCAAGCCGGTGATCTTAATTCCTATCTGTTTATTTGGAATATAACCTGCCAGTTTAATCATTTTTAAAGCGAGATCCATGATTTTTACCGGTTCTCCCATATCGAATATGAAGATCTCACCTCCTTTACCCATTGCACCCGCCTCCAGTACAAGCTGGCACGCTTCAGGGATGGTCATAAAATACCTGATAATATCCGGATGAGTGATAGTGACAGGTCCACCTTTCTCTATTTGCTTACGAAAGAGAGGAACCACTGATCCATTCGAACCTAAAACATTGCCAAAGCGAGTTGTGATAAATTTTGTTTTTTCAGTTCCGTTTTTACAGCAGGAGTGATAGAGAGATTGTACATACATTTCTGCAGCCCTTTTCGATGCACCCATTACATTAGTAGGGTTGACGGCTTTATCAGTGGAAACCATTACAAAATGTCCTACATTATATTCTACAGCTAAATCGGCAAGGTTTTTAGTTCCCTGAACATTGACAAAAACCGCTTCATGTGGATTTTCCTCCATTAAAGGTACATGTTTGTATGCCGCAGCATGATAGATCACATCTACCGAACTTCTTTTTAATAAAAGATCCAGTCTTTTCCTGTTTCCAACATCACAAATAATGCACTTGAACTCTAAATCAGGAAAACGGGCCCTTATTTCCAGCTGCAGATTGTGCAAAGGAGTCTCTGCCTGATCGAGAATAAGGAGCATTTTTGGGGTATACTCTGCCACCTGTCTTACGATCTCGCTTCCAATAGAACCAGCACCCCCGGTTACTAATATTGTTTTACCGGTAATTTGCTGGCGCTTGTTTTCTTTGTTTAAAAGAATTGGTTCCCTGTCTAGAAGATCCTCGATCTGCAGGGACTTTACTTTGTGAGAAACCGATTGTTCATCCTCATAGTTGGATACAATAGGAGCATTAAAAACCTTAATATCGTTTTCCAGGCAGTCTTCTACAATCGCAAATTTCTCTTCTGCCGTCAGGGTATTTTCAGAAAGGATGAGAGCACTGGCATTCATGGCCTTAAGATCAGAACTTATTTTTGCACCACCGTGAATAACAGGATGTCCTAAAATTCTGATTTTTCGTCTGCTAGGATCGTTGGTAATAAAACCTTTTATCTCAAACCTTTTGGGGTGCTCCAGTTCTAAAGCCCCTGCAATGGAAATCGCGTTTTCATCTGCCCCAAGAACAATAGCCCTTTGTAAATTTTGATTACGCTGTGTACTCTTGAAATATTCGTAAACCTGTTTGACTGTTAACCGGAAAAGAAATAATAGAGCAAAAGAAACCAGGAAATAAAAAATAAGACCTGCAACCAGAAATATTTTTTCCCCAATTAGGTAATAGGTAGTATAATTGATAAAAAGCAGGGTCAAAAAAGTACTGAAACAGGCCAGCATTATTTTCAAAGCGTCCACATAAGATGAATGCCTGATCAGCCCCGCATAGGTCCGGAATAGAAGAAAGAATACAACATTGACTCCCACCACGAGAGCCATTCGCTGGAACACTGTCAAAAACTCGTAAAACTGATTTGTCAGGTCTTTAAGAGCCAACAACGTCAGAACATCAGCAACAATAACTATTAAAATATCAATAGCGAGAATAGCCCATCGTGGCAGGTAATTTATGTTACGAACATTCAACCTATTTTCGGAGGACAATATTTGCTGGAGAGCATTATTTAGCTTTTCACCCATTTTATAAGTTTAGTTCTACAAAGACAAAAAGTCACCAATAGCTTCTGAAATACGTTTTTTATCCTCATTTGACAGGTTCGAACCTGAAGGAAGACATAAACCCGTTTCAAAAGCGTTTAAAGCCACCTCTTCCCCATAAAAAGGTGCCTCTTTAAAAATCGGCTGTAGATGCATTGGTTTCCAAACAGGCCTACTTTCTATATTATGATCATCCAGAAAAAGCCTCAATTCATCTGACTTTTGTTTCTTTTTTCCACCGGTAAACCTTATGACCGTCAGCCAGTGATTACAAAAATAGTCATTTCCCGGTTCTCCGAGAACATCCACGTTGTCTGTAGAGGCAAAAATTTCCTTATAGAATTCATGGTTCTTCCTCCTGAGCTCCACATGGGCATCAAGAATTTCCATCTGACCTCTTCCAATTCCTGCCGATATATTGCTTAACCTATAATTATAACCAATTTCTGAATGCTGATAATGTGGAGCCTTATCCCGTGCCTGGGTAGCCAGGAACACAGCTTTTTTCTTTGCCTCCGCATTCTTAGTCACCAGAGCACCACCTCCCGATGTTGTAATTATTTTATTGCCATTAAAAGACAAGATAGAAAAATCTCCGAAAGTTCCACATTTTTGGCCTTTATAAGAACTTCCCAGAGCCTCTGCACTGTCTTCTATAACCGGAATATCAAATTCACCGGCAATTTTGTTTACCGCTTCTATTTGGTACGGCATTCCATAGAGATGAACCGCAATGATAGCCTTAGGTTTTTTCCCTTTTGAAATCCGGTCTAAAATTGCCTTTTTTAAGTATTCAGGTGATATGTTAAGGGTTTCTGGTTCACTGTCTATAAAAACAGGTGTTGCCCCTAAATAGGTAATGGGGTTTGCGGAAGCAGAAAAAGTGAGACTCTGGCATAATACCTCATCACCCTGCTGAACTCCGAGGAGAATCAATGCCAAATGGATGGCTGCTGTACCGGAAGAAAGGGCTGCGACGTGTACCTCCTGACCCAGATAATTCTCAATATCTGTTTCAAAACCTTCAACATTAGGTCCTAAAGGTGCAATCCAATTTTCTTTAAAAGCCTTTTGTATATAATCTATTTCACTTCCTCCCATATGTGGTGAGGAAAGCCATATTTTATCGTTATTCATCTACTGTTTTATTATACTTGATAACTTTCCCGGGACAGCCCACGACAACCGCAAAATCCGGCACATCTTTTATCACTACTGTTCCGGCACCTATATTCACCCATTTCCCTATTTTAATCCCGGGTATTACAACAGCTCCTGCACCTACGTGGGTACCTTCCCCAATGGTTACTTCACCGGTAACAACGGCACCTGGAGAAATGTGTACAAAATTCTGCAATTTTACATCATGCTCTACAATAGCACCTGTATTAATAATGCAGTGCTCACCTATTTGTGCAGCCGCATTAACACACGCATTCGCCATGACTACCGTTCCATCTTTCACAGCAGCACGATCGGAGATTCGGGCTGTGGTTTCAATAAGTGGAGAAGCAAACTTTCCTTTAAAACCTTCTGCGACCTGTTTTCTTATCCTGTTGTCCCCTATAGCAAGAACAGTCTTTCCTTCCAAAATTTCCGGTGTCAAACTGTGCTGCACCTCATAATCGAGAAATTTGGTGACTTCCGGATTATCATCAATAACAAAATCTATTGCTAAAGAATTAGATGCAATAATATCTGCAATTACTTTTCCGTGTCCACTTGCTCCGTATATATTCATGGTTAATTTTTGCCATTAAAAGGTTCTGTAGTGGCCATGTTTGCAGTATTCACCCCTTCAGATTTGAGCACCTTTAAAAAAGTCAACCACAGGATTCGCAAATCTAATAGAAATGAAAGGTTCTTTACATACCATACATCATATTCCAGTTTCTTGTTCCAGCTAATGGCGTTTCTGCCATTGACTTGTGCCCAACCCGTAATTCCCGGGCGCACCTCATGTCGTTGGTTTTGAAAATCAGAGTAGATTTCAAGATATTCCGGCAGCAAAGGTCTGGGCCCAACAAGGCTCATATCTCCTTTTATAACATTAATAAGCTGTGGGATTTCATCTAAAGACGTTTTCCTGATAATTTTTCCAATTATAGTCAACCTTTCTGCATCCGGCAACAGGTTTCCATTTTCGTCCTTTTCACTGGTCATGGTTTTGAACTTTAGTATCCGGAATAATTGCTGATCCTTTCCCGGTCTTTCCTGTAAAAAAAAGGGATTTCCTTTATTTACTACACTTAGCAACAAAGCGACAACCAGAAAAACAGGAAACAAAAAAATACTGCCGGCAAGTGCAATCAAAAAATCCAGGACTGGTTTAAAAAAAATTCTATACACCAATTATTCCATTTGCAGCAAACTAAAGGATTTCTTGCCTAAATGGTCTCCAAAGAAATGTTAAAAAAGGGAGGCACTTCCGAAGAGATAGCTACTGAAAAAGTGGTAATAGTCTTTGTAGAACTTTACTACCTCAAAAGAGGATCAACCTCTATTTTAGTTATTTGAAGTTGATACTCGATCAGCAGAGAATTCCAGAAATATTCCCGTTCATAATTATCAGTTATCACTGAACGAGAACCGGAAGCCAATTTAGTTCGCAACTCTTTATCTTTTGAAAGCTCTTCCATAGCCTCATACAATAAATCCTCATCTTTAACAGGAATGATAAGCCCATTTACTTCTTGTTGTATAATCTCATTGCATCCATTGATATCTGTCACGATAGAGGGAATTCCCATCGCACCCGCCTGCATTACCACATTCGGAAATCCTTCACGATAACTGGGAAATGTCAGCACATCAGAAATAGCAAAATATGGCCGTACATCCTGTTGAAATCCGGTAGTGAAGATCTTTTGGTGGTTCTGAATGATTTTCATTGTTTGCGGCAAAAGAGGATCCAGATCCTGTTCATATGGACCAACTAACAAAAGGCTGGTTTGTGGGCGAAGTTCATTTAACTTTGAAAAAGCAGCGACCAATTCATTGATACCTTTCTCTTTTACCAGACGCCCGACAAAGATAAAGACCAGATCTTCTTGTGCAATTCCCAATTTTGCTCGTTTCTCTTTTCGGTCTTCTTCGGAAAACATCCCGGGATCAAAATAATTGGTATCTATCCCATTCGAACTTCCCTTTCCCAGGACTTTTAGTTTATCCTCAGATGCAAATCCTTCATTTAAAATAACCTTTTGCAGGCCATGACTATTCGGATAAACTTTAGTAGCAAGTTGATAAGTGAATTTTTCTACTGTATTAAGAATTTTTCTCTTTGTTCCTGTGGTTTCCATTAATGGCATTCCTGCAACTGTATGGAGTCTTATTGGCACTCCAGCCATTTTGGCCGCCAGCATCCCCACAATACCAGCCTTGGGCGTGTGAGTATGTACTATAACAGGTCTTTCCTTCCGAAGAAAAAAATAGAGCCTCATCACTGCTTTTAAGTCTTTTACAGGCGTAATCTCCCGGGTCATCTCGACCCAAAAAGTTCGCACCTTATTTTCCTTGCCATATTTATTAAGACGCTCTTCCTCTGCAGCAACTGCAATGACCTCATAATGCTCGTTCATAAAGGTGAGCTGACCTTCCAGAAGTTTTTCCAGAGAAAGAGGGATGGTTGTGATGCGGACAAGTTTAGGGGGCATTTCTTTTTTGTCAAATATACATTTTTCTGCAGGTAGAAAGAAAAAAGGCTGCCTGTGGGCAGCCTTAATTTCATTTTATTGAATTTTAGGAGTTATCGGGTAGTACTGTTATACTCAACTCCACAGAATCAGTACATCCTCCTTCTGTAACAGTATATGTGGTAGTATAAGTTCCTGCACCTTTTGCATTGAATTCATCGATCAAATTCCAGATAGATGGATCAAAGGACCCTGTTCTGCTTACTCCCTGTGGAAGAAGGCTTAAATAAAGTTTCCTGACCTCATCCCAACTTGGAATAGCAGCAGCCTGAGAATAAGAAATGGTCTTTGATTGATCTCCCCCCAAATCAAGATTACAAGTAGGATCGGAATTGGTATCGGCCACGACATGAATGGTCAATTCAACAGAATCTGTACAATCCCCTTCAGTCACAGTATAAGTAGTACTATAATCTCCGGGGCCTGTATAAGAATTGATAAGATCCCAAATAGACGGATCAAATTCGCCATCCCTGGAAACTCCTTCATCCAGTAAGCTCAAGTAGAGTTTCCTTACTTCATCCCAACTGGGAATGGCATCCGCTTCAGATTCGGTAATGGTTTTTGAATTGTCAGATCCAGCACTCAAGGTACAGGTAGGATCTGAAGCCCCATCCGCAACGACTACAATAGTCAATTCCACAGTGTCCGTACAATCTCCCTCAGTTATGGTATAAGTAGTGGAATATGTTCCGGGACCTGTATAGGAATTTATAAGATCCCATATAGTAGGATCAAACGTTCCATCACGTGGGACACCTGATTCTAACAAACTGAGATAAAGTTTTCTTACTTCGTCCCAACTTGGGATAGCATCTGCCTGAGACTGGGTTATTGTTTTAGAATTATCGGCTCCAGCGCTTAGATCACAGGTTGGATCTGAATTCTCTCCTGTTACTACCCTGATGGTCAACACTGCTGAATCTGAACATTCTCCATCGGTTACTGTGTAGGTCGTACTATAATCTCCTGGACCATCATAAGAATCTATGAGATCCCAAATAGTGGGATCAAATTCGCCACTCCTATTTACACCTTCATCCAATAGACTGAGATATAATTTCCTAACTTCATCCCAGCTTGGCAAGGCTTCCGCCTCAGCAACAGTAATAGTTCTAATTTTGTCAGCTCCCGCACTAACACCGCTACAAGCTTCATCATTTTCTGCTGATGCAGCTAGGACTCCCGCGTTTTCATACTCCAGATAACTGTCATCTTCGACAGAGCAGGAATAAAAGGAAACGACCATCAACAATAAGTAAATTTTTTTCATAACAATTTGATTTGGTTTTTGTTAAGATAAATTTACTCTTTAGTCTCTCCTGAAGTTCAAAGGAAAAATTAAATTCGTTGAAAAAGCTTTTCCATTCGTTAAAGAACGAATATTAGAAGTAATTTAAGGGGTATTCACATAACCTTTACAAGAAAAGGATGTCAAAAGAGTCTAAAGCTTTCTGACATTTTTACTAAAGGTTATGTTAAGAGGAAAATGAAGAACACCAGCTGGTCAATTTTCTAAAGGAAAAATTGTTTTTTCCGAATCACTCCTGCCTGATTTTTCCTCTCTCCAAACTTTACCTGAAAATAAAAAAGGACTGCTATAGAGCAGTCCTTTTGCGTAAAATTTATTCTTATTATTCATCCGGCACTACCCTGAGTGTAAGAAAAGCCGAATCTGAACAATCGCCTTCTGTAATGGTGTATTTTGTAGTATAATCTCCTACCCCACGTACATTAAAGTCATCAATTAGATCCCAGATAGAGGGATCAAAACTTCCTGTCCTGTCTACCCCCGGATCTAAAAGGCTGAGATATAATTTGCGAACTTCATCCCAGCTGGGAAGAGCGGCAGCTTCAGAATAGCTGATCTCTTTCAAATTATCTGACCCGGCGGTAACAGCTTCACAGGGGTTTGCCGTCTGGCAGGTCTGGATACAGTATTCAAAATACGACCAATTCCCACTTTCCCCGGCAATATCTCCGGCCCAATAGGTAGATGAATCACTGCCACTTACAAAACTGGATTGAGAAGCAATGTAAATGCAGCCCTCGTAATCTGAAAGTGGAAATTTCCAGGTATAATAATCCACTGCGGGAGTAAAGCTTTCTTTGTAGTCCATTTTTCCGGGAGGAAGATTACCCTGTCCCACAGTAGGAAAATCCTCTTCAGTCCCGGCAATATGTAATTTGGTGTGCTTTAGATCATACATGGCATCGGCCACAATACTTACGTACAGGTAGTCCTGATCGTTAGTTACTTCAATTGAACCAACATTTCCAAAAGAAAAGGTCTGGGATTCACAGCCATTGACATCTACAATAGCATTAAGTTCAGAAAAGGCATCAGTTTCAAAATTTTCTTCATGATCAACAGAACAGGAAGAAAAAGCAATGAAGGCCAATAAGAGGCTAATTTTTTTCATAACGGTTTGGTTTAGTTTCATTTGCTATAATTTAACTAAATCATTTTCCGCAATGAGAAGCGGAGATCGTTTTTCGATAAATACCTACTCCTTCCCGACTAAGTGTTTATTCTACCCGGAGAATTCAGCCTAGTCAAGCAATTATTGAAAGAAAAAGATTGCAAAAAAGAAATGCCTATTTCATAATTTTTTACAAAATAAATGTTAAAGCTTTCTCTGGCCGTCAGTATTACTAAAATTATTTGTGAATCGAAACAGCTTTTTAAGGATTGCTTTAACAGGAGTATTATATTTGAAAATAATATAGAAGCTTATGGGAAAAAAGAGACTTATTATCTACGGCATCGGGAAATTCGCTGAATATGTAAAGTATGTTTTCAATAATGATAGTGAATATGAAGTGATTGCTTTTTGTATAGAGAGTTCATTCCTAAATTCTGATAGTTTTGCGAACCTCCCACTTGTCGCCTTTGAAGACCTAACAAAATTTTTTCCGGTAAGATCTCATTCCCTGTTCATTGCTGTAGGGCAAAACCCGGTACGCCAGCGATTATTTGATGCAGCAAAAGAAGAAGGCTTCTTTATGCCCTCTTATGTTTCGGGCAAAGCCCACACCTGGCCAAATCTGGAATTGGGTCAAAATTGCTTTATTGGAGAAGGATCTGTGATTCAGCCTTTTGTAAAAATAGGAAATAACTCCATTCATTTTGGTTCGCGGATTGGCCATCATTCTCTAGTTCAAGACCACACTTTATTGAGTGGCAGTATAATTGGAGGGAATACGATCATTGGAGAAGGGTCATACCTCGGCCTCAATTCAAGTGTGAAACAAAACCTTGTGGTGGGACCAAAGAACATCATTGGGATGAATGTTTCAATTGAAGAAAATACCTCAGAAAATGCGGTTTTCACCCATAAGGGAACTCAAAAAAGAAATTTGAGCTATGACGACGTCGCCAAAAGGTTTCTTTTGTAATGGATTTCAGTCAGTTTAAGGAAAAATATCAACATAAAGAGGTTATTGAAGTTCCTCACAAAGTAAATACCACTCCTCTTGTAAGTGTCATGGTCCAAACTTACCAGCACGCAAATTACCTAAAAGACTGTCTTGAAGGGATCCTGAAACAGAAAACCTCTTTCCCATTTGAAATTCTTTTAGGAGAAGACGATTCTACAGATGGTACAAGGCAGATCTGCCTGGATTACGCGGAAAGATATCCGGAAAAGATCAGGCTGTTCCTTCACCATCCTGATAACAAGATCCAGGTAATGGGTATAACGACAGGAAACTTTAATGCGCTCTACAATTTCTATTCGGCCAGAGGAAAATATATTGCATTTTGCGAGGGAGACGATTGTTGGACAGATCCATTTAAACTCCAGAAGCAAGTAGATTTCCTTGAAGATAATCCTGAGTTTGTATTATCATATCACCGGTTTCAGGAGTTAGTAACTGACTCAACGAAAGGTGAGGCACCTAATCTTTTGGAACAGCCTGCCAAAGATCTGGAAAAAGAAGAATTGACCCAGCTACTTTATCACCCTCTACTTTCTACTATCTGTTTTAAAAACTCTTTTAATGGCGACCTTCCGGAAGAAATGCTGCAGGTCTTGAATGTGGATAGTTTTTTGATAAGCCTGATGGGAAACTTCGGAAAAGGAAAATTTCTGGAAGAAATAAGACCTTCCATTTACCGGCGCCATGCTTCAGGATCATGGACGTCAAAAAATGGGGATTTGAGATTATTGTTAAAACTGAATACGCTTCAAAAGCTGGAAAATTATTATTTGCGCATAAAAAGACCACAAGTAGCCTCATTTTTTCATCTAAGGGTAAAACAGTATCACAGATCCTTATGTAGATTCTATTTCGTAAATGGGAAATTAAAATCTTCAATAAAGTATTTACCAAAAGCTATTTGAAGTTAAAAATTATGAGCTTTAAGAAGGCTTTTAGGTAAAACGGTCTCACGGTCCAGGCTCTTTTAAAATAGCATTTCGCTTTTTTCTTGTTTTGCAACTGTTCTGAAAGGTAGCCTAACTGGTATAATAATTTGGAATGAGAGAGCGCATCTCTAGAGTAAAGTTCAGAATGCTTTTCTAACAAATACTTCAGGGACTTTATTTTTTTTGAAGGTTTACTATTTTCACGTACATCATTAACATGATATATCAAATAAGGATTGTCAACTAATTTACACTTTAAACCTTCTATTTTTGCAATCCTCATACCCAGTTCATAGTTTTCCCCGAACTTCAATTCATTGTCATACCCATCGGATTTTATAAGAATCTCTTTTTTATAACAGACACTTCCCGCCAAAAAGGTGGCTGTAATATTATTGTAAATTCTCTCCAGTTTTCGAGCCTTCCAGATCTCGCTATGATCAGGAAAAAGTTTTTTGACCTCCCAGAAGACAAGATCAAAATTTTCGATTTTGATAGAGTTCAATGTTGAAATTAAGCCAGGCAAAAAGAGGTCATCTGAATCCAGAAAAATCACGTAATCTCCCCCGGCCAATTCAACTCCCTTATTCCGTGCAGCAGATACTCCTGAATTTTCCTGAAAAAAATATTTAATTCTTTGATCCCTGAGATATTTCTTGATTAGGACCTGTGTATCATCGTTCGAACCGTCATCAATTATTATTAATTCCCAGTTTCCGGCTTCTTGCCGCAAAACACTGTCTATGGCATTGGGAAGCGAATCAGCCCGGTTGTAGGTGGGGATTATGATTGAAAATAAATTATTCATGAACTGTTTTAGAAACCATTGCGTTAAGTTTCTGCATATTCAGGGAATTGAATCCATACTTCTTATCAAGGTCTTGGTAATTCTTTAAGATTGCTTCTAATTCCTGCATGCTTTGCTCCGGATAGGTACCAAAGTTATGCGGATGCCACCAAAGATGATAGAACTGGTTTTCTTTAGCCGCAGCTTCCATTTCTGAAATGATCCTTTGTAGCCTTCTTTTATCCTGAAAAGTTTTCCCGCTATTCGGTCTTAATAACCTACTCGCTTTTTGCCCTCGAATGCCTCTATGGATCTCAGGTACATCTGAATAAGACTTGTCATTTATGCCCAAATAAGCATCACCTGTCCTGAAGACTTTTTGCAGTAAAGTATCCTTTTGGGTATCTTTCCAATACCAGTTTTCGGGATTAGTTCTAACAGCACTCAATCCATTCTGTCTACATATTTCGAGGTATTTACTATTATACTGATTCCTTGGGAAGACCAGGGATTTTAAATCTATCCCGAACTTCTGCGCTATCCTGCCTGCCATTGTGAGGTCGGCATTAAAACCTTCAATACCCTGCCCCGGTTCAAGGCAATAATAATGGGAATAAGTGTGGGTACCGATTTCTTGTCCCGATGTTTCTTTAATGTTTTGAATTAAATCCGGTGCGAAACACAGTTCTTCAGTTTCCTTACTTTGGATTGATTTCCCAAAAGAATAAGCAGAAAGTTTTTTGTCCTCATACTCCGGCAAGACATCGGGAAAATTTTCGTTCCATTCTTCCCAGTTCTCATTGAACAACATGCCCACCGTCGCCCAGGTGCATGTGATTTCGTACTTCTCAAACAATTGAAGAATCTCGGGAATAACTTTTCTTGTCTTCAAAAAATATTCTTTCTTTTTTCTCCAATCTACCTTATCGAAGACACCCCAGAGGAGTTCGAAATCCAGAGAAATGACTAAAGCACCGTTATTCGTTAATTCGTTCATTCGGTAATTCGGTAATTCGTTAATTCGTTAATTGGTGAATTGGTGAATTGGTGAATTGGTGAATTGGTGAATTGGTGAATTGGTAAATCAATTTTAATCTTCCTATCTCCCTCTCCCGACGTTTCCATTTCTCCTAGTCTCCTTTTCTCCTAGTCTCCTCTTCTCCCAGTCTCCCACTCCCCCGGTCTCCCCTTATCCTCAGCCAACAACTTCCATTCTTCCTTTTTTAAGCTTCCTCAATCGTCTCAACCTCATGATCCTGTCATACTTCTTCTGAGCGAGATAGTAATAAATTACAAAGAACAGAAAATACATAACCATTGATTTTTGCCGCATAATAATTCCAAGGTTTGACATTACAAAGGCCATTGCAAGAGAAGCCAGGAAAAATGTGGTCAAGCTCATTTTTACGCTTATTGGAGACTTTTTGAGAAATTTCAAAAAATCCTTTTTGAGGATCTTGAAAAATAACAGAAGATAGAGCAGGTTTTCCACAGAAACAATTAAACCTAAGATCCCTGGGGCGTCTAAAAAAAGTGGTCTAAACCAAAAAGTAAAAAGTTTAATTGGCAGCGGATAATTAGCCATGTCAACTCCTGAGCCTGCATCATCTAATTTTTCAGCCCTGTTTGTACTAAAGTCACTGAAATCTTCTACTAAATCTTCAGAACCTTCTAATCCGGCAATCCCTAAAATAGTATCTTGAACTAAAATAAGAACTCCTATCATTCCGATATAGACCATTGCTTTTTTCCAGAAGGCTATCTTTTCTTTCCCGGTCATATAACCGAGAACGGTGCCTAATGCCACAAACAAAAAAACGTGTGGTCTAATGTGGTAAATTACTAAAGAAGAGACTATTAATACAACCAAACGATTTTTTGGTTCTTTAATGGCATAGGCAAACATCATAAGCCCCATGAAAATGGGCGCTCCCTTTCCCAGCGAAGCGGTCCAGAAATGCATATTGGGAAGAAAAAGTACAAGTGTGAGAAAATCGATATTAAAGACTTTGATCTTAACAGGAATGTTTTCCCTAAAAAAAAGATAAGCGTAAATAAAACCAATATATCCAAACCATGCAAACAGCAGCATCATCATTTCATAATTGAAATTCAGAATGTTTATAAAGGGCCATGAGATAAAATCAAGAAAAGTCGTGCTTGTTCCGTAAAAGCTACCCCAGGTTCTGGCGGAATCCTGTGGCCTCAGAAAGTACATGTGGGAATCAGACCTGTTTAAAAGAGCATAAGCATAGTAAACTCCGAAAAAAAACAAATGATACAGAAATAAAACATTCATCAGTTTTTTTGAAAACCATTTATGCTTTTTTGAAAAAGAGCTAAACAGTCCCTGATTGAGAGCAAATAAAATTAATATTAATATGAATGCGCCTATCATCTAAAACAATTCAAGATCTCCCAGGCTATAAGTCCAGGTTTTTAAATTTAAAAATTCCTGTCGGTGTTCGGTTATAGGCTTATAAGTAAGGACAGGTCCAAAATTTCCTGAAATTGATGCTTTAAAATCAACACCGCTATCCGGAGAAATACTTAAGAATTTTGCACCCGATGACTTTGCTAACTGGAGAATAGCCAATTTAGCCGGTTTCGTACCGGGCTTAGCAAGAATAGCTTCCGACACTCTTAACTCATTAATTTTATTGCGTTCTTTTACGTACCCGGCTATAAAATATTTCTCATTGAATATCACTTTGTATTTCTGTAATGGATTGTCAATATAACGCCATTTAATGTAAGCTATATCCTTCGGAGTAAAAAGTCGACCGCTTGCCTTCAATTGCTCATGGTGAATATTTAGGAGCTCCTTAATCATATCTTCCGTACCGGAGATTCCACATTCCATTTTCTTATTCCTAAACTCCAACAAATTCAGAGGACGCAATGTTATCTTAAGCTTATCTACTTCTTCCCATCCCATTTTTAAGTATCCGGGTTTGCTTTGGTCATTCGGAGTGTTAAACACAAAATGATCCCCTCTTTCTTTTCCTATTTCCAGAGCCCGTAAAGTCAATTTTTTAAAAATACCTTTGCCCTGATGCTCGGGATGGGTTGCAGTATCTACTGCACGGAAGGCAGAATAAACCTCTTCCCCTTTTTGCCATTTCCAGCGCATAAAGGCGCGAACCCCAACTATTTTTTTATCCTCTTCAGCCACCAACACCAAAGATTCTCCAAAGGGATTATCAATATGCTTATATCTCCATACCTCCTCTGTTTTTTTAGAGGAAGTTTCGCCCAAACTGGCTTTTAACACCTCAAGGATTTGGGGGATATCTTCGTGAGTGGCTTCTCTTATGTTCATGTTTCGTTAATTCGGGATTCGGGATTCGGGATTTGTTAATTTGGAAATTCGGATTTGGAATTTAATGTCATTACTTCTTCACATAATCATTATATATTGTTTCCAACTCATCAACCATCTTTGTAAGACTAAAATTCTGTACAACTCTTTCTCTGGCTGCTTTTTTATAGTTCTTTAATTTTTCAGGATCATCTATCAGGACCTGGCAAAGCTCCGGAAGTTTTTTCCATTCTTCCACTTTGCAGGTCAACCCGTCCTGCTCATTTCTGATTACCTCCTTTATCCCTCCGGCATCTGTAGCCACTACGGCACACTCCATACTCATGGCTTCCAGCAAAGCTATAGGAAGTCCTTCAAAGGAAGAGCTCATCATAAAAATGTCCATAGCTTCAAAATAAGGCTTAACATCGGTTTTTAGCCCCGGGAAAAACACAACATTTTCCAATCCTAAAGTTTTCCATTCCTTCTTAATCTCCTCTTCCAGGGGACCGGCCCCTACAATTACACCATAAATATTTGAATTCTGTTCCTGTATCTTGTTCATTACCTGCAACCATTCCACAAGCCGTTTCTGAAATCTGAAAACAGCGACATTACCCAAAACAATCGCGTCTTCCGGAATTCCTAATTCTTTTCTGACTTGGGAATTACCTGTTCTTTTAAAGGATTCTGTATTTACTCCATTTAAAAGAGTTCTGACCGGAATTTTAGGGCTGATATTTTTGTTAATTGAGCTGGTTACATCTTCTGAAACCCCGAGAGCCAGGCTCTGGGAGTTAAAAGTGAGCTTATTAATGCTTTTGGTGACACTATGATAGCGTTCCTGCATATTGTGCTCGGTATAGATCAAAGGAATGCCCGTATTCTTGTGCACTAAACGACCAACAAATCCGGCCCAGGGAAGATGACAGTGAATAAGATTGATTTGATGTTCTCTGGTGTAGGAAATGATCTCTTTATATTGCAGCAACAATCGTATATTGTCTTTCGCTTCCAAACAAGTTACCTTTCCACCAGCTTTTTGTAGCGCTCCCACCATTTGATCTTTCCAGGGCAAAAAATAAATATAATGAAAGTCGAAATTTTCCCTGTCGTGAAGCTTTAGGGTTTCAGGAAGTAACATTTCTGCTCCTCCTCTTCCCAAAGATTTAATGATGTGAAGTACTTTTATTTTGGCCATAGAATTAATAATACGGCAAAGTTAAGCCAATCCTTTACGCTTCCAAGATTTTTAAATTTAATTAAGAAAATAGAAGCTTAGGTAGATCATGCGGGATACAGTCTGGCAGATTGGATTACATTCCTGTACAAAAGATCAAAATCCTCTACTAAAGTCTTATTCAGATAATTTTCACGAACTAAAAGATGAGCCTTTTCAATTTTACTTTTATTGTCCCCATTCAGGGTTCGCAAAGTAGCTTCAGCAAATGCCAATTCATCATCATTAGGGATCAAAACACCTGTCTCAGAATTTACAATTTCACTGATCCCTCCCACGTTGTAAGCAACCACAGGAGTCCTGCAATACATTGCTTCCAACAACACGCCGGGTAAACCTTCAATGATGCTTGGCAAAACCAGTACATCAGCCTTTGAGATCATAGGTAAGGCATTATCTACAAAACCATGAAACTCTACCATATTATATAAATCCCGTGATATGACCTCCTTTTCTATTTCTTCTCTTAAAGGTCCATCTCCCACAAGATGTAGCATGACATTTTGTTCTTCCCTCTGTATTTGCTCGAAAATCCTAATAAGGCCATGATGATTTTTCTCAAAACTGAAGCCTCCAACGTGAATAATATTCTTTTTGTTTTCAGGGAAGTTAAAGTAATTCGGTACAAATTCCTCCTCCAGGCCAATAGGGATCACCTCCGTTTTGTTGACCAGAAAAGGGAAATGATCAAGTAAATCTTTCCGAGAGGCGTGAGAAACAGAAGCTACAGCAGCTATATTCTTATAGAAGAAAAAATTGACTTTTTTTTGATAATCTGATTTTAAGTATCTACCAATTTCACTCGCATTCCTGAAAAGAATAGGGGTTTCCCAGCCAAATATCTTTTTCGATAAAACGGCATACTTTAAAGTATCTCCGGCATTTGCCTGTAAAACGTCTGGTTTGAACTCTTTTATAATTTTATCTAATTTCTTCCATGCTTTTAAATCGAGAAACCTTAGGTTAGACGAAGCCTCTAAGCTCTCAATCTCCCCTTTCCATGGCAGATTTGCATCACCTGAAAAAACTGAAACTAACTTCACATCATTCCCATTTTTCTGTTGATGGTTAGCCAACTGACTCGCAAAAGTTTCCGCTCCGCGATTCTGAGGTTTCTGAATGAGGTGAAGGATTTTAAGATTTTCCTCACGTGCATCTTCCTTAGCCCCTATGTTTTTTTTTCTTAAAACCTTGGTTAAATAAAAGTCCTCATATTCTGCCACAACCTTCTCTAATTCAAACTTTTCAATTGCACACTTACGAGCGTTTCGGGCCAGGGATCGATATTTTTCCGGCGCTCCAAGAACTTTATTAATATTGGAAGCCAATTCTTCAACATGCCCCTTTTCATAAATCAATGCACAATCTTCGTCTACACACTCAAGGTTTTCAGGAATGTTGGAGGCAATGATTATCTTTTCGGCCATCATAGCTTCTATTAATGCGCCTGGCAAACCTTCAGAATAAGAAGGGTATAGAAAAATATCAGCTTTAACCAATAGCTTCGGAATATTATCTATTCTTCCCAAAAACTTTATATGATCCTGAATTTCTGTTTTTTCGGCATACTCTTCCAACGTTTTTCTGTAACCTCCATGGCCGGCAAAAACAAGTTGTATTTCGGGGTATTTCTTTATTACTGAGGGCATAGCCTTTAAAAGATCCATTTGGCCTTTAAGAGGGATCAATCTACTTACGTTTAAAAGGATTTGATCCTGATCATGCAAGTAGGGAAGATCGCTCTCAACTCTTTGGAAATTATAGTCATCACTTTTTCTACCTCGATAAATAACACTAACCTCATCCATTGGCACCTTTAAAGCTCTGGCCGTACATTTTTTGATAGTCTCAGAATTTGAAATAAAGTGATCCACCAGATAGACAGATCGCTTATCGAGATTTTGAAAATAAGAAAGTTTAATTTTGTTCAGAGGCCCCTTATTTCTGAACCTTTCCGGAGAATAGGCATTGCTTACAAAGCTCCCAATTAGGTAGATTTGAGGAAATATTTTTTTTAACTTTCTGGCAATAATTTCAGAGCGGAACAAGGTAGCATGGACAACATCAGGTCTTTCCCGTAAAAAAATGGGCTGGAGCTTTTTTACAGCAGTATTAAAATCATATTTTTTTTGTAAGTCCAAAGAATAAACCCTAACCCCGGCTTCCTCTAACCTTGGCTTCAGCATATCCCCCTGATAAATATGAACAAATACAGGAACAATTTGTTTAAAACTTCTGGTTATTTCCACCAGGCTTTTTTCCGCTCCATAGCCTTCAAGCGTATCAATAATATATAAGACTTTAATTTTATTCACCCTTAATTAAAGTTTACCTTCAAGGTCTCCTAAAGAAACCACCAGTTTCTCCGGAATTTTAATGTTATTCCCTTTTAAAACAATCAATGCTTTCCTGTGTTTTAATGCGAACAAAGGTTTTATATTCTTATTAAGTGGATTTTCGAGAAAATACAGGAAGGCAGTATTCTCCCTGGCCAGAATCCTTTTTACTGCTTTTCGCAAAATTTCTTTATCACCGTATATATCACAAAGAACAACAGTAGGTAATCCTTTAATACGATCCCTTCGATAAATAATATAAAGTATTTTTTTATCCAATGTTTGGTACTTTACCTTCACGTAAACAGGATCATGATAACGCCACTGTACAAATTTAAGAGAATTACCTACCTGAAAAAGGTCTTTAGAGGAAAGTATGTCCGAAGAATTATCCGATTTCTGTATTTCACTCAGACTTTCTCCTTTTTTTAACTTTGAAGGCATAATAGCTCCAAGTTTATACACGTAATTATGTTTAGGTTCTTTCCAACCTAATTTTAGGAATTCGGGATGACTGTTAGAATTCGGGTTGGCCAACAGGATTTGATAATCATTCTTATATCTTTCCAGACCTTTAGTCATAAGCTTCTTGAAGATACCTTTTCCTCGCATATTGGTGGAAGTACAAGCATCAAAGGGCCGGATACATTTTATCATTTCACCTCTTTGATTATAGAAATTATATCGCATATAGAATAAAACTCCTACAATTTCTTTTCCAATAGTTGCAACCATAGATAAGGAAGAACCAAATGGATTATTAAGATGTTTCCAAATAAGAAAATCTTTGGTATATTTTGGTTGTAGATTTTGTTTTATTAATTGTACAACTTCATCTATATCCGAATCGTAATTTATTGGTCTAAACTCTAACATAATTCCTTATATAATTTCAGCATTTCCCGATTGCTCACCTCTTCTCTAAATTTATCCTTGTAATTTTTTAGACTATTTTTGGAAAATTCAGCTCTTAATTCAGGAGAATTTTTGAGTCTCAGTACGGCCTGCGCTACAGAGGAGGAATCCTTAATGTCCACAAATAATGCATTTTTTTGATCTACAGCTACTTCCCTTAAAACCTCTAAATCATTAGCAATTATTGGCAGTCCAGCCGATTGAGCTTCTATCAGGGCTCCGCCAAGCCCTTCAAAAAGAGAGGAAAAAATAAATATGTCCGCCCGCCCGTAAAAAGATTCCACATCATTGGAAAAACCTGCAAAATCGACCATATTTTGTAGCCCGTTTTGTACCACATAATCTTTTAAAGTTGAGGTCATACTACCTTCAACACCTAAAACAACGAGTTTTATATTTTTCTCATTTTGAATCTTCATTTGGTTCATAGCCTGAAGAAGAAATATCTGACCTTTTTGATAATCCTGCCTCGCAACATTTAAAAGGATAAACTCAGGGGAGGATTTTTCTCTAACTGCACTTAATTTAATCGGTTTTCTCCCTCTGTAAACCACAGTGATCTTTTTTGGGTTCAAACCTAATTGGTCGATATAGTGTTTTTTGACAGTATTGGTAATACTATGAAAATGATCCACAAACAATCGGGCAGTATATTTGTCCAAAATTTTATATAGCGAAAGTAAATTCTGGTTGACCTTTTTGTCCAACTTTCTTTCCTGGGAATAAGTGGTATTGACGAGGCTTTCTAAATGTTGAAATTTTGTACGCAATTTTGCGAATCTTGTTCTTAAATTAGATTTAAAAAGGATACTGTGCACCAAATCAAAATTTCCATTTTTGATCAACTTTCCAATTTCTCCTACCTGTCCTGTAAAACTCTTTTTTTTAAGAAACTGGATGTCATATCCTTTATCAATCATCTCCTGATGAAACCCATTGGGATAAAAATAAAGGCAAACAATTTGGAATGAAACACCCTGTTCATATAAAAAGTCACAAAGCACCTGAGTTGATCTCTCTGCACCCCCGCCTCCTAATGAGTCAATTATGATCAATATTTTCATGCTATTGTTTTCTTAATTTACCTATAGCTCTTGTCAAAGGAAGTATTCGACTATGCCAACCACTCAAGATAAGCCTAAACTTCCACATAGGGGTAGAATCATTAACTACTAAACGAGAAATCCTTAAAGGGTTGTAATTACTGCTCTTATTGATCTTGTGATCAAATAAAAACGCATTCTTTACTCCATACATTTTAAGCACGTCTTCGGTTAAAGGAGAATAATTGCCATTTGGATAAGCAAACATATCAAAAGTGAATTCAGATTCCTTCAAAACCTTTTCTGATTGCACCATTTCGGCTTCCAGTTCTTCACGGGTACATTGGTCAAACATAGGGTGGGTATGGGAATGGTTTGCAATCACAATACCGGCTTTCTGCATTTCTTTTAATTGAGCTGTTGTCAACTGGTCCTGTTTTAAAAGAGGTTTAGTTGATTTCTTTCGTAAGTCATCTAAAAACTCCAAACGCATTTTATTCGGCCAATTTTTAACCTCCCAGACTTTTTTGTTTCCCGCTTCCTTCCCTAAATAATACTCTATCTCGTCCCACCAAAATGGTTTACTAGTATCTATCAAATCTGCAATAATGAACAAAACTGCAGGGATTTTATATTTCTTTAAAATTGGAAATGCGTTAAGATAAAAGCTTAAATCTCCATCATCTGAAGTAATAACTAATCTCTTTTTTCCTTCTATCCCGTTCTTTAAATTTAGTCCGATATCATATTTAGCTATTAAATATTTAATCTGCTTTTCAAAATGAGATCGGCATGATATTTTATGATAAGTTAAAACAATCAAATTACTTCTATTTTTATTGTTTTTGCCCATAAACGTGTTTGACATATACTCCACTCCCATTATAGGAATGAATTTTACAAGGGTTACCTGAAACTACTGCCCCATCTGGTAAATCAATATTTACATAAGTTAATGGGGCAATTAAAACATCGTTTCCAATATTTATTTTTCCTACTACCACAGCATTAGGTCCTATCCAAACCCTATCTCCAATTGTAGGACAGCCCTTCAGTTTTCCACGGCTAACATTCCCAATAGTTACTCCTTGAGCTACATTACAATTCTCACCAATTTTCACACATTCATTGATTATAATATTACCGTAGTGATTTAATTTGAATCCTTTTCCAATCTTAGCTCGTAAATAAATTTGAATATTAAATTTCGATTTTAAAAAATGAAGCCATCCCCGACTAAAAAAACCATAGAAATTAGATTTGTGATAAGATGATGCCAGCCTATATGCAACCATATATCTTGCACAGGGATCTGATAAAATAAGCTTTACAATTCCCATTTTCGATAATCTTTCTGGCTTAGACCGGTAAAGATCTACGAGTATTTCCTCTCTTACAGGTTTTTTAATCATATTTTATATTTCTATATACTAACTTAGAAAATCATATAGTTTTAATAAAGTAAGTCTCTAATCAAATTATTTTGGATACCGGTTTAAATATTTCTTCACAGGACCTCCTAATCCTGTATTTTCAAAAAGTTTAAACGCTTCCTGAATAGAGCGGGTTTTAAATAAAAAATGAATAAAAAAAACAGCCAATAAGAAAATAGAACAAAGAAGAATAAACTGTATGATATATCCCATGTTTTTAAATATCGGGTAATTCTCATTTATGAAATACAACAGACCAAATACCGCCAATCCCGGGAATATTGTTCTGAAAACATCCTGAAACTGCTCTTTGAAAGAATAATCGATAAATTTATTGGCAAAGTGAATATTGACTATTGCTCCAATCACACTATTAGCTACTTGAGATAAAATTAAAGGTATTATTCCATACTTCACGGTTAAAATAACACCTAAAATAAGTGTTATTTGAGTAATTACGGCCATTTTAAGATATAAATCAGTTCTTCCTTTAATTTTTAAAATATTAGAATTGTACTTATTGATTGGATAAAAAATTCCTGATATACAAAGCAATTGAAAATAAGGTACCGCAGGCAACCATTTCGCACCAAGTAAAGCCCCGAATAAGGGAAAAGCCGTTAAGATCAAAAGTAACATAATTGTGCTTAAAACTAATAAGACTAGAATCTGTACTCTTTGATAAGCATCTTTTAATTTCTCCTTATTGTTCTTAATTTTTGCAAATAAAGGATAGAAAACTTTATCTAAGGTATTGGACAGAGTCGATACTGGAAATTCTTTCATAGTTGAGGCTCTTGTATAATAACCTACCATGGTTGCAGAAAAATACTTCCCGATAATCATGGGAAAAATATTAGCGACAATACGGCTCAAAACCCCGGCAAGGGTAATTTTGTATCCAAAGGAAAAATGCGATTTTAATCTCTCCCGGTAAATTGTTAATTTAGGTATCCAACGGGTTTGCAAAAAATAGATTAGCGTGAGCATTAAACCCATAACAATTTCCATATAAACTAGTGCCCAAACTCCAAAATTTAAAAGAGCTAACAAAATACCTGTAAAACCTGAAATTAATAAAGCAGGTAATTGAGCTTTCATTTGATATTTGAAATTTAAATCATATGTTAATCTTGTTTTTTGAATAGTAAATAAACTATTTATAACAATAACAATACTATATATGCGAATAAGATTTGTCAATCTTGGTTGACTATAAAAATCTGAAATATAAGGAGCCGAAACCCAAAAAACCCCATATAGAAATAACGAAATCGCAAGGTTCAAAGTAAAAACAGTAGAAAAATCTTTTTCCTCTGGTTTATCAGATCGTATGAGAGATTGACTCATTCCAGAATCGGATAAAGAATTCCCCACAGCATTAAAAATTAAAATCATTCCTAAAAGTCCAAATTCTTCAGGGGCAATTAGCCTGGCCAATATTATTTGAACAATAAATGACATAACTTTGCTTCCAAATTGCTCCAGAAATGTCCAGCCAATACCAGAAAGCGCTCTATTTTGTAAAGACATAAGTTAGGATCAATTGAAAAGTATTAACAGGGTAGAAAAAAATTTATTAATTGAATTAGTATTTTTTTGTTTTGATTAATCAACTTGATTTCCAAGTGCAGAGACTATTATTTGAGCCAATAAAAGCCAGCAATAAAAACAGGAATATTTTTGAAATCATTAAAAATCTTATACTAGTCACTTAGTGAGCGAAAAAGAATTTTTAATAGAATGCTATTGCTTCCATGCATTCAGTTACAAGAATTGTTAACTTTTTACAATACCCGAAAACCTGTCACCTTTTTTCCAATCTTTATCTGTTTTTTTTCCCAGAAAATCTTTTAAATGTTTGGGATGCATCCCAAATCCCGGCCTGATACTCCTGACATTTTTTTCAGTAATCATTTCTCCGGATTTAATATCCTCCACCACATATAAAGAACGGCTGAAATCCTTTCCTTTTTTCTGTTTCTCAGTTAAAGTATAATCAATTTTTCCTATAGCTTTTTCTGCTTCCCTAACAGCTTTAACCATTTTAGAAAACTCCTGTTCATCCATTGAAAAAGATGCATCAGGACCACCAACAGATTTATCTAAAATAAAATGTTTTTCTATAATCTTGGCTCCCATTGCCGTAGCCACTATAGGAACGGTATTTCCCAAAGTGTGGTCAGAAAGGCCTGAAACAACCCCGTAGCGTTCTGCCAGGTCTTTTACCATAACCATATTGGCTTCTTCAATAGGAGCGGGATATGAGGAGGTGCATTTTAATAAAGCGATATCATTATTGCCCATTCTTTTACAGGCATCTAAGGCCAATTCAATGTCTTTCTCTTCAGCAATACCTGTAGATATAATTATTGGTTTCCCTTTGGAAGCCGTGTATTCTATTAGTGGGATATCAGTTATTTCAAATGAAGCTATTTTATAGGCGGGCACATTTAAATCTTCCAAAAAATCAACTGCTGTTTTATCAAATGGAGAAGAAAAACAAATCAAACCTTCTTTTGCTGCGGCTTTCATGATTTCTTTATGCCACTCCCAAGGGGTATAAGCTTCTTCATATAAATCATACAAATATTTACCATCCCATATAGTTCCCTGGCTTAATTTAAAATCAGGCGATTTTATATCTAAGGTCATTGTGTCTGGAGTATAAGTTTGTAACTTTATGGCATCAGCTCCAGCTCGCTTTGCAGCTCTTATGGTTTCCAAAGCAGTTTCTAAACTTCCGTTATGATTTGCAGATAATTCTGCAATTATAAAAACAGGATTTTCTCCCCCTATAACATTATTTCCAATTTTCATTCAATAGATTTTTCAAATTTTAATTCTGATGTATTCTCAGAAATCTTTATAAAATTTAATTTTTTAAAGATTCTGATAGAGGCCATATTTTGTTTTAAAATATGTCCGTAAACTTTCTTTATTTGCGAATTGTCTAGACTAATTCTTTTTATACCTAATTCTAAAATTTGAGTACCGAACCCTTTCCCATGATATAGTGGATCTATAAGATAATTAATTCTAGCTAATTCTCTATCCTCTATATCAAACCTGATAACTCCAACAGGTTTAAAATCTACTTCCAAAATATATGCAAAAACTAAATTGCTTTTTATAACATTCTGAAACCATTTCTTGTGATCGACCAATGAAAATTCACTTTTATCAAATGAATTATTCCTAATTTCCGGCTGAATTCTCCAGAAATATAGAATTTCAATATCATTTTCATTTAATCTACGTAAAGACTTTTCCATCTATAAAATATATTCTAAATAGTAGTTAATTAGTCTGGTTTAGTTAAATGTAAAGTAACTTCATTTTAAATTCCTTATTCAAGAATCAAAAATTATAAATTTTCCAAAAACAAGATTACTGACTGTCCTTCTAAAACAATTTCTCCATTTTGTTTCTCAATCCAATTTTTTAAAGTAACTATAGGTTTGTCTTTTCTAATTTTTACTACTTCAACCCATGCCGTAACAGTCTCATCAATATAAAGTGGTTTTAAAAATTTTGTTTCCTGACTTATATAAATTGTTCCTGGTCCAGGAAGTGTAGAGCCCAATATTCCACCTATTAAGGAAACAACCATAGGGCCCTGGACTATGATTTTTTTGAACCTTGTACTTGATGCATAACCATTATCAAAATGTATGGGATTATCATCTCCCGTAAGTTTACTAAATGCTAACACCTCCTGTTGCGAGAACTTCCTAGTTTGGGATGCTTTTTGGCCTACTACTAATTTCATCTTAAACTAATTTCTTGATGTTTTCATTATTACGGTAAATTCTACTTTCAACTTCTTTCTTAATCTGATCCCATTCGGAAGAAAGCAACCCAATCACCACAATATCATGGAACTTATCGTTTTTATAAATATGATTCCTAAGGAATCCTTCTCGTCTAAATCCAAATTTTTCATGCATTTTGACGACCTTTTCATTAAAGGAAAAAACTTCCCCAACTAACTTATTTAATTTCAGTTCTTCAAATACATAATTTAAAACATTGAATTCTACTTTTGCTCCAATCCCCTTCCCTCTTATGCTCGAATTCCCTAGATAAAATCCCCAATTACACTTACTATTCCTTCTATCAATTTCATCGATGTTGGCGACTCCCAGCTCTTTATCTTCATATTGTATCATCCAGTACTTACTACTTTCGTCTTGCTGAATTTTCTCAAACCATTTTTCCTGTTGTTCTTTTGAGATAAAATAATCGGTATACATATATTGAGAAACTTCAGGAGAATTTCTCCATTCTCTTACTAATTCAAGATCTTCAAATCTAAGCGGAACAAGTTTAATATCTTTCATGATTTGTTAAATTTAGAATGTATCACTATATCAATGTACTTGTTATTAAATAAGCAATGTTCTTTCAAAACAGCCTCTTGTTTAAAACCGGCAATCTCCAGAACTTCATAAATTTTTGGCCTTAAATCAAAGGCAAAAGAATGTAATTTATGTAGTTGCAATTCACTAAAGGCTACTTCTTCTATTAACTTTAGAAAAATTCCCCAATGCTTATAGAAGAACTGTTCTTCTAATTCTGTTTTCATAATAAAAGAAATCTCAGCATTTCTGTCTTTCCAGTTGATATGAACCAGACCTCCATAACCAATACACTTATCTCCTTCTAAATAAGAGAAAAGAATCTGTGAAGGCTGGTCTTGGTCAAATAAAGCGGAAATTACTGATTGAAAATAAATATCCTGCTGCTCCTTTGTAAGAGGTTGATTTTGCCGCAAATGATACATTTGTTCGTTGCGCCAGTTCATTATATCTATTCGATCTTCCATTCGAATTGGAACAATGGAATAATCTCCAGAAGAAAAAACTTGCTTATTAAGAATTTTGTAAGAGTTCATATTTTAGTTCAGCTAATTTCCAATCAGTCTCATTATCTATATCCTGAGCCTTCAATTCATCTATTTCTATTTTACCAGTATTATCTGTCCAAAGTTTGTTATGAGTTTCCAATACACTCGTTTTAAACCAATAAAACTGTCCAGCGTCGTGAAATGAAGGTTCCAAATCCTGAGAACGACTCTCTAAAAATTCAGGATAAAACATTTTAACCTTATCATCTACAACCTTTAAGGCACGTTGAATGGGAAAACTATAACGTAGGACAGAAAATACAGTATCATAATTACCTGTTATCATCTTTTCGTATCCCTTATTTAAAATATCAGAAGTTACAAAAGGTGCTGTAGGGTATATACAACATGCGTTAATAAAATTTTTATCTAAAATTTTATACTGATTTATAACTTCAAATAGAACATCTACTGTCGCAGCAAAATCATTAGAATTTTTCTCGCTCCTAATAAAAGGTACTTTGGCACCATATTGTTTTGCTATTTCTGCAATTTCAACATCATCTGTCGACACCATTACTTCCTCAAAAAGTTTACTATTTAGTGCTGCTTCAATGGAATAGGCGATAATAGGTTTCCCTAGAAAATCTTTGATATTTTTTCTTGGTATTCTTTTACTCCCACCTCTGGCAGGTATGATTGCGATGTTAGCCATTTTAATTTTTATTCTTCTTTATAATAAGATTCGGAGAGTTACCAAAAACGATAGAATCGGCGGGTATATCTTGATCTTTAACGCAAGTACCTGCACCTAGTATTACATTATCTCCAATCTTACAGTTACCCAAAATCATTGAATTGGCTGTCATCCAAACATTTTTTCCTATTACAGGAAAAATGCCCTTGTTATTCCCTACCGTACAATTTTGACCAAAAGTAAAGCCGTTACCAAACTTCGCTCTTCCCATAACGGAACCTACTGGATGATCTAATATTAATATTTCAGGCAATTCCACTTCATAAAAAAGATCACAAGCATTCATGATCTTATTTAAGTAATAAACTTTATCGGCTAATCTAGAATTACTTTTATTATTTCTAAAAATAGAATTTGAAAAATAATATAAAAAAATAGTGTATTGTCCCGAATGGTAAGGGTTAAAATAAACATCTTGCCCTTTGAAGTAATACTTATTAGGATTTTTAGAAAAGCAAAATTCGGTTCTATCGAAAACTTCTTGACTTAAAGAATTTAACAAGACTATTTCTTTACTTGACAAGGGAAAAAAGGACTTAAGTTGAGAAATTAAACCATTAATAATCTCTTCCTTTACAATCGCAAATATCATGAATAATACTCATTTATTTTATCAATAACAAACCCTTGCTCTTCTCTCGATAAAGTTGGATACATAGGTAGACTAATACAATTCTTATAATAATTTTCAGCAAATGGCATATCTCCTTCTTTCCAACCTAAACCTCTGTAATACGGCATTAAATGGCAAGGGATGTAATGTATTTGAGCATAGATGCTGTTCTCCCTTAAGTAATTATAAAGTCCATAACGATCCTCCACTTCAATTACATATAAATGGTATGCATGCCCTTCAATTACACCAGATTGGCCTTTTATAAACTCTTTATTATTAAAAGCTTTTTTATAGACTGCAGCTATATCTCTTCTCTTATCAAGACCTTCATCAGCTCTTTTTAACTGACTATTTCCTAAGGCAGCCTGAAAATCAGTAATCCTGTAATTATAACCCAGATCCTGCATTTCCATATACCAAGCTGGATATTTTTCAACTCCTTCTGATGGGATAGTTGAACCAATAGCAAATTCTATAGAATTTTGATACTTCTCATCGTCCTTAACAATACCATGAGTTCTGAGTTGAATTAACTTTTCATAGAGGTCTTTATCATTTGTAGTAATCATCCCTCCTTCTCCACTAGCAATATGCTTCACCGGATGGAAAGAGAAAATAGCTAAATCGGCCAATTTACCCTTTCCACATGTTTGCTTAGAACCCTTACTATCGATAAAATACCCACCCGGAGCATGACAAGCATCCTCGATAATCCAAAGATCATATTTATCTGCTAATTTTCGAAAAGCCTCAAGATCTACAGCATTTCCAGCAAAATCTACAGGAATTATACCTTTGTAGGTACCCTTTGGAGCTTCCTCTAATAATGTTTTAACCTTATTGATATCTAATAGATATGTTTTTGGATCTATATCTGCAAAAACAACTTCCCCTCCACAGTATCTCACACAATTCGCTGAGGCAGCAAAAGTAATGGGCGTTGTAATTACCTTATCACCTTCCTGAACATTTAAAGCCATAGCGCAAAGATGCAAAGCAGCAGTACCATTTGAGACTGCTACCGCATACTTACTGCCTACATACTTTGCAAAAGCTTCTTCAAATTCAGCAATTTTGGGGCCTTGTGTAAGGTAATCGGATTTTAAGGTGCTCACCACAGCTTCAATATCTTCTTCCGTGATATTTTGACGCCCGTAAGGAATTGGATTATTCATAGATTAAACTTCAAAAGTTGGGTCTACATGTTCTTTAATTAATTCTCTAAGGTCTCCTACAGATTCCCATGCTTCATTTTCCCCTGAATTATACTGGAAGCCCGGAGTTACTTTCTTAGCTTTAAACTCCTTGATAAAATCATCTAATTTCCACTTATGGGTAGCGGGAAGTATTGTATAGTATTTCCCTAAATCATAGGTATAGTAAGAATCGGAATCAGTGATCATCTCTTCATGGATCTTTTCTCCCGGACGGATTCCCACTACCGGTTTTTTACATTCCGGGCCAATAGCTTCGGCAATATCTGTTATTTTGTAAGAAGGAATTTTGGGTACGAAGATCTCCCCGCCCCAGGCATGTTCTAAAGCGTGCATCACCATATCGACTCCTCCCTGGAGGGAAATATTGAATCTTGTCATGGTAGGATCTGTAATTGGCAATACGCCTTCTTTCTTCTTTTTTAGAAAAAACGGAATTACCGAGCCGTTAGAACCCATTACATTACCGTAACGCACTACTGAAAATTTAATAGGATTCCAACCTGTAATGTTGTTCGCCGCAACAAATAATTTATCTGATGCTAATTTGGTCGCACCATATAAATTAATAGGAGCCGCTGCTTTATCTGTAGATAATGCAACAACTCTACTTACCTCCGTTTCTAAACATGCATTTATAATATTCTCAGCACCCATGATATTGGTTTTCACACATTCCATAGGATTATATTCCGCTATAGGCACATGTTTCATCGCCGCAGCATGAATCACATAATCTATTCCTTTAAGAGCTCTCTTTACCCTGGCCTCATCCCTAACATCCCCAATAAAAAACCGAAGTTGAGGAAACCTATCGGCTGGAAATTCCTGAGCCATCTCAAACTGTTTTTGTTCATCTCTTGAAAAAATAACGAGTCTATTAACGCCGGGATATTCTCTTAAAATATGCTTAGTTAAAGCTTTTCCCAGGGAGCCAGTTCCACCGGTAATCAATAAATTTTTATTTGTTAACATATTAGTTTTTAAATTTTGATAATATTATTTTTTCAAGAGTATTGGTTAATAAAACATTGTTTTCTTCAACATCATAGTCTTTATAATAAGAAGGGTACACCTCATTTAAGGCCACACCCGGAGCCAACTTAGCGGTAAGGTCATTGTATTTAGATTGAAGCTCTTTAAATTCCAACTTTTTAGAGCTAATACTTTCCAGGTCCAGGTCTGGAGAAAAACTATAAACTCCCGGTAAAGTTTTATACCATGGACTACCAAAAATTAAAGCAGGCGTTCCCCCGGTAATAGCCTCCCAGCCCACCGTCCCGGTAATTGTGGCACACAGTTTAGCGTTTGTAATTAAATCGTAAGTATTATAAGCCGTAGATACAAGTTCAAGATTAGGGATACGTTCCAATCTTCTAAAAAATTCCGGATTCCTCATAAAATAAGTTTGCTTAGGATTTTCTTTTACATAAATCTTCCAATCTTTGGGTAAAATTGAAGATAAATGTTCTAATGCCAAAGCTTGATCGGAATATTTTCCACCCCAGGAAGAAGTTGTTTTTTCGGGTTGTAAATGAAGTGCGAAATAAATAAAAGGTTTCTTCAGATCAATTGTTGATGATAATTTTTTTCGATTTTCGTCATATTTCTTTTTCAACTTATAACGATAATACGCCTGACCTCTATATTCAGATTTAAAAATTTCTTTTGCAAATTGGTACTCTGGAACATAAGTAGTCAGTTCTTTATTTAAGGAACTAAGATTTTTAATATTAGAAAATTTAAACCCACTTCTTAATAATTTTTTATTCATATAAGGCAGATCCTTTTCGAATTTATTTTCAAGTTCAAAAGGCTTCGATTCAAATAATTTTTCAGCAGTTTTAAAGCTTCCGAAATCATCGAATTGCCAGTAATAAAAAAATCTATTTGGAATAATTGTTTGTTCTAAATATAAAGTCTTAATTCCTAATTCTTCTGCAAGTATATTTGGTATATAATCATAACCTACATGGGGAGAATTATTATGGATAAATAAATCAATTTTATTTTCAATAAAAAATGTATAATAATAATTTAAAATTAAATTGAAATGATCAAGATATTGATGAAAATTTAATTCACTATATGTTCCCGAATGATAAGGAGTTACCCTGCAATACATATCGATGAACCTAGGTAAATGATTATACATACGATTATAAACCTTAAGAGGCACAGCCATATATTCGCCTTCTAATCCTTCCTCTCCAAGATTTAAAAATCTTTTTTTACTTTCCTTAGCGGTTTTGTGAACTATCGCATTTTTTATTAATCCTTTACTTTTAAATTCTGTTATTAAATATTCTTCCCAACTATCATGCGGGGTGTTAAGAATAAATAGGTTTAATGGATTATTCATTTAATTTATACATTTTTAAACTTCTAAATTTCACCACACCTTCCATTTCATAATAAGAATACCAGTGCAATGGTATATCAAATATTTTTCATCCCGCAAATGTAGTTTAGGAATACCGAACACTCCAAACTAGCAGTCTTAAAGAACTGTGAAATTACGCACAAAACCATTTTTTGGGCGCGAAGGCGGAAGTCAAATTATCCGGATTTTAGAACGTCACAAATTTCATTTATCTCTTGAAAAGTCATATTGTGATACAGCGGTAAGCAAAGAACTCTTTTGGAAATAGTCTCTGAAACCTTACAATTGATATTTCCTAAAAATTTCAAGGTATTTAAAGAGGGATAAAAATACCTCCTGGGAAATATGTTTTTTTCAGTCAACATTTCCAGAATCTTTAAGAGCTGCTTTTCATTTTTAAAAATGACAGGGTAGTAAGAAAAATTCCAGAAGGTTCCCTCCCGGATTAAGATTTTGTTCATTTCAGCAAAATTCATTTTTTTTTCATACTGCTGTACTACATGTTTCCTTGCTTCAATAAGCTCTGGTAAATAAGGCAAAATCGACAGTCCCATTGCAGCCTGTAACTCACTCATTTTTGCATTAATACCGAGGCCGTGAAATCCCGATTCCCCTTTATGACCGAAGTTATGGCTGTAAAAAAGCTTTTTAAATAATTCCGGATCTTTACAGAACATAGCTCCCCCTTCTCCCGTATGAAAAATTTTTGTTGCGTGAAAACTACAGGTGCTTACATCTCCAAAATTGAAGATACTTTCACCTTTAAATTTTACCCCAAAACAATGCGCAGCGTCATATATGACTTTAAGATCATGCTTCTTGGCTATTCTATCTATCTCCTCTATGTTACAAGGATTCCCAAAGACATGGGTTGCCAGAATAGCAGTAGTTTTTTCAGTAATAGCAGCTTCTATTTTTGTTTCATCAATGGTGAGATAATCCGGATGGATATCAACAAAAACCGGTGTGCAGTTCTCCCATACTATGGCAGCTGTAGTTGCCACATAACTAAAAGGGGTAGTAATCACCTCTCCATTACCCGCGAGTACTTTTAGAGAAATTTGCAAGGGAAGTGTTCCGTTAGCAGTAAGAATCAAGTCAGGCGAATCGAGGTAATCCTTCAGCTTTGCCTGTAATTCATACCACAATTTTCCACCGTTAGCAATTTGATTCGACTTCCAAATCTGCTCCAGGTATTTTTCATACTCCTCTATAGGAGGAAGAAAGGTCTTGGTTACGTTGATCATTACGTATCTTGAATTTGAAACCTCCTCCAGCCTAATCTGCAGGAGGTTTTTGTAAATCTTTTCCCGAACTGTCTTTAATCAGGCTAATTAATTGTGTTAACTGTTCAAACTTCCCTACTTTAGAAAATATTAGAAATATTAGTAAACCTATAACTCCGCCCCCAATCAACCGCACCAGATCTGAAAAATCATTTAAAAAATACCTGTCATTTCCCCATACAAATGCTGCACTTAAAACTGCCAGCAAATAAATAGGAATCACATCAACAAACTGAGATTTTAGACTATAGGAAATGAATTTCCGGGTATACTGAGCATTAATGAACAATGCAGCAAATGAGAGTATGACCTTCCCCCAAAGTAATCCAAAAATCCCAAAGGGAATAATCAACAAAATGGATAAAACTATAAGTCCCTTTTTTAGAATCTCAAGTTTAAGAAAAAGATCACTTCTACCGTATATATTCAGTAAACTTAAGTTATAGGAATGCAACGGTAGAAAAAGGCCTCCCAGGCACAACACCTGAAAATAGGGTGCGGCTGGCAACCATTTTTCGGTAAAAAGAAACCTGAATAGGGGTTCGGCCAGGGCGGCACTGATCAACAGAGCCGGACTAACAATATACAAAACCATTTTTAGAAGTTTCCTAAAAACAGATTTTAAGCGTGTTGAATCATCTTTAATTTTGACGAATAAGGGAAAACTTACCTTATTGAGCGCACGTTCAATATTACTTATCTGCAATTGTTTTGTACTCTCGGCCCTGGTGTAGAATCCTAATAATGCTGCTGAAAAGAATTTCCCAATCACAACCAGATACAAATTATTAAATATTCTACTTAGCAAATCTGCGAGTCCAAGTTTATAACCGTAATTCCAGTGTTTCACAAAACGATGCCTGTCAAACTGTAACGAAGGATACCAATCCGAGGATTTCCAAATAATAATGAAGCTAAAAAAGGCGTTAAAAAGGCTGCTATAAACCAAACTCCATACCCCAAAACCATATAGAGCCAGAGTTATTCCTATAGCTCCTCCAATTATTGCTGAAGGTATTGCCATAAGCGTTTGTATCTTAAAATTCATGTCCCTTGTGAAAACGGCTATATGAACGGAGGTAGCTGCAGTAAAAAAAAAGGTTAAACAGTAAACCCTCAACACCCCGGTAAGCACTTGCTGTTCATAAAAAGCAGCGATAAAAGGAGCCGATAAATAAACTGTAAAATACACAATGGTGCCTGCCAGCATATTGAAAAGAAAAACAGTTGAGAAATCTGTTTTATCAGCCTCTGTGTCTCTCATTATAGATTTACTGAGACCGCTGTCCAAAAGACCGTTCCCAACAGCAACAAAAACAGCAATCATGGCAATAAGCCCGAATTCAGCAGGCAAAAGAATTCTGGCGAGAATTATAGATATAACGAAACCAACAACTTGATTTCCGAATTGTTGGGCGAAGGTCCAAATAAGACCTGATGTCATCTCCTTCTTTAAAGACATTAATTCATATCATGTAAGAATGCTAAAGTATTAATTTCTTCAGGAATGATAGGCAGAATTGTCACCGATGGAATTTATTGATAAAAAAACTTAGCTTTGAAGGAAATTAACCTATACTAGATTGAAATCTTCAAATCCAGAAGCTTTAGTAAAATCTTATTCTGAGTTAAACAATTCGTTCAGAAAAACGCTCACTTTCCATCTTGGGGCAGATGCAGGATTTTTTTCAGAATTTAATAATATGGTTTTTGCCATTCTATATTGTTTACAAAACAGGATTAAATTCAGGTTGTATTCAAAAAGAGGAAACCTTTCCTACAAAGAGGGATGGCAGGATTACTTTTTACCATTTTGTGAAGAAACAGATTTCTACCCCTATCGCCGTTATAACAAAAGGGCTTACCAGGTCAAAAATGCCAGGTCTTGGCCCCCAACTCTATTAAAGCTTTTAACAGCTAATTCGTATTTAACGCAAGACATTTGGGACAAATTTCGCAGTAAGGAATTTGAATCCGCAAAATTCAATGTTCCCGATTTAGGCATAACTAACGCTTCTCTACCGGATGCTGCACAAGTCATTGGGAGAATGCTCTGGAGATACAATGAATCTGCTGCAACGCAAATCAGTAAATACAAAAATTCAATATCCCTACCAGAAAATTATATAAGTATGCAGATAAGGGGTGGAGATAAGAGTAAAGAGAAGGAAATTTATACTGTCGAAAGCTATATGGAGGATGCCTTAAATCTTTCCATTTCAAAAAATATTTTTGTATTGACCGACAATTATCGAATTATTCAGGAATTAAAAGCAAAATACGCGCACTGGAAATTTTCCACCTTATGCAACCCCTCCGAGAAAGGGTATGTACATCATGAATTTGTAAAACTTAGCAAACAAGAAAGATATATGAAGGTTTTGAAATTATTGGCGAGTATTGACATATGTGCATCTTCAGAACATTTTATTGGGACCTACAGTTCAAACCCGGGAAATTATCTCGCGATGCGAATGGGAAAAGAAAACTTTACAGGAATTGATTACAACGAATGGCTGCTATGGTAGATGCTACTAAGGACAAGAAAAAAAAGTCACCTATCAAATTGTGGTACGTTGATTTTTACAAAGGTTTTGACCCCTCCAATAATTACCTACAGGATATTTTATCCCGCCACTATGAAATAATATTGAATGCCAATGCACCGGACTACCTGATTTATTCCTGTTACGGCAAGGACTTTTTGAATTATAAAAAATCCATTAGGATCTTTTATACCGGTGAAAACCTGATTCCAGATTTTAATCTTTGTGATTATGCAATTGGGTTTAGTTATATAGAGTTTGGAGACAGGTATTTAAGGTATCCAAATTTTGCTCTCATTCCCGACCAATTCAATAAACTTTTGAGGTCCAGGGAATTTACAGCCGGAGATATAGAAAAGAAAGATTACTTCTGCAATTTCATTTATTCCAATTCACAGGCAGATCCTGCCAGAGATCAATTCTTTCACCTTTTAAGTAATTACAAAAAAGTCATGTCTCCGGGGAGCCATCTTAACAATGCCCCAATGGATGTAGGGGGAAGATTTACAGATAACTGGATGTATACCAAATTAGAATTTCAGTCAAAATGTAGATTTTCCATTGCTTTTGAAAATTCCTCTTCTCCGGGTTATACTACCGAGAAATTAATGCATGCTTACATTACGGATACGATACCTGTATACTGGGGAAATCCTGATGTTGGCCTAGATTTTAATCCCCTTTCTTTAATTAATTGTCATGATTTTAGGAACTTTGAGGAAGTGGTTCAAAGAGTAATAGAAGTCGATCAAAATGAGGAACTCACGTTAGAGTACCTGAACAGATCTCCTTTCCGCCAAAATAAAATTCCACCAAATCTTAAACAAAAAGTTCTGGAGGGGTTTCTGAAGTCCATTTTCGAACAGGATCTGAAAAAAGCTTACAGGAGGCCTCACTTTGGAACTACCAACAATTATGAAAAGGAATTATGTGAAAACATCCATCCAAGTAAGACGGGGAAATTTCATTCTATTAAAAACCTGCTGAAGTTCTAACTTTAAAATGATTACGCAAAAGAAATTAGACAGCACAGATAAGTAATAATAAAAGCAAATTACAGTAATTTTGGATACTATACCACCATTCCTGCAGCGACCGTTTCATTCGTAGATTGGTCCACCAAAATAATACTTCCGGTATTTCGATTGTCTCTATAGGAATCCAGCATAAGAGGCCGGGTACACCGTATTTTCACTCTCGCAATGTCATTCATATTGAGTTCTTTATCCTCACTTAGTCGCTCATAGGAATTTATATCTACTTTATAAATAACCTCTTTGATCATTGCACGCTGCTCATTTGACGTGTGCACAATTGTATATTTCGTTCTGGGTTTGGCGGCTTCTTTGTTTAACCAGCAGAGCATTACATCAAATTCCTGAGTAACTTTGGGCTGGTTATTTTTTCTGACAATCATGTCTCCGCGACTGACATCGATATCATCTTCAAGAGCTATAGCTACAGACATAGGAGCATATGCTTCTTCAACTTCTCTTTCGCCTGAGTTTATTGACCTTATTTTTGAAGTAAAGCCCGAGGGCAAAACGGCTACTTCATCTCCCAAACGGTAAATTCCACTCGCCACTCTTCCCGCATAACCTCTATAATCCCTGTGCTCCTCACTTTGAGGCCTTAAAACTGTTTGTACCGGAAAACGGGCATCGATTTTATTAATATCACTGCTAATGTGTAAAGTTTCCAGGATATTTAGTAGCGTACCTCCCTGGTACCATTCCATGTTATTGGACCTATTCACCACGTTATCTCCATCCAGTGCACTAATTGGAATAAACCTGACATCCTTCATAAGAAGCTTGGAAGCAAATTCTTCAAACTGTCCGATGATCTCATTGAATCTTTCTTCAGAATAATCCACCAGGTCCATTTTATTGATACATACAATAAGATGTGGGATGTTCAGTAAAGAAGCAATAAAAGAATGCCTTTTCGTCTGCTCGATAACCCCGTGTCGGGCATCAATTAATATCACTGCAGCATTAGCCGTGGATGCACCGGTGACCATATTCCGGGTATACTGAATATGTCCCGGAGTATCTGCTATTATGAATTTCCTCTTCGGAGTCGTAAAGTACCTGTAAGCAACATCTATGGTAATCCCCTGCTCCCTTTCATCCCTCAATCCATCTGTAAACAAAGCAAGATCCACTCCTATATGTCCTTTTTTTGCACTGGTTGCACTCACCGATTCCAGCTGATCTTCAAAGATGGATTTGGAGTCGTATAGTAGCCGGCCGATTAGAGTACTTTTACCGTCGTCGACTGAGCCGGCAGTGGTGAAGCGTAATAATTGGTTGTTATCTATATGCATTATGTCACTAATTTTCGCGAATTTAAAACGAATTATCGCGAATGGGTTGTATTAACAATTCTTTTATAGGATAAGGAAGTAGTGCCGAAATTTACAAGAATTCCAAGCTCTTTCCGGGTGGCTGCTAAATAATTATATAATTGTGAAAGAAAGGCGACAGGCACATGCTTCACCGACTTTATTTCCAGAACAATTTTATCAAAGCAAACAAAATCAGCTATGAAATATTTTTTTAATTTTTTTTCCTCATAAAAAACATTCAGCTTTATCTGCCGTTCAAAAGGAATTCCTGCAACTTTAAATTCTTGTTCCAAGGCTTCTTCATAAACCGATTCCAGAAAACCGGGTCCTAAACCTCGATGCACTTTCATACATGCTCCTATGATTTTGTAACTCTCTTCCTTAAATAAGATTTTCTCCTCCATACTCGGAAATTCGTGCTAATTCGCTTTAATCCGCGACAATTCGCGTTTAAAAATAGCCTTGTTTCTTTCGATCTTCCATCGCGGTCTCAGAACGTTTATCATCACTCCTGTCTCCTCTCTCTGTCTTTCTCATGGCAGCGACTTCCTCCACTATTTTCTCCAGGGTGTCGGCATCTGACTCAATCCCTCCGGTAATGGTAATGTCTCCAAGAGTCCTAAAGCGGATCTTCTTTTTTTCTATTTTCTCTCCTTCTTCCAGTTTTAAATATTCAGAAACGGGAATCCAGGAATTGCTTCTCCAGACTACTTCCCTTTCATGGGCAACATACAACGAAGGAATGTCAATATTTTCTCTTTTTATATAATTCCAAACATCCATTTCTGTCCAGTTACTTATTGGGAAAGCCCTGAAGTGTTCGCCTTCGAAATGTTTCCCGTTGAGAAGGTTCCATAGTTCGGGCCGCTGATTTTTAGGATCCCATTCTCCAAAATCGTTGCGATGGGAAAAGAATCTTTCTTTAGCGCGGGCTTTTTCTTCATCTCTTCTTCCCCCGCCAATAGCACAATCTATTCTATGCTCCTCAATAGTATCCAAAAGAGTAGTTATCTGTAAAGCATTGCGGGTTGCATTCTTTCCTCTTTCCTCTGCGACTCTTCCGTTATTAATTGAGTCCTGCACATATCCTACAATTAATTTTACCCCCAGTTCATCAACCAGGTCATTTCGGAATTTAATGGTTTCAGGAAAATTGTGGCCCGTATCGATGTGAAGTAAAGGGAAAGGAATGGGAGCCGGATGAAATGCTTTTTTAGCAAGATGGGTTACCAGAATTGAATCTTTACCTCCGGAAAATAGAATAACCGGATTTTCAAATTGGGCCCAGACCTCTCTTAAAATAAAAACAGCTTCCGATTCGAGCTCATCCAGGTAGTTTAAAAAATATTTACTCATTATACTCTAATTTATGCTGCAGAAAAAGAAATATTCTTTCCACTGCATCTTCCACAGATTCAACATCTGTCTTAACAGTAATATCAGGATTTTGGGGTGCTTCATAAGGGGCACTAATTCCGGTGAAATTTTCGATTTCACCCTTCCTGGCTTTTTCGTAAAAACCCTTTACATCTCTTTGCTCACAAACCTCAAGAGGAGTGTTAACAAAAACCTCTACAAAATTTTCTTTCCCTATTATTTTTCTTGCTTGTTCTCTATCCTTCTCAAGTGGCGATATAAAGGCAGTAATTGCCACCATCCCCGAATCAATAAACAACTTAGCAACCTCAGCGATTCTTCTGTTATTTTCAAAACGATCTTCACGACTAAAGCTCAGTCCTTTATTTAAGCCACTGCGAATATTATCCCCGTCTAAAGAATAGACTTTTATTCCAGCTTCAAAAAGCTTTTTCTCCAGATGGTTAGCAATAGTTGATTTTCCAGATCCCGAAAGACCGGTAAACCATACTACGAAGGAGTTATGTCGATTTTCCTTATTCCGATCTTCCTTTGAAGTACTATATTCGTGTTTTACAATATTGCTCAACTATTGACCATTTTTTAGGTCCAGATCCTGAAAGTCTGAACTCTTATTTTTCCTTTTTTTCGAAATTCCAAAATCGAACCTATACCATGCTCTCTCATGAAAGTAATACAGCAGCATTTTGGTCACAACTTCGGCCAAACCTATTTTAAGGCCGGTTAATGGGTTTCCGGTTATTATCCAGGCTAAGAACATGGTATCCAAAGTACCCACCATTCTCCACGATATAGTTTTGGCTATATGTCGTCTTCGGCTATTCCATTTCCCAGAGGGTACAGAAAACTGTCCCTTAAACCATAGTCTTTCATGGAAATAATACAGGAGCATTTTAGTTATTACTTCTGCAAGTCCTATTTGTAGCCCGGTAAAAGGATTACCTGAAATCATCCAGGCAAGTACAATAGTGTCGAGGGTGCCGACAATTCTCCAGGTAATTGCCTTAGCTACGTGTCTTTTATGAGACTTATCCTTCATAAGCAGCGGAGAAATTCCCATTTCTCAGATTCTCCCGGTTATAACTAATACTTTCACCGGAATCATTGAACACACATGTAACTCCCACTGCTTCACATATGGCCTGCCCCGCTGCTGTATCCCATTCCATAGTAGGACCAAACCGGGGATAATATTGAGCATTGCCTTCCGCCAATAAACAAAATTTCAAGGAACTTCCCTTCGAAACTACCTCAACTCTGTCATATTTCTCTTTAAGTTCATCAATAAACAATTGTGTTTCTTCATTCATATGAGAACGGCTACCAACCACTTTTATCACTCCGGAATTCTTTCCCGGCTGAATTTCTTCCGCAGAATTAATAACATCTTCAAGATTGCTTTCATTATTAACAGTAGCTCTAAATGATTTTTTTTCTGAAGCGATTGAAAAATAAAGCAAATTCAAAGCGGGTGCATAAATCACCCCGAGTTCAGGTCGCCCGTCTGAAATCAAAGCAATATTTACGGTAAATTCATCATTTTTTTTGATGAACTCTTTGGTGCCATCAAGAGGATCTATGATCCAACATTGCTCCCATCCCCTTCTTTTTTCAAAAGGAATTTCTATATTTTCTTCACTAATGATAGGAATACCTGAAGGCTTCAAAAACTCATTGATAGTATCATTTGCTCTTTTATCAGCTAAGGTTAAAGGCGAATCATCAGATTTTATTTCCACCTGAAAATCCTCTTCCCTATAGACCTCCATAATCTCTCTTCCCGCTGCAATAGCAGCCTCAATCGCTTTTTCTAAATGTTGCTTCATCGATAAACAAAGATATTTAAACTTAAACAAGAGAGAAAATTTACAGCAAAAAAAAGACGTCTATCTCCTTTTTATTTGAAGATAAACGTCTTTTTAGAACTCCAGGTTCGACTTATCAGGAAAACCTGACTAATTCCCAATAGCATAAAAATCAAAGCCGATCTCTTTTTTGGTCTTCGGCTCCAGCAATCTTCTTCCATCAAACAGGAAAGCAGGTTTTAGCATTTGATCATAAATTTTCTGCCAGTCAAGCTGTTTGAACTCGTCCCACTCTGTCAACACTGCGATGGCATGAGCTTCCTCACAGGCTTCCATAGGGTCATTAACAATAGTTACTGCCTGCCGGTTGGCATCTCCGCTGCGGGTTCCCAGGTAATCCAAATCTGAGTATATCTGTTCCTCGGTTACCTTTGGATCATACACCACGATCTCGGCCTGTTCATTTAAAAGATAATCTGCCACATAGATCGCCGCCGACTCGCGGGTATCATTGGTGTCCTTTTTAAAAGCCCACCCCAAAATGGCAATTTTTTTCCCTGCTACCGTGTTGTACATTTTCCTGACCATATTGGCCGCAAAACGCCTTTTTTGGTGATCATTCATCAGGATCACCTGTTCCCAATAATCCCCTACTTCCTGGAGATTAAAACTTCTGGCAATATAAACCAGGTTCAAGATGTCCTTTTGGAAACAGGAACCCCCAAACCCAACAGAGGCTTTCAAAAACTTTGGTCCTACTCTACTGTCCATTCCAACTGCTTTAGCTACTTCATTAACATCTGCCCCGGTTTTTTCACACAACTCAGAAATAGCATTTATTGAGGAAACCCTCTGAGCAAGAAAAGCATTAGCTGTAAGCTTGGAAAGCTCAGATGACCAGACATTAGTAGTAAGGATTTTTTCTCTTGGCACCCAGGAAGCATAGATATTCACCAATGCATCCATAGCCTCTCTTCCTTCTTCAGTCTCTACGTCCCCTCCAATGAGCACCCTGTCCGGACTTCTTAGGTCATCTATTGCCGTACCTTCTGCAAGAAATTCGGGATTGGAAAGTATCTGATATTTCACTCCGTTCCCTGTACTGTCCAGAATCTCTTTTAAAGCTGCAGCAGTTCTGACCGGTAAAGTAGATTTCTCAATAACAATTTTGTCTGATTTAGCCACTTCGGCAATCTGACGCGCACAAAGTTCAATCCAGCGAAGATCGGCTGCCATTCCTTTTCCAATTCCGTAGGTCTTAGTAGGCGTGTTTACAGAAATAAAGATCATATCGGCTTCATCAATAGCCTTATCTACATCTGTAGAGAAGAATAGATTTCTACCTCTTGCCTCTTTTACAACTTCTGATAATCCCGGTTCGTACACCGGAATCTTTTCAACATCGGGATCATTCCAAAGGTTGATCCTTCTCTCGTTGATGTCTACAACTGTTACTTTTATTCCGGGACATTTTTGAGCGATCACAGCCATGGTTGGGCCTCCAACGTAGCCTGCGCCGATGCAGCAGATATTCTTTATTTTCATTGTTTGATAGTTAATTTGTTAATCAGTTAAATGGTTAATTGGATTTCCTATACCACTCAATTATATATTAACCTTTGGATTCATTTTGCTTTCGTAAATATTTAATATAACCATTCAACAGCCTTATACAGGAGTCGGTAGTATTTCTTATTTCTTCCAGCACTTCTTCATTTATATAATTCCAAAGTTTCGCTTCAATGGCATGGTCTAAAACCTCGGCCACGGAACCACGAGAATTTAAAAGGAATTTAATGTTGTCCTTATAGTGGTAACGTCCCCATCCTTCGGCAATATTTGCAGTAGCTGAACGGGAAGCTCTTAAAAGTTGTGTCCGCAGATCGAATTTCTCAGAATCGGGTAAAGCTTTAATAACCTTTTCTTTTACTAAAAGCTTCAGCTCAAAACACTTTTTCCAGCACTCCAGTTTTTCAAAATTATCAGCCATGGCTTTAGGTTAATTGGTTTAGGTTAATTGGTTAACTGGAATATAATTATTTAGACTCATTTATATTCTAAAATTTATAAACATAATCCTATGTAAAGCAGGATTCGATTCACTAATCCTGATTAACCAATCACCAATTTACCAATCACCAATTTACCAATCACCAATCACAATTTTTTATCACACCTATCCCCCAATACTCCCTTCACATCATAAATTACGGTTTGTCCGTTTTTAAATTTATCGAAATCAAGGTCCAGGAATTCTTTGTGCGCAACTCCTAAAACTACGGCCTCAAATTTTCCATCGGGAAGATCCCGTGTGGTTTTTAATCCGTACTCATGCTCCACCTCGTCAGGATCTGCTAAGGGATCGTAAATAGTTACGTTTGTACCATACTCCCTTAGATTTTTGATAACGTCAACAACTTTGGTGTTTCGAACATCGGGGCAGTTTTCTTTAAAGGTTATTCCCAGGACCAGAATATTTGCGCCCTTTACCTTTTGATCGTTCTGGAGCATTAGCTTTACAACTTCTGAAGCTACATACTGTCCCATGGAGTCATTCATTCTTCTACCTGCAAGAATAATCTCCGGATGATAACCAATTTCCTGAGCTTTTTGCGCCAGATAATATGGATCGACTCCAATACAATGACCTCCCACAAGTCCGGGTTTGAAGGGAAGGAAATTCCACTTCGTTCCTGCAGCTTCCAAAACATCCTGAGTATCTATTCCCATCATGTTGAAGATCTTTGCAAGTTCATTGACAAAGGCAATGTTTATATCCCGTTGGGAATTTTCTATAACTTTTGCAGCCTCAGCTACTTTTATAGTTGGTGCCAGATGGGTACCCGCGGTTATTACCGAAGCATAAAGTTCATTCACTTTTTCACCTATTTCAGGAGTGGAACCTGCAGTAACCTTCAGGATCTTTTCAACGGTGTGTTCCTTATCTCCCGGGTTGATCCTTTCAGGAGAATAGCCTACAAAAAAGTCTTTATTAAATTTCAGTCCGCTGGTTTTCTCGAGCACGGGCACGCACTCATCTTCAGTCACTCCCGGATAAACAGTGGATTCGTAAACGACCACATCCCCTTTCTTCAAAACTTTACCAACAGTCTCGCTACTTTTGAATAGTGGAGTTAGATCCGGTCTATTATTCTTATCTACGGGGGTAGGAACTGTAATAATGAAATAATTACAATCCTTAATATCTTCAAGTTCAGCACTACAAAACAGGCCATTTTCTTCGGAAGGAGCTTCTTTCAGAACAGATTGAAGCACATCGTTTTCAACTTCCAGGGTGGTATCTTTTCCCTGACGTAGCTCTTCAATCCTCTTTTTGTTGATATCAAACCCTACAACAGGATATTTTGTCGCAAACAATCTTGCTAATGGAAGGCCGACGTATCCAAGACCTATTACTGCTATTTTTATATTATTCATTTATGCTTAGTTAATTCGTGATTCGTTAAAGCGGGATTCGTCAATTCGTTAATTCGATCATCAAAAAATCCCTATGTTATAGTATTCTTATTTTTCGTTTCTTTTCTCAAATATCTGAATATCCATTGATTACCTGAATACATCTTGTTGTTTTGGACCTAATCTCTTCAAGAGTTTCATTGGTGATGTACTTCCAGGAGTCGGCTTCAAGAGCATGATCTAAAAATTCAGCAACAGAACCTCGTGAATTCAACAAGAACTTTATATTCTCTTTATAGTGATACCTTCCCCATCCTTCTGCTATGTTCGCTGTCGCCGATCGGGAAGCTCTTAAAAGTTGAGAATATAACTCATACTTCTCTGAAGCCGGCAATTTCGGTAGAACTTGATTTTTAATATAAAGCTTCAATTGGTTACATTGCTGCCAACACTCTAAATCCTCAAAATTATTTGCCATTCGTTTCTCGTTAAATGGTTAATTCGGGATTCGTTAATTCGTTCGTTGGGGATTGTAAAATCGATTCCCGATTCCCGATTCCCGATTCCCGTTTCCCGATTTATAGATTTTCCCAATACCAATCTACAGCCTCTTTTAAGCCTGCTTCAATCTTGTATTGCGGGTCATAGCCAAGTAAGGTCCTAGCTTTTTCCACAGAAGCTAAAGAATGCGGAATATCTCCCGCCCTGTTCGGGCCATGTTTGACTTCAACATTGGCTATTTCTGGATCATATTCTGAAAGATATTTTTTGAGCAACTGAGTTAATTCCTTCAGGTTTGTCCTGTCTCCTACAGCTGTATTGTATACTTCGTTCAGAGCTTCTTTATTATCAGTAGTCAGGGCGAGAAGATTCATTTGAACCACATTATCGATATAAGTGAAATCTCTGGAATAGGTGCCGTCGCCGTTGATTACAGGGCTCTCGTGTTTCATGAATTGCATCACGAACTTTGGAATTACCGCAGCGTAGGCTCCATCAGGATCCTGTTTCCTTCCGAAGACATTAAAATACCTCAGCCCTATCGTATCGATGCCATAGGTTTTATGAAAAATATCAGCATACAGCTCATTAACATATTTCGTGATAGCATAAGGAGAAAGTGGCTTTCCTATCTTATCCTCTACTTTAGGCAACGCTTCTGAATCGCCGTAGGTCGATGAGCTTGCAGCATAGACAAAACGCTTTACTTTAGCCTCTTTGGCAGCAACAAGCATGTTGACAAATCCCGATACATTTACATTATTACTGGTAATGGGATCGTTAATAGAACGAGGAACTGAACCCAAAGCGGCCTCATGAAGGACAAAGTCCACTCCCGAAACTGCCTTTTTACAATCGTCCAGGTTTCTGATATCTCCTTCAACAAGAGTGAAATTCGGGTGATCCTGAAAAGCTTGCAGATTTTCCCTTTTTCCGGTAGCGAAATTGTCAAGACAAACAACTTCGGCATTTAAATTCAAGAAGTTTTTCACAAAGGTTGGAACCAATAAACCCCGCTCCTCCGGTTACTAAAATTTTTTTATCTTCTAATAATTCTTCGAAATTTCTATAATTTTCTTTCATCCTGACCTGTGAAATAAGATTTGAGGCGATTCCCCAAATACATTTTTCCGTAATGTGTTTTTAAGTATTTTTCTCTTTTTAGTGCATCCTTTTGATCCCGGCAGCCTTCAAAATATATTAGCTCCAAAGGCCGTCGTGCTTTTGTAGAGGGAACGTTACCTTTTTGATGAGCCTCAAATCTTGATGACAAATTTGAAGTATAGCCAGTATACTTCTTACCATCTTTTTGGCTTTTGAGTACATAAACAAAGTAGAAGTCCTCCATATTTGTCATCATTTCACGGGTTAAACCCCGCTCCACCTGTCACCAAGTATTTTTGAAGAACTGAGCAATTCAAAATTTTTGCTGTTCATTTAATATACATTTGGGGTGATTTTATTATGCGTGCCAAAGGTAAAATTTTCAGGAAAGCTAATTCCTAATTTCATCTTAAAGAACCTTATTCCTAATCAAATTGACTGGACTCGTAATGCACAACTTCTGTTTCTATAATAATTTTTTCCTTGGGACCTGTATTTTTCCGGTTAACCCTGTTGATAAGCACGTCCATTGCTTTCTCTCCAATCTCATCGGGAAATTGATCTACAAAACTCACCGATGGAGTCAAATACTTCGCTAGTCCCCCACGAATAAATCCGATTAACTTAAGATCTTCCGGAATCTTACGGCCGTTTTCATAGGCTAATCTATAGGTAAGCATTGTACTGTCAAAGTCACTGCACAAAACCGCCTCTACCCTATCTTCCAAAAGCATTTTCAAGATCTTCTCCTTCAGACTCTCCATTTTTGCCGAATTGGCGATGTAAAACTGGTAATCATTACCCAGAGCTTCACGATAGCCTTCTATTCGTGCCTTTCCCACCCCCATATGGTGAATAGAAGTAGCTAAACCAATCTTTTTAAGCCCCTTCTGCTGGAAGTCTTTTGTAGCATCATAAAACACCCTTCGGTCATCTATTCCTACTTTATCTACCGGCATATCAAAGTCAATCCGGTCATAAAGCACTACCGGGATGTCATATTGAATGATATTTCTTATATGATCAAAATCTTTCTTCCTCTGGGTTTCTTCAGCAATTGCTATAAGCACGCCATCTACAAATCCTGAAGTCAGCATCTCAGAGATCTGTTTTTCCCGTTCATGCGATTCATTAGAGATGTACGTGATCACCTGCAAACCTTCGCGTTGCGCCCGGGCTTCCATTCCCGAAAGTACTTTTGCAAAAAAAGAATTCGCGATGTTGGGAATGAGAACACCAATTGTCCCGCTTTTACTACTCTTAAGGTTTACAGCCGTGGGGTTAGGCCGGTACTTGTGCAAGGCAGCAAGCTCCTTTACCCGCTGAATGGTCTTGGGACTGATCTCGGGGCTGTCATTTAGAGCTTTAGAAACAGTTGAAACAGACACGTTGAGTAGTTTCGCAAGTTCTTTTAAAGTAATTCTGCTTTTCATAGGGAAAAATATCAGGATTAGAAACAAATGTAAATAAAGCCAGCGAAAAAAGTTTCGTTGATTTCGGTAAATTTCTTTCTTAACTTCAGCTATTCATTAAGATGTTCCAAAAATGCAATTTTTGAAGACCTATTGGATCTATGTTCTCGCTGCCGCCATCACAATTTTCGGTCTCATCACCGGCTGGTATTTCTTCCTGTTACTCGTCATCCCCTTCGGATTCTTTAGAACAGGAAAAAAAGATGATGAAGAATAACAAGTTAAAGTTATCCTAAACCCTTACAGCCATTTGCAAAGGCGGCACTTCGGGCGTATTTTAAATTGAAAGTTTAAACTACCAAACAATGAAACAAAAAGGCACATTATCTGAAACAATAAATATGCTTCGTCTCGAAGAGGGATATGAAGAAGATTTTAACCTGGTCGACAAAAAAATGAATACCGAAGCTGAAAAAAAGGAATTCCTCGACCAGGATTTTGTAGTTGATGAGGTTTATAGATTCGAAGGTCCTTCTAACCCGGGAGATGAAGCGATTCTGTATGCGATAAGCACATCATCAGGAAGAAAAGGTGTATTAGTGGATGGCTACGATTATTCGAGCGGCCAGGTTTCTGAGGAACTTATGAAGAAGCTCAACCTTAGGAAAAATAGGCCTATAGAATAATCCTATTGCTCTCTCTTTTGAAAAGCAATACGTCATTGTAATTTCGAATCACAAATCAAAACAAAATAAGCAAAAACTATGAGTTATTTAGGACTTGACGAAAACAAAACCTCGAAAACTGTGGAAGAGCTTAATGTTCTTCTGGCCGATTATCACCTATATTATCAAAAACTTAGAAATTTTCACTGGAATGTAAATGGGATCAACTTCTTCGACCTTCATGAAAAGTTTGAAGAGCTTTATGATGATGCTAAATTAAAGGTAGATGAGATCGCCGAACGTATTTTGACTTTACGGATGAAACCTTCCAGCAATCTTAGTGAATATCTCAAAAATGCTAATCTTAAAGAATCTGAAGACGACTTAAAGGATTCCGAAATGATCAAAACGCTTTTAGAAGATCATGGGACCCTGCTGAAGCAGATGAGAAAAGTAGTCAAAGTGGCCGACGACGGTGGCGATGAAGGTACGATTGATCTTATTGGAGCCTATATTCGGGAATTGGAAAAAACCAGCTGGATGCTTGAGGCCTGGAAAATGAAGACATCAGAAAAAGCCGTTTAATCAACAATGGCAGAAGGTTTTAATCTACATGATTCCATAGAAGGAATTTGGGAAAAGTTAGGCGAATGGATGGATTCTTTGATCCTGAGTTTGCCTAATTTTATTTTGGCTGTACTTGTCTTTATTCTTTTTGTGGTTGCCGCAAAATATATCGGCAAGTTGCTCAACAAGATTCTTCGGTTTAAGGTCAAACAAGATTCCATTCGCGAAATCACCATTAAGATCATAAAAGTTGTAGTGATCGCTATTGGTTTTTTCGTGGCCCTTGGCTTGCTAAACCTGAACACCATTCTTACCTCTGTACTCGCAGGGGCCGGAGTTGTGGGACTTGCTATTGGTCTTGCACTTCAAGGCACCTTAAATAACACCTTTTCGGGAATCCTGTTAAGTTTTCTTCCGGAACTGCAAATTGGCGACTGGATCGAGAATAATGGTTACGCCGGAAGGGTTGTAGAAATCAACCTTAGAAGTATAGTCATCCGTCAAGCTGATAATAATTATGTTGTAATCCCAAATTCTCAGGTGATAGATGCACCTTTCAAGAATTTTTCACGCACTGCGAGATCACGGGTTATGGTCAACTGCGGAGTAGCTTATGATTCAGACCTGGAGTTCGTGAAAGATCTGACCACAAAAACTATTCGAAAGCACTTTCCGCAAAATATGGAAGAAGAAGTGGAATTTATGTACAACGAGTTTGGAGATAGTTCGATCAATTTTACCGTCAGGTTCTGGATCCCTGCCACAGATAACCGCCAACTTTTATTCGCCAGAAGTAAGGCCATCATAGAGATCAAAAAAGTCTACGATCAAAACGGAATCAATATTCCTTTCCCTATAAGGACACTAGAGTTCAACAATAAACTGGGAATAGATTCAAAAGAGTAAACTTTAAGTTATAAAAAAGAAAGGCAGTCTAAAAATGGCTTTTTAGAGTGCCTTTCTTTTTTATGGCGATTCTTTACTTAGAAGTTAAAGCCGAAACCAAAACTAAACCTTAAACCTTCTCCTCCAGAGAAAAAGTTGAACCTTCCGCTCAGGGCTTTTGCACTGTTTACCCAAAAGCCTCCACCGTAGCTGTCATGCCATACACTGCTGTCTTCATTATCGACCCAAACTCTACCCAGATCATAACCGGCAAAGATCCCAATCTGCACCGGTAAAAGCCGGGTTTTAAATTGGTTAAAGCTGTACCTGAGATCTGCACCGGTTGCCAAAGCGCTTTCTCCCGTGAACCTGTTGGTTCGAAAACCGCGCAATCCTTCTTCCCCGCCCAAAGTTGCAGCCTGGTAGAATTGGAAATCATCTCCTATATTCACCTGTGCCTGAATTCTTGGGTTAAGCACCAGTTTTCGATTGGTAGTTATAGACTTGTAAAACCCGAGATAAGGATTGACGTAGCCAAAGATCTTATTTGCATCGTTGGTATTCATCTTACCACCTACCTGCAGCTGAAATTTCATTCCGTTTGAAGGATTAAGCACATTGTCATAGCTCTCATATCTATAGATCCCTTCAAGTCCCAGAAAATATTTGCGTTCGAAAAAATCTTTATCTGTAGCAAGATCTTCAGAAATAAACCGCCCTTCACTCTCCTCTATTTTAACCCCTTCAAAAGAGGCTACATATTTGAAGTAACTTCCAAAAGGACTTTCCTTGACAAAACCTGCCTCCCCGCCAAGACGGCTCAACCTTATCCTGTTGTAATCCATTCCCAGCTCATCTTCAGGATTTACTGTTTCATTTCCATAACCAAAGAAATTCCTGGTAAAACTTGGGCTCGTAAAATGTGCCCCCACCAATAAATTATAGCTTTTCCACATATTAGCAAATTGTGCGTCATAGTAGACATCAAAACTTTTGGTTTTAAAATAGTATCCAGCGCTTATGGAATGTTGAGTGGTAAAAGGATTGCGCTGAAATCCATAAATATCATATGAAGCCCTGAGTCCTATTTTCATGCCGTCATCTGGGTTGTAACCCACAGCCGGAATTATCCTGGTCGTCTTATATATCTTTCTGTCTTTATCAAAAACGTTCACCTCATAATCATCTGTGAGATGGAGCTTGGCCCCATCAATAGACTCAAAGGTGTTAGGCATAGATTTGTAATCATAAATCTTGAGATTTTTGCCATTTTTGATGCGATAAATATCGTTGTTCTGGCCACCAATAACACGGGTCAAAATAGGATCTTTTCCTTCACCTGTGACCTCAAAAACATCGTCATCATCCAACCCGTACAACCAGATTTCGTTCGTAAATTCAGGATCGTAAGATCTTGTATTAACTATATCGGCCTTTTCACCGTCCTTGATCCTGTAGATAGTGATCTTTGTTGTCCCATCCGGATTTCGAATGACTTCAACAAAATCGTCCTTATCTGTACCCGTGACTATAGAAGTCTTGGCCATAACTTTATAGTACCTTTCTACAATATCTATAAGATTCCCGCGGCGCTCTTTGAGGAACTTCTGTATCCTTTCTGAAGATTCACCACGAGTCTCGGGAGGCAGTTTTGCAAAAGCCTTTTCAATAACATCATCTGTTACGTGCTCCTGAAGATATTTTGCCTGCTTCACCCATTCTTCCCGACCTTCATTCTGGATCAAACTACGATCAAGGCCTATGGCAGCAGCATTGAACCACTCTACATCTTTTATATCTCCGTTGTATACGGCGAATTGATTGGCGAGCCCGGTGAGACCTCGTAAAGTGGCAAAAAAGGCTCCGTCAAAATTGGAGAATACCTGGTCCCGGTCTCTTGGCACCGGTCGAAAGGTGTGATTCCCCTCTTCATCTTCAAACTCTGACCATCGCCACTGGTCCTGGTGCCGGTCCCAGTCCCCTACCAGCATGTCAAAGATCCTTGCCCTTATGTATGCAGACTCGTCCAAAGTGTATTTTTCATCCCTCCTCAGCCGCTCATACACTCCGGCGGTACTTTCAATATCATGGTTGGGTGCCCCAAAAGATTCGTATCCTGTATAGTGCCCCTCGGGCCGCTCGACGATCATGTAAAGTTCGTCACCATATTCATCATTGTACTGCCCCAGCGCTCTTTGCTTCGGAACATAATATAGCTTCGGATTGGTGTGGTAGATCCCGGCTGCTTCAGAAAGGGTGGGAATGACCATAAAACCATAGGGATGTGCAGAGGTGTAAAAATCTTCTATGACATCTTCGGCTAAGGTATTTTCAAAGCCCGATGATACAGAAGCGTCTTTAAAAGCAACCGTTTGTAAAAATTGTACCGCACTCTTTTTGATTGCCCTCATGTTGTAGTCCCTTCCGTTCTTGTCTTTAAGCCGAAGTGATTTGGTTTGATGTCCGCCACCGGTTCTAATTACCTGCATTCCGCCGTTAAGGGTATCGAGATCCACAACCTTTGCTTTTACTTTGGTGCCGTAGATGTCCCGGTAGCGATCTCCCCAAACGCTTTCGTAAGCATCAGTCTTTTCGGTTTCTTTGGGATCATATACAGAAGCCTCTACATAATTAGGAAAAGTTTGCGGCAAGGTGTCAAGATTTACCGGTTTTGGAGCTTCATAGATTTCATGGCTGTACAACAGCTTTGGCTGCTTGTTTTCACTTCCGTAGAAGCTTATCCAGGCGGCACCATCCTTAAGTATATCCAGGACTGCAAAACCCTGTCCTTCGTAAGCAAAAAGACCGTCTTTACCAAGATGCACATTGGTACCTTTTGAACCTGCCCCGGAAACCACCTGTTTGATCCCGTCTTTTTCTATGTACTGGAGACTGTGTTCATGCCCCGAAACAAAAACAACATTTCCCCACCTCTTGGAAATGGTCTCCAACCTGTCCACAAGTTTTTTGTAGCGAAGGTTTTGTGTGTCCTGTATGGAAACACCTCCACTGGTCCTTATAAGCATGGCGAGGGATCCTAAAATGGGAAAAGGGATCTTCTTTTGGGAAGGATATAAATGTTGATTGAAATTATAGAACCCACCATGTACTCCATTGGTGTAGAGGGGGTGGTGAATGGCGAAAACCACCATTTTATTCTGATTTTTTTTCAGCTCACTTTCTATTTCCATAAAAAGCGCTTCACGAGTCTTGATCTCGCAGTTGTCGTTCACCGTTGGATGCTCATCCCAATTGGTGAGATACCATTGTGAGTCGACGACCAGCAGCTGAATATTCTCTGAAACATCTATGCTCTCAAAGCCGCAGCCCGCCTTTGGATGAAAAACATCATCATCATCCAGTTGTTTCTCGATGTAATCGCGCTCGCGCTTGAGCCCGGCGATCCCTTCATTGTACCAGTCATGGTTCCCGGGAATGAACATGATCTTTCCATCGTAGTTTTCAACAGCATCCAACTGCGCATCTATACGATATTCCCCTCTTTCGCGGAAGGGGTTTCCCTCCTCCTCCATTCCATCAGGATAAATATTATCTCCCAGAAAAATCGTGTAATTTCCAACCTGCTTAACAGAGTCAAGATAGGTTTTAAATGCCAGCAAACCTTCTGAAGTACCACCGGGAATAGAATAGCCTCCATCCCCTAACAGGTAAAAAGATTTTTCTATTTTATCTTCTGCAGGATGTTCAAAATTCTCTTTTGGCGGTCCCTCTGCATATTGCGGTTTTTTATAGGTAGAACAGGCGGAAAGTGCGATGAGGGCTAGCAGTGTTAGAAATTTGTTATTTTTTTCCATACAATTTAATTGGGGGGATTTTTTTGTAATTTGGCGTTAAACCTAACAACCACTGAATGACACCTCTTGTTGATAAAGCTGATGAATTTGTAAAAAATTTATTCAGAGAAAAACTTCCCAACACCTTTCTTTATCACAATTACAAGCATACTCAGAGGGTAGTTAAAAGTAGCAAAGAATTACTCGAAAAATCTGAAACTAATGTTAAACAAGAGGAAGCTGTGCTGCTTGCGGCATGGCTGCATGACACCGGTTACACAGAAACTTATGCAGGACACGAGGAAGAAAGTGTCAAAATAGCACAGGAATGGCTGGAGGAACAAAATGCAGATGAGGAGCTTATCCAGGAAGTGCTTAAGTGCATAAGGGCTACCAAAATGTCTGTTGAGCCAAATGAAATCACAGAGAAGATCATTAAAGATGCAGACACCTCTCATCTTTCAAAAGATTACTTCAGCGAAACCAGTGAATTTCTTCGGCAGGAGCTGCGCCTACAGCAAATTAAGAATTTTGGAGCCCAGGAGTGGATAGAACAAAATATTGAACTTTTCACCAAAAAACATGAATACTACACGACTTACGCCCGAAAGAACTGGAGCGAAGGAAAGAATGACAACCTGCTTTCCCTACTAAAAAAGGAGAAAAAGATAAGGAAGAAACTCTCCAAAGAAGAAACAAAGGCAAGGCTAAAAGTCAAATACAAAGATCAAAGTCGCGACAGGGGAATCCAGACCCTTTTCAGGGTGACTATGAGGAATCATCTGAAATTGAGTGATATCGCTGATGCTAAAGCCAATATTTTGCTTTCTGTAAATGCGATTATTATTTCGCTCGCCATCTCCAATCTCATTCCCGATCTCGATGACCCCGGGAATAAAAGCCTGATGATCCCCACGCTTATCCTGGTGATCTTTAGTGTGGCTTCTATCGTGGGCTCTATCATGTCAACAAGGCCAAACGTGACCAGTGGCGAGTTTACACGGCAGGAAGTGGAAAACCGCAACGTCAATCTTCTCTTCTTCGGAAATTTTCACAAGATGCCCTACGATCAGTTTGAGTGGGCGATGAATGAAATTATGGAAGACCAGGAGTTTGTTTATGAATCTCTTATTCGGGATCTCTATACCCTTGGGACCGTTCTCGATAGGAAATACAGGCTCCTCAGGATCACTTACACCATCTTCATGGTAGGTATCATCCTCTCTGTTCTTAGCTTTATGGTCGCGTATTACTTAATTTAAAACCTTAATGAGATCATCATAGGTGATCACCTGCTCGGGCCGGTTTTCCTCTTCAACATGATATAATATCTCCACCCTTATTGCCCGCAGACCAATCACACCCTGCACATCTTCCAGTTCTAAAAGTTCAATGTTTTGGCCCAGATATTTTTTGGACTGCAGATATTTTATGTACCTCAAATATTCCTGCTCATCATCCTGGCTGGAATAAATGATCGCAATTTTGCCTTTTTGGGTCACCCGCTCTTCAGAATCTTTTATGTGGGCCTTATCAATTCTCTTTTTGATGATCTCATATCTCGCGTTGTAGGTACCATCAACGTCAAATTGTTTCTCATCCATCCTGTACCTTATTGAAAGTGTACTGTTATAGACAAGGATTAAGTGATGCCGCCTGCAGTTTCAATGGCATATTATCCTGGATCTGGTAAAACCGGTTTTCCATTTCACACATCGTGCTTAGCTGCCACAGCCGGAGGTTGTATAAATAAACCTTGTCAAAATGTTTGATGCCGTTGTTGTTCATCGAGCCCCCAATGTAAATGTTGTGCTCTACCCCATCAGTCTTATAGCGTTCAAAGTAATGCGGGTAAATCTCCTGGGCTACGATTTGTTTGCGGTCAATATACCGGGCCATCGTCCTGTTGATCTGCTGTACGGCCTCGTCATAGTTCTTGCGGTGGTTGTAAACAATTCCGGTTTCAGGATTTACTTTCTCGCGATATTCCTGCACCTCTTTCTTCAGTTGTGCAGATTGTTTCTGGATATGGTCCATTACCGGCTCGATTTCGCGCTGCAGCAGGTTGAACACCTTCTGTTCACTGGAGGCATTCAGGCTTTCCCCTAACTCGTCCTCAAATTCTTTAATCCGGAATTTTACCTGCTCATAGATATCCAGGTCTTCGATACTTTCAGCTTCATCAATGATCTTCTTAATGAAGTTCAACTGGTCCAGTAGATCCTGTTGGATTGCCTGGTTGCGCGCTTCCGAAGAGGCTATAATATCAATTTGTCCATAGAGGGGATAAATATCATCAAAAGAGATATCCTTAAAAGATGCCAGCCCGTCTGCATCCAGATCGTGAATGAATTTTCTTGCTTCTTTTTCAAATATCCAAAGCACACTTGGGTGAATAGAAGTACACTCACTTTGGATCACAGCCTTCACCCGATTTTCAAATTCGGTTTTATTACGTTCAACCGCAGTTACAATATATGGCAGGATATCTTCCAGCTTAGTAGCATTCACGCTGTTCAACTCGTTCTTGCTATTGGAGATCAATTCAAGCACCCCCAGCAGCTTTCCGTTTTTTGCAATAGGGGCAAAAATGGCACTTTTGGCACCTATTCCCACCAGGTTTTGAGAAAGCAAATTTTCTGAAGTCGTTTTGGAATAATTGTCGACATTGGGAATCGTGAGGTAATTGTAGTTGGCGACCAGGGTTTGAAAAGCCTGCTCGTCAACAGCTTTTTTACAGTCCACTTCTTTGCGGTCGCCTAAAATAAAGCTCGTGGTGCCTTTTCCCATGGTCTCAAAGCAGTTTTCCTGCTCATTGTACACCGAAAAACCAACCCGAAGGTCATGAATGTTATAAATAGACTTGAAGATCTCCTCAAATTTTTCAACTTCCTCTTCTCCAGATGTGTTGCGCTGCAACAAAGTGGTTTTTAGATCAGAAATGGCGTCATCAACAGTAACATCTGTGAGACTAATGATGGTAAAGCCCTTAAAGATCCAGCTTTGGGGTGGGAATTTCTCTTTCCAAAGACCAATATCCTCAATATTTTGAATGAGTGCATCAACATCCTCTTCTGTGATCTCCCGGTGGTTTTCCCCCGGAATGATCTCTACAAAATCTGAATTAAGATCTATTCGATAATGGCGTAAAATGCCATTTTCGTCGGGTATGTCGTAGTACAGAGGCCGGGAAAAATCAATGTCATAGCCATAGTGCATATTGAGAATAATGATACAACCAAAGATGTAATCAAGATCTTCATTGAGATTTCTCATTGAAAGCCTGAAGTCATTTCCGGCTTTGTCGAGGATCTCCCTGAATTTGCGGGTGGAGTTAAAAATGATATTGTGAAAAGGAACCGAAATTGCCTTGATCTGGTTGTCGGAAAGAATTTCAGGAAAGAGGTCCTTCATGAGGATCCTGATGGGATCTTTGAGTTTGTTCAACTCTTCTGCATCATCAATACCTTCTGAAAGGGCAGGAAAGGAAGAGACATATTCCAGCATGTTCTCAATGTACTCGCTCGAAATGTTACTGGTCTCCTGCTCCAGCTGTTTTTGAAATTTCAGAATGATCTTGTGAAAACTGATCCTGATATCAAGGGGAAACTCCTTTTGCTTCTTCATATGTTAAAATTAAAACTTTTACTCGCGAAGCTTGTGCCGCTTTTTCATATTAACAATTATTTATAGCTATAATCGGGGTTTGTAGAGGAGGTTGATTATTTTTGCACAAAACAGATTAATTATGCGTAAAATTTTTGTAGTAAGTCTCATTGCCCTTTTTGCTTCCTGTCAGGAAGAAAATGAAGGATATATGATTAGCGGAACAGTAGAAAATGCCCAGGAAGGGCAAAAGGTCTTTGTTTCTGAACTGAATGACAGTAACACCCAAACCATTCCCTTAGATACAGCCATTGTAAAAGATGGTAAATTTGAACTTGATCTGCCTGAAAAAGAGCGGCCGGCCATTAGTTTTTTGACTCTCGAAGGAGCCCGTGGCAATGTGCTTTATATCGCCGATAATACCCCTATAGAATTCCATGTTTATCCCGACAGCCTTTACGCTTCAACGGTGACAGGAGGTGATGATAATGAAGTGCTTTATACTTACCTGGACAAAATACGTACTTCAAATAAAAAAATGAATGACACCCGCATGGCTATGCGTGAGGCATTCACGTCACAGGATACGGTGACACTGGCTTCCCTTCAGGAAAATCAAAAACAAATCGCAGATGAAGACAAGCTGAATAAGGAAGAACTGGTAAAAAATCACCCCAATTCTATAGTATCTGTCATGGTGCTGCAGGATATGGTCAATACAAAAATGTACACAGCCAAAGAACTGCGTGAACTATATGAGAATCTTTCTCCTGAAGTAAAAGAAACTTCATTAGCCCAGACACTTGATCAAAACCTGAAGAACCTTAGCAGAACAGACATTGGAAATCCTGCACCAGACTTTAGTGCTCCAACTCCCGAAGGGGAACAGTTAGCCCTTAAAGATGCTCTTGGCAAGGTGACCCTGGTAGATTTCTGGGCATCCTGGTGTAAACCATGCCGCGCAGAAAACCCGAATATTGTAGAGGTTTACAAAAAATACCACGATAAAGGTTTCAACATTATCCAGGTTTCGCTTGACCGTCCCGGACAAAAAGACAAATGGACAGAGGCTATTGCCCAGGATAACCTGGACTGGAACCATGTTTCCAATCTTATGTTCTGGCAGGATCCTATTGCAGCACAATATGGAGTTCGAGCCATCCCTGCCGCTTTTCTTCTTGATGAAAACGGCAATATTATAGCTAAGAACTTAAGAGGTCAGGATCTCGAAGAGAAAGTTGCAGAAGTGCTTTCTGAAGAGACTGCGCAATAAAAACAAAACTGAACAACATTCAAAAAGTGCCTTTTCGAAGGCACTTTTTTTATGATAAAAGGTTTAAATCCTACTTAAGAAAGAAACCTACATTTACTTTAACTGTAATTTCCATTTCTCCGGGAGCAATGGTTTGGCCACCGCTGCTGTCTGAAGCTTTCATTTCCATTGCACGATACATTGGAGGAAAATCTCCGCTATTCAGCTCATTGATCGTATGGGCTTTGCCTATCTCCTGCCCTAATGCATGTGCATATTCCTGTGCCTTTTCTTTGGCATCCAAAACTGCCATTTTACGGGCCTCTGCCTCCAGAGTCTCCTTCTTTGAACTCTGGAATTCTATTCCGTCTATACGGTTAAGGCCAGACTGCAAAAGACCACTCATCACGGTTTCATAACTGTTGATATCCTCCAGCAGAATAGAAATTGCCTGATTGGCAGAGAACAGCGTCTCCTTGGTATTATAATTATAATCTTTGTTGAGATTGATGTACTCGGTTTGAATATTTTTGGAAGGAATATCCTGAGATTTCAAATATTGAATAACCTCGTTCACAACTTTGTCATTCTCTGCTTTTACTTCGGAAGGAGATTTTCCCGAGTGTTCAATTCTCGCTTTTATCATTACACGATCGGGGGCAACATGTAACTGTACCTTTTCCGGTCACGTTGATCAGGGAATAATTTTCCTGGGAATAAGTTGCAAAAGAGAGCATTAGGAGTACAAGAACCAGCAGTTTTTTCATTTCAAAAAGTTTTAGTTTGAAGTTATATGACAATATCAATGCCGATGTTAAATTTTCCCGGTTTTTTGAAGGAAAAAAAGCAGAACAATTGGAATAGCCAGAAGAATGACCATCAACAAATGACTGGTAAAGACCCATGGCGCGAGAATTAGAGTGAGAAGATAACCTCCCACAGCCCCACCAAAGTGAGCATCATGACCTATATTTCCAACCCGGTTTTTCATTCCGTAGATCGAGTAAAGCATATATCCAATTCCAAAGACGTAGGCGGGAATTGGAATAGGAATGAGGAACAGGTACAGATTCATATCGGGATACAGTAAAATGGCAGCATAGATAATTCCTGAAACCGCCCCACTGGCACCCACCGCATTATAATTCACCTCATCTTTATGGAAGAAATACGAAAGCAGGTTTCCCAGGAATAAGCTGGCAATGTAGATAAGCAGGAATTGAATACTGCCCAAAGAAGCGATCACAACATCGGCAAAGAAATAAAGCGTTAGCATATTCAGGAAAAGATGGGCGGTATCTACATGTAGAAAACCCGATGAAAAAATCCTGATCTTATCTCCACTTTTTACTGCTGCTGAATTAAACTTATACCTCTCAAAAAATGAAAAATCATTGAATCCTTTAAAAGAAACAATGACGTTGGCGGCAATGATTGCAAGAGTTACAAGGCTGAAATCTCCCATGTACGGTTCTGTTTAATGCCAAATATAGCATATATTTGCGCAAATTTCTTTTGCATGCAGCGTTTAGTTTTTTGGCTGGTCTACCCTTTTCTTTGGTTTCTTTCTATCCTGCCTTTCAAACTTTTCTATCTTTTCTCAGACCTCGTGTTTTTTGTGGTCTACTATCTCGTTGGCTACAGGCGCAAAACAGTAACAGAAAACCTGCAGCTGGTTTTTCCCGAAAAATCTTCCGCCGAAATTAAAAAAATAAGAAAGAAATTTTACCGGCACATGGTGGATATGTTCCTGGAGATGATAAAGAGTATTTCTATCCCCAATGAGGAGCTAAAAAAGCGTTTTGCTTTCACAAATCTGGAAGAGATTCAAAAGTTACGGGAAATGAACAAGAGCGTTATCCTGGCTTGCGGACATTATGCGAGTTATGAATGGATGAACGCGCTACAGCTCTACGGCCTCGACTACAAAGGTTTTGGTATTTATAAAAAGATCAAGAATAAACATTTTGACAAACTGGTCAAAGATATTCGTGGAAGGTATGACGGAACTTTAATCTCCACTACTCACGCCACAAAAACCATAACCGACAACCAGCAAAAAGGTATTCTTGGAGTTTATGCCATGATTGCCGATCAATCCCCAAAAATGAGTCGTTCAAAGGTGTGGACAGATTTTATGGGAATACAGGTGCCCGTCTTTACCGGTACAGAAAAACTCGCAAAACATCTTGGACATGGCTGTGGTTTACCTGCATGTGGAAAAAGTAAAGAGGGGCTACTACATTGCCACCTTTAAACAACTTTCATACGAGGCGGCCAAAGAACGGCCTTACGCGATCACCCGCAAGTATTTTGATGACCTGGAAGCCCAGATCAAAAAGGCGCCGGAATATTATCTTTGGACTCACAAGCGGTGGAAGCATCGCAATGCGACTCTTCCCAAGGATGCAATAATTATTAGATCTTAGCGATCTTCTTAATTTCTGAGATCATCTTTTCTGCAACCTCGTCTGCCCTATCCTGGGTTTTAGCTTCAGTATAAATCCTAATGATAGGCTCGGTATTAGATTTCCTTAGGTGCACCCAATATTCCGGAAAATCGATCTTTACTCCATCAACGGTCGAAATTTCTTCTTCGGAATATTTCTGCTCTACCTGCTCCAGAATTTTATCAACATCCAGATCTGGAGTCAGTTCAATTTTGTTCTTGCTCATGTAATAAGAAGGATAGGACTTCCGCAGCTCAGAAACCTTCATCTTTTTTTCAGCTAAATACGTCAGAAACAATGCAACTCCCACTAAACTGTCACGCCCGTAGTGAAGTTCGGGATAGATGATCCCCCCATTTCCCTCACCGCCAATAACAGCATTGGTCTTCTTCATCAATTCCACCACGTTCACTTCACCCACCGCGCTGGCATTGTACTTCCCGCCATGTTTGACAGTAATATCTTTTAAGGCACGGGAAGAAGAAAGGTTACTCACGGTATTACCGGGAGTCTTACCCAACACATAATCTGCACAGGCGACCAATGTATACTCTTCACCAAACATTTCTCCATCTTCACTTATAAAGGCGAGCCTGTCAACATCTGGATCGACTACTACTCCCAAATCGGCTTTTTCACGGGTAACCACCTCACAAATATCTTGAAGATGTTCCTTGAGTGGTTCCGGGTTATGAGGAAAGTGCCCTGTAGGCTCGCAATACAATTCAACCACCTCAACTCCCAATCGCTTTAAAAGTCGTGGGATAGCTATTCCTCCTGTGGAGTTCACCGCGTCAACGGCAACCTTGAAATTAGCTTCTGCAATCTTTTTCGCATCAACTAAAGGCAACATCACTACCTCTTCTATATGAGTATCTATATAATGAGTAGCAGGTTTAATTTTTCCCAACTCATCAACTTCAGCAAAAGAAAAATCGGCTTTTTCGGCCATCTCAAGAATCTCTGCACCATCGGCGCCGCTCAAAAATTCTCCCTTTTCATTAAGGAGTTTAAGGGCGTTCCACTGCTTCGGGTTATGACTTGCCGTCAAGATAATTCCTCCCTGCGCCTTTTCCATGGGTACGGCAACTTCAACAGTGGGCGTGGTGGAAAGATCAAGATCAATAACCTCAATGCCGAGACCTACAAGTGTATTCATCACGAGTTGCTGGATCATTTCTCCTGAAAGTCGCGCATCTCTTCCCACTACCACTGTAACCGGACCTCCGGAATTTTTATTCTTTAGCCAGCTCCCGTAAGAAGCGGCAAATTTAACAGCATCAATGGGTGTAAGATTTTCTGAAGGTTTTCCTCCTATGGTTCCACGTATTCCGGAAATAGATTTTATTAAGGTCATGATCTAAAAATGTGATTTTTGAAAGGCTTTCAAAAAACCTCTTCCGAAGCGTATATGAGCTTCCGGAAATGATTTTGAGTGCCCACAAATATACAAGGCTTCTCAAGCCAGTCCAAGAGTTAACAAAAATTAAACACTTCTAATTAGTATCTTAGGCTGCATGAATTTTCTTGCCCACATATATCTCTCTGGCGACGACGAAGCAATTACCGTTGGAAACTTCATGGCAGATTCCATAAAAGGCAAAAAGTATCTCAATTATCCTAAAGGTATTCAAAAGGGGATTTTACTACACCGATCAATAGACTACTTCACAGATACTCATCCCGTTGTGAGAAAAAGTTCCGCAAGGCTATTTGATAAGTACAGTCACTACAACGGGGTGATCGTAGATATTTTTTACGATCATTTTCTTGCCGCCAACTGGAGTAGGTACTCAAGGATCCCTTTGGAAATGTTTGTTGTGGATTTTTACAAGCTGCTCGAAAAAAATGCTGAATACCTCCCCGAACCGGTAAAAAACTTTTTCCCTTACATGGTTAAGGATAACTGGCTGCTTAGTTACGCCAATCTCGATGGGATAGCGAGGATTCTTCACCAAATGAACATACGCACTAAAAAAAGGGTGAATATGGATCGCGCTGTCGAAGATCTAAGAAGGAACTATGATCAATTTGAAGAAGAGTTCGAACTTTTCTTTCCCGATGTACAGAAATTTGCACAGGAAAAGATCTTATCTCTTAACAAGTAAGTAGTGTGTTAAAGTTTAAGCTTTTTTAAGCCGGTTTAAAAAATGCATTTTTGGGAAGAAAAAATTGTGGAATCTCCACACTTGCAGCAACAACAGCTGTGTAATATTTCCACACCCTTTTTTAAAATAAAGACATAAAAAAACCCCGGCGGTGAGCCAGGGTTTTTTGTACTTTTTAACGATCTACACGTACCACCAGTGGCCGTCGCGATATTCCACCAATTTCCATCCGTATTTTGTAGAATAGAACCATCTATCGGTATATCTATAGACTCTTAAGCTATTAACAGTGTAGTACTGACCATTCACATATACCGGTTCAGTAACAGTAGAACCACCTCCGCTATAAGGATACATGTTGTTAATACCCACTTTGTCGCCTGAAGACAATCCGTTTCTCTGGATGTTGAAAGTACTTCCGTCCTTCTTAACAATGGTTGGCTGTCCGTTGCTTGAGAAAGAGTACGATCCATACATCATGATAGAACCAAAGTCAAGCGCGCTGGTGAATTCATCTCCGTCAAAACCTTGCTCTTCATAAGTTCTAAAGTTGTGTTCTCTACCACTCTGGATGTTGTTGTAGTTAATGGTGATATAAGAATCACGGTCAACCCTGCTTTGCTCGTGCCACAGGCCTACAGCGTGACCAATTTCGTGGATAGCATTTCCTGTAGAACAGCTGCTGGCAAGGGTAAGATCCTGTCTTCCTCCAGTCATCCCTATATAAGAGGAGCAACCTGAACCTGAAGTAAAATAAACATAATTAGACTGGCTTGTTCTTTCTACAAAGCTCACATTAGTGTTTGCTTCCCAGTGTGCAATCGCGTCATATACTCTGGTTTTGTTGTCAAGGTTTGAGTCGATGGCGTAGTATACTGTGTTGTTCGGCCACCTTCCGGAAGTTCTACCAGTACTTTTATTAGCGGGAGGAGTTTCTCCCTTTTCATAAACCAGTTTTACTTCTTGACTTGATGTCATACTTTTGGGCAGCATGATATCTCCCTGGTAGACATATTCACCGTTGAAGTTTTCTACAGGAATACGTTGTCCTGCAAAAAACACATCCTGCACTCCCTGTGGAGTATTAGGATTAGCTGTTTCAACCATTGCACCCTGGGCGGTCACTTCAGTGCCCGGCTCTACAAGGTTTTGATCTACTACCTCTTCAACAGGATCCTGACTACAGGAGGCCAATACCGCAAGGGCCGGTAAAACAAGTGTTAATTTCAAATTTTTCATAAGTAGGTTTTTGGGGGTTTTGGATTGTACATTCTTGGGATCTGTACTATGATTACTAAATGTTGATTTGAATTTGTTCATTTTTTCTTCAGTTAAAAGGCTCTCAATTAATTCTAAAAGAAATCCTAATTTTTACTCTTTTGACTTACTCTTGGAAGAACTGTGCCAAAATTTTTCTTTGAGTTTTTTTTAACCGCGTAAAACAGCCTTAATTAAATCTTCTTCAATTTTAGGTCAAAGAAGAAGTAAAAACTGAGAATTCATAAACAATTTTTCAGGAGGTAAAAATAGAAATTAATATTTCTTTAACACAACAAATTCATATTTTAACATTCTGATAGTTAAGGAGTTTGTTAAGAAAAAGGGATTTGTAGGAAATCGAACTACATTAATAAATTAGACATAAAAAAAAGGCTGTCTCCAGGAGACAGCCTTTTCAAAATTATACAGTTTAACTTCTATTGGGTAGAGCAAACATTATGTTTTCAACCTCACATAGTAAGGATAGCTTGCGTCAATATCACCTAAGTCTATAGTAATTGCGTCTGTGATTGTATTATCATCAATTACAGAACAAGCTGAGGATACTACTGTTCCTCCGTCACTTGAAGCTACTCGTAGCTCATAAGCGGAAAATTCCAAATTAGAAGAAGCATAGAGATTAGCTCCCACAACCAGCTGAACCATCGGTATCTATAGTAACTTTAGCCGTACCTATTTCAGTACCACCTTCATACATAAAAAGGATATCATCCAGTGGAATTCACCTGAACATATGCATCAGATCCTCCCATCCATGCTACTGAACAACCGGCATCCAATGGTCATTGGCTTCAGCAATGGCACAAACATTCTCCAGCATCTTCACAAGCTCCATCTGTTGTTGGTCATCCATGACTTGCAGATCAATTACGACATCGCAGTTATCAATATAATCTGGCACACCATCCCCATCAGAATCTATAGGACAACCAGCGTTTTCACCAGTAGGTATAAACATCAACTCCTGCTGGAGTATCTGGACAATTGTCATTATCGTCGATCACACCGTCATTATCGGCATCACTTGGTTGTTCTCCATTATCATCACATCCAAATCTTAGGTGATTGTAATCAACAACATCAGTTCCATCAAAGTTGGCGATAATATCTGCCGCGCTAAGATCTCCTTCAATAGGTGCCATTGCAGCAGCATCATAAACTCCATCCCAATCAAGAAGGGTCACTGTGTAGTGAATATATGCTTCATCGCCATATTCAGCCAGGATTGGAAGGTCAAAACAAAGTGGATCTGCATATGGATCACCATCGTCATTGATATCTACATTATTGATAACTCCGGTATAAACAGGTTCTCCATCTATAGTAATATCTACAGAATATCTGGCAGGATAGTGTCTTCCTGAAGGATCACAATAGTTTGCAAAGAAACAATATTCGTACACCTGGGTAGCATCAAGCTCAAAGAAGGTGTAACCATATTCATTTACATCACGGTTGTCAAAACATAGTACAGGTACATCAACATATTTTTTAACGCCTGCACCAAGGCTAATATCCATTGGTAAAGGATTCTCAACCCAATCGGCCAGAGCACCTCCGGTTCTTGGAGCAATCCAAATTAGACCTCCATCTGCATTATAAACAGCAAAGTGGTCTAAAACGTAATTTCCTGGTGTCAATTCAAGAGCCGCATCTTCTTCTGTAAAGAGTTCACCGGCCACAAGGTCAACACGATAAGGATCTTCTGTGGAACCAACAACATCGTTACCGCCTTGCATCAAGACGATCTCAACATAAGCAGGAGCATCATTTGAACAGTCTGGAAGATCGTCTAGGGTTGATTGTTTAGTACTTGCTTTTGCAGCAAGATCCTGAACCATTGCACCGAATGACAATGTAGCTTTGTCTGAGGAGCTTTCTCCTGTTGCTTCATCTTTACTACATGAGGTGAAAAGCAGTGCAAAAACTGCTATGAAACCCAGGTAAATTCTGAAATTTTTCATAATAATTTGATTTAATAATTTAGAATGGTTAATTGAAAGGCGGTGAAACAAATTCACCGCCTTCTTTATTTTACTATAATTGTTTTACAGTTCCACAAGCAACTGGAAGTGTAGGAACGTAGTCACCGTCTACTGTCATACCGTGAAGCACAACTGCACGTTTATCAAGTGGTCCAAGATCAGAAGCGCTTGGATTTCCATTTGAACCAAGAGTAAAGGTACGCTCATACATCACCCACCCGTTGGCACCGGCTGTAGGCATATTACCGTTTTCATCGGTTAGTGGAAGAATAACAGGACCGTAATAAGGCGCTCCTTCTTCAAGACTAATGAGTCCATCTTCCCCGGCTGCATCTGCAGGTGGGCAGGTAGATTCACTATCATCTGCGAAACCGTGAACGTGTTGAGGATGTACTTGACCTGGCTCTAAACCAACTGCCATTACAGCTGCTGTTAATTCAGTTCCGTCAAGACGGAAGTAGGCAAAACCTGCTGCACCAGAATCATTTGTTTGGTAAAGACAGCTTTTGTAGAACAAAGCGTCATCATCTGGATCCTGGAAAATAGGATCGCTATCTGTGGAACAACCTACTCTAAAGTGAGCATAATCAAGATTATCTTCACCATCAAATAGTGCTTTAACCTCATCATCGGTCACAACTGCAGTTTTAACTACTTCTTCAGTCACGTTTCCGTAGGCATCAGAACTTAAAAGAGTCACTTCTATGTAGTATTCATCCTGTCCTTCTCTGTCAGGTAATGGGAAACATACAGTAGATCCTGCATAGTCTCCAAATTCATTCATCTCAACTGTATTGGTAAGATCATCATGAATTTGTTCTCCCTGCTGTCCATCAGCATAGTTCCATACATCTACACTAAAATGAGCAGGATAGTGTCTACCGGTGTCATCACAATAGTTACCGAAAATACACATCTCAATAGCTTCACTGGTGTCAATATCGAAGAACATGTAGCCATACTCTCTTACATCTCTGTTGTCGTAGCATAGTACTGAAACATCAATGTATTTTTTGACTCCCGCCCCAAGATTAATGGTAAGTGGTAGTGGATTGTCTACCCAGTCTGCGAGCACACCTCCTTTTGGTGCCACCCAAATTAGGTCACCTGCCTCATCATACACCATAAACTGGTCTAGTGAATAAGTTCCTGGTGTAAGTTCGAGTTCAGGAACTTCTTCTGTGAACACCTGTCCATCAACAAGGTTTACTCTAAATGGATCTTCTGGAGAACCTACGACGTCTGCGCCGTTCTGTGATAAAACAATCTCTACATAGGCAGGCACATCACTGGAACATTGCGGTAAATCGCTCGCTGTTGACTGCTTGGTAGCAGCCTTGGCGGCTAAATCCTGGACAATTGCTCCAAATGAAAGGCTTGCTTTTTCTGATTGGTCGGTTAAGTTTTCTTCCTCTTTGCTACAGGAGGCGAAAAACATTGCAAAAATTGCAACAAAACATAAATAGCTAGAAATTTTTTTCATGACATGTTTGGTTTAATTAATATTTATAATAGAATGGTTAATTTTTATAAGCAGTTAGATGATTTAAAAAACCACCCCGAAAATATTCGGGGTGGTTGTAAACCCTATTCATTTGAAGGACATGCATCTGCATGAACGATCAACCAGAAGTCACCACTATTGGTGAAGTCATAAGAAAGACCATCGCTGTCTGGGTTGAAAGAATATTCAAACTGGCCAGGAGCCGAAGTTGTAGGTACATCATCTGAAAGATAGATATGAACTTCGTCGAGTTGGTTTCCGTCAAAGACATCGATCCAAACAGTAACATCATCTCCGTCCTGTTCTACATGTACGTTTCCTATCCAGTAGCCTTTAGAAACATCATTTTGTCCTGCGGCTGCCATCATAATTGAACAATCCTTCCCTTCTACGTTACTCATCTTCTCCAACACCAAAGTGTTCTGCCCAACCGCCGAACGGTTTGAAGTAAGGTCAAGGTCATCACAAACTGGTCCATCGCCTCAATCATTGCAGTCTCACAAATTGTCAAGAACATCGTTATCTGAATCGGCCTGATCAGCATTTGCAGTTTCCGGCATTATCACTCGTGTCTCAGATACCATCACCCGGAAGTGCGTCATCACAAGCATTTCCGAGACCATCATTGTCAGTATCCATTTGATCTGGGTTGTAGACATTTGGACAATTGTCATCATCATCACAAATACCATCTTCATCTGAATCTCCACCTTTGTCGGCACAAGGATTTCACCTGGACTGTCATCACAGGCATCTCCAATTCCCGTCGTATCGGCGTCGGCCTGATCAGGGTTGGCAGTTTCAACACAATTGTCACAAACATCTCCAACACCGTCTCCATCAGAATCGGCCTGGTCTGGGTTATAAACGTGAGGACAGTTGTCCTACATCGTCATCAATACCGTCATCGTCTAATCATCATTGTACGCCAATCGTCACCGGGTATCTCCACAACCAAATCTTACGTGCATATAGTCAACATTGTCATCTCCGTCAAAGTTAGCTATCACTTCATCTCTACTTAAGCTTCCTGTAATTGGTGCCATTTCGGCTGCGTCATAAACGCCTTCCCAATCTAAAAGTGTAATAGTATAATCAATATACTCTTCATCATCTGCATATTCTGCAAGGTCTGGAAGTGCAAGACATAATGGTTCAGCATAGTAGTCACCGTCATTATTGGTGCCTACAGTGTTGATCTCTCCTGTATAGATTGGATTACCATCAATACTGATGTCTACAGAATATCTGGCAGGGAAGTGTCTTCCTTCAGGAGTACAGTAGTTTGCAAAGAAGCAGAATTCGAAGGCTTTATTGGTATCCAATTCAAAGAATTGATAACCATATTGATTCACATCTCTGTCATCATAGCAAAGCACTGAAACATCAACATATTTTTTAACTCCTGCACCCAGGTTAATGTCGAGTGGCAGTGGATTGTCTACCCAGTCGGCAAGGGTTCCTCCTTTAGGAGCCAACCAGATCAATTCTCCTGCAGCATTGTAAACAGAAAAATGTTCAAGGCTGTAAGTTCCTGGTTCCAATTCAAGTTCAGGTACTTCTTCAGTGAACAATTGTCCATCTACAAGATTAACCTGGAATGGATCTTCAAGGGTACCAACAACGGCAGTTTCACCTTGCGTAAGAACAATTTCTACATAAGCCGGAGTGTCATCTGAACAAGCCGGAAGATCCCCTACTTCAGAGGCCTGTTTTGTGGCACTTTTAGCCGCAAGGTCCTGTACAATTGCACCAAAAGACAAAGTCGCTTTTTCGCTTGTGTCCTGTGATGGTTCATCTTTACTACAAGAAGTAAAGAACAGCGCGAATACTGCGAGACACGCCAGGTAATAATTAAATTTTTTCATAGTTGAAAAAGGTTTTTGATTAATAAATATTTAGAATGGTTAATAATGCTTATATGGACGCTCCAAAGGGAGCAGATACAGCCATGCTTTTTGTTCTTCTTTTTGGGGGGAGGAGTATTTTCTCAGAATGTTCTTTAAATGTAGGAATTATCTTAGCTATAAACTATGGGGGAATTCCCCCATTTTTACCCCTCTAGATATCTATGAGGTTATGGTTCAATGCATAGACCACGCTTTCAAGGATGGTTCCCGAGTTGGTCCTTCGTATAATACTGGCCCGGTGCTTTTCTATGGTCTTGATAGAAATACAAAGGGCTTCTGAAATTTCCTTGGTCTTATATCCTTTGCACAACAGGGAAATGATCTCCTGTTCTCTTTGAGTAAAAGGTTTCTCAATTGTGGCATCAACATGGAAATACTTTTCTGTTTCCTGAGAGGAAGATCCTACCGCTTCATTAAGAGAGAACTCCATTCCGGTGAAGTTGATCATCATCACCATTTGGCCGCTCAAGGCTTTATCCAGTTTGGAAAAGGAAATTTTTGCCTCCCTCAACTTGTCATTCATCAATAACACAGTTGTTGTAGAAGCTTTCATGTGTTTACCTTTAATAAACTTTTTAAGTGTCTCCCTCACCTTATTTTTGTTTTTGCTCACCACCAGGTCAGATAGACGCATCTGTTTTTTTCCGGTGATAAAGAAGTCTTTTTTGAAAGCATCATTCATTGCAATGATCTTTTCATCCTGTAACAGGATTACCGGGTGGCCTAACAGGTTGAATAAACCCATAAAGGAATCTTTCCAGTAGTTAGAGAGACATTTTTTCATTTGAACCACTCCTTCAATTTCTTTCATGATCGAATTGAAACAGAGTGGGTCATATAAAATACCATCTACTACTTCTTTATAATTGCGGTCCAGTACGGTTTTATTCTCTTTATCACCAAACAAAAAGAGATAGCTTTTGTTTAGGAAATGGGAGGATTTAAAATTCTGAAGGTTTTTTAAGCTTTCGAGCCCAAGGGATACATAATCTATTAGGATAATATCTGGAAGATAGCTCAGGGCCATGGGATAAGCAGCATGTATACTTTTCACGCTGGTTATTTCATAAGTTCCCGAAGCTACACTTTCTATTCCGGTTAAAAATTCTGAATTCTTGGTAATCAGGAGTAGTTGTTTCTTTTCCATCTTCAATCGTTTTGGTTAGTTCTCCTTTGCAGAAAAATTTTGTCAGAATATGATTATTATAGGTAATTATAAATCTGCTCCCACAAAAGCTTTTAAACTTGCCCGTCAGCCTTTGTTTCAAGAGTAAATATATACGATCTTATTCAAAAGTAATCCTAAACTTATGTAGTAGTACCCTTACAACCAGATAGTTAAAACCCTTAAAACTGCACCACCATTTTGTAGGAATTATGAAAAAATTAATCTTTAAAGTGCAGTTTTAAGGAGTTTTTTATAGGAAAAAATTTTGCATAAATTTGAAGTTCTTCGAATAGTTTGTGAGAAGTTTCACATAACACCCCCCGCTTTCGTAATTTAAGCAGTTTCAGTACCTTTGCCCTCTTGAAAAATTTTATGACTGCTACTGAAGAATACATTGAGATATTAGGTGCGCGCGTGCATAATCTCAAGAATATCGATGTTAATATCCCAAGAGAAAAACTTGTTGTCATCACCGGCCTTTCGGGTTCAGGAAAATCTTCTCTTGCCTTTGATACGATCTATGCCGAGGGACAGCGCCGTTATATAGAAACCTTTTCTGCCTACGCGAGACAATTCCTGGGAGGACTGGAACGCCCGGATGTTGATAAGATTGATGGTCTCTCCCCTGTTATTGCCATAGAACAAAAGACTACCAGCAAGAGCCCTCGTAGTACTGTGGGTACCATCACAGAGATTTACGACTTTCTCCGGCTGCTTTATGCCCGCGCCAGCGATGCCTACAGTTACAACACCGGCGAAAAAATGGTGAGCTATGGTGATGAACAGATCAAAAAACTGATTGTAGAGCAGTTTTCAGGAAAAAGAGTCAACGTTCTGGCTCCGGTAGTTAGGTCCAGAAAAGGGCATTATAGAGAGCTTTTTGAACAAATAGCCAAGCAGGGTTTTGTAAAAGTGCGTGTGAACGGCGAAGTGCGTGATATCGTAAAAGGCATGAAACTGGACCGTTATAAAACTCACGATATAGAAATCGTGGTGGACAGGCTAAAAATAGGTTCACCCGGGGAGATTGACAGTCGCCTTGCCCAAAGCATCAAGACCGCCATGTACCATGGAGATGATGTCATGATGATCCTCGAACAGGATTCCAGTGAAGTGAAATACTTTAGCAGGAACCTCATGTGCCCCACCACCGGAATTTCCTATCCTAATCCCGAACCCAACAATTTCTCCTTTAATTCCCCTAAAGGAGCGTGCCCTGTGTGTAACGGGATTGGAACCCTGCACCAGGTCAACCGGGAGAAGATCATCCCCGACCCTTCAAAAAGTATAAAAAACGGGGCGCTTGCCCCACACGGTCCACAAAAGAAAAACTGGATCTTTAAACAACTGGAATTGATCGCAGAGCGGTTTGACTTCAGTTTGAACGATCCTGTTAAAGATATTCCTACGGAAGCAATAGAGATGATCCTGTTTGGCGGAAAGGAAAAATTCAGCAAAGACTCCAGGACTCTGGGTATCACCAGGGAGTTTAAAATTGATTTTGAAGGAGTAGCCACTTTTATCGAGGAGACCTATAATAAGAATGAATCTACTTCTTTAAGACGTTGGGCTAAAGAATATATGGACAAGGTATTGTGCCCTGAATGTGAGGGTACAAGACTTAAAAAAGAGTCCCTTTATTTCAAGATCAATGAAAAGAACATTGCCGAACTGGCACAAAAAGACATCGTTGACCTCGCCGCCTGGTTTGACGATCTAGAACCCGAACTTTCAGAAAAGCAAAGAAAGATAGCTTCCGAAGTGATAAAGGAAATTCGGGTAAGGCTGCAGTTCCTGGTAGATGTGGGACTTAATTATCTCTCCCTCAACAGGGGCTCAAAAACCCTTTCTGGAGGGGAAGCCCAGCGTATAAGGCTGGCCACACAAATTGGATCGCAGCTGGTAGGGGTGCTTTACATCCTCGACGAACCCAGCATCGGGTTGCACCAGCGCGACAATGAAAAGTTGATAAACTCCCTTGTTTCTCTCCGTGACCTGGGCAATTCGGTCATCGTGGTAGAGCACGATAAGGATATGATTGAACGCGCAGACCACGTCATTGACATAGGTCCCGAAGCAGGTAGGCACGGCGGGGAGATCATTAGCGAAGGTACTCCCGAAGAGATCAGGAAACACGATACTATTACTGCCAAATATCTTAATGGTAGTATGAAAATCGAAGTTCCGAAGAAAAGAAGAAAAGGGAACGGAAAGAGCATCGAACTCAAGGGTGCAACAGGCAATAACCTTAAAAATGTTTCGGTGACTTTTCCACTGGGAAAAATGATCGCCGTAACAGGAGTTTCGGGAAGTGGAAAATCTACGCTTATTAACGAGACTCTTTATCCTATTATGAACGCCCATTATTTCAATGGGGTGAAAAAACCCATGCCTTACAAAAGCATCAAAGGTCTGGAGCATATCGACAAGGTGATAGATATTAACCAAACTCCAATTGGTCGCACCCCTCGTTCAAATCCCGCAACCTACACCGGTGTTTTTTCTGAAATAAGGAACCTTTTTGCTAAAACACCCGAAGCGATGATAAGAGGGTATAAGCCCGGTAGATTCAGCTTTAATGTCAAAGGCGGAAGATGCGAAACCTGTAAGGGCGGCGGACTGCGGGTAATCGAAATGAATTTCCTGCCGGATGTTTACGTGGAATGTGAAACCTGCCAGGGAAAAAGGTTTAACCGGGAAACCCTGGAAATTCGCTATAAAGGCAAATCAATTTCAGACGTGCTGGAAATGACGATAAATGAAGCGACCGTGTTTTTCGAAAATATTCCCAAGATCTATCGAAAGCTCAAGACCATCAAAGACGTTGGTTTGGGTTACATCACCCTGGGGCAGCAAAGCACTACCCTTTCGGGAGGGGAAGCCCAGCGCATCAAACTTGCCACAGAACTTTCCAAAAGAGACACCGGGAATACCTTTTACATTTTGGATGAGCCTACAACAGGTTTACATTTTGAAGACATAAGGGTGCTCATGGAAGTACTTAATAAGCTCACTAACAAGGGCAACACCGTAGTGATCATTGAACACAACCTGGATGTGATCAAAATGGCAGACTATATTATAGACATTGGTTATGAAGGCGGAAAAAACGGTGGGGAAGTCGTGGCTACAGGCACCCCCGAGGAAGTGGCCAAACATAAAAAAAGCTACACTGCCCAGTTTCTGCAAAAAGAATTAATTTAGCCACAATTTGAAAATTATATGAGAACCGAAACACGAAATAAAAGCTGGAATGCAATAAAAACAAATGACTCCTGGGCCATTTTTAAGATCATGGGAGAGTTTGTGAACGGATATGAAAAACTGAGTCAAATAGGACCCTGCGTTTCGATCTTTGGATCGGCAAGGACCAAGCCCGACAATAAATACTACAAGCTTACAGAGGATGTTGCCAAAAAGATCGTAGACCATGGATATGGGATCATTACCGGAGGAGGACCCGGGGTCATGGAGGCAGGAAATAAAGGTGCCCATCTCGCCGGCGGGACCTCTGTTGGATTGAACATTCACCTGCCATTTGAGCAGCACGACAACCCTTATATTGATGGTGACAAAAACATCAATTTCGATTACTTTTTTGTTCGCAAAGTAATGTTCGTCAAATATTCACAGGGCTTTGTTGTGATGCCTGGTGGTTTTGGTACTCTTGACGAGCTTTTTGAAGCTATCACCTTGATCCAGACTAACAAGATCGACAAGTTCCCTATCATTTTAGTAGGCCGTGATTTCTGGAGCGGATTGATCGATTGGGTTAGAGCCACTCTTTTAGACAGCTTTCAAAATATTAGCGCAGGAGATATTGATATCGTTCAGGTTGTGGATACGGCCGATGAGGTAATCGAAATCCTGGATAAATTCTATGAGGAATATAATCTTAGTCCAAACTTCTAATTCTTCGGAAGAAAAGACCTCAAAAAACGGTATTTTCACAGGTACCGTTTTTTCTGTTTTTAGGTAATTTTCTCTGCAGAGATTTTAAAGAAGGAGTTGCCCGATTGTGGGAATAAAACCTATATTTAGAATCGAAAATTTTTAAAACGATCCAAACGTCCAAAGTGTTGAATAGCATTTTATCCTGAACCTGCCTTGACCAAGAAACTTCTTACCGGATTTTGTGCCATTTTCACCTGTTGTATTGCCCTTGGGCAACAAGCTACAACGGTAAATGCTGTCTTGAATGATTCCCTGAAGTCTCTTTACATTCAGCAGAAGATCGAGTACCGCAACTTGAGCACAGACACCCTGGATGTCATAGTGCTCAACGATTGGATGAACGCTTTTTCAGACACAAGAACGCCCCTCGCAAGACGCTTTTTTGAGGATTATGACAGGGATTTTCACTTCGCACGGCAGGAAAAGCGTGGAGGTACCACGATAAACTCCATAATGGGAAAAGATTTCAACGTGCTCACCTGGATTAGACCTGTTGGCCACCCCGATCTTATAGAGATCACTCCTGAAAAACCCGTTAACCCCGGTGAGAAGTTTGTGATCAACCTTAACTACAGCATCAAAATACCCAGTGAAGATTTCACCCGCTTCGGGTACTCCAACAAAGGCCGGTATCAGCTTCGTTACTGGTTCATGACGCCGGGAGTTTATGATCATGGCTGGCAGGTTTACAGCCATAAGAATATGAATGATCTCTTTCATCCAAAGATGGACCTGGAGATCAATTTGAACATCCCGCCAAACCTTGCGGCCATCACTCCTTTTGAAGTTGAAAAGATCGTTCCTGACAATGGAACAAAGAACCTGGTCTTAAAAGGGGAAGAACGCCTGGAGACAGAATTATATCTCACCAAAGAGATTGTTTTTGAAGATTTTGAAATTGACAGTCTTCACGTTCTCACCAACATCAACGATGAAGGGATAAGTCCTGTGCTCAAGGCCATGGTCCTAAAGAGAATCGTACTGTTTCTTCGGGAGAATATGGGAGATTATCCTCACCACAAGCTGCTTTCCACTCAGCAGGAATACGCTCACAACCCGGTCTATGGTTTGAATCAACTTCCAAAATTCATCAGGCCCTTTCCCGAAGGCTTCAATTACGACCTTAAGCAGTTAAAGACAATTTCTGAAATTTACCTGCGAAATACGCTTATGCTCAATCCCCGAAAAGAGAAATGGGTTTATGATGCTATCCAAACGTATCTTATGATGCAGTATATGCAACAGTATTACCCGGATCTTAAAGTCTTAGGAAGCCTGAGCGATGTAATAGGAATAAGATGGTTTCATGCGGCCGACCTCAAATTTAATGATCAATACCCCTTGCTGTACATGTATATGGCGAGACAAAACCTCGATCAACCACTCACAACCCCGCAAGATTCGTTGATCAAGTTCAATAGAAATATTGCCAATCCCTATAAAGCCGGGGTTGGATTTAAATATCTGGATGAATTTTTAGAAGATAATACTGTCTCTAAATCTATAAAAGAGTTCTACTCCAACAATGTGCTTAAACTAACCTCTTCAGATGAGTTTGAGCACATCTTAAAGAAAAATGCAGGTAAGGACATTAACTGGTTCTTTAAAGACTATCTAACTACCAATGAAAAAATAGATTTTAAGATTAGAAATCTCAAAGTTGAAGATGATTCTTTGGAGGTAACCATTAAGAACAGAACCGAAAATAACATGCCCGTGCAGGTATATGGCCTCAATGACGGGGAGATTGTTTACAAGACCTGGGTTGAACATGCAAACCGCCTGAAAACCGTAAAAATTCCGGCTGCACGTGTAGAAACTGTTGCAGTGAACTACGAGGGGATAGTACCCGAGATCAACCAGAGAAATAACTTTCGCACGGTAGGTGGCATTATGAACAAACCTTTACAGTTTCGCCTTTTGAAGGATGTTGAAGATCCCGCATACAGTCAGCTGTTTCTCATGCCCGAGTTTGACTACAACCTCTACGACGGCCTTGCCCTGGGCGCGAGAATGCACAATCAAACCCTGCTTGAAAAGAATCTTGAATTTTCCTTTGCACCGCTCTATGGGATGGGCAGTGAGACTTTGGTAGGGGCTGCCAGCCTTTCCCACCAAATCTATTTTCAAGATGATGATCTTTATGCCATTCGCTATGGGGTAAGCGGCAGCAGATTTTCATATGGTTACGGCCTCATGTACCAGCGCTTTACTCCGTTTCTTAGCCTTGCTTTCCGCAACAACTACATGAGAAATAGCCGCAAGGAGAATATCATGGTGCGAAACGTGAATGTTTATCGCGATCAGGATCCTTTAAATCCTTTGAGGATACCTAACTACAGTGTCTTCAATGTCAATTACGCTTACCGTAATCCCGGGCTGGTGGAACATTATGCCGGCAGCGTAGACTTTCAGTTGGCTAAAAAGTTCAGCAAGGCCTCTTTAACCCTTGAGTATAGAAAACTGCTGCAGAATGACAGGCAGCTAAATTTCCGGTTTTTTGGAGGTGCATTCCTCTATAACGACCTGCAGGGCAGCGACTATTTTAGTTTTGCCCTTGACCGCCCTACAGATTATCTCTATGACTATAATTACTACGGAAGAAGTGAAACCAGCGGCTTGTTCAGTCAACAGATCATTCTTGCCGAAGGTGGCTTTAAATCCATGCTGAAGCCGCAGTTTGCCAACCAGTGGATAACCACGATCAACAACAGCACCACCATCTGGAAATGGGTGCTCGCTTATGCCGATGTGGGGGTAATCAAAAACAAGAACCAGTCGGCTAAGTTTCTGTACGATTCAGGAATAAGGCTGAGCATCATCCAAAATTATTTCGAATTGTTCTTCCCCGTTTATTCCAGTGAAGGCTGGGAGTTTGAAAATGGCAATTATGACCAGAAGATCAGGTTTATTGCCACGTTAGACTTAAGGACGCTTACCGGACTTTTTACCAGGGAGTGGTTCTAAATTTTTCATTACAGAATATTACCAATCCTGCTATTTCCCTTTCCTAAATATTCAACGGATTTCACCTTTTTCAATTTTAGTTGATAAATCAACAATGAAAAGGCTTTTTTAATCAGAAAAAATTAAAATTTTCTGTTTTTACTGAATTGTAATAAATCATTGTTTTTGTTACATTTGTATCTAATAAAAAACTGATTTATGCAAAGCGAAACTTCCGCCAAAAGTGAAATTTCTTTTGAAGATTTTAAATCTCAAGTCATTGAAGACTACAAACTTGCGGTCACCAGTAGAGAGTGCAGTCTCTTAGGGAGAAGGGAAGTTTTGACCGGGAAAGCCAAATTCGGAATTTTTGGAGATGGAAAAGAAGTACCACAACTCGCCTGGGCCAAGGTATTCAAAAATGGGGATTTTAGATCGGGTTATTACCGCGACCAAACCTTTATGATGGCCATAGGTGCTTTGAACATTCAGCAGTTCTTTGCGGGCTTATATGCCACTACAGATATTGAACAGGAACCTTCTTCTGCCGGAAGACAGATGGGCGGCCACTTTGCCACGCACAGCCTTCAGGAAGACGGCACCTGGAAGAACCTGATGCAACAGAAGAACTCCAGTGCAGACATCTCCCCTACTGCCGGCCAGATGCCAAGGCTGTTGGGATTAGCGCAGGCTTCCAAGATCTATAGAAACGTTGAAGGTATTGATTCAGAAAAATTTTCTGATAACGGAAACGAAATTGCCTGGGGAACCATTGGAAACGCCAGCACCAGCGAAGGCCTCTTTTGGGAAGCTATAAACGCAGCCGGTGTAATGCAGGTGCCAATGGTGATGAACGTTTGGGACGATGAGTACGGGATCTCTGTTCATGCCCGCCATCAGACTACAAAAGAAAACATTTCTGAAGTACTTAAAGGTTTTCAAAAAGACAACGAAAAAGAAGGTTTTGAGATCCTCACCGTGAACGGCTGGGATTACCCTGCACTTATCGAAACTTACGAAAAGGCAAGCCAGGTCGCCCGCGAGAATCACACTCCGGTATTGATCCATGTTCAGCAGTTAACTCAGCCGCAGGGCCACTCCACTTCGGGTTCGCATGAGCGTTACAAGAGTGAGGAGCGCCTGCAGTGGGAAAGAGAGCATGATTGCAACGTGAAGATGCGTGAATGGATGATCGAAGGCAATCTCGCTACAGATGAGGAGCTGCAGGAAATAGAAAAAGACATTAAGAAGCAGGTTCGCGATGGCAAAAAAGCTGCGTGGGAAGCTCACGTTTCGCCTGTGAAAAACAGCAAGAAAGAAGCTCTTGAAGCTCTTGATAAAGCAGCCACAGGAAGTGCAAACAAAACCTTCATTCTTCAGCTGAAGAAAGAAATTACCGAAAACAAGGAACCTCTCAAAAAAGATCTTTTAGCCACCGCACGAAAGGCGTTGCGCTATCTTATTGGAGAGGAATCTGAAGGCAGAACAGCTTTGATCAACTGGATCAATAAATATTCTGAAGAAATTCAGCCGCAATACAGCAGCCACCTGTATAGCAATTCTAAGTACAACGCCCTGAATATAGAAAGTGTTGAACCTGAATATTCTGATGATTCCGAAGAAGTTGATGGACGAATCATTTTACGCGACAACTTCGATAAGATCTTCGGAAAGTATCCTGAAACTCTCATTTTTGGAGAGGATACCGGGGAGATTGGTGACGTGAACCAGGGATTGGAAGGGCTTCAGGAAAAATACGGAGAACTAAGAATTGCCGATACCGGCATTCGCGAAGCAACCATCCTGGGACAGGGAATTGGAATGGCTATGCGTGGCCTTCGTCCTATCGCAGAGATCCAGTACCTGGATTACCTGCTGTATGCGCTACAGATCATGAGTGATGATCTTGCAACCCTTCAATATAGAACTGCAGGAAAACAAAAAGCGCCGCTTATCGTACGTACGCGCGGCCACCGCCTCGAAGGTATCTGGCACAGTGGTTCGCCAATGGGAGGAATCCTTAATCTGCTGCGCGGGGTTCATGTGCTTGTTCCGCGGAATATGACCAAAGCAGCCGGTTTCTATAATACTTTGCTGGAGAGCGATGAACCGGCACTTATTGTTGAGTCCCTTAACGGCTACCGCCTCAAAGAAAAGATGCCGAGTAACCTGGGAGAGTTTAAGACACCTCTTGGGGTAGTTGAAACAATGAAGCAAGGGAATGACATAACGCTGGTGAGCTACGGTTCTACTTTAAGACTTGTGGAACAAGCTGCAAAAGAACTGCAGGAAGTTGGAATAGACGCCGAAGTAATCGATGTACAATCGCTACTTCCGTTTGATCTTAACCACGATATTGTAAAAAGTGTAGCGAAGACTAACAGACTTTTGGTCATCGATGAAGACGTACCGGGAGGAGCTTCAGCTTTTATTATGCAAAAAGTTCTTGAAGAGCAGAATGCATGGAGATATCTGGACAGCAAACCAGAGACTTTAACTGCAAAAGAACACCGTCCCGCCTACGGAACAGACGGGGATTATTTCTCAAAACCTTCTGTAGAAGACATTTTTGAAAAGGTATATTTGACCATGCACGAATCTAATCCTTCAAAATATCCTCAACTCAGGTAAAAATTCATTTTCTAAAACATAAGCCGCGAAAATTCGCGGCTTTTTTTTAGCTAATGTCCCAACTAAAGAAGGAAATATCAAACCCTACAAAACAATCATCCTGACAAAGATCGGGGACATATCCACATGAGGAGATAACACCAGCGTCGTTAGTGTCAAAATAAATGGTGTTCCCATCGGGATCAACACTTAAATATTCTCCAAGACAGGTATCGTAAAGATCATCGATAGTAACTGCCGGTGCGCCTTCGGGATGGGTGCCGAGATCTTTATTTTTTTCTGAATAAGTGGAATAGATACTTCGCGAGCCATCTACTTCTGAAATCGTAAAGGCTTTATATACCCGTGTCGTCACTTTGCCTTTTTCAACAGTAATTGCTGTTTCGTTACCGTAGTTAGATACAGATATTTCTAAAACAGAATAGCGATAAGTATTCTTGTGCTCTGCCCTCAATTTTATCCATTGCCTCCTACTTTGGGTGTAGTTGTAGCCACTCTCCCCCGTCACGACCAGGTTTTCCCTTAAAGCCTCCATGCTGCAGGCGTTAAGCATCAAAACCAGTACAAACATTCCGCATAATTTCCCCCTACATTTCATAATCTTATTTTTGAATCACCTATTTAAGTTACTCAAAAACAGTGTTTTAATCAGCACTTTTAACAACGAAAATTACATCCAGGCTTTATTGGTACTTTCTATTTTATACAGCACATAATTTAGAAGTGGCCTCACCTGTTCCTCTTTTACAACATTAAAAGAAATATCACCTGCAGCCGAGTGAAAAGTAAGATTCACGATCCCTCTCCTTTTATACCAAAGCGGTTGTTGCACCGAAACAGCCTGCAACCTAAACATCTCCAAAAATTGCTTTTTTCGCACCCATATCCCCGAGTGTTTCACCAGAAAATCATCAGAAATATACAACCTGAGACTCTTGTAGTAGAAGTAGCTGTAGATGGCCATTAGCACCAGGTAGATTGACGCTACTAACCCAATCATTCCCAAAGAAAGAAAATCTCTGTAAAAGTAACCCAACAGCAAGCCGAGGAACAGCGGGATCATCCCGCGGCTTATTTTTCTTATGAGCATTAACTTATTTGGCTTGATCTTGTGCAGGCACTCGATCTCACTTCCAAAAAAGTAATTTTTCACCTGCGTTACGATCTCCTGCGGCAGGCCCGGCACTATGATCTTGCTCTTATTGACATCATCCCGGCTGCTCGCCAGCGCGATCTTTAACTTGTAGAGCCCCAGTTTTTTCTGAAGAGGATTCGTGAGCACCTGCAACAGCTGAATTCGGCTGGCCTTGAGATTGACGCGGGTATTATTCCGAAGGCCCATCTCCACCTGCAGCGAATCCCTGAATTTTTTGAGACTGAGGTCGTAGTATTTGATCAACGTTTCTCCTATGGTGATGAACATCCCGATGAGAAGAAGGAAAATGATAAAAATGAAAGAACCCCGGCTAAGAAATTCAGACTGCGGGACCGTCCCCGGCAAAGTATCCTCCAGCATAAATTGCTCCCGCAGGGTAAAATAAAAAGCGACGATAATGCCCACCCCTCGAAGGTAATTGGAGGTAAGCCCCAACTTAATGAGTGTCAAAAACGGCACTTTATACTCCCATTGAGGAACGGCCGTTACAGATTCCTGCTCGATTTCTTCCGCTCCGGCTTCTTCGGAAATTGCCCCTGTTTGCTCCTTTTTCAGATCCATCAGCCGGTCTGCGAGCGCGTTGGCTTTTTCTTCGGAAAGCGCCTTGATCTCTACCTCCTTCTCTCCGCTTCCGGCAGTTTCAATTACTACACTGTAGACACCAATAACCCGCTGCAGGATTGATCTTCTAAAGTTTACCTGCTGAATTTTTCCGAAGGGAATATTAGTGACATCAGACTCGAAAACCCCTTTTTCGAGCACAAATTCCTTGTTTTTTTCATCGATATGAAACTTAAACTTCAGGAAAGAAAGAATACTGTAGCCCAACAGCACAAGTAAAATGAGAACTGAAGCGAGGATGATTAGAAAAACCGTTCTTTGATCTGTCTCCCTTATCAAAAAGAAAATGATGACCACCCACAGGTTTCTTATAAGCCTGTAAAGTGACGTTGCAAAAATAAGGACCAGCCCGGCCTGCGATTGTCGCTGCGGAACTGAAAAGTCATAATCAGACATGGCCGGACATTCTGTTAGAAAGTTCCTCCTTCAGGGAAAAGGCAGTTTCGGGCAAGAGCGCGGGAATATCAAGGTCGCTGCCCGAGCCACCGGCGGTAAAGATCCTGAGGGTCGCAAGCTTCAATGTCTTGTCAATTACTCCTCTTTCTACAGAGACATGTTGTATGCGATTGAAAGGCACTACAGTGGTCTTCTGGAATAAAAATCCGCGTCTAAAAATGATGTCCTTCTCCCGAAGCGCATAGCCGTTGCGCTTCATAAGTTGATAATTGCTGAAATATGACCAACCAAAAATGACAAAAAACAGCAGGATCAAGGCGAGTAAATATCCGCGGAAATCTTCAAGAAAGCTGTAAGCAATAACAGCCGCTCCCATGAAAAACAGAAAGCTTATTGTGGTGCTAATGTGAAGCTTTAGAAGGTATTTTGGAGCAAGTGAAAGCAGCTCCACTTCCTCATATTTGGGAAGCGCGCTTACGTCCACCTGTAAGTTTGAAAAATGGTCTATGGAATCCATTTCTTTTCGAAATTCGGTTTTCTTTTTTCCAGAAAGGCGTTCCTTCCTTCTTTGGCTTCATCGGTCATATAGGCCAATCTTGTTGCTTCTCCCGCAAAAACCTGCTGGCCAACCATTCCGTCATCGGTAAGGTTCATTGCGAACTTCAGCATCTTGATTGATGTTGGCGATTTGGCCAGGATCTCCTGCGCCCATTCGTAAGCAGTATCTTCCAGTTCTTTATGCGGAATAACGGCATTCACCATTCCCATATCGAAAGCTTCCTGCGCTGAATAATTTCTTCCCAAAAAGAAGATCTCCCGGGCCCTTTTCTGCCCCACCATCTTCGCCAGGTAAGCAGAACCATAACCACCGTCAAAGCTGGTTACATCTGCATCTGTTTGTTTAAAGATCGCGTGTTCTTTGCTGGCGAGGGTGAGGTCGCAAACCACGTGCAGGCTGTGTCCACCTCCTACTGCCCACCCGGGCACTACCGCGATCACCGCCTTTGGCATAAACCTTATCAACCTTTGCACCTCAAGAATGTTTAGTCGATGCATTCCGTCTTCGCCTACATAGCCCTGGTGGCCGCGCGCTTTTTGGTCGCCGCCGCTGCAAAAGGAATAGACGCCGTCTTTAGGCGAAGGGCCTTCAGCAGAAAGTAAAACCACTCCTATTGAAGTGTCTTCGTTCGCATCGTAGAACGCGTCATACAATTCACTAGTGGTCTTTGGCCTGAAAGCATTTCTTACCTCGGGCCTGTTAAAAGCAATGCGCGCCACGCCATTGCATCTTTTTATAGGTGATATCTTCGTATTCTTTTGCTGTTTTCCAGTCTATACTTGCCATGATCATAAATTTCAGTAAAAATAAAGTTTTCTTACAAGAAAGGCTAAACAAAAAAGGTCCGCCTTTAAAGACGGACCTTTGCTGAATTTTTTTCCGAAGAAAATTATTGCTGCATGTACTTCATCATAATTGGCTGCAGTTGCTGCCCCCACTCCTGACCTATTTCCATTCCTTTCCGGGTAAGTTCGGGCGTGATCGCAACCATTTTTTCACCCACAGGGCTGTGGTAAAAAGCGAGGATCTGGTCGATTTCGGCTTCAGTAAAATTCTCCATATACACTTTTGCCAGACGTTCGTAGATGTCATCAAGGCTTGCCATCATTTCCTTTTTAAAGGCCTCCCGGTTGTTTTCGGGTACCATTTTCACCAGAGGATCAAGCATGATGTCAAACTGCTGTCCCGATGTCATTTGAATTAGTTGAGTAGCCTTTTGTTCAAAGTTTCCGTTTTCCTGAGCCTGGGATTGGTACCCGATGCACATCAGGAAAAATACAAATAATAATTTTTTCATGATTAGATTTTGATTGACGGCTAAAATAGAATAATTATTCAATAGTTGCGATAGGTCACGGTGTTTGGTACGGAAGATTTTCGCCTCTGGATAAAGAAACTTGCTCAACAGGCATTCTTTTACAATATTTGTATGGTTTTTGATTCTAAGGAATAAAACTTCTTAAATGAAACATTCGCTTGTCATACTGGGGCTGCTGTTTTGCTCTTTCTCGGGCTTTGCACAGGAATTCAAAGTTCCCGAGGCCATTTCTTTCAGCAAGGCTGCCGATTTTGGCCTTGGACAAAGAAGTGTTCCCAGTCTGTCATTTTTGGCACCCGAAATTCCCTCTCAAAACCTGAGCCTTCGGGAAGTGAACTGGAATAAAGAAGTAAAACGTGAGGTGAATTTAGTAGCGATGATGGAACAGCAACGCTATGAAACTCAAAGCGCCTATATCGAATTGGATTTTGGAGCACCACAACTACAGAATTCAGAAAAAGGTATGATCAACATCACCAACCAAATCTCCGTCTACGGCAGGGATAAGAATTATGATCCCTTTACAGGAAAATCTTTAAACCCCGCCTTACGCGAAGCCCAATCGGGTCTTGTTTAAAGGAAATTACTCGCCGTACACCGGCCGCAGCTACTACAATCCTTACTCCTGTTATTAGTCTCTTTTCAGGTAAATACCTTCATCGGTAATGTTCACAAGGCGCTGCTTGTAAAGATTGCCTATCGCCCTTTTAAAGCTTTTCTTGCTCATTTGCAGCTGCTTCTGAATTTCATCGGGAGAGGATTTATCAGTCAGCGGCAAAAATCCACCTTTAAGCTCAAGATGTGTGAGTACATCTTTTGCGTTGGGTTCTATGCTTCTATAGCCGGGCCTTTGCAGCGTAATATCTATTTTCCCGTCGGGACGCGTTTTTTTCACGTAGCCCTTCAGCCGATCGCCGGTTTGTAGTTTTTGAAAAACATCGTCGTCATAAACTAGCCCCTGGTGGAGCTCATTTACGATCACGTTCCAACCCAATTCAGTTTTATTGCTCACGATAAGATTAACCTCTTCAAAAGGTTCAATGGTAAGTTCAGAATTCGTAAGAAAATTGTTCACTTTGCTTGAAGCCACCAGTCGCCCGGTAAGTTCATCCAGATAGCAGAAAACAAGATAGCGGTCGCCTTTTCGCATTTTGCTTACCTGCTCCTTAAAAGGCACGAAAAGGTGTTTTTCAAGCCCCCAATCCAGGAAAGCGCCAATTTCTGAAACTTCCACACACTTCAGATAACCAAACTCATCCAGCTTCACGAAAGGCTTCAACGTAGTCGCCACCGGCCTTTCCTCGTGATCCAGGTAAACGAAAACCTCGATCTCGTCCTCCAGCTCAAAAGCCGCAGGTTTGTATTTGTTAGGCAGCAATACCTCATTGCCGTCGTCATCCTTCAGGAAAAGTCCGGGCTCCGTGTCTCTGTCAATCTTCAGCGTGTGGTATTCACCAATAGCAAGCATATTCTAAAAATTTTGTGCAAAGGTACTTTAATTTCGGCGGCTTTTGTTAGTCTTTCATAAAGCTGAAATAATTCAGCAAAACCTCATCATTTACCTTACGTGGAGTGAAAATTTCCAGCAGCCTTGGCTTTTCTGAAGTGTCAAAAAAGCCGTTTAGCGCCTGCTCTATTTCTTCGGAAGAACTTGCCGAAGCATAATCAAAACCGTAAAGCTCGCACAGCGGCTTCGCCTTCATATCGTGAACGGTTTCAAAATAGGTATCAAATGTTTCTGAATTCTTGTTCCCCGGCAGTATCCTGAAAATGCCACCTCCATGATTGTTTAAGAATAATGATCCTGAAGTTCTTCGGAATATAATTGTTCCATAAGGCATTGCTGTCGTAGAAAAAGCTAAGGTCGCCGGTGATCATCAGCACCGGTTCTTCTGAAGTCATTGCAGCTCCTACCGAAGTAGAAATACTGCCGTCAATGCCGCTGGTGCCACGATTGCAGTAGATCTTGAGGCTCTCATCCCACTTGAACAGCTGCGCATACCTGATGGTCGAACTGTTTGCCAGGTGAAGCACATGATTTTTTGGCATTTTTGGAACTACTAATTGCATCGCCTTCAGGTCAGAATACGGGATCTCGTTCATGTATTCCTCGTGCCTTTTCTGTCTTTTGCTGCGCATGTTCTGCCAGAATTTCCCGTAAGTGCTTTCTGTTTTTTCTGTTAGCGGAAGGAAATTCTCAAAAAAGGAATTCACCGAAGTCTCAAAATGTTTGTTCAGCGAAAAGAAGGTGTTATATGCTTTTTTTGGATCGACATGCCAGTGCTGCTTGGGGTTGTAATTCCGCAGGAAAGCCTTGATCTTTTTAGAAACGATCATTCCGCCGAAAGTGAGCAGAATATCGGGCTGTAGCGCCTCGAACAGCTCTTCTTTATTGTCATCTTTCTCAATAGGACCAATAATTGTGTCTATCCGCGTGAAGAACTGCGGCTGCTGCACGTTGGAAGTGGTTTCGGTAAACACAATAACCGACTCATCTTTAGCCAGTTCTTCCAGAAATCTTTGTTCTATGGAATTTGGCTGCTCCACGCCCACGATGACCATCTTGCGTTTGGCCCTGTTCCAATAATCGGCATAGGCCTGCAGCTGGTTCTTTGAATAGGTTCTCTCGATGATCTCGGGCAGGATCTGCAGTGGGTTCACCTCCACGTCCTCCACCATCTCATAAAGCGGCTCATAGAACGGCACATTGATATGCACGGGGCCTTTTCCTTCAATGGCCTTGTTCAGGGCCAGGTTGATCTCGCGCTCGTTGTGCCGCTGAGACTCGAACTGCTTTTGCTGCAGTTTCTTGTCTTCGGAAGAATTTTCCATGACCACTTCAGAATACAAATTGGCCGAATACAAAATATGATTCTCAAAAACGTTCTTTTGACGGATGGTTTGCCCGTCGCCAATGTCGATGCGCTCAATAGGCCTGTCGGCAGAGATCACCACCAGCGGAATGTCGCTGTAAAAGGCTTCGGCTACCGCGGGATAATAGTTCAACAAAGCCGAACCCGAGGTACACACAACCGCCACCGGCTTTTGCAGCTGTTGCGCCATGCCAATGGCTACAAAAGCAGCGCAACGTTCATCGACTATGCTATAGGTTTTTATGTTGGGATTCCATGCAAAGCCGTTGGTCAATGGCGCGTTTCTGGAGCCTGGAGAGATGACGACATGGTCGATACCTTTGGCTTCACAAAGTGCGACTATAGATCTTGCAACGGGTATTTTAGGGTATTTCATTCTGATATATTGGAGACCTCACAGCCCCGATAGCTATCGGGACTGTGAGGTCTGTTAAAATAATACTTTTTTCATGGTGCCGGCCTTATTCACCGTCTCCTCCCACTCCGCCTCGGGACTGGAATCTTTTGTGATCCCGCCACCAATATAAAGCGCTGCAGCCTCACCTTCGAGCTTCATACACCGCAAATTTACAAAGAGTGCGGTTTCTTTTTTCACCGTTCTGTAGGCCAGGTTCTCCACGTTCCTTTTGTTTCGGGAGCGATTGCTGCTGCTTTGCAGGTTGAGCTCGCCCAGAAATCCGGTGTAGAATTCCCGGTCATAATTCTCTTCGGAAAGTATGAATTTTTTCGCCTTTTCCTTCGGAAGCCCGCAAACTGCAGGGGTTGGATGCAGGGCAGAAATGAGTATTTTCAAACCCCTATCTTCAGGAGAATTTCTGCTTCCCGGTTTTGGAATTTGGAAATTTGGAATTTGGAATTTTACCGGTTATATCCGTTCTAATGTGCAAAAGATTACCTGCTTTTGCAGTATAAGGTTCTGAGCTCTCGACTTCGCTCGAGCTGACACCGGATTTTATCAGATTTTCCAGAATAGAATCTGTAACAAACTGTTGTTCCTGCCGCTCTTTTTCTCCCCAATTAACATCCATACTTCCCGTGAACTTCTGCGTTCCCGCGAGAGCCATGGTTTTAAAGCTGCTGCCTTCAAGCTTCAGCAGGGTTTCGGGCGTTGCGCCCAGCCACAGTCCCACCTGCGGATGGTACCACAGATAAACGAAAGCGGTTGGATAAGCTAGCAGCAATTCCTGAAAAAGTTGCACGGGATCCTGCTCCTGCAGTCGCACTTGCTCTTTCCGCGACAGCACCACCTTTTGCAGCGCTCCGGAATCCAGTTCCAAAAGGCTTTTTTTGACAAGGGAGATATGTTGCTGCTTTTCAGCTTCGGAAGCTTTAGAATTTAAAGCACCCGAATTTCCCCTTTTTGGCACTTTAAGTTTTGAGGTGTCAAAAATGGTTTTTTCAGAGCCTTCTTCAGGAATAAGAATGGCCGGCTTTTCTGCATCAAAAGGGGCAAAAACAAATCCGCTTTCGCTAAAATCTTCAGAAGTAAAAAGTTCCGCATTCCGCTGAAAAAAAGCAACTCCGCCGTTGCTTTCTGGTTTTCGGTAGGCAACAAAAGGCAGGTTTTGATCATAATGCTTCCGAAGCCTTTCAAAAATGGCATTTTCAGGCATTAATCTTTCTTTTTTGGAAGGGTGATGGTGGTGAGTTTCACCAGGGAAATCAAATTATCGTCCTCATCGGTGATCCTGATATCCCAAAGCTGGGTGGTTCGGCCTTTATGGATATAAGTAGCCTTTGCAAAAACATAACCTTCAGAAATGCTTTTTATATGGTTGGCAGAAATTTCAATTCCGCGAACGTAATAATCATCAGTATTTAAGAAAACGAAGCTGGCCATACTTCCAACAGTTTCGGCCAGGGCTGCTGTAGCGCCTCCATGCAGCACGCCATCCGGCTGATGCACTCTTGGCGTCACCGGCATTCTTGCCACCACATAATCATCGCCTACCTCGGTAAACTCGATTTCCAGGGTTTCCATGAGCGTGTTAGGACACATTTTTTTTGACAGCTCCAGCATTTCCTCCTTGGTCATAATCGAGTTTGGTTTTTTGGGAAGGTAAAGATACAAAAGCAAAAGCTGCCTGGAAACAGGCAGCTTCTCAAAAATTAAACATTATTCTTCCTATTTATCTCCCAAAAAGTCTGTTACTGTGAACACTTGTTGATTCCTGCGGTACTTGTTGTTTATAGAAGTTGCTGATGCCGCGGATATAGGCGAAACATCAATTTTCGCCACACCTCCAAGGACATGGGTGTTGGTTGAATCATAAAACAATGGAAAATCATCAGCGCCTGGTTCAATAATTGAAGAACAAGCTATACTCAATTCATCAATACCTTCCATTATAGGATGCTCTCTCAAGGAAACTGAAGGAATTTTTATGTGAGGTTGCCCTTGGGTCTCCAAACAATCCACATATCCTCCAGTGTTTCTTAAAACAGCTCCCATGCTGATTAAAAAATCGTTTTCAATAGGGATTCCTGCTCCATAAACATCTTCATGTTCTCCCATAAAAATTATTCTTCCTCCTTCAGCAGCAAAAGATTTAAGGGAATTTATAACTTCTACAGAATATTGAGCCAACGGCAAGACCAGCATAACGACTTTAACATCTGCAGGGATATTCAAAAGATCATCCTGAGCAGAAGTATCTGAAATAGTATACCCCTCTGCTTCAATTACAGTTCTCATCTCACTCCACAGGGTTATAAAAGTCGACGGTGTGCCGAGGGTATTCTGGTAATTATACATGAAAACATCTCCCGAATTTCGGCTTCCCGTTGTGGTAAAATTGATCAGATTTTGCACTAATCTTACATTGTTGGGGTCTTCCATGGCAGCCGCATCAAAAATGTTTGCATCGTTTAGAACAACTATGTCTCTACCCGGCACTGTTATGGCTTCACAGCCGTTTTGATCTACCTCCACTCCGGGATCGGTATCAAGGCAATTATCCACGCCATTCAGTACCCCATCATTGTCGCAATCCTGGTTTGGATCTCCGGGATCACATTCTCCAGTAATTTCACATCCATTGGCGTCAACTTCTGTTCCTGGAGGAGTATTCGGACAATTATCCTGATCATCAATTACGCCATCGCCATCACTATCTACGGGAGGTTCTCCGTCATCTCCGCAACCAAATCTTATATGCTGATAGTAAACGTTATCATCCCCATCAAAATTAGCCACAATGTCTGCCCTGCTTAAAGTTCCAGAATATTGCATGGAGGGAGCATCACCGTAGACGGCTTCCCAGTCCAGTAGAGAAACTTCATAATACATGTAGGCTACATCATCTTCAAAAGATGGAAGATTAGGTAAGGCTAAACATAAGGGTGATGCATAGGCATCCCCATCATCGTTGGTACCGATCGAATTTAGAACACCTGAATAAAGCACATCTCCGGTGGCATCGGTACCCAACCAAATATTTACTGAATAAGCCGCAGGATAATGTCGTCCATCAGGGTTACAATAGTTGGCGAAGAAGCAGTATGTAAAAGTCTCGATGGCTTCCACATCAAAGAACTGATATCCATACTCATTTACATCGCGGTCATCAAAACAAACCACCGGTACATCAACATATTTTTTGACTCCGGCACCCAAATTAAAATCTAAAGGCAAAGCATTTTCTACAAAATTTGCCATTGCGCCACCTTCTATAGGGGCCACCCAGATGACATCCAGGTCTGCGTTTCGAACTACAAACCAATCAAGGCTATAAGGCCCCGGTTCGAGCTCAAGATCTGCATGTTCTTCGGTAAAATATTCGTCCACTCCATCGTTGTCGTAATCACCCGGAGTGGGATTTACAGAAACCCGAAGCGGACTACTCATTGACCCGACTTCGGTAGTACCGCTCAGAACAATATCAACAAAGGCAGGCGCATCCCCAGAACAGGTTGGAAAGTCCAGCTGCTGCTTTAAATCTGAACTTTTGTTGACAAGGTCATTCAAAATGGCTCCAAAAGAAAGGGTCGCCTTTTCATCGCCAGGAATAAAAGGGTCTTCTTCCTTGCTACAAGAGGTAAACAACAGCGTACTGGCTGCTAACAGAACGAAAAAAAGTTTAAGCTTTTTCATAAGTGATTTTTTATTGGTTAAATAAATTTCCATTACTTATTCTTGAAAAGAATAAGCATCAATGACTCACGTAGGGAAATTAACAGTGGTAGGCTAACCAATTGAACTTGAGGTTGGGTTGGGTTGGTTTGGTTTGGTTTGATTGTATAGATAGAACTTAGAAATTCTTTTTTTAGAAATCGACCTGATATCATCATAAAGAATTTCCCCTAAACAAAAAGTTCAGTAATTCATCTGTCCCTTTTCCAGGAATAGGACAGCACAGGTTCCAATAAAGAGGGGGAAATTAGGTTAAGAAGAATGAGGCACTAATCTTTGAGCTCAAAAGAGATTTCAATTTAGTATTTTTCACAGGCAACCACACCCTCTTCTATTATTGACCCTACAAGTTTAACCTACTGTTAGTAAGAATCTTACAATCAAACAAATAGATAAACAAGAAGAAATGGTTCGCCCTCAGTTCCTTAGAAGACCAATTTTTAAAAACTGAACATTTATTAAATTAGGTTTTCATTAACAGGTAAAATCCTGTTAATTGTAGGAAAAAATGTTTTATTTAAATGGACACATCTTTTGATTTATGCTATTTGTCATCAAAAAGTCTGAAATTCCAAATTGAGAATGATCAACGAAAAAGAAGTTTCTTACAGCAGCACCAACAGCTATAGCACCCTTCACGAACGCAGCGATAAAACTAAGAACGTATGGGTGGTTTTCCACGGAATCGGTTACCTGAGCCGCTATTTTCTGAAATATTTTCGACACCTCAACCATGAAGAAAATTATCTTATTGCGCCGCAAGCGCCCTCTAAATACTACCTCAACGGGAAGTATGAACATGTTGGCGCTTCATGGGCTACACGTGAAAATACAGAGGCCGGGATGCAGAACGTGATGAGCTACCTCGACGAGATCTATAAAAAAGAGGATCTGGAAAATGCAAAAAACCTGGTGCTTTTAGGTTACTCGCAGGGCGTTTCTGTAGCCACGAGATGGGTAGCGAGAAGAAAATTAGATCCGGCGCAGTTGATCCTACACTCGGGAAGAGTTCCGCAGGAGATCGAACCTGAAGACCTGCAGCACCTGCAAAACTGTCGTATGAGCTTTATCTACGGCACCGAAGATCCTTTTATTGACAAAGAATTTTTGCAGACAGAAAAAAAGCGTTTAAAAATGTTATTCCCGGAAGGGCTTCAGTTTGTTCCTTTTGACGGCGGACATGAGGTGAATAAAGAGATCATTCAGAAGTTGGCGGGGGAGTAAAAATAGAAAAGAGACCGCTGCGCTTCTAGACTTTAGACTTTAGACTTTAGAAGCCTAAGCTTTTAATTGTCCTCATTATCGCAGAAGTTTCTTCTTATAAAATACAATTTATCCGGTGTCACCTGAGCGGAATAAGAATAATTAAAGTTCAATGGAAATTTTCACTTTTCCGCCCAGGCCTTTTTCCACTATATCGTATAGAGTTTTGAGGGTAAGATTACTTCCATTATTCTCGACACGGGAAATGTAAGTCCGTTTCTTATCCACCAATTCTGCCAACTGCTCCTGAGTCATCTTCTTTTCCTCACGAGCTTTTCTCAACAAATTCCAATCTTAAAAGATTCGAAATCTCTCTCCAACTCATCTCTTCTGGATGTTCCCTTTTTTCCGTAAACTTCATCCTTTATTGTTTTCCAATCTTTTGTCTCCATCACTTTTTGTTTTTATCGAAATAGTAGGACTTCATTAGGTTTAAAGCTTTTTCAATTTCCTTTTTTGGTGTTTTCTGAGATTTTTTAGCAAAGCCATTCAATAGAATAACAAGTTTCCCTTCATCAAAGAAGCAAAAGACTCTCCAAATGTCAGAACCCAGTTTAATTCTTGCTTCATACAGTTCTTTTGTACCCTTTATTGCTTTGAGATAGTTAGAGGGAATTCTTTCAACGGTCTCTATTGCCTCAATCACCTTGAATATTTTATCCTGAACTTTCCTGGGCTGCCTGACAAGAAAATCTTGAAAATAGTTCTTGTAACTTATTACTTTTCTAATCCTGTTCACTTTACAAATGTAACTTAAAAGTTACAAAACCGCAAGAAGAGCTTGAAACCAAATCCAGGGCCATGGGATTCGGGCAGAACCTCTCGACTCCCTGCCTGTCGGCAGGCAGGCGCTCGAGGTGACATTCTTCTTTACTTCCTGCCGGCAGACATGGATTGGAAAAACTTTTTGGAAGAATTCCCACCCCGGCCTTCGGCCACCCCTCCGCCGGAGGGGACTAATTGAACGTATGTTTTTAATATCAAGATGAAGCGTCATCCTGAACTTGTTTTAGGATCCCTTAGAAGCCGAAACAAGTTCAGCTTGACTCACACGAACAAAAAAAACGCAGCCAAATGGCTGCGCTTCTTAATTATCTGGAGTAGATCCCTCCTTTCGTCGGGATAAGCGATTCACAAGGTTTTGCTTCACAAAACCTGTTCTCTGCTTATTTCACTTCTTCGAAGTCTACGTCCTCTACATCATCACCTTGCTTAGAGTCACCTCCGGCTTCTCCACCCTCGGCTCCGGTTGCACCTTGTTGGGGTCCTCCCGGCTGTCCGCCTTGCTCGGCTTGTGCTTTGTACATTTCTTCAGAAGCTGCTTTCCATGCCTCATTGATCTTGTCTAATGCAGGCTGAATTGTGTCTACTTCTTTAGTTTCGTAAGCTTTCTTCAACTCTTCCAAAGCGTCTTCGATAGGCTTCTTCTTGTCATCAGAAAGTTTATCACCAAATTCTTTCAGCTGTTTTTCAGTCTGGAAGATCATTGCATCAGCTTCGTTAAGCTTATCAACTTTTTCTTTGGCTTTCTTATCGGCATCGGCATTAGCTTCAGCTTCCTGTTTCATCTTTTGGATCTCTTCTTCAGTAAGACCTGAAGAGGCCTCAATTCGAATATCCTGAGATTTACCGGTTGCTTTATCTGTAGCGCTAACTTTGATGATACCGTTGGCATCAATGTCAAAAGTCACTTCAATTTGAGGTGTTCCTCTTGGCGCCGGTGGAATTCCGTCAAGGTGGAATCTACCAATTGTCTTGTTATCATTCGCCATTGGACGCTCTCCCTGCAACACGTGGATCTCAACAGAAGGCTGATTGTCGGCCGCGGTAGAGAATACCTGTGATTTCTTGGTAGGAATAGTGGTGTTAGACTCGATCAATTTGGTCATCACACCTCCCATAGTTTCAATACCAAGAGAAAGCGGAGTTACGTCAAGAAGCAATACATCTTTTACGTCTCCTGTAAGTACACCACCCTGGATAGCAGCACCAATTGCCACAACCTCATCTGGGTTCACACCTTTAGAAGGTTTTTTTCCGAAGAACTTCTCAACTTCTTCCTGGATCTTAGGGATACGGGTTGATCCACCAACAAGAATTACCTCGTCAATATCACTTTTTGAAAGCCCTGCATCGCTAAGCGCTTTTTGCACAGGATCCATAGAACGTTTCACCAAAGTATCGGCAAGTTGCTCAAATTTAGATCTTGTCAAAGTTTCAACAAGGTGTTTTGGCCCTGAAGAAGTTGCTGTTACGTAAGGCAGGTTGATCTCGGTTTGAGAGGAAGAAGAAAGCTCAATTTTAGCTTTTTCGGCAGCCTCTTTCAAACGCTGAAGTGCCATTGGGTCTTTTCTAAGGTCGATATCTTCCTGTTTCTGGAAAGTATCGGCAAGCCAGTCGATGATGACTTCATCAAAGTCGTCACCACCAAGGTGAGTATCTCCGTTTGTAGAAAGTACCTCAAATACTCCGTCTCCCAATTCAAGGATAGAGATATCAAATGTACCACCACCAAGGTCATATACAGCGATCTTTTGATCCTGTGATTTTTTGTCCAAACCGTAAGCAAGTGCAGCTGCGGTTGGTTCGTTGATAATACGTCTTACTTTAAGACCTGCGATCTCCCCGGCTTCTTTTGTAGCCTGACGCTGAGAGTCATTAAAATATGCAGGTACGGTAATAACCGCTTCTGTAACGTCCTGTCCAAGATAATCCTCAGCAGTTTTCTTCATTTTTTGAAGGATCATTGCTGAAAGTTCTTGCGGAGTGTACATACGACCGTCAACCTGAACACGTGGAGTGTCATTATCTCCTTTCACCACTTTGTAAGGAACTCGTCCTGCCTCTTTAGAAGACTCAGAATATTTGTTCCCCATAAATCTTTTAATGGAAGAAATGGTTTTCTCAGGGTTGGTTACGGCCTGTCGTTTAGCAGGATCTCCTACTTTTATTTCGCCTCCTTCTACAAAAGCAATTACAGAAGGAGTAGTTCTTTTTCCTTCGGCGTTAGGAATTACCGTGGGCTCGTTACCCTCCATTACGGCAACGCACGAGTTGGTAGTACCTAAGTCGATTCCAATAATTTTACTCATAATCTATAGGTTGTTATTTGTTGTTTCCTAAAATTTTTAATCATCCACTTAAAGTCAATCATTATGCCACCGGAAATTATATGACAGGATGTCATTTTTGGCTGCTAAGGCGGCCGAATGAGGTATAAAGGCAGACAAAATTGTCAAAGGATTTTATTCTGATTTCTTTAACAGGATGCTTACCTTTGCGCGCTAAAGTTTTGAGATGGAAAGTATCAGCGTTTTCGATATGTTAAAGATAGGAGTTGGACCATCCAGCTCCCACACCTTAGGCCCCTGGCGCGCCGGGGAAAGATGGATAAAAGAACTCAAGGATTCGAAGAAGTTTGATCTGGTTGAGGTAATTGCCATTAATCTCTACGGAAGCCTTTCCCTTACCGGAAAAGGACATGCCACCGACCTTGCCTCTGTACTCGGACTTTTAGGTTATGATCCTGTCACCATTCCTGTGGAGAATATCGAACCCGAGATCAACAACATCAAAACTTTTCACCGGCTTAACCTAAATGGGGAGCGTTCTATAGATTTTAACCTCGAAAACGATATCGTTTTTCACAAGAAGTTCCTGCCGTTCCACCCAAACGGAATGAAATTCACGGCCAGGCTATCCAACGGAAAATCCACTTCCTCAACCTTCTATTCTATAGGTGGCGGATTTGTAGTGAAAGAGGAGCGGAAAAATGCGAAAAAGCAACTTAAAAAATTCAAGGAATTCCCTTTTCCTATAGTTAAGGGCACCGACCTTGCTCATTTCTGTAAACAGGAGAAGAAAAAGATCTCTGAGATCGTCTACGAAAACGAAAAATCCCTTCGCACCGAAGAAGAAATAGACGCCGGACTCAAGGCAGTATGGGATGTCATGCTGGAGTCTATGTACCTGGGCTGTCATACCGAGGGCACCCTGCCCGGCGGATTGAACGTACGCCGAAGAGCTCCCGACTCTCACAAAAAACTCATTGGAGACTTTAAATATGAAAATCCGGAAGAATGGATCGAAGTTATTCGGAAGACCGAAGTAAAATTCCGCTCCATCCTGAAATGGGTAAGCTGTTTTGCATTGGGAGTGAACGAGGTTAACGCCTCTCTTGGTCGTGTGGTAACTGCTCCTACTAACGGAAGTGCGGGAGTTATACCGGCCGTCTTAATGTACTATCTGACAATCGAAAACCATGATGCGGGCTTTGAAAAGATCAAGCAGTTTTTACTTGTTGCCGGAGAAATTGGCAGCCTCTTCAAAAAAGGTGCAACCATTTCAGCTGCCATGGGTGGCTGCCAGGCCGAGATTGGAGTTTCTTCCTCTATGGCAGCAGGCGCTTTGGCTGAAGTTATGGGCGGTACTCCGGAACAGGTCATGATGGCTGCCGAAATTGCCATGGAACACCACCTTGGCCTTACCTGTGATCCTATTGCCGGTTTGGTACAAATTCCGTGTATTGAACGTAATTCCATGGGTGCCATAAAAGCAATCAACGCTGCTGAAATGGCTTTGGATGCAGATTTTATTCACGCAAAGGTGCCGCTCGACAAGGTGATCGAGACCATGTGGGAAACCGCAAAGGATATGAACTCCAAATACAAGGAAACCTCAGAAGGCGGGCTGGCTGTAAGGGTGAGCTTGAGTGACTGTTAACCACCCCGTCCGCCGCGGCGGACACCCCTCCTTGAAAAGGAGGGGAACATTTTGAAGTCGTAAACAACTTCCCTGCCTTCCGGCAGATGCTGAAACTAATTAGCACTTAGAATTATATTTTTTCCTGCCGCAAGGCAGATAGAAGCGAAGCAAAACAATTTGAAAAGAACTTCCTCCACCTGTGGAGGGTTTCGCGCAGCGAAATGTCTCTAACAGCTCCCCTCCTTTCAAAGGAAGGGGGGATCCGCCGCAGGCGGAGACGGGGTGGTTATACCGGTACTCCCTTTCCTACCCTCCTTTAACTCCTTCTTATCATTCTACCCCTTTAATTTTCGATATCTTCTGCTTCATAAAAACAAAAATTATGAAAGCAGCACAAATTCAGGAAAAGGGAGGCGATTTTGTTATCGTCGATCTTGATAAACCCAAACCGAAGAAAAAAGAAGTGTTGATCAAAGTTGAGGCCTGCGGAATTTGCCACAGCGATGCTTTCGTTAAAGACGGCACCTTTCCGGGGATTCAATATCCGCGTGTGCCCGGGCATGAAGTAGTAGGTACCGTGGAAGAAGTTGGTGAAGATGTAGAAATGTGGAAGAAAGGTCAGCGTGTGGGCGTAGGCTGGCATGGCGGACATTGCTTCGAGTGCGATCCCTGCCGCCGGGGAGATTTCATCAACTGCGAAAATGCACAGGTAAGTGGGATTTCGTATGATGGCGGGTATGCAGAATATATGACTGCCCCACAAGAAGCTGTGGCAGCAGTCCCGGAAGAACTTTCTTCAGCCGAGGCCGCTCCCCTTCTCTGCGCCGGAATTACAGTTTTTAACGCTTTAAGAAATTCAGGAATAAAACCGGGAGACCTTGTAGCCGTGCAAGGCATTGGCGGGCTTGGGCATCTTGCCGTGCAGTATGCCGTAAAAATGGGAATGCGCACCGTAGCCATCTCCCACAGCGACAGCAAAAAAGACCTGGCAAAAGAACTGGGCGCGCAGCATTTTATAAATTCAGAAAAAGAAGATCCGGCAAAAGCGCTGCAAAAATTGGGCGGAGCAAGATTGATCCTGGCAACTGCTCCGGTAAGCAAAGCGATTACCGCAGTCATTGGCGGTCTTGGAATAGACGGAAAAGTTCTTTGTGTAGCTGCAACCGGTGAACCTGTAGAAGTTGCTCCCATGCAGCTGCTCATGGGAAGAAAATCTATTGCAGGCTGGCCCAGCGGGACCGCAAAAGATTCCGAAGACACATTAAATTTTAGCGCCTTGACCGCTACCCTTCCTATGATCGAGGAATACCCGCTTGAAGAGGTGAACAAAGCCTATGACAGGATGATCAATAACGAGGCAAGGTTTAGAGTAGTCTTGAAACCTTAATTCATTAGGAAGAGAAAAATAAGAACATAAAAAAAAGCCCTTCCAAAAAGGGCTTTTTTGACAGGTATATATGCCAAATTCCTGGAATTTGGGGAATTTGAATTTTTGAACTTTATTTCCTGGCTATTTCCTCACAGCCTTCTTTTCTCCTGGTATCTATTAAATAAATGATTTTCCATTTCCCGTTGTCCTTGAAAAGCTGAAAGCTGTCGACACCGCAATGGCTGAATTCGCCATTCACGTGCAAAGAATACGGGGTCCAGGCGTGAGCCATGGCTCCGTCGATCTTTATTTCGTAAGAATGTAAGGTCTCTTTAAAATTGGTTTTTAAAGGGATACTGGCGATTCCCTTCAGCATTTTATGAACATCTTCTCCCGTCAGGGCGATTTCGCCACTTTTGTCCCTGCCAATGCTCTGGATCACTACATCATTGGCCAAAACAGACTTCATTACAATTGAATCCCGGGCGTGGAAACCTTCAAAAAACCTGTCTATAGCGTTTTTTACTGCAGCCTCTTCCGAAGGCTCCTGTGCCCTCATTGATATTGAACCAATTAGCAAAAGCAGAATAGCAGCGCGTTTTAACATTTTTCGATAGTTTTGAATGTAGGAACCGAATTTAGTACTTTTACCTGAATTTAAAAATCTCCCTATGTCAGTCGCTAAAAAACAGTTTAAGAAGATCACTACAAAATCCCTGGTGGAAATGAAATCCCAGGGAGAGAAGATCTCCATGCTTACTGCCTACGATTATTCCATGGCAAAGATCATTGACGGGGCGGGCATAGACGTCATACTAGTGGGAGATTCTGCCAGTAATGTAATGGCCGGTCACGAGACCACACTACCTATCACGCTTGACCAGATGATCTATCACGCCGCCAGCGTAGTGAGGGCGGTTGATCGTGCGCTTGTAGTAGTAGACCTTCCCTTCGGAAGTTACCAGAGTGATCCTAAAGAAGCCTTGCGTTCTGCTATTCGCATTATGAAAGAAAGCGGCGGACATGCTGTAAAACTCGAAGGTGGAAAAGAAATTAAAGATTCTGTAAAAAGAATTTTGAACGCCGGAATTCCCGTAATGGGACACCTCGGACTTACCCCTCAATCCATCTACAAATTCGGGACATACACGGTTCGCGCCAAGGAAGAAGCCGAAGCCGAAAAACTGAAGACCGACGCACTTATGCTGGAAAAAGCCGGCTGTTTCGCCATTGTTCTGGAAAAAGTTCCGGCCAAACTGGCTAAAATAGTGGCAGCAAGCCTTACCATTCCTGTGATTGGTATTGGAGCCGGAAACGGTGTCGATGGGCAGGTATTAGTTGTACATGACATGATCGGGATGACGCATGAATTTAATCCGCGTTTCCTTAGAAGATATCTCGACCTGTATTCCGAAATGACCAAAGCGTTTGAGAATTACAGGGATGATGTAAAAAGTAAAAATTTCCCTTCAGACGAAGAACAGTATTGATCCGGTTATGAGTTATGAGTTAAGAGTTTTGAGTTAGGAGTTTTGGAATTTGGAATTTGGAATTTGGAATTTAAACATATGAAGATCAGGTACACCAAAAAACGACTTCTTTTTAACGGGCTTTTGGGAAGTGTTTTTGTCGTTGGCGGTCTACTGCAATTGCAAAAAAAGACTGATTTAAGTCATTACCTGATCTATGGTATTCAATTTCTGCTTGGACTGGTTATGGTTGCGAGTTATTTCTATGAGAGAAAATTTCAGTATTTGATCATTGAAAATGGCAAACTTATTAAGAACAGGTTCTTTTCTAAGTATATTCAGCTTGACGAGATCACCAAAATCCAATCATTCCCGGGAAAGATCAAGCTCTTTACTTCCGAAGAAAAATTAAGCATCAATACCGAACTTATTGAAGACGACTCCAGGAATGACCTTTTGAAAGTGCTTGGATCTTTGGAAGTAGAAAATAATCCATTCATCAGTTATTCCGCAAAAACCTCTTAAAAACCTCCATTTTTGGCAGACAATATTCTTTCCACTCCGCAGAACCTGCAGGTACTCCATGAGGACAACCACCTTATCATCGTGAACAAACGTCCCGGCGATATTGTGCAGGGCGATAAGACCGGCGATATGCCTTTGAGCGAAGTGGTAAAGGAGTATTTAAAGATCAAGCACAACAAACCAGGCAATGTCTATTTGGGCGTGGTGCACCGGCTTGACCGTCCCACCAGTGGTATTGTGGTTTTTGCCAAAACCTCCAAGGCGCTGCCGCGACTCAACAAGCTCTTCAAGGAAAAAGATGCGAAAAAAACCTATTGGGCGGTCGTTAAAAATCCACCGCCAAAACAGGAGGACACCCTGGTGCATTTTATGAAGCGGAACCAAAAGCAGAATAAATCTTACGCGCACATTAAAGAAGTGCCGGACTCCAAAAAAGCCATTTTAGAGTACCGTATGCTTAAGAAGCTTGACAACTATTACCTGCTTGAGATCGACTTGCAAACAGGGCGGCACCACCAGATAAGAAGCCAGCTCTCCTCAATTGGCTGCCCCGTTAAGGGCGACCTTAAGTATGGTTTTGACCGCAGCAACAAAGACGCAAGCATTCATCTCCACGCTCGCAAACTAACTTTTGTTCATCCGGTAAAAAAGGAAAAACTAGAGATCATTGCGCCCCCACCAAAAGATCCAGTTTGGGACGCGTGTCTCTAACTTCCGGTAGCCCCTTAGAGGAATTCTCTCCTCCTGAGCCCAGGTTCTAATACTGACAAATATCATGAGCATCAATGAAAATGATGAGCATGAATGTCGTATATTTAGTAGTACTTCCTGCATAAAGAACTGCAGGTACAGTTTAAATTTACCCCAATTCCACCGTCTTCGCCTACCAAAATTGGCACTCCCCCTGGAAACTCCCCCGTAAAATTCTAAATCTTTAAGCCAATGAGATCATCCACCATTGTTGTAGCTCTCTGCGTTGGGACCTTTTTCTTCCAAAAATCACCTTTACGCGCTAATCAGCCTTGTGCATATGAAGCACCGCTAACGCATTTCGAACAGATCGCGGCGCCAATAGAACAGGATTCAACACGCTATCTTGTAAACCTTGTCCAGAATGCGGCCGCAATGGTTCGTGAAAAAGGCAAGGCTGCTTTTGAAGAATTCCGGGAGCCCAACAGCCGCTGGCGTAAGGGAGAGACCTACATTTTCGTGCTGGACAACGACGGAAATATGCTTGTACATGCCAACCCTCAAATGGAAAATAAGAACCAGCTGGACCTGAAAGATGTCAATGGCAAACCCATTATACGTGGTCTCCTGGCAGCCGCTACGGCCCTACCCGAAAAACAGGAAGGCTGGTTCCATTATCAATGGCCGGTACCAGACGGGCTTCTGCCACGCTGGAAAAGCAGCTATGTGCAACTGGTAAAGTCACCTGAAGGAAAAGAATATATTGTTGGCAGTGGAATGTACAACGATAGAATGGAGAAAGAGTTCGTTACAGATATGATTGATGAAGCGGCAGGAAAGATCGAAAAAGAAGGAAAGGCCGCTTTTGAACAATTCTATGATCCCGCAGGACCTTTCCTTATAAAAGATACTTACGTTTTCGTGCTCGATACCACTGGAAAAGAACTGGTGAATCCCGCCTTTAGGAACCTTGAAGGCCGAAATCTTATGGATCTCAAAGATACCGAAGGAAAATTGCTCGTCCGGGAAATGTTCAATGCGGTAGAAAAAGATACTGCAGGATGGGTGAATTACATGTGGCCAAAACCAGGAGATAATATCTCCACACAGAAGTCGACCTATGTCAAAAAAGCAAACACCGGGGATGGGTGGGTATTGGTAGGAGCAGGGGTATATCTTGCCAATGCGCCTAAAGCTCCTCTAAAAAGAGAAGAAATTACCCCCTTTGATCTCAAAAATTTTGTGACCGATGCCGCCGTTAAATTGGAAGAAGAGGGCGAAAAGGCTTTTAAAGATTTCCGAAATAAAGACTCCCAGTGGTTTGAGGGCGATAAATATTTGTTCGTCTGGGATCTCAACGGAAAAAGGATCTTCCATGCGGCTAATCCTTCGATAGAAGGAGAAGTTGTAGATGGTACCACTGATGCGCTTGGACGGCCTTATGGGAAAATGTTCCTTGAAACAGCTTCTTCCCCGGAAGGCGAAGGTTGGGTTCACTACATGTATCCTGAACCCGGAGATATCTTCCCCGCCTGGAAATCGAGTTATATAAAACGAGTCACCTTTCCATCCGGGCAAGACTATCTCGTTGGAAGCGGGATCTATAACATGAAAATGGACGAATTTTTTATCGAGGATATGGTTGATCAGGCTGCGGCTTTAGTTGAAGACAAAGGTCGGGATGCTTTCGAGGAGCTACGGGATAAAAAAGGCCCCTTCTACTTTATGGACACCTATATCTTTGTAGCCGACCCCGAGGGAACCGAGCTGGTAAACCCGGGCATGCCCTCACTTGAAGGAAGAAACCTTATCGAAATGGAAGATTTAGACGGAAATCCTGTCGTAAAGGACGAGATTGATCTGGCCATGAATAAAGGCAGCGGCTGGCTTAAAATGTCATGGTTCAAACCGGGTACCAATACTCCCGCACCTAAAATGACCTATGTCAAAAAAGCGGAAGCCAATGGAGAGACTTTTATCGTGGGTTCAGGATATTATCCCGAAGAAGAATAAAAAGCCGGAACAGAAGCCGAAGTCTCTTTGTGCGACTAAAGCTCTGTTCAACAGGTTCTCAAAAATGGCATTTTTGCAGCGCTTCTTCCCTACCTGTTTTTCCTGTTTACTAATTTCTTCGAAAGGATTTGATTTAGCTAATTTCCTGTTCCGGAATTCTTAAACTCCCGTTAAGCCCTGTCCTTCAAGAATCATCTTCTGTTCTTTCTGAAGAAAATGTTCTATTTTTAGAAAAAAGATCGTCATGAAATGGAAAGGCAGAAGAAAAAGCTCTAATGTCGAGGACAGGAGAGGCACGTCTACCGGAGGAAAAGTAGCGGTTGGAGGCGGAATTATTGGGCTAATCTTTTTAGCTATCCAGCTGTTTTCCGGAGGAGATGCGGGAGAGATACTGCAGCAGCTCGACCAGCAAAATACCAGCTCAGAACCCAGGGAATTAACTGCGGAAGAAAAAGAGCTGGGAGATTTTTCTGCCACAGTACTTGCCGATACAGAGAATGTATGGAACCAGATCTTTAGCGAAAATAACCTGCAATATAAGGAGCCGGGGATGGTGCTTTACGATAACAGGACCCCTTCGGGCTGTGGTACCGCCTCATCTGCAATGGGACCTTTTTATTGCCCGCAGGATCAAAAAGTTTATATGGATCTTGACTTTTTCAAAGAGTTAAGGCAGCGGTTTGGCGCCAAAGAAGGTAATTTTGCCATCGCTTATGTGATCGCGCATGAAGTTGGGCACCATGTGCAGACTTTGTTGGGAACCTCGGCAAAAGTGCGGCAGCTGCAGCAGGGACAACCGCGTGCAGAGGCCAATGAACTTTCTGTCGCTCTTGAATTACAGGCAGATTTTTATGCCGGCGTCTGGGCAAAACACAACCAGGATTATCTCGAGCAGGGAGATATAGAAATCGCCTTAAGCGCTGCAAACGCTGTAGGTGACGACGCTATTCAAAAACGCACACAAGGCACGGTCACTCCCGATTCTTTCACCCACGGCACCTCACAACAACGCATGGACTGGTTCATGCGCGGTTATCGCACCGGCGACCTCAGGGAAGGCGATACTTTCAGTGAAGTTGTCGATTAACCCGCTTAATTGATCTTAAAAAATTTATCCATGGCCGAAACAACATATTCTATAAACATTCCTGAACTAAAAGCACGTCAAAATGCCTTTTTTGAAGCCGCAGGCACAGCCGATGTAGGCCAGCGAATCGATAAGCTCAAGCAGCTGAAACAGCTGGTTGAGTCAAAGGAAAAGCAAATTGCTGAAGCTTTGCGCAGGGACTTTCAAAAGCCTGAATTTGAAACTTATATTACCGAGACCAGCTTTATCCTGAGCGAGCTCAAATTCTTCATCAAAAACCTGAAAGATTGGACAAAGCCTGAAAGGGTAAAAAGCTCTTTGCTGAATTTTCCGTCCAAAGATTATATCTATCCAACTCCTTACGGCGTTTGCCTGGTGCTTGCGCCCTGGAATTACCCCTTTCAGTTGACGCTGTCGCCGGCCATTGGTGCCATTGCTGCAGGCAATACGGTGGTCCTGAAGCCCAGCGAGTTTACGCCGCATACGTCGGCGGTCATCAAAGAGATTTTTGAAAAGCTATTTCCTGAAGAATGGGTGAGCGTGGTGGAAGGAGGAGTTGAAACTTCCGAAGAACTTTTGAAGCAGAAATGGGACTATGTCTTTTTTACCGGGAGCGTGCCGGTGGGGCGCATTGTGGCAAAAGCCATTGCGGGAAATCTTACTCCATCAACCCTTGAGCTGGGCGGCAAAAGCCCCTGTATCGTTCACAGCTCTGCCAAAATCGAGCTGGCGGCAAAAAGGATCGCCTGGGGGAAGTTCATCAATGCCGGACAAACCTGTATCGCACCCGATTATCTCCTGGTTGACACCTCCATAAAAACTGAGTTTGTTGAAGCTCTTAAAAATGAAATTAGCACACTTTATGGAAAAGATCCCAAGGCTTCCCCCGATCTTTCAAGGATCATCAACAAAAAACATTTCGAGCGGCTCAAAGACCTGATGCAGGACCAAAAATGCCTTTTTGGAGGCCACACAGATGACGAAGCAAATTATATCTCTCCTACTCTGCTTGACGAGCCCGATCTGGACTCAAAAGTGATGCAGGATGAGATCTTCGGACCATTGCTGCCCATAATTTCCTACACTTCAGAAGATGAAATAGAAAGGATCATAAGGCATTATCCAAGGCCGCTTTCCCTCTACATTTTTACTGAAGAGGAGGCTTTTTCAGAAAAGATCATCCAAAAATACCATTTTGGAGGCGGCGTGGTGAACGATGTCCTGGTGCACATTGCCAACAAGAACCTACCCTTCGGAGGGGTTGGTGACAGTGGCTACGGTGGCTACCACGGGAAGTTTTCTTTTGACACCTTTACCCATAAAAAAAGCATAAGTAAGCGTGCCACATGGCTGGACATACCTTTAAGATATCCTCCCTACCGCGGCAAACTCAAAGCTGCCAAAAAATTCCTGAAACTGCTTTAGATTTTCTTCTTTTTGAGAGAATACAGGTCGAGACGCCTGTCGGTCAAATTCCTTACACTTCCAAAGGTATGCAACTCCTTCAGCAGGTCGAGATCCACGTCGACCAGTAATGTACTTTCGGTATTTGGAGTAGCTTCAGCTTTGATCCCGTTTACCGGAAAAGCAAAGTCTGAAGGCGTAAACACCGCGCTCTGGGCATACTGAATATCCATGTTGTTCACCTTCGGCAAATTCCCTACAGAACCGGCAATTGCCACATAACACTCGTTTTCAACCGCCCGGCTCTGCGCGCAAAGCCGAACCCGGGAGTACCCGTTTTGAGTGTCGGTCATGAATGGAACGAACAAGATGTTCATACCTTCATCTGCCAGAATCCTGGAAGCTTCAGGAAATTCCACATCATAACAAATTAACACTCCAATCTTTCCGCAGTCGGTATCCATTGTTTGCAGCTTAGTGCCGCCTTTCATTCCCCAGGCAGAACCTTCGGCCGGGGTGATATGCAGCTTTTCATAACGCTCATAACTGCCGTCTCTTCGGCACAAATAACCCACATTATACATATGTTCCCCAATGATCTGCGGCATACTACCCGTGATAATATTGATGTTGTAGGTGATCGCAAAATCAACAAAAGTCTCCAGCAGTTTGTCTGTATAAGCAGCCAGGGCGCGAATAGCTTCAGCTTCATTAAGGTGATTATATTCGGCCATTAAAGGCGCGTTGAACAGCTCGGGAAAAAGAATAAAGTCACTCTGATAATCACTCACTGCATCTACAAAGAATTCAATTTGTGAAACCAGCGCATCAAAATCCTTGAAAAGTCGCATTTGCCACTGCACCAATCCCAGTCGCACTACCGTTTTTGGAGTAAGAATGAGCTTATCGGGCTTGGTGTAGTAGATGTTGTTCCACTCCATAAGCGTCGCGAACTCCTTACTTTCATGATCGCCCGCCAAATAGCCTTTGATCACCTTTTTGACGTGAAAATCGTTAGAAAGCTGAAAAGACAACACAGGATCATGGATCTCCTTCACCTTCACCTTCTCGATGTATTGCTTTGGAGTAAGCTCGGTCGCATATTTAGAATAATTGGGAATCCTGCCGCCAAAGATGATCGATTTGAGATTTAACTGCTCACAAAGCTCCTTTCTGGCCTCATAAAGCCTTCGTCCAAGACGCATCCCGCGATATTCGGGGTGAATAAAGACATCTATTCCATACAACACATCGCCGTTCTTTGTGTGCGTTGAGAAATTCTCACCTCCCGTAATGGCTTCATAGGTGTGATTATCATCGAATTTATTGTAGTCAACGATAATGGAAAGCGCACAGCCGGCGATCTTTTCATCAATGATGATACAAAATTGTCCCTCCGGAAATTTCTTTATTAAATTTTTGATCTCTTTCTCGCTCCAGTACTCGTCTGCCAAAGACCCATAACTCTCCATCATGGAGATTTTGAGCTCCTTGTAGTCTTTAATACTTAGATTACGCAGTTCAATTTTTGCTGAATCTATCACTTGCAATTTTTTTACGAAGATATCGCTTTCTACACTTGTTTTAAAATAATGAAAAATTCTCAAAATATAAGGTTAAGCTTTTGCCTTGCCTTGGCAACATAAATGAAAAGGCTTAACTTATTAATTATTAAAGCCCTAACTCTATCAAAAGACCTGCGACCTCATGTGAAGATGAGTTCGAGGTGTCGAATTCTGTGTAAGCTTAATAAGTGTAGGGTAAAGTAAGCTGGCAGAAATGGCACCTCTTTTATTTTTTGATGGTAAACACAAAACTTTCACCCGGCACCTTTTGCGCCAACGCGTTAATGCCATTTTCCGAAAGTTGTAAAATTCTCGGATATCCTCCCGTAGTTTGCCCGTCACGCATCAAAACGATCAACTTTCCCGAAGGCGTTAACTGCACCGTTCCCGGTAGCACCGGCCCTGTGAGGATCGCGTCAAGGGAATTGGGTAACTCTTCCTGCAACTGAATTCCCATACGATTGTTATTCATTCCGGCTGAAAAATGCCCTTTTTGAAGCCTCTCTTTTTCTTCGGAAGAAAGCCGCTCAAATTCGGGGCCGGGAAAAACCTTAATTTCTTCTGAAAAAATGCTGTCATCTGCTTTTACCGAAGCATTTCCCTCAAATTCTTCGGCTTCGAATGGCTTATACGGAAGTCTCATTCCTTTTTCAAGCCGTGCATGCCTGGTAATACCGCCGTACCAGCTGCGGCTGCCAAGAACTTTCTCTGTTTGGAAACCGTCCTTTACTGCGAGATAGGCACGACAGCCTTTTTGTCTTTTTCCGAAGCTTAGCAGGTCGCCTTCATTAATATTATAGATTTTATTGTTCTCAATTCGGGATCCATTAATGGCAGGTTCTAGTAATCCGCCGCAAATCGCAATTTTAGTAGGTCCCAAAAATGCCATTTTTGGACCCATGTTGTGTAATTTCCATCACAGCAGCGCCCGGAGTATTCTGAAGCAGAAGATTTGCCAGGCGGGCAGAAGCCGAATCCATAGGTCCGCTCATGGGAACTCCAAATTCCATAAAACCTTTCCGGCCCGTGTCCTGGATGGTTGAAAACAGCCCGGGTTGTAATATTTCAATTTCAGCCATGCCAGGGTTCTTTTTTCCAATTCAAATTTGCCTGCCTTGACTTCTTCGCAAATTTTTTCATGTTCCCCTAGATCTACAGCATAGAATTTTATTCTACTGCCTGCGGAAATTAGACAGGGCGGAATGTTATTTTTATCGAAAAGCGGCACGGGAGAATTGCCAATGATCTGCCATCCCCCGGGGCTGGTTTGAGGGTAAATTCCCGTCTGTTTTTCACCTATTCCCACAGCCCCTTTTTCGACCTTTATACGGGGTTGTTCTTTTCGCGGAAAATGAAGTTTTTCATCAAGTCCTCCCAGGTACAAAAAACCGGGTAAAAACCCGATAAAATAAACGGTATAAATTGGGGATGTATGAAGACTGATTATCTCTTCAACCGAAAGCTTTTTTTCCTGAGAAAGATACTCGAGATCCATCCCGAATTTTAGATCATAACATACCGGAACATGAAATAGCTCCTTCTCCTTTTTATTTTCTATATTCGCGTCGCGCAACAGCTCTTTTAGGTGGGAAATCTCCCCATAAACATCCTCTATAGCAACATTATAATTAATTAATATCGAGGCATATGTGTTAATTACCTCAACCTCTTCTTTAAATATATTTTTCTTTATAAAAGCTTTAATTTCCAGGAGTTTTTCGAGCAGGCTTTCATCGATTCGTGGCTCAAATTCAAGCAAAAGAGCCTTCTCCCCCATCGGTTTTATTTCAGGAATTTCCTTCATATACCGTGGCTGATTTCAATATTTTTTTCTGCAAATTTTTCATGCAGATATTTAAGTATTTCCACTGAATTTGGTGTGTCGCTGTGGAGGCAAAATGTCTGGGCATGACAGGCTATTTTTTCTCCGTTTTGAGAGATAATTTTCCCCTCCCTAAACATTGAAAAAAGATGGTTAAAAACTTCCTCTTTTTCGGTGATCAAAGCCCCCTCTTTTTTACGGGAAACCAAGCTGCCATCAGGGTTATAATTCCGGTCTGCAAAAGCCTCGTAAACGACTCTCAATTTTCCTAAAGCCAGAGTTGCGATCACCGAATTTTTCGGTGCATAAAGCGCCGGCGGATCATCAAAATCCAAGAGTACATCAATAATGATCTGTGCGATCTTTTCATCTTTTTGAGCATCGTTGTATAAAGCTCCGTGAGGTTTTACATGAGTTAATAGGCCACCTTCAGCTTCGGTGATCTGCTTCAGGCTTAAGATTTGCGCTTCCAGAGACCGGTGTAGCTCCTTCGGCTCCATTTTAAGACTTTCCCTTCCGAAGTTCTCTTTATCGGGATAAGAAGGATGAGCTCCTATTTCTACCCCATGCTCCATCGCAAGATCTACGGTATGATGCATACTCTCAAGATTTCCGGCATGGCCGCCACAGGCAATGTTACAGGCAGAGATGTAGGGCATGAGCTCTTTGTCATGCGCTCCTCCTTCTCCAAGATCGCAATTGATGTGTATCTTCTCCATTACTTTTTGTTTATGGTTTAAAGTCCCTCCAGAATGGTATAAATGGATTTGGCGCCCAGAAAAATCGCAATTCCCAATACAAGCAGGCCAAGAACATTCTGCAGTAAAGAATTGCGGTACCTGCCCATTACAGCCGTTCTATTCACAATCCAGAACAGAAACACAGCAACCACCGGAAGGAGGATTCCATTGGCCACCTGGGCAAATTTGATTACCTCTACCGGCCGGAAGCCGAGGGAGGAAAAGATGACTCCCAGCAATAATACCCCGGCCCATACCATTTTGAACTTTCCTGAAGTTAAACCTTTTTTCCATCCTAAACAACCTTTGACCACGTAGGCAGCAGCCAGGGGTGCGGTAATAGAAGAGGTGATACCCGCAGCGAACAGGCCAAGCCCCATAAACCAGGTTGCATAGCTTCCAAAAACCGGCTCCAGCCCCACGGCCAGGTCGGCGGCATCGTTCACACTGCTTATTCCCGATGCTGCAGCAGTTACTACGATGGCCATGGAAACAATGCCTCCCAGGGAAATGGCCCAAAACAGCTCTTTTCGGGCAGTCTTTAAGTCAGAATGCTTTCTTCCATTTTTCGCTCACCAGCGAAGCGTGCAGGAAAAGGTTATACGGGACGACTGTTGTTCCGATAAGGGCGATAACGGTAAGAATACCTGCAGAGCCCTGAGTCGGCACAAAAAGGCCTTTTAGAAGATCATATAGGTTTGGAGCCGCAAGTACTGCCGTAACTATAAAGCAAAGGCTCATTAGCGCAACCAAACCTATGAACACCCGTTCCAGCAGTTTGTAATTTCCAATAAAAAGCAGGAGGAACGCCAGCAACCCGATGAGCAGGCTGTAAAGATTAAGTTCAACTGGTCCTACCGGAATAACTTCCGCAGGAAAGATGGCTGAAATACCAAGCACAGCTCCCGAAATATTGCCCGCTTCATACGCCGCATTGCCCAGCACGATTGCCGAAAAGATCAAAAGAATTGCAAGGGTCTTAAAAAAGGGATTTTTAAGCTCTTCTCTAATTACTTCACTTAAACCTTTTTGAGTGATAATACCCAGCCGGGCGGCCATTTCCTGCAGCACAATACAGGCTATTATTGACAACAGCAGCGCCCAGAGCAGTGAAAAACCGAAATTCACCCCGGCAAGCGTACAAACGGTAACCGTTCCCGGGCCAATAAAAGCCGCCGAGACAAGAATTCCTGGTCCTAAATTCCTGAACCAGGACTTCACTTTTTAACAGCGCTTTCCTGTAAGGCATACAGTGCAAAAGTGCCCAACCAGTGGCCGCCCTCGTAGGTGTCGCCTACAAGATTTGGAAAAGAGTAGGCTACATGCTCGTTAGCCAAAGTTTTTAGATGGCCGTATTTTTTTGGATACTGTTGAGCCAGCCCGTAAAAGACCCAGGCGCGGCTAAAATTAAGACCGTCAAGGTGCACCAGTTTTCCGTCAGAGCGATCGGAAACTTCAGCAACATCAAGTGAGAAATCTTTATTCTTAAGCTGCGGCATAAAATCTTCCATCCAAAGCCTAAAAGCATTTTCCGGCAGGACACGCCTCATAATATCGATCTCCTCAAAACAGGGCGAGAGAAAATCGAAGCCGCTTGGCTCCCATTCTAAAGGACAATTATCATCGTTCAAATAAAAATCTTTAGCCCTTTTTTCGATCATCATCTTAAGGTCATCCTTCCCCGTTGCTACAGCATAATCGTATACAAGGGTAAGTGCAAAAGCGGTATTTGTGTGCTCTCCCACCCGTATTGGATAATTGAGTTTGGGCAGAAATTCCATGAGCCTTTCTGTAATAAGCGAAGTTAACGGCTGCAGATTCTGTTCCAGCTCTTTTGCAAGAGGATCATCCCAGGTGTGCAACTCTTCTGCCAGCTTGAGCAGCCAGGCCCAGCCATAGGTACGCTCAAAAGAATTCTCTTCTTTGTTCCTGAAATAATCCACCTCTCCCCGGATATTTTCGGCGGAAAGTGACTGCTTCAGTTTTTCTCTTATTTCTTCAGATTTTTTGAGTTCAGGGAACTGTTTTAAAAGACTTACCAAAGCCCAATGCCCATGCACCGAAGAATGCCAGTCAAAGCAGCCGTAAAACGCCGGATGCAGTTCTTTTGGCTCTCCCATTTCCTCTTTTCCCGCCAGGGTTTGATTTAGTTTATTGGGATATTCCACGTTCATACAGTCCAGCGGCAGTTGCGCCAGTTTATTGGCCTCGGGCAAACTTAGCCTCACCGGTTCTTCCGGCTCCAGCATTGACGCCGCCTTGTCTACCAAAGTAGAGTCTTGAGCGGTTTGAGGTGTTTCTTCTGAATATTCATCGTTTCCTTTACAATTCATAAGTGCCAGTGCGGCACAAAAAAGAACTATTTTTTTCATTCAATTTAATTTTTATTTCATCCCAGCCAGCCTTCCCGGTCCAGACTCCTGTACTGGATGGCTTCGCTAATGTGGGCTCCTTTAATATTTTCTGATGCATCGAGGTCGGCAATGGTACGTGAAACCTTGAGGATCCTGTCGTAGGCCCGCGCAGAGAGATTGAGCTTCTCCATTGCCGTCTTCAGCAGTTGATTGGAAGCCTCATCTAAAGCACAATGCTCCCGTATCTGCTTTACGTTCATTTGGGCATTGTAATGTACTTTTTCTGAATTTTCGAATCTTTGTGTCTGCCTTTCCCGGGCCGACACCACCCTCTTTCTTATCTCCCGGCTACTCTCCCCTTTGCGCTTTTCACTAAGCTTTTCAAAAGGTACAGGAGTAACCTCAATATGAATATCTATCCTGTCAAGGAGAGGTCCACTAATTTTTCCCAGGTACCGCTGCATTTCAAAGGCCGAAGAAGTACCCGGAGATCCCGGCTCATTAAAAAAGCCACTGGGACTGGGGTTCATACTCGCCACCAGCATAAAACTCGACGGATAAGTCACTGTGAACTTCGCCCTGGAAATGGTCACCTCCCTGTCCTCCAGCGGTTGCCGCATCACTTCGAGAACGCTTCGTTTGAACTCCGGCAGCTCATCAAGGAAAAGCACGCCGTTGTGTGAGAGAGAGATCTCTCCCGGCTGCGGATAAGCTCCCCCGCCAACAAGGGCAACATCTGAGATCGTATGGTGCGGACTTCTAAAAGGCCGGTGCGCCATAAGCCCTACCTGTTCTTTGACACGGCCTACAACGCTGTGGATTTTTGTAGTTTCCAAAGCCTCGTGTAAGGTCATGGGTGGAAGAATGCTGGGCAAACGTTTAGCCAGCATGGTTTTTCCTGAACCCGGCGGACCAATTAGAATAATATTATGCCCACCCGCAGCAGCGATCTCCATGCACCGCTTTATCGACTCCTGACCTTTAACATCAGAGAAATCGTGTTCGGGGTGCTCAAGTTCCTGGTAAAACTCCTGCCGTGTGTCGATAATGGTTTTTTCCAGTTCTTCTCCTTCGTCAAAAAAACCAATGATCTCTTCTATGTTTTCTATTCCGTAAACATCCAGGCCGCTAACTATTGCCGCTTCTTTAACGTTCTGCTTCGGAAGAAAAAAACCTTTGAAACCTTCCTGTTTTGCTTTTATGGCAATGGGAAGTGCACCTTTTATGGGTTGTAAACTACCGTCGAGCGAAAGTTCTCCCATGATCACATAGTCCTTGATATCATCGGCTTTGATCTGGCCCGAGGCTATAAGAATTCCCATCGCAAAAGTAAGATCATAGGCCGAGCCTTCCTTACGAAGATCTGCGGGAGCCATATTGACAGTAATCTTTTTACCCGGAAAATGGCGACCCACGTTCCTCAATGCAGCTGCTATTCTAAAGCTGCTTTCTTTCACAGCACTGTCAGGGAGACCCACAAGATGGTAGCCAATCCCGGTGTCTACGTTTACTTCTACTGTAATAGTAGTGGCTTCCACGCCAAAAACAGCACTTCCGTAGACTTTTGTCAGCATTCAAAAATTGTTTTTCTAAATGTAGTAAAAAAATGCCTTTTTTGAAGAGGCTGCTTCCGCAGCTATAAATAAAAAAAAGCGACTCCCGTTAAGAAGCCGCTTTTAGTAAACAAAAGGAACAGTTTACTTTTTTATGACGTGCTTTCTGTAGTAATCCAGGATTCCGTCGATTGGTCGCTGAACAATATTCCCGACTTCCAGGCGGTAAGGCTGCAACGCGTCCATTATTATATCCTGTGAAAAATAGGCAATGGAACCTACAAAGTGAATGGGCACATTTTGAGCTTCCTTAAAGCACAATACCCTGTGCTCAATGAAGTTCTGCATTCCTTCGGCGATCAATTGATAGAAATACCCGTTTCTCTCATTTTTGAAAATAAATTCGGCGAAATGAGCCAAATATGTATTGGGATTCTCCTTTTTGTAGATGTTCTCCTTAATGGCATCTGAAGAAAGATCGTATTCTTTTTCAAAGATCTCTGCCAGTTTGCGTGGCATCTTACGGTAGTAGTAATCCCTTATTAGTCGCTTTCCGAAGTAATTTCCGCTGGCTTCATCCATAAGAATGTAACCAAGAGAATCTACGGCTGTCTTAGCATCTTTTCCATCGTAAAAACAACTGTTGGATCCTGTACCAAGGATACATACAATTCCCGGTTTATCTGTCACCGCGTAAACCGCAGCGATCATATCTTCCTGTACTTTTACTTCTATAGAGGCTGAAAAATATCTTTCTAAAAGCCCTTTTAGCAAAGCTGTTGGTTTAGCCGTACCACATCCGGCACCATAAAAGTGGACTTTTTCAACTTTATCTTTTACCTGTCTAAGATCGAAATTCTCATCAAGTCGCGCTTCGAGGACTTCGGTTTTAAACACTGCAGGATTTAATCCCTTCGTTCGAGTTTTCAGCACCTGCTCCCCTTCAGAATCCAATAAGATCCAGTCACATTTGGTAGAGCCGCCGTCTGCAATTAAAATCATAGTGTAAATTAAAAAAAGCCCCGAAGTTCCCGGGGCTTTGAATTATTAAATTTTCGCAAAGTATGCAGCCAGTTCGACCAGTTTAGTAGAATACCCGTACTCGTTATCATACCAGGCCACAAGCTTAAAGAAATTATCATTTAAGGCAATTCCAGCTTCGGCATCAAAGTTACACACGTAGCCGTTAGAGACAAAGTCCTGAGATACTACCTGCTCTTCTGTATAAGAAACAATTCCTTTATACGCTCCTTCTGAAGCTTTTTTGAAGGCCGCTTTAATGTCTTCGTAAGAAACAGCTTTCTCTGTTCTAACAGTAAGGTCTACTACAGAAACATCGGCGGTAGGAACCCTAAATGCCATTCCTGTCAATTTTCCATCAAGTTCAGGAATTACTTTTCCTACTGCTTTAGCCGCACCTGTTGAGGAAGGAATGATGTTGATCAAAGCACTTCTACCACCTCTCCAGTCTTTTTTAGACGGCCCGTCTACTGTCATTTGGGTAGCAGTAGTCGCGTGGATAGTAGTCATCAAACCTTCAACCAGTCCAAACTCGTCATCAACGATCTTAGCAAGTGGTGCAAGACAGTTGGTGGTACAGGAAGCGTTTGAGATAACCTTATCATCTGCAGTGATCTTCTCGTTGTTCACACCCATTACGAACATTGGCGCATCTTTAGAAGGGGCAGAAATAACCACTTTTTTGGCTCCGGCTGTAAGGTGTTTTGCAGCGGTATCTTTAGTGGTGAAAATTCCTGTACAATCCATTACGACCTCGGCACCAACTTCATCCCATTTAAGATCTTCGGGATTTCTTTCTGCAGTAATTCGAACGGTTTTTCCGTTAACCACAAGGTGTCCTCCTTCTACTTCTACAGAACCTTTAAATTGTCCGTGAACTGAATCATATTTTAAAAGATAGGCCAAATGGTCCACATCCAGCAGATCGTTGATTGCCACAACTTCTACATCTTCTCTTTCACTGGCAACTCTGAAGGCGATCCTCCCAATTCTTCCAAATCCGTTTATTCCTATTTTAGTACTCATAATATCTAATTTTTGTATTTATATGGTGGTGATGTTCAACACCCTTCTTAATTCCTTGTCTAGCGGTCGGTTTCCTTTGATGGCCTCTTCAAAATCTACCGAAGTCACCACTCTATTTTTCACACCAACCATAACTTTATTTTCACCTCTTAGCAGCGCCTCTATGGCTCCAACGCCAAGCCTGCTGGCAAGCACCCTGTCAAAACAGCTGGGCGCGCCACCTCGCTGGATGTGCCCCAGTACAGAAACCCTGATGTCGTAACCCTCAAGGTTCTCACCAATATATTCGGCAAGCTCAAAAATATTCTTTCCACTCTTTTCACCTTCGGCTACTACGATAATACTGGAAGTTTTTCCGGATTTTCTACTCCTTTCAAGAGAAAACAGCATTTGCTCGATCCCCTTATCCTCTTCGGGAATAAGGATCTCTTCGGCTCCGGCTCCAATCCCGCTGTTCAAAGCAATGTCACCTGCGTCACGACCCATAACTTCCACAAGGAACAGCCTGTTGTGAGAACTGGCGGTATCGCGAATCTTATCGATGGCTTCCACCACTGTATTTAATGCGGTATCATAGCCAATACAGTAATCTGTCCCGTTGATGTCGTTATCGATGGTGCCCGGTATACCAACCACAGGAAAGTTAAACTCTTCCTGAAGTTTCATGGCTCCCGTAAAAGTACCGTCCCCGCCAATAACAACCAGCGCGTCAATACCGGCGTTGCGAAGATTTTTATAAGCTTTTTCACGGCCTTCTACAGTCCGGAATTCTTTAGAACGGGCCGACTTTAGGAAGGTTCCCCCGCGGTTGATTATGTTACGCACAGAACGAGCAGTCAACAGCTCGAAATCATTTTCTATTAGGCCCTGGTAGCCGCGATAGACGCCTACACAGTCGAGATTATAGTAGGCACAGCTTCTTGCCACTGCCCTTATTGCTGCATTCATTCCTGGAGCATCTCCCCCGGAAGTCAAAACTGCGATCTTTTTTATCTTTTCTAACATTGATGTAAAGCTATTTCAATTAAAGAATATAACCTAATTCGCCCTGAAACTCAAACGTTTTCGGTTAATAAAAAATAAAAATGCTCCTTTTGAGGAGCATTTTTATCATTTTTTAGGAATATTATTACTTATTTACTAAAATCACGTATTCCCAGGGCTTAAAATTGTACTTCTTGTTTTCTGCCATTTGGAAATCCTTTTTGCCCATGTATACCTGCAGGTCAGCAGGCAGCTCAACAGTGAATTCTGTTGGCTTAGAATTAAGATTAGCCAGGTAAACCACTTTTTCGTCTCCTGCACTGCGTTCAAAAGCCAGGATTTTATCGTCTGCCGAGGTAGTAATTCTCGAATATGCAGCAGCTTCTTTCGCGCCGTGAAGGGCTTCATTATCATTCTTTAGCTCTCCCAGTTTTTCCAGGACGGGCCACATTTTTCCTTTTGTTTTTGGAATAGTATCTTTTTCAAAGAACAACAGTCTCTTGCTCATGTCATACTCTTGTCCGCTGTAGATCAATGGCATCCCCGGAATGGTATAGGTAAGGGCCACCATAGCTTCTGAAGCATCTCCCATTCTTTCGAAAACGGTTCCATTCCACGAGTTTTCGTCATGGTTGGTCACAAAATTCATCAGATAGTCATCCTCTTGATAAGTGGTATCAATCTTTTTCATGTATGCATCCCAGGCCTCCACACTTTTTTTTCCCTGTGCGATCTGGTTCATCAAGTGATGCCCCTCCCAGTTGTAGCCCATGTCAAAAGAATTGTGGAAAAGATCCTTGTCTTCAGATTCTGCAAGCATAAAAACCGGCTTGATCTCCTTGATCTGCTTCACGGCCTGGTCCCAAAACTCAGTTGGCACTTCTCCTGCAACATCGGCCCTAAACCCGTCGATGTCATGCTCGGCGATCCAGTACTTCATATCATCGGTCATTTCCTTCCAAAGGTCTTTATTTTCGTAATTCAAATCGGCAACATCTGTCCAACCCCATGATTCTCCTGTAGTGGGATTGACGGGATCAATAGGCTCACCTTTTTCATTTTGAGTGTAATATTCAGGATTGGTTTTCAGCCATTGATGATCCCAGCCGGTATGGTTTGCAACCCAGTCAAGGATTACGTACATGCCGTTCTCATGAGCCGCTTCCACCAGCTCATCCAGATCTTCCATAGTTCCAAAATTCGGATTTACAGCCGTATAATCTGAAATCGCATAATAACTTCCAAGATATTTCTCCCGCTCTGCAGGATCTTCAATATCTTCGGCATTGCCTCCACCGGTCGCTTTGCGGTTCTTTTCAGAAATTGGATAGATAGGCATCAACCAGATCACTTTTACGCCCAGGTCTTTCAACTGCGGAATATCCTTCGTGAAAGCATCAAAAGTGCCCTCGGGTGAATACTGCCTGATATTGGCCTCATAGATCACTGCCGACTCCAAAGCATCATCAGTAATTGGCTCCAGTTGCGTCACCATTTGCTCCTCCACCCTATCCTGCGGCTCATTTTTACAGGAAGTCAGGCTGAGGACGCCCAAAAATAAGATTGCTATTTTTTTCATAAAATTCATATTTGATTAAATGTAACTGTGGTTATTTTCTTTTTTAACGGAATTATCAGCCTGAGATTTTGCCCTTTTTGAGGCTGTTGGAATTTAATGTTTTCCCCGTTCACCTGCACCTGCTGCGGAAACTTTTCCAGGTTGTGAATGATCACTTCGATCTTTTCAAATTCTGAAGTCTTTCTTGCTGCACCCCATTCTTTTTCAATGGAAATTTCACGATTTCCCTGCTTCTTTTCTGCGGAAAAATTCAGGATCTCAAAAAGGCCTTTTTCGTAGGCTGCTGAAGTTTTCCCGTCGTCCTGGTACAGAATGGCTCCGGAAGTCGCGGCTTCAGCGTCAAAAAAGTAATGCAGCTCCACGTCTTCAGTAGAAAATTCTGAAGTAGACTGCATTGGCTTGGCCATTGGGATCAAAGCGCCGCCCCTTACAAAGGTCGGGATACACTCCTCTTTTAGCTGAATTGTTGCTGTGGTTCCTTTCTCATGTTTTTCACCGGTATAGAAGTCGAACCAGTTCGAGGTCTTCGGAAAGTAAACTTCCTGTTCTAAAATGTTCGGCCTTAAAACCGGCGAGACAAGAAAATTGTCACCCCAAAGGTATTCCCCTGCCATTGAATATAACCTGAAGTTTTCGGGCTCCTCGAAGAAGAGCGGCCGCATCAACGGCAATCCTTCCAGGCTGTTCCTAAAGGCGAGCGTATAGTTGTAAGGCAATAGTTTGTAGCGAAGTTCTATCGCTTTTTTTGCCAGGGCTTTTGGTTTTTCGGCACGAAAAACCGGTTCTGATGCTACTGCTTCCTGCGCATGTGGCCTAAACACCGGCTGAAAAACGCCATATTGCAACCAGCGCGCATACAGTTTGTCGTTTAAATTATCTCCGGCAAAACCACCAAGATCTGAATGCATGTACGCCAAGCCCTGCAGCCCCATTTGCAGCGCGATCTCCGGCTGAGATTTCAAGCCGCCCCAGCTCCTGCTTACATCGCCGCTCCACGGCATGAGGCCAAACCTCTGTGAACCTGCAGCGCCGGCACGCATGAGGATGAACGGCCGCTGCCTCGGAAAATTTTCAGCATAACCGTCATGTATTAATTTTGCCCAGTAATGCCCATAAATATTGTGCACTTCATCGGCTGTACCAATGCTGTGTAGCAAGGCTTCCGGGTGCACCTCGGGTTCTCCCAGGTCGCCCCACCAGCCATCGACGCCCATTTCTGCCAGGCCTTCATAGATATTCCAGAACCAGTTCCTGGCTTTAGGGTCAAAAATGTCAATTAATCCGGTATTTCCGAAGTAAAAGTCAAAGGTGAATGGCGCTCCCAAAGAATCTTTCGCCAAAATATCATTTTTGACTGCCTCTTCCCAGCGGTTGGAAGTGGTAAGGATGAAAGGTTCGGTAACCAGCACTGTATGCACACCCTGCTTTCTTGAGATCTTTCATCATTTTTTTAGGGTTGGGAAAAGAATCTCTTACAAAAGCGAGATTTCCCATGGTGCCCTTGATCTCATGCCCGAACCAGAAGAGATCGAGAATGATCGCGTCAACCGGAATTTCCTCTTTTTTAAACTTTTTAATGGTTTGCATCACCTCCTGCTGTGAATGATAGCCAAACCTGCTGGAAAAATTCCCCAGTACCCAACGCGCCGGCATGGGCTGTCTTCCTGTCAAAAGCGTGTAATTTCCAACCAGATCCTGCCAGCTGTTGCCCACCATGAGTTGATACACTTTTCTACCGCTAATGGTCCCGTAGGTGAGGCTGTTGTCGTGCTCGCTGTCGAGGTCGAGAAAACCTTTGGGCGCATTATCGAAATGCAGCGCATATTTTTTTGAAGACAGCACCACCGGCAATGTGTAGTTCAAAAGCTTACTATTACTGATGTAACCGTAATGTGCCTTGTTGTACAGCTCCAGTTTATGTCCCCGCCGGTTCATGCCTAAAGCCCGGGCGCCACCACCAAAAAGCACTTCGGTTTCATCGAGGTTGAACTGAAGCTGCTCCTGTCCCGCCTCTTTAAAATAACCTGTCTTTTCGGAAATTACTTTTTCTCCGTCATAATAATAGGTGACCTGAAATGGCATTTTTGACACCTTTACATCAATGCCATCTGTATCAATGATTATCTGCTCTGAATCTTCGGAAACAGTAAAGTTTACCTGCTGAGGCTGCAGCACCACCGCATGTGAAACTGTATCAAAGGCTTCTCCCGTCGGGACGAAGGCAGTTTCGATGATCTCGGGAGTGTATGGTCTAAAAATGTACTTTCCGTCGTTGGTTTGCAGCTCAACTGCATGCTCTTTCTGCTCCAGACTCACAAATTCCCTATCCGGATTCTGGGCAAATGAAATTGCGGAAACGAACAACAGCAGACTGAAAAATGCCTTTTTTGAGACCTCTTTAAAAGTGAAATTTGCTGCCAATTTACTGCTGATTTAGTTCAAGAATTAGCGGACATTTTCCCGGCACTTCCAGCTCTTTTCCAAGACTGATTTTTTCTCCTGTCAGTACATTTAAAGCAGCATCAGCGCCGTTGAGACCTTCAGAGAAACGGTCAAGAGCAAATTTTTGAGCTTCGGGATTGTTGTTCAAAACAACCATTATTCTGCTGTCTTCGTTGTACCTGAAGTAGACGTAAACATTATTCTCGGGCACGTACTGCAAGAGTTCTCCGGTTTGCAACACCTCGTGGTTCTTACGGTAATTCAGCAGAGATTTGGTGAAATCATGATATTCTTTTTGTTGTTGCGTACGCTCAGCCTCCAAAAATGCCGAATTGCTCATCGCCTTCCCAGCCGCCCGGAAAGTCTCTGCGAATGTCACCGTCGCCCACCGCTTTTTCGCCCCGCATCCCAATCTCGTCGCCATAATATAACTGCGGGATGCCGCGGGTGGTGAGCACTAAAGCCATGGCCAATTTGTATTTTTCAGGATCTGCGTTATAGATCTCGTTGATACGGCCGGTGTCGTGGTTTCCGGCAAAAACGAGCAAATTATCTGTATCTGCGTATAAATAATCATTCACGAAATTCTCGTAAGCTTTTACCATTCCTCCGCCCCAGCCCTGCTCATCTTCATTGAACATTTGCGTGATCGCGTCGTGCAACGTGAAATCCATCACCGAAGGTAAGTTGGAGTTAAAGCTCTGGATCGCCCCTATTGGGCTGTCTTTTTGCCAGTAAGAGATCTGTGACTGGTCATGCATCCAAACCTCTCCTACGATGTTGAAATGTGGATACTCGTCCATAATGGCCTTGGTCCATTTTGCTATGCCTTCTTTTTCATTGTAGGAATAGGTGTCAACCCGGAATCCGTCGAGATCGGCATATTCTATCCACCAAATAGCATTTTGGATGAGGTAGTTCAACACCAGCGGATTTTCCTGGTTGAGATCGGGCATGGTAGAAGTAAACCAGCCGTCTTCATTGACTTTAGTGTCCACCTTAGACCTGTTTGGGTCCATTTGGGTGGTCATCCTGTAATTGGAATTCTTGTAGCCGGGGAACTGGTGCACCCAGTCATAAGTAGGCAGATCCTTGATCATCCAGTGTTCGCCGCCCCAGTGATTGGTGACATAGTCCATGATGAGCTTCATGTCCCGCTCATGGAGTTCTTGGGCAAGTCTTTTATAATCTTCATTGGTACCATACCGGGGATCGATCCTGTACACATCGCTGTGCGCATACCCGTGATAGGAATAATTGGGGTCATCATCCTCCAAAAGCGGCGTGCTCCAAAGAGCGGTAGCCCCAAGATCTTCAATGTAATCCAGGTGATCAATTATCCCCTGAATATCACCGCCGTGCCTGCCGCCATTTTTAGAACGATCGGCTTTTTCCTGCACGTCGGGCTGAGAATCGTTTGCAGGATCGCCATTGGCAAACCTGTCCGGCATGATGAGATAAATGGCATCTGCGGAAGAAAAACCTTCCCTTTTAGCTGATCCTTTTTCCCGCTGCTTCAGCTGAAAATCCTTAACAAGGGCTTTTTTCCCCTTTTTTGAGAACTTCAGCTGGTAAGTATCTGCCGGAAGACCTTCAGTTTCCACGGTTACAAAGACATAATCAGGATTTTCGGTCTTTCTTACGTTCAGAATTGGCAATTCTTCCGAAGAAATCGTGTAATCACCTATATTCTTTCCGTAGAACATAAGCTGAACTTCATGTAGGTTCATGTTGGCCCACCAAAATGGCGGCTCCATGCGTTCAATTTGTGCATGGGCCGCGATGCTGCCAATGAATAGAACAATAAAAAAGATTTTCTTCATAAAATAGCTTTTTTGAGGCTATACCGTCACCGGTACACTGGGCTCTACTTTTACTTTGTTGCCTTTGACCAGGATCTCAAGGGGTTCGCTGCCTTCAAGCGTAAAACTGGTTTTCCCGGGAGCCACGTTGATCTTAAGGATCTGGTCTCTGAAATTGACTTTGAACGAATAGCTGTCCCAGCCCGAAGGAATTTTAGGATTAAAAGACAGGCTGTCGTTTTCAAGCCTCATTCCGCCGAAACCTTCCACCACGCTCATCCAGGTACCCGCCATACTGGTGATATGACAGCCTTCTTTCACCTCATTGTTATAATCGTCAAGATCAAGCCTTGAAGTCCTCAAATAAAACTGATAGGCCTGTTCCATCCTGCCCAAAGCGGCAGCCTGAATGCTGTGCACACAAGGAGAAAGCGAGGATTCATGCACCGTAAGCGGCTCATAGAAATCAAAGTGCTTTTCAAGTTCCTCTTTTGAAAAATGGTCTTCAAAAAAGTAGAAACCCTTGTAAGATATCGGCCTGTTTGATGTAACAGGAACGCAAAATGCGGTCCCAGCTCCAGTGTTGGTTGATGGGCCGCTGAGCTTTAGGAAGTTCAGAAACCGGAAGGATCTCCTTATCGAGAAAATTGTCCTGTTGCAGGAAAACCTTGTATTCTTCGGAATAGGGAAAGTACATCTTATCTGCCACTTCTTTCCATCTGGCGATCTCATCGTCGTTTAGGTTGACCTTCTTCATCACCCGCTCGTAATCTGAAGTGAAATTAGATTTCACCTTTTCAAGGTTCTTGATACAATATTCGATACACCATTTCGCGATGTAGTTGGTGTACCAGTTATTATTGACGTTGTTCTCGTATTCATTGGGACCTGTCACCCCAAGAATCACAAATTTATCTTTTTGGGCGCTGTAGTTTGCGCGCTGCTGCCAAAAACGAGCAATTGCGATCATTACCTCCAGGCCTTTTTCGGGAATGTAACTAAAATCTCCCGTGTAATCCACATAGCGCTTGATGGCTACCACCATAGCACCGTTACGGTGGATCTCTTCAAAAGTGATCTCCCATTCATTGTGGCTTTCCTCACCATTCATGGTCACCATTGGGTATAAAGCTGCGCCATTTGAAAAGCCGAGCTTTTTCGCATTTTCAATGGCTTTATCCAGCTGATTGTATCGGTAAGCAAGCAGGTTTCTCGCCACATGTCGATCTTTGGTCGCCATATAGAAGGGAATGCAGTAGGCTTCGGTATCCCAGTAAGTGCTCCCGCCATACTTTTCACCGGTGAAGCCTTTTGGACCGATATTCAGCCTTGCATCTTCTCCTAAATAGGTCTGGTTAAGCTGAAAAATGTTGAACCTTATCCCCTGCTGCGCCTTCACATCTCCCTGAATTGAAATATCGGCCATCTCCCAGATCTTTGCCCAGGCATTTTTTTGTTCCTCCAGAAGCTTCTGGAATCCTGCTTCAACAGCTGAATCTAAAACCCCGGTAGCTGCGGAAATTAGGTCTTCCCGCTTATGGTTCATATCTGTGACATACCCACCGAATTTATGCAGGCTTATTTTTTGCCCTTTTTGAGCCTCAATATTATACCTGAAGGAGATCTTTTCGTCGAAAAGTACTTCGGCAGGATTTATTTCTGAAATTTTCCCGTCGACAACGACCCGGGACTGCATAAAAACAGTAGCGTAATATTCCGTCTTCAAGGTTTTAGCAGTAATAAAGGCCTTTTTTTCTTTGGTCTTTACGTCCAGGGTTTTCCAGAACTTTTCCTCCCAGTTTGCGTCTTCATTGGTAATACCGCTGTCGATGTAGGGTTCGAAAACAAGGGTAGCATCTGAATTCAGCAATTCCACCTCATAGTTTATGGCTCCCAGTTCATTGCGTTCTATTGAAAGAAAACGCACCGCCTTCACAGCGATTTCCACGTCGTTTGGCAAAACAGCAATAAAACTGCGTTCGTACCAGCCTTCTTTCATGTTGAGCTCGCGCCGATAGTCTTTAACTTCTTTACAGGTGTTGAGATCGAGAGGTTCTCCATTGATCAACACATTGATCCCAATCCAGTTTGGCGCGTTGAGTACCTTTGCAAAGTACTCGGGATAGCCGTTCTTCCACCAGCCCACTTTAGTTTTGTCGGGGTAGTAAACTCCCGCGATATAGCTTCCCTGGAAGGTCGAACCTGAATATGCTTCTTCAAAGTTCGCACGCTGTCCCATTGCTCCATTTCCAAGACTAAAAAGACTTTCAGATGATTCTACTCTTGATGCATCAAATCCTTCTTCAAGAATGGACCAATTGTCCGGTTTTATATAATCCTGATTCATTTTCTTTTATATCAATTTTTTTAAAAATTCCAGATCTATTTCAGTGAAGTCGGCAAAGTTCTTATCTGCCGCTCCAAGTACTTCCTTATCTCCTATCCCAATGCTATACATCCCGGCCCGGTTGGACGCTTCTATTCCCGCTACAGAATCCTCAAAAACGATACATTCATCGGGTTTTAAATTGAGCTTTTGAGCGGCGATTAGGAAAACTTCAGGGTCGGGCTTTGCCTTTTGAACATCATTTCCATCTACAATGGCAGCAAAACGATCCTCGACCCCCAGCCCTTTTAAAATTGGCCTGGCGTTCTTACTTGCCGATCCCAGTGCGTAAGGAATATTGTTTTCAGTTAAATAATCAAGCACCTTATCGACTCCCGGGAGCAGATCCTCTTCGGTCATGCCAGAGATCCTCGCCAGGTAATCTTCGTTCTTTCCGGACATTAGCTCCTCAAAACGTTCCCTGGAAACAGTTTTACCGCCCCATTCAAGGATCTGCTCCAGCGAATGAACCCGGCTAACACCTTTTAATTTTTCATTCTGTTCCAGCGAAATATCAAAACCCAGATCATTGGCCATTTTTCGCCAGGCCAGGTAATGAAACTTTGCTGTATCCACGATGACCCCATCGAGGTCAAAAATTATTCCTTTGTATCTATTCATCAATATTCATTCGTTTATTGGTTTTCACCCTTAAGCGTGAGCAAGCCCGAAAGTATCATTGCAAAACCTCCTACTATTATTGCGTAGACGGCATCATCTGCAAAGAATTCGGTTACGAGATAGCCTAAGATTGTTGCTGCCACAATTTGCGGAATTACAATAAAGAAGTTGAAGACTCCCATGTAATATCCCATTTTTGCTGAAGGTAAGGAGCCCGAAAGCATCGCGTAAGGCAGTGAAAGTATGCTGGCCCAGGCAATTCCTACTCCTATCATCGCCAGCAAAAGGCCGGCTTTACTTGTCACAAAATAAATGGAGATAAGGCCTATCCCACCGAAGCAGAGAGCCAGTAAATGAGTGATCTTATTGCTTGTTCTTTTGGCCAGTACAGGTAGCAGAAAGGCTACGGCTGCAGCGACCCCATTATAGACGGTAAACATCACGGGCACCCAGTCGGCGGCATCGTTATAAAGTTGTGAGGTTGGATCTTTGGCGCCAAAAACGTGACCTGTTACCGCAGCTGTGGTATAGATCCACATGGAAAAAAGGGCAAACCAGGAAAAAAACTGCACCCAGGCCAACTGCTTCATGGTATCGGGCATGTTGAGCATGTCTGTAATAATAATGGTAAAGCCATTGCGCATGCTCCTCTTCCTGAGCTGAGACGCCAGCATGAACAGCAAACCTGCCACGATGAGCCCAACAAACAGGATGTACAATTCTTTTGTGAGGCTATGATCATAGATATACCAGGTTACGATAGCCCCAAAAATGACCATCCCCACTCCTATTATAAACTGCTTCTTGATGTTCTTCCGGCGTTCTTCGGGAGTTTCCAATTTTGGTTGCACCCGTTTATCTGCTTTTTCGAAGGCTTCAAGTTCCTCCGGTGAATATTCCGAAGATTTAAAGACTGTCCATAACACGGCAAGAAGAAATACAATCCCGCCCACATAAAAGGACCACTTAACAGAATCTGGGATCACTCCTTCTGCAGCAGTGTTGCTTATTCCAAACCAGTTGGAAAACATGTACGGCAAAAGAGAACCTACCACGGCACCGGTACCAATGAAGAAACTTTGCATGGCAAAGCCTTGGGTACGCTGCTTTGTTGGGAGATTATCACCCACAAATGCCCTGAAAGGTTCCATTGAAACATTGATAGAGGCATCCATGATCCACAAAGTACCAGCTGCCACCCATAGGGTAGGCGAATTAGGCATCACGAATAAGGCAATAGAAGATAGAATGGCACCCGCCAGAAAATAAGGCCTTCGCCGGCCAAGTTTCGTCCAGGTACGGTCGCTAAAATATCCAATGATTGGCTGAATGATCAACCCGGTCACGGGAGCCGCGATCCAAAGAATGGGAATTTGATCCACATTGGCACCTAAGGTCTCAAATATTCGGGAAGTGTTGGCATTTTGAAGTGCAAAGCCAAACTGTATGCCCAGAAATCCGAAACTCATGTTCCAGATCTCCCAAAAACTCAATTTGCGTTTCTGCATTATCGTAGTATTAGATTACGATAAGCTGTAAGACTTATCAAAACTTAAGGGTGGGAAGTAAAAATATAAGTTCTGATAAAATTCAGTCAAAGATAGAAAAATAAATCAAACGGGGATTTTTTTATTACCGGTATAAGATTCCTGAAGTGGAAAGCTAAACCTTCACAGCTATTTTACTGCGGGTAGATTCCCTTTCTACTAAACTGGTCTCGATAATAGAAGTTTCATAGTGCTCTTCTGCATCTACCGGTTTTTCCAGTCTATCTATCAAGAGTTGAGCTGCTCTCGCTCCCATTGCTGCACCATGTTGATTGACAGCCGTCATCCCCGGAATGAATCTTTTGGAAAGCTCACCGTCTGAGAAGCCAATGACCGAAACATCGTTTGGCACACTAAGTCCTTTTTTATAGAAGCCTTTAATGGCACTTGCACAAAATTGTTCATTAACGGCAAAAAGGCCATCCATTTCCCGTTCCTGAAGGAATTCTATGATGCGTTCTTCGCTGTGGTCGACATCTTCGATCTTGAGGATCAGGTTTTCATCTAAAGGAATATTGTTTTCCTGTAACGCCTGTATATATCCCTGTGTGCGCAGTTTCCCAACACTCACGTAGTCTACCGTGGTTACGATGCCTATCTTTTTACAGTTAATATCAATAAGGTGCTGTACTGCCTTTTTTGCACCTGCAGTATCGTCAATGATCACCTTATCGCAAAGAATTTCATCTACTACCCTGTCGAAAAGAACCACCGGCATTCCCTGGCTTATCGCCTCTTCCAGGTGATGGTAATCCCGTTTTTGTTGAGTCTCTTTGGCTATAGAAAGTATGAACCCGTCTGTACTGCCATTTGCCAGCATCTCCATGTTCATCACTTCCCTGTCAAATGAATTGTTAGAAAGGCAAATGATCACATTGTACCCTCTTTCATTGGCTACCTGCTCGGCGCCACTGATGACAGTGGCAAAAAAGTCGTGGATGATCTCGGGCAGGATGATGCCAATTGTGCGGGTCTTGCGGTTTTTAAGACTTAAGGCAATGTTGTTGGGCTTGTAATTGTAAAGCTTAGCAAAAGCCTTGATCTTTTGCCTTGTTTCCTCGCTTATCTCAACGCTGTCCCGCAACGCTTTGGAAACTGTAGAAACCGAAACATCCAGTTCTCTTGCAATCTGTTTCAGGGTGAGTTTTGGCTTCATCTTAAGGATTTTAGGGTCTTGATTCTTTAAAAAAATGTAAAATTAAAACAAATTATGTCTACTTTCGGAATATAATAAAGTTTTCAACACGAAAACGTTTTCGGAGCCTGTACGGGAGGTCTGACCCCATTTTCTTCTACAGAAAATACCTACTTTTATTCCCGGGTAGTGAAAATATAAGGTTAAAATATTGTAAAACCTAACAAAGCAATTTTATGAAAACAATAATTAAAAGCACATTGCTTCTGCTCTTTTTGATGCCAATGAGCTTTTTTGCGCAATCTACGGTTACCGGTACCATTACAGAACGGGATACCGGAATGCCTATTCCTGGCGCCAATATTATTATTAAAGGCACTAACAGGGGTACAACAACCGATTTTGACGGGAAATATGCCCTGGAGAATGTAAACCTCGACGATGTGATCGTTTTTTCCTATGTCGGGTTTGCCCAGCAGGAAGTGCCCTTCACAGGTCAGGAGACCATCAACATTAAACTGGCTCCCGATACGGCTGTTCTTGAAGAAGTGGTTCTTATTGGTTATGGTTCCACCAGGAGACAGGACGCAACAGGATCTGTAGAACAAATATCCAGTGAGGAATTCAACAAGGGAGCAATTGTATCTCCCGAGCAATTGATCCAGGGTAAATCTGCAGGGGTGCGAATTACAGGAAGTAACGGTGCCCCTGGAGGCGGAGGAGAAATTCGAATTCGAGGTGGATCTTCACTTTCTGCAAATAATGATCCTCTTATTGTGGTTGACGGGCTTCCGCTTGACCAGAGAGGGGTGCAGGGAGTAAGAAACCAGCTGAATGCGATCAACCCTAACGAGATCGAGGATTTTGTTGTACTTAAAGATGCATCAGCAACTGCAATTTACGGTTCGCGTGCTTCTAACGGGGTTATCCTTATTACCACTAAAAAAGGTAAAAAAGACTCCAGTCTTAAATTCGAATACAACCTGGAAGCTTCAGTAGGAACATTGACCGATAAAGTTGATGTGCTCAACGCCGATGAATTCAGAAATATGATCGAAACCACACCCGATACAGACCTAAACCTTTTGGGTGACGCCAATACAGACTGGCAGGATGAGATCTATCAAACCTCTGTGGGAGCTATCCATAACCTTACCGTTACCCAGGGATTTGACAATTTTTACTATCGCGTAAACTACAACCACACTGAACAAACAGGAACGCTTAAGACAGATTACTACCAAAGAAATGCTCTTAACCTGGCATTGAACGGAGATCTTCTTGACAACGACCTCAAACTTACCCTCACCGCAAAAGGAAGTATAGACAAAAACTTCTTTGCCGATGAAGGTGCCATTGGTTCGGCTGTTGCTTTTGACCCAACACAGTCTGTTTATGATCCAACCAGCCCTTACGGCGGCTATTTTGAATTCAGGAACGCAAACGATGTCGCGATGCAACAGGCAACCAGAAACCCGGTTGCTCAATTGATGCAGAGAGATGCTCAGGGAAAAACCAAAAGGATTATTACCAATTTTAATGTGGACTATAATTTGCCATTTTTGGAAAGCCTGAAATTCAACCTTAATGCCGGTGTTGATTATGCCGAAAATGACGGTTACAACTATCGCCCGGTGAATTCGGCTATCAATCTTCAAAGCATACCTGATCAAGAAGATTATTGGGGCTTTAACCGAAACACCCTGCTGGATTTCTACTTTAATTATAAGCCTTTCATTGAGTCCATTAATACCAATGTTGACCTTACAGCAGGTCACTCTTACCAGGAATTCTACGTTACAAGCCAAACCAAAATTACTGACGAAACCAAGGAAGGAAATCGGATTTTAACACCTGTAGCTATCGACAGGAACGCCCTTGAATCTTACTTTGCGAGAGCCAGCTTTGATATAGATGACAGATTCCTGATCTCAGGAAGCTACAGGATGGACGGTTCTTCCAGGTTCAGCAAAGACAACCGCTGGAGTTACTTCCCTGCGGTATCTGTAGGATGGAAACTGGGTAATGAAGATTTTCTGAAAGATTCTGAAACTCTTTCAGAACTTAAATTAAGAGCAGGTTACGGAATTACAGGTAATCAGGAAATTGGTCCTAATTATGGTTATCTTGGATACTATACTCCAAGTCGACCAGGAGCAAGCTACCAGTTTGGCAATGAATTCTATCAAACCTGGAGACCTGAAGAATATGACAAAGATCTGCAGTGGGAAGAACTACAAACCTACAACGTGGGGATCGACTTTGGTTTCTTTAACGATCGAATTTCCGGTAGCGTAGACGCTTACCACAGGACTACTCAAAATCTTTTAGCTGAAGTTCCTGTTCCTGCCGGAGCGAACCTTTCAGACCGTTTGATCACTAACGTAGGTGAAACCGTAAGTAAAGGTATTGAAGTAGGATTGAACGGAAAGATCGTTCAAACAGACAATGTGAACTGGAACGTTAACTACAACATCACATTCCAGGATCTTGAGATCAGTAGCCTTTCACTGGGAGACGACCCTAACTTCTTTATTCCTAAGGGAGGCATTAGCGGTGGGGTAGGTAACACTATCCAGCTTTGGAAGAAAGGAATTGATCCCAGCACATTTTTTGTTTATCGTCAGGTCTATGACCAGGCAGGAGATCCAATAGAAGGAGCTTATGTAGATGTTAATGGAGATAACACGATTACTGAAGCTGATAAGCAGCCCTACAAGAAAGCCTCACCAGATTTCTACATGGGTCTTACCAACACCTTTAACTACAAAGATTTCGACTTTAGCTTTACCTTTAGAGGAAGCTTTGGCGGTTATATGTATAACAACGCCCAGTCAAGTTCAGGATTTAGAGGAGCAGGTACTGTGACGCCACAGCCTTACTACTCTAACTTCAGCTCAAATGTATTGGAGACGAACTTTGAAGAAAGTCAATTCTTCTCTGACTACTATGTGAGAAGTGCCGACTTTGTGAAGCTTGATAATATTTCTGTAGGCTACCTGGTAGCCGGTGAAAAAGTTGATTTTAGAGCATCTTTGACAGCGACAAACGTTTTGACCATCACAGATTATGAAGGTCTTGATCCCGAGATCGCAGGTGGAATTGACAACAACTTCTACCCACGTCCAAGAATGTATGTACTGGGACTAAATCTTTCATTTTAGAAAACAACAAAAAACACATTAAACATGTATAATAGAATCAAATTTATCTGTGTCATTTTTCTTAGCCTCAGCATTTTTGGGGCCTGCGAAAGCGACCTGGATTTAAAACCCGAAGACAACCGGCCGGGTGCCGATGAGGTCTTCCAGGATCCTGCTGCCTATAAGCAATTCCTGGCGAAGATTTATGCGGGACTTGCAGTAAGTGGTCAGGACGGACCGGCAGGCCTTCCCGATCTTATTGGACTTGATGAAGGATTCTCACAGTATCTACGTTTATATTGGATGCTGCAGGAATTACCTACAGATGAAGCCATAATCGGCTGGAACGATGGTACCATTGCCGATCTACACGGACAAAACTGGACTTCAGGAAACGAATTTATTCGTACCATGTATTCAAGGCTTTTGTATCAGGTAGCTTTGGCTAATGAATTTATTCGCCAGACAGAAGACTCTAAACTTGAAAAATTCAGTGCTTCGGAACAGGAGACCATCAAAACTTTTAGGGCCGAAGCCAGGTTCTTGAGAGCTTTGAGCTATTACCACGCGCTGGACCTGTTTGGAAATCCTCCTTTTATAACTTCAGAAGATCCTATTGGAGCATTCCTTCCTGAGCAGATCCAAAGAGCAGATCTTTTCCTGTATGTTGAAAAAGAACTAAATGCCATTTTGGATGGGGCAGATGATGATCTTGCGGCCGTAAATCAAGTGGAATATGGTAGAGCCACTCAAGCGGCAGCCTGGACTTTGCTGGCTAAACTGTACCTCAATAATGAAGTATATTTGAAAGACAAAGCTTCTGCTGTTGCAGATCAGGGTGAATTTAAATCTGCACAAGAATACTATGATCTGGCTGCAGCCAACTCTAAACAGGTCATTGATGCAGGTTTTGAGTTAGCCGATGACTATCAAAGTCTTTTCCTGGCTGATAATGACAAACCTGAAGTTAGAAAAGAGATCATCTTCCCAATTAGGTTTGATGGGATCAACACCAATTCTTATGGAGGTATGACCTTCATTATCCATGCCTCTATTGGAGGAGATATGGATCCGGATGAATTCGGTGTAAACTCAGGTTGGGCCGGTCTTAGAACAACTCCTGAATTTGTAAATCTTTTCCCTGATGGAGCAGATTCTAATGATGACAGGGAAATGTTCTTCACCGATGGTCAAAATCTTGAGATCAACAGCATCAGCAACTTTAATGACGGTTATGCTGTAGCTAAGTTTAAGAATGTTGACCAGGAAGGAAACTGGGGAAGTGACGCAACAGGAGAACATGTAGATACAGATTTCCCAATGTTTAGACTGGGAGACGTTTATCTTATGTATGCTGAAGCCTTATGGAGAGGAAATAAATCTGTTGACCCGGCTCTTCCTTATATCAACGAGCTAAGACAAAGAGCTTATGGAGACGGTAACGGTCTGGTATCGGCAAGTGACATTACCGGAAACTTTTTGATCAACGAAAGAGGAAGAGAATTGTACTGGGAAGCACATCGCAGAACAGATCTAATTCGCTTTAACCGCTTTACCGAAAACGGAACATGGGCATGGAAGGGTGATGTACCACAAGGAACAGCCACCGCTGCTTTCAGAAATATCTATCCAATCCCTGCTTCCGATTTGGGAGTGAACACTAACTTAACTCAAAATCCAGGTTACTAATTATAAAATTCAATCAAATGAAAAAACTTTCAATATTAATAATGGCTTTTGTTACTCTTGTCGGGTTCAATGCCTGCACGAGTGATGATGATGTAGTCTTTATTGCTAATCCTGACGCCGAAGGAATACATTTCACCAATGCTTTTGCTGCTACTTACGACCTTACCGAAATGGAATCAGGAGATGTGGTCGAAAGGTTTGTATGGAATGAAATTGATGTAGAGGTACCCACCAACATTAACTATGAACTGCAGGGATCTTTAACTGAAGATTTTGAGAATTATGAGGAGCTGGGCAGTACTCCATCAAACAATGTAGATGTTACAGCCGGGCAGTTGATCAAATTGACAGAAGATGCAGAGTTAGACGCGAACAACAGTATCGACCTCTACTTTAGAGTAGTTGCCTCTCCCGGTACAGCTGGGGAAATGGCGCATACTTCAGAGGTGGTTTCTTTCTCGGCAATAATTCCAACTGAAGCAGAGTTCACCAACCTTTATCTTGTTGGTGATGTTACAGCTACAGGCTGGGATAATAAAGCAAATGGTGACAACCATCCGCTATTTAGAGATCCAACAAATCCAAATATTTACTACTACACCGGTAGATTCAATGGCTCTGCTGATTCTGAAGGCTTTAAACTCGTAGAAGTTCTTGGCCAATGGCAGCCTCAATGGGGTGTTAAAGACGGTTCTCTCACTAACAGTACTATCCTTGGAGAGGATCCAAGTGCATTCCCTGTTGATGCAGACGGTTATTATGCTTTCACAGTGAATACTGAAGAAATGACTTACTCTTTTGATTCTTATGATGCCAGTGGTGCAAAAACTTATGACATGATTGGTCTTGTGGGAGCAGGAACGACAGTAGGTTGGCCAAATGATGATAATCCGGCTCCTGATATCATGCTTACAAAATCTGATTTTAACCCTCACATCTGGTCTGCTAAAGATGTAGAGCTTTCAGAAGCAGGAATCAAATTTAGAGCGAACCAGGATTGGACTGTAAACTGGGGTGGCGGTGAAAACTTCCCTAGTGGAAAGGCAAATGGAGACGACATTATAGTTTCTAAAGCCGGAACTTATGACGTTTGGTTCAATGACCTTACAGGCCGATACATCTTTATCGAACAAACACCTGCTGAATAATTAATTTTCACTTCGAAAAAGGCTGCTTTACGGCAGCCTTTTTTGATAAAACTCTTTTTTATGAAAGACAATCGACTTTTAATGGTGTTCATGCTCTCCCTGCTATTGGCTCTGGGTGCCTGTTCCAAAGATGATGATAGTCCAGAACCCGGGGATGGTAATGGCGGTGGGGAAAACCCTCCTGTAGCTACAGCCGAGCCTCTTGACCTGGCAAACTACGACAATGGAAGCGGAGTCATGATGCAGGCCTTTTATTGGGATGTCGAGCCAAGGTTTGAATGGTGGGATATTCTTTCTGAGCAGGTTGATGACTGGGCCGATGCCGGGATTGACCGCATCTGGCTACCCGTGGCCACTAAGGGAAATTCCGGAGGATATTCCATGGGCTACGATGTTTCCGACTATTTCGATTTTGGAGACTATTTTCAACATGGAACTACCGAGACTCGTTTTGGCTCAAGGACAGAACTTGAGAATTTGATCGCTAAGGCACATGAAAATGGCCTGGAAGTAATTGCAGACATCGTGATCAATCATAATTCGGGTGGTGGAAAAGAATGGAACCCATACGTGCAGGATTCCACTTATACCCTCTTTGATGAAGAACATGGAAACGCCTCAGGAATGTTCAACAGGAACCATGATGATTTTCATCCCAACGATGTTAGCGAAAGTGATAGAGAAGCTTTCTTCGCCTTTCAGGAAACAGATCTCGACCATGATGTGCAGTATGTTCAGGATTGGTTGTGGAACAAGGAGAATTCAGTAGCCAAATACTACAAGAACGTTATGGGCTTTGACGGATGGCGTTTTGATTACGTCAAAGGTTATGATCCATGGGTGATCCAGGAATGGATGGATGCTGTTGGCGGATTTGCTGTTGGCGAATACTGGGATGGTTATAGCCCAACTTTGGCTAAATGGGTTGAGGAATCAGGGATTTCAGCATTCGATTTTGCAGCTTTTTATGAAATGGAAAAAGCATTTGATCGAAATGAAGATCTTGACTATGCTGGAAAATGGAATGCTTTGGAAAACTAATCCTGAAAAGGCAGTAACTTTTGTGGCCAACCATGATACCGAAGTCAATGAATATGAAGACAATAGAATATCTGCCGAACATAAGTTGCAGGCTTATGCCTATATCCTCACTCATCCGGGATATCCAACGGTCTTCTACCAGGATTATACCAATTCTGCCTTTAAAGAAAAACTCGATCAACTTATCCTTATCCACAATTCGATTGCAACAGGAACTGTGGACATTCTTCATGCAGACAAGGACGAATATATCATGAGGAGAAATGGCTCAGATGGGAATCCCGGTCTTATACTTTATCTTTCCCTTAATGGAAATAAAAGATTTACAGTAGACACTAACTGGAATTCAGCGAAGGTTATGGACTACACTCATAATACTAATTATACTGCTCAAACAACCGCCAACGGAGTGGTGACTATAGAATCTTCTGCTGCAGGTTATGCCATCTATTCTATCATGAAAGAATAAGTGAGGGTAATCTTTATTTACAAGGGCGGCTCAAAAATGACATTTTGAGCCGCCCTTTTTTATTCTAGTCGCACCTACTCCAGCCGTACCGAAATAACCCCCACTTCCTGAGGTTGCTTTTGTTCTTCTGAAGATAATCCCGGACCAATAGAGAACTGCAGAGCTTCGGCATTTTCTATACTGAAGGAAGCTTTGTTCTCATGCTCAAAATAGTAAGGCAAAAAGGAAGGATACGGTCTTGGCAGCGTCACCGTCTTTACCGGCTGCAGCTCCGCAAGAGGTATTTCGTACTCCTGTACTTCCGGTTGCAGTTCAACGATCTTTCCAAATGAACTGCCCTCTTTGGTCACCAGCGCCACCTGCAATTTCACGGGTTTTCCACCCAAAGCTTCGGCCTTAATTACCAGTTTATCGGCATCTAAAAATGTTTTTTTTCGGCCCTCTGTTTTCCTGTTGAAGTTATACCTGAAGGAGTAATCATAGATAGGCTCGGCCTCCAGATTCTCGACATCTTCTTTAAAAAGTTGTTCCAGTTTCACCTGATATTCCGCTTCGCCCGGCTGTGCGGTAGGCACCAATTGATTCCCCGGCCTCCACTCACCTACTATGTAATCTGAATCTTCCGAAGCATTAAAAAGAAAAACAGGCCAATCCTTTCTAACTATTTTACTGCTGTAGTGCTCGTCGTTATAAAAATCCCATTCTCCCGGATTGCCCTCTACTCCGGCGGGAAAAGTGTAGGAATTATCTTTGGTTGTCACAATGATACGGTACTCCAAAAAGCCTTTTTTGAGCAGCTTTTCGGGAATCTCTGCGGAATAGGTGTAGCCCTTTTCCCGCTGAAGAGTGGCTGTTTCGTAGTCGTTCCCGTTCTTGAACCAGGCTTCCACTTTTTCCACGTCTTCATCGGAAACAATTTCAGCTGAAATTTCCCTCTTCCCTCCTTCAGAAAGTGTTTTAAAAGCTTCATGAATCACGTATGTGTTATCGACAGTTCCTTCCGGTGCAACAAAAGCCTCCAGGCGCTCCTGGGGCCATTCTTTGCTGCCCTTAAAGCTCTTGCCGCTTCGTGTAAGCAGATATGTTCCCGGGCTGACCATAAATTTTCCTTCCGAAGCGGTCTCAAAAATGTCATTTTCGGCACTTATTCCTTTTACTGAAAAATCTTTGCCCAACCCGGGAAGCTCCAGCTGCATTGGCCATTCACGATAGTTGATCACCGCTACCTTCTTTTCGGGACTGTTCTTTCCGAAGGGATTTTTCACCAGGATTGCATCGGGCATTAATTCAAGTCGCCAGGTATTCTTATCCAGTTTGTCAAGAAAATAGGCTCCCTTCCCCTCGTATTCTACCACGTGAGAATTTCCGAAGCCGGCGATTTTTTTCAGCTTTTCTGGAGCTTTTGGCTGACTTAGGGTGGAGTTTGTATAAAGGAAAGCCTCTTCAGCATTCATTTCTGCCAGATCTTTCTCATAGCTTATCCTGAAATCGCCAAAACTCTTGTTCTGCGGATATTCTCCAGTCTCAGCATACATAGGCAGCCTGTGAAATACCTCGCCGCTTATCATGAGCGCCAGGGCCTTTTGCGGCGTATACGCCAGGTTCATGTAATGCGTGTTATACTCGGTGTTGGCATAGGCCATAAAAGTGGGATCGTAGGCGAAGTGCGTGGCGAACTGGATGCCGGCTTCCCTGAAGCTGCGGGCGATGGCGGGATAGATGTAAGACTTCATCACATCGGCCGCATCAAACTCGTAAACCACCTTTGCCAGGCCGCGTTCTTTCCACATTTCGGAAAAAGGAATATCGTACTCGTTTACATTTGGCAGTAGATTCCCCTCGAGCTCTTTTCCAAAGCCAAGACCGGTTGGGTACCATTGAAACGTTCCTCCCTGGATGCCGCTCTCCGCATAAGTTTCAGCTAAATGAATGCTATGGCTTACGTTGTAAAAAATAGGCTTTTTGGTACCTGTTTTTCGAACGGCCGCTACCATTTTTTCGATAAATTGTTTTACTTCCTCAGGTTTTCCGCGGTGATGCGGCTCATTACTGATCTCGAAAGCCAGCAAATTCGGCTCTTCTTTGTAGGCCACTCCGGTATATGGATTCACGTGGTTCACAAATTGCTGCAGGTAATTTTCCTGAGCTTCAATAGCTTCAGGATTTGTAAGGCTTTTGTCCTTGCCGAACTTGTGGGAAAATCCGGGAGTTTCCTCATCGGGTTCAGGCCAGCCGTTCCCCCAATAGGCAATGGGCGTGATCATGTAATTGATGTTGTGCTCCTTCAGCTTGCTCAACAAATAATCGAACAGCTCCAAATGTTCGTTTTCCAGCAGATTTCCTTCAGTATCGCTGATCTCTGTATCCCAAACGTGAATCCTGTAAAGGTCAAAGCCCAGCCGCGAAAAATGATAAACATCCCGGTCAATCGCTTCCTTCAGGTCAATGCCCCGGCGTTTGGCGGTGCGATAAGCATGCGCAAAAGGCACGGTATAATTAACGCCAAAACCTTTGATTTCTTTTTCACTATCACTCCAGCGCATCACGCCCTGCGGGTCCACATAAACATCGGCAGATTTTTGAGCAAACAGGTTCGTAGAAAACAAAATGCTGCCAAGAAGCAGCAAAAATGTCATTTTTGAGAGATTTTTCATATTGTTTCTATATATCAATCCGGTCTTTTCAACAGACAAAGATCTGCGGAAAAATTTTTTGCCTTTGATGGCTGGTTAATGATAGTATTGTTTTTGAGGAATTTTGAAGAAAGTTTTTATCCCATTCCCGGGGGGAAGGAAGGGAATCCTGCAGTCGCTGGAATTGCCAGTCACTGCCAAAGTTCTCACGGCTGCGAAAACTCTGTTCCTGCTGCTGTTCCCTTACCACATCGGCTGGATGTAGGGAATCGCAACCGAAAAAGGTAAGGGATAAACAGTAAAGTATCAGCAGGTTAAACTGTTGCTTCATACAGCAGTTTTATAAGCGTAAATATTACCATTATTTTTGAATTCTAAAAGCTTTGTAGGAAAATTTTAACTCATGTAAGAATTAAATTTCAAAGTTGTATCCACTCTTGATGAGCCGCTCATAATTTTGGTGATCAAATTTGTAGAGAAAGGCACCTCTCCTGGAAGAAGATTTGTCTTTTTCTTCAAGTTTAATTAAGACGTCATATGACATCACTTTTTTTCGGAAATTACGGGCATCAAGCGGTTTTTGATAGATCGCCTCATACAGGCTTTGCAGCTGCGGAATGGTAAATTTTTCGGGAAGGAGCTCAAATCCTATTGGCTGGGTTCGCGCCTTTCTTTTTAGCTTTTCCAGCGCATCTTTCACCATTTGGTCGTGATCAAGTACCAGTGGCGGCAGCTCATCTACCTCGTGCCATACTGCCCCATGCTCCTTCACCAGCTCCTTATCGTAGTCATTGAGCCTTATGAGTGCATATTGCCCAATCGAGATGCACCTGTAGCCGGGATCCCGGTCTGCAGCGCCATAGGTTTTGAGCTCTTCCATAAAGACGTTTTTGAGGCCGGTGATCTCCTCCAGCACACGTTTTGCCGCAGCCGAGACGTCTTCTTCAAGTTTGACGAAGCTTCCAATAAGAGACCACTCCCCTTGTAAAGGCTCAACCCTTCTCTTGAAAATGAGCAACTTAAGACTGCCGGCGTCAAAGCCAAAAATAATGCAATCTGTCGCCACATACATTTTATCTTTTTGATTGTAGAGGTCGGCTTGTAAGGCTGAAGACAGCCCTTTTTTTTCGTACATTCAGGATGGTGTTAGTCGTTACAACTAAAGCAAATTTAGGGAGATTAGGAAATAAAAGTAAAAAATACATTTATTATATTTGAACATCATTAAAATCGCTAATTTTTGGATACTGGAAACAACAATATAATTCCGCAGCAACTCAGGAATTTTAAAAAAGAATTCAGCATAAGCTCCCCGGGGAGGATCAACTTGATTGGAGAACATACAGACTATAACAATGGCTTTGTGCTCCCCACGGCGATTGACAAAACCATCGAGCTGCATTTTGCTGCAAATTCTTCAGAATTTGACTGCAACGTGTACAGCAAGACCTATAATAAGTTCTTTTCTTTTGACCTGCGGAAGGTTTCCCGCAGCGAAACAGCCTGGGAAAATTACATTTTAGGGGTGGTGAGTGAGATACAAAAACTAGGAAAAATCCTGAAAGGTTTTGACTGCATCATTGAAAGTGACCTTCCGGTTGGTGCCGGGGTGAGCTCTTCGGCCGCATTGGAATGCGGAATGGCTTTCGGCCTCAATAAACTGTTTGATTTAGATCTTGACAGGAAAACCATGGCGCAGCTCTCCCAAAACGCCGAACATAATTATGTGGGCACCAGGTGTGGGATCATGGACCAATATGCTTCGATTCTCAGCCAAAAAGACACGGCTGCATCCTGCTGGACTGCAGGAGCCTCGAGGCTTCTTATGTTCCGGCGAAATTTGAAGATTACAAACTGCTTTGCTATTGAACACAAAGGTTTCCCACAGCCTGGCCGAAAGTGAATACAACACCCGCCGCGCCGAATGTGAGGAGGTGGTGCAGCTTGTTCAGAAAACATATCCTGAAGTCAACTCCCTGAGAGAGGTTAATTTTGACATTTTAGAGGAGGTGAAAAATGAACTTTCTGAGGAGCTTTATAAAAGGGCTCACTACGTGCTCGAGGAAAATGACCGGGTGTTAAGAGCCGTAGATGCTATAGCAGAAGGTAAGCTGGATGACTTTGGAAGCCTGATGTACGCTTCCCATGCCGGGCTTCGGGATGAATACGAGGTGAGTTGCAAAGAGTTAGATTTCCTGGTCGATTATTCCAAACAGTTTGATTACATCGCCGGTTCCCGAATGATGGGCGGCGGCTTTGGTGGCTGCACGATCAACTTGATCAAGAGCGAGAATGTCGCAGAATTTACTGAAAAGGCCGCTGCAGCTTATTTTGAAGCCTTTGGGATAGCACTGCAGGCGATCCCTGTTCTTCCCAGGGAAGGAACCAATGTAAAACCGGAATAGTATGAGTGCAGATTTTAATTCTCATCCTCACAGGAGATACAATATTTTGACCGGCGAATGGGTACTGGTCTCCCCCCACCGTACCAGACGCCCGTGGCAGGGAAAACTTGAGAAAGTAGCAGGGGAAGAGCGGCCAACGTATGACCCCGACTGTTTTTTATGTCCGGGAAATGTGCGTGCGAGTGGTGAAACAAATCCGGATTACAAGGAGCCGTACACCTTCAAAAATGACTTTTCTGCCCTGCTTCCCGACGGGGATCATGATGATTTTCAAGAAGGCCTGCTCACTGCAAAAGCTGAAACAGGCATCTGCCGCGTAATATGTTTCTCACCAGATCACTCCCTCACGCTGCCGGTAATGGAAACCGAAGCCATTGTAAAAGTGGTGCAAAAATGGAAAGAAGAATATGCCGACCTGGGCAGCAGAAAGGATATTAATTATGTGCAGATCTTCGAGAATAAAGGAGATTTAATGGGCTGCAGCAATCCGCATCCACATGGGCAGATCTGGTCGCAGTACTCCATTCCCGTAGAAGTTGAAAAAAAGACTAAACACCAGCAAAAATACTGGGAGCAACAAGGCCGCAGCCTGCTGGCCGATTATGTGAAGCAGGAGCTGGAGCTCAACGAAAGACTGGTGCTCAAAAATGAGCATTTTGTTGCGCTTGTTCCTTATTGGGCGGTTTGGCCTTACGAAACCATGATCATCCCCAGAAAACATCTGCAGCATATAGGGCAGCTCAATGCTGAAGAGGAAGAAGCTTTTGCAGATGTCATTAAGAGGCTCACCATTAAATACGACAATCTTTTTCAAACCTCCTTCCCCTACTCCTCCGGAATTCATCAGGCACCTACCGATGGCAAGGAGCACGAGGAATGGCATTTTCATATGTCTTTCTATCCACCTTTGCTGCGTTCAAAAACAGTTAAGAAATTTATGGTGGGTTATGAAATGTTCGCGGGACCGCAACGTGATATCACAGCCGAACAAGCTGCTGAAACTTTGCGAGATCTTTCAGAAGTGCATTACACAGAAGAATAGGTTCAGGATTCTTCACTTTCCTAAGAAACAACATCCTTCTTCCGAAGGAAGCTTTCGAAAGAGCTTCCAAAAAAGGCATTTTTGAAGCTCATGCTTGTTCTATTTTCTTCAGAAATAACAAAAAAAAGACCGGCCAGTGCCGGTCTTTTTGTTCTATAAAATAATGAGCTTACCAGAAGATCGCGTACAACATGGCAACGATCAAGAGAATGGCAAAGGCTCCTATGTTGAAAGCAGGTCCTGTTTTGAATAGCTTCTTCGTAATTATAATTGCTTTTGGATGGTCTGCTCCTTTTGTTTCCACCAGGCTTATCACCACCATGACCAGCATAGTAAGGATCCAGGTAAGGAACATTTGATGCATGAACGGCAGCTCAGGAAATAATGGGCTGTCAATCCAGCCGTTTGGTCCCACTTTAAAATAAAGAGCGATTGGAATAGAAGCTAAAACTCCCCAGATGGCTGCTCGGTTTGTGGTTTTCTTCCAAAATAACCCAAGCATGAACACGGCAAGGATCCCCGGACTCACTACCCCGGTGTACTCCTGAATGTATTGAAATACCTGCCCCAAATTCCTCAATTGAGGAGCAAGGATAACTGCAATAACAAGTGCAAGGGAAGCAGAAATTCGTCCCACTTTTACCAGATTGTGTTCTGAAGCACTTTTTTGGATGTACGGCTTATAAATATCCATGGTAAAAATGGTAGCCGTAGAATTCAGCATCGAGGCGATTGAAGACACAATTGCAGCAGCAAGAGCAGCAAGAACAAGGCCTTTCAAACCTATAGGAACAAATTCCCTTATCAGCCATGGGAAAGCGTTGTCGTTAATGATCCTTCCGCCTTCAGCAACAAAAGAAGGATCTGTAAATTCGGGGCCAAAAGCACCACCGGGGCCTGTGTTCATCACGTAGGCAATGATCCCGGGAATTACCACGATCAAAGGAATTAGAAGTTTTAGAAAACCGGCAAGAATAATCCCTTTTTGGGACTCCCTAAGGCTTTTTGCGGCCAGAGTTCTCTGGATAATATACTGGTTAAAGCCCCAGTAATAGAGGTTAGCAACCCACATTCCTCCAATTAATACAGCCAGCCCAGGAAGGTCCCACCAGGCATCTTTGCCACCCGGAGTGATGATCTCACCTTTCTCCAGGATCATAGAAAATTTTTCGGGCACTTTCTCATAAACAGTTACCAGACCGTCAATCACGTTTCCGGAATCTGAAACGTGAGAAAGACCAATGTAAGTCGTAATTAATCCGCCTACGATCAACAGCACCACCTGCACCACGTCTGTCCAGGCAACCGCTGCCAAACCTCCATAGAGCGAATATGCGGCCGCGAACAGGGCGAGGCCAACAATGGCATAAATAAAGACCGAACCGTCACCTGTGCCCACGATGGTGTCTATGGCTGTCGCTCCCAGGTATAATACTGAGGTAAGGTTGACAAAAATGAAAAGCGCGATCCAAAATACCGCCAGGATGGTCTTCAGGTTTTTACCGTAACGTACTTCAATAAATTCGGGAATGGTGTAAAGCCCTTTCTCAATAAAAATGGGCAGAAAATATTTTCCTACGATGATGAGCGTGATTGCTGCCATCCACTCATAAGAAGCAATGGCGAGACCAATGGCAAAGCCAGATCCTGACATCCCAATGAATTGCTCGGCCGAAATATTGGCGGCGATTAAAGAAGTTCCTATCGCCCACCAGGGTAAGGATTTACTGGCAAGAAAGTAATCCTCAGAAGATTTTCCCGTGCCACGGGACACCCAAAGTCCAATTCCAATGATCAAGAGCGCATAAGCGGCAAAAATGATCTGGTCCAGTAAAGCAAATTCCATAGTTCAATTTTGTTTTTGAGCCCAAAGATTTCCTTTTTCCGGCTCGTGAAAAAATGGGGTTTGAATATCTAAAAATTTTGTTAAATATAATATTTCTACCTCAACAATGGGAATGCTTATTTCAAAAATTTCAGTGAATTTTGAACTCCCAAACCGTGCTGTTTTTATAGATTTCGCCCGGTTTAAGTAAGGCTGAAGGAAAAGAGGAATGATGTGGTGCATCGGGGAAATTTTGAGTTTCCAGGCAGATAGCCTGCCGGTGATCTGGCGATGTTTGTGCTGTAATTCCAATCCTGCGGAAGTACTTCGGGCACATAAACCACAACCGCAGGTTGCTGCGTGTAGACCTGCAAAGAAATTCCACTTTCAGCACTTTCTAAAATGATCTTTTTCGCACTGTCCTGGGGAGCAGTAAAAGCAAAGGCAGTATCTAGCGAAATCTGATCAACAGATTTCATGGCCCGGAAATCTTTTGAAGTACCTTCAACTTTTAAAAGTTTTCCTGTAGGCATAAGCTGCCGGTCGGTCTCGAGCATCCTGTCTGCTTCCAGTTGCAGCCGGTGCCGGTTTACATTTCCCCTTCCCTGCAGGTTGAAATAGGTGTGATTAGTGAGGTTTACAAAAGTCTTTTTATCTGTAGTGGCGGTGTAATCGATCTTGACCTCATCGTCTTCGGTGAGGGTGTATTTCACCTTTACCTGCAAGTTTCCGGGATAACCTTCCTCCCCATCCTCACTAAGATAACTAAGGGAAACCGAAGGATCCTTTCCACCGGTGACTTCCTCAACTTCCCAGAATTTATAGCTAAACCCGTATTTTCCGCCATGCAGATGAACTCCGTCTTTGGTATAGAGGTCATATTTTTTGTCATCTATCTCAAAGCTTCCGTTGGAGATACGACCCGCATACCTGCCCACCGAAGAACCGAAAAATTTTCCCTTTTCGTGATAGCTTTCTAGCAGGTAGTCTTCAGGTTTTCGGGACCAACCACGACATTGATCTTTTCTTTATTCTTCTTCTGAAACTCCAGACTAAAAATTGTTGCCCCAAAATTCAGGATCTTGAGTTCAGTATTTCGGGAATTTTTCAGGCAGAGCAGCTGTAATTTTGGAGATTCTTTAGGGTTTTGCAAAATAGAGGTCCTTAAAATATTTCTTTCCGAAAATAGCAAAAAAAACACGCACCCAAAAAGGTGCGTGTTCTTCATTTTTGAAGGATTTTCCAACTATTCCAGAACCGAAAATATGATCTCAGAATCGTGATAAACAGTATGAGTTTGCTTTTGAAAATCTTCTTCTTTGGCTTCAAAGATGTTGTCTACATAAGTCTGCGGATTCCTGTCTATTAACGGAAACCACGTGCTCTGCACCTGCACCTGGATCTTATGGCCTTTTTTGAAGGTATGGTGAATATCCTGAAGTTTTATATCAACTTCGGTCTTTTCATTGGGCACAAAAGGCTCGGGCTTAGAGAAACTGTTTCTAAACCTGCCGCGCATCACCTCACTTCTCACCATCATATGGTAGTTACTCATCTTCTGATAGTCCTGCGTTTCTTCAAAGTCTTCGGCATCTGGAGGGAAAACGTCGATCACCTTAACCACCCAGTCTGCAGCTGTACCTGTAGTTGCCACCTGTAGTTTTGCAAGGATCTCCCCTGCCATCGTCATATCTTCGTCAAGAACTTCGGTTTCGTAAACAAGCACATCGGGACGGCGCGCCGCAAAACGTTGATCATCGGTCATATATTTTCGCGGAGTAAAGACCACCTTAATATCTTCGGAATACGGTACCGGCTTATTGGGATCGCTAATGAATTCTTCGGAACCATCTGTAGCTTGCTCTCCCAACTCCTCATTATCTGCCAGGTAAAATGACTTTTTTACCGCCGCTTTTGGAGGCCATGCTTCATAAGAATCCCATTGTTTGAGGCCCGTGTCGAACATGTAAGCTTCAGGAAGAATAGAAGAACCTTTTCCTCCCTCTTTTAAAAAGTGGTTGAAAAAGATAGTTTCCACATTCTTTTGGTAATCCAGAGAAAGATTGTCGCCAAAGTAAACATTACCTATGGCCTGTCTTTCCTTTGTCCTGGCCCAGTCTCCATGGCTCCATGGTCCCATCACGAGGATATTGTAGTTGTCACTCGTCTCTTCAATTCTCTCGTAAATATTGAAAGGCCCGTAAAGGTCTTCAGCATCAAAAAGTCCGCCCACGATCATCACAGCCGGCTTCACGTCTTTCAAATGCTGAATAATTCCTCTTTTTTGCCAGAATTCGTCGTAGTTAGGATGTTCTTTAAGCTGTTGCCAGAAAACATTGTCCTCTTTGTAGTACTTATCGAGGTTGCCAAGAGGGCCGGCATCCAGAAAAAACTGGTACTGGTCTTTTGTTCCCAAATCCGGGAAATTGTACCAGGCTTCATCTGCCGGTTTGTCTTTTTCATAGCCAAAAAGTGCGGTAGCATACCAGTAGCTTAACAGGTAGGCACCATTGTGATGGAAATCGTCGAAAAAGAAGTCAGAGATCGACGCCTGTGGAGAAACCGCCTTTAAAGCAGGATGTGAATCCAGGAGAGAATAGGTTGAATAGAAACCGGGATAAGAGATCCCCCAAATTCCGACACGACCGTTGTTGTTTTTAACATTTTTGACCAGCCAGTCAATGGTGTCATAGGTATCACTTGCCTCATCCACCTGCTTTTTTCCTTTTTTCTTCGGAATAAAAGCACGCATATTATCATAAACGCCTTCGCTCATCCACCGGCCGCGCACGTCCTGGTAAACGATGATGTTCCCTTGCTTCATAAGGAATTCATTAGGTCCTATTTTTGACCTGAATTGATCTTCACCATAGGGACGGGAGCTGTATGGGGTACGGCTCATCAAGATTGGATACTCCTTTGAAGTATCTTTGGGAGAATAGATGGTGGTGTGGAGTTTTATGCCATCACGCATAACAATATCCACTTCGCGTTTGCTGTAATTTGCCGCTACGTCATAATCTGCTTCGGTTTGCGCTATAACAGGAGCAGCAATAAGAAAGCAAATTATCAGAAGAAATGACTTTTTAAAGGAATTCATACTAAGGGGTTTGATTATTAAAGTCCCTAATATAGAAAACTCCCATAAAAGCAGCACAAAAAGAATGGTGATCCTGCTACTTTTTAAATTTTAAGATCCCGTTAGAAAGCCACTCCAGATAGGCATCGGCATCGGGGGTGTATCCCACCGGTTCCTGCAACACATTCAAATTTGTATCCATGATCACGTAGTACGGTTGTGAATTGTTCCTGAAATTCTGGGTCTGGAAAGTGGCCCATTTATCGCCAATGGTGCGAATCTTTTTTATGTCACCGGTTGGTTTCACATAATTGAACTGCTCGTCTTCCGGAAGCTCCTCCCGGTCATCAACGTAAAGTGAGATCAAAACAAATTCATCACGCATCACATCAGAGACTGCCGGTTCACTCCACACCTGCTCCTCCATCTTTCTACAGTTTACACAGGCCCAGCCGGTAAAATCCAGTAAAATAGGTTTGTTTTGAGCTTTTGCGGCTGCAAGGCCTTCTTCAAAATCGTGATATGCCTCAAGACCAAGAGGTCCCTCGGTCTCCTTATCATAGACGCTGTAAAATAATGGAGGCGGAAAGCCACTCAACAGCTTCAGGTTAGCGTAAGAAGTATTGGAAAGTCCCGGAATAAGGTAAGCCACAAACGCGAGAGTAATAAAGCCGAGTAACAATCTGCCCTTGCCCAATTTTGTTTTGGGGCCGTCATGCGGAAATCTTATGATGCCAAACAAATACAGCAACAGCCCTATTCCAACAACAACCCAGATTCCTATGAAGATCTCTCTTTTCAAGATTCCCCAGTGCTCTACAAGATCTGCATTAGATAAGAATTTGAAAGCCAGGGCAAGTTCTATGAAACCCAGTACTACTTTAACCGAATTCAACCAGCCGCCACTTTTTGGAAGGGAATTGAGCCAGTTTGGAAAAAGTGCGAACAGGGCAAAAGGTAAGGCCAGGGCCAGTCCAAAGCCTCCCATTCCAAAGGTAAGTTGCATTGCACCACCATCTGTAGTCAGGGAGCTTCCCAATAGAGATCCCAGGATTGGTCCCGTACAGGAGAATGATACAATGGCCAGGGTGAGGGCCATAAAGAACACGCCAACAACACCTCCAAAACTTGAGGCTTTGTCGTCCATTTTATTACTCCACGAACTGGGCAATGTGATCTCATAATATCCGAAAAAGGAAAAAGCAAAAATGATAAAAATGATGAAAAAGACGATGTTCAGCGTTACGTTTGTCGAGATATTATTCAGGATCTCGGGGTTCACCGAGTCTAGTAAATGGAAAGGTAAGCTGAGTAACAAATAGATCAAAAAGATAAAAACACCATACATGACCGCGTTTATAAGTCCGCGTTTTTTTGTTCTTGCCCCTTTAGTAAAAAAGGAGACTGTTAGCGGGATCATAGGAAAAACACACGGAGTAAGCAAGGCAATCAAACCGCCTATGAACCCAAGAAAGAACAGGCTTAGAAAGCCGGTTTCTTCCTCTTCTCCTACTTCTGCCTTTCCGAAGTTTTCCAATCCAAGGTTAAGAGCCGCGGTCTTTGCACGATCTTCATCAGAAACTGCCACATCCTTATTTCCTTCTTCCACTTTTCCGGAAAGGGAAAGCGTAAAAGGCACTGTGTCTGGCGCAAGACATTGCTCATCATCACATGCCTGGAAAAGCACCTGCGCCTCAATAGTTGGATCTGCGCCCGGCTTCACCTTGATCTTTTGCACAAAAGTTGCCGCATCTTCAAAGTACTTAATATCCATTTCAAAAACAGGATCAAAGACTGCAGGCAAATCGGGTTCTACGGTAGAACCCACAAGTTCATAAGCAGCTTCTTCCTGGTTAAAACTGAATTCTGTAGGGAAAGGCCCTCCTTCTTCGGGCTCTTCCTGAGAATAAAAATGCCATCCTTGTTCAAGCGTAGCCTTAAAAATGAGGTTATAAATTGAATCGTTTTCCTGCTCAACAGAGGCTTCCCAGGTAACAGGTTTCTTGATCTCGTCCTGCTGTTCTCCAAAAACCTGAGCCTGGACTCCAAAAGTGACTATAAAAAGTAGAAAAGAAAGTAAATTTCTCATGATGTATAAGTTAATCTCAAAATCGATTTGGTGTCATCTGTAATTGCGAACCTTGCGTCTGGCCGTCGCCCCACCACCCACACAATATCATTATGGGAGCAGAGCAGCCAACAATTCTCTTTCTCGGGCAAAGATAGCTTCTCGTCTTTGAAAAATTTGCTAAGCTTCTTTTTTCCTTTCATCCCGAACGGATAAAAGTAGTCGCCCTCATGCCACTTCCTTACAGTGAGTGGGAACTGCAACTTCTCTTTATCGACAAAAATAACATTTTGTGTTGCTTCAGAAAGTTCTTCAACTGCCTCAATATAAAAAGTTCCCATGGGCAGCATCACTACTTCTTCCTCTTCAGAAATGCCAAATTTCTTCTTAATTTCCGAAGGAACAGTGGTAAGCAGCAGCTCTTCCCTATCCTTTACCAGGCGATGGGTGCTGGAACAAACCATTTTCCCCGACTGTGCCTCAAGAAGATCGTAAACATCATTCCATTCGGTAAACCCGAAGGCCTTGAAAAGTTCATAAAGCACCGCTTTTAAATTGGGAATGGTCTTGAGCATCTTGATCTTAAAGCTGTAGCCGTAATCTTCTTCTTTGGCTATTCGCGGAAAGATGGCCGAAATATAATCATCAATAAGCGCAGCACTTTGCTGTAGATAAGTTTGTGTTTTCGTAAAACTTTCCAACAGCTGCGGATTCATTTCTTCCAGCTTCGGAATGAGCTCATGCCTCACCTTGTTTCTAAGGTATTTGACAGAAGCGTTACTACTGTCTTCCCGCCATTTCAAATGAGAGTTGCGGGCGTAATCTTCTATTTCCTTTCTGGAAAAAGGCAATAAGGGCCGAACAATAAACCCGGTTGATGCCGGGATGCCTGTGAGGCCGTCTAAGCCTGTTCCTCTCACAAAATTGATAAGTACCGTTTCAAGATTGTCATTGGAATGGTGTGCGGTAAGCACATGATCAAACTGCAAAGTATCCCTTAAGCTATCAAACCATTGATACCTAAGTTCCCGTGCCGCCATTTGAATGGAGATCTTCTTTTCCCTGGCATAGGCTTCGGTTTCAAAACTTTCAATAAAAACCTCGAGGTCCAGAGCATCGGCAAGTTCGGTGACAAAGATCTCGTCCCCATCGCTCTCCTTATCACGAAGGTTAAAGTTACAGTGTGCCAATGCAATATCAAGGTTGGATTCTTTGCACAGGTGTGTTAATACCACGCTGTCAACCCCACCGCTTACGGCAATAAGTATCTTCCCGGTTTCAAGTTGTGGAAAGGTCGAATGCAGGTGATTTTGGAAAGGTAATAACATATAGCCCAAATATACCAAAAAAGGCCATTTTAGAGCCCGGTTTACCGACAGTTTAAGGTTAGCCGGTTTTAAAGATCTCTTTTCTCCAAAACCTGCCTCAATGCCCTTGCTTTTACCAGGCACTCCTCATATTCCATCAATGGAATAGATTTGGCTGTGATCGCTCCACCAACAGAAAAGGAAACATATTTAGTTTGTTGGTTGTACAGGATACTTCTTATCACCACATTGAAGTCGAAATCGCCTGTGGGTGTAAAGTAACCTAGGGCTCCACTGTAGACCCCGCGTTTGCTCTCTTCCAGTTCCTCGATAAGCTTCATGGCCATCAATTTTGGAGCTCCGGTCATACTGCCCATGGGAAAACTGCTTTTGATCACTTCTACCGCAGGTATACCGCTTGCCACTTCTGCCTTTACCGTGGAGATCATTTGGTGTACCTGTTCAAAGCTGTAAATCTTACAAAGCTCTTCCACCCTAACCGATCCTTTTTTTGCCACTTTTGAGAGGTCATTTCTCACCAGGTCAACGATCATTACGTTCTCTGACCGCTCTTTTTGGTCTTTTTCAAGCTGTTCTGCCAGGCGCCTGTCTTCCTCGGGAGCGAGTGCCCGGGCAGCAGTTCCCTTGATGGGCTGTGAAATAATTGTTGCTCCTTTTTTCTGAAGGTATCGCTCGGGAGAAGCCGACATGACATAAAACTGCTCCAGCCTTACAAAAGCGGCAAAAGGAGGCCTTGAAATGTCATTTAGTTCACGATATACCCCGAGAGGTTCAATCTCTGTGTCTTCTGCGAAAAATTCCTGGCAGAAATTGGCCTCATAAATATCGCCGCGCTGGATGTGCCCCAGCAGATGAATCACCTTTACCAGGTAATCTTCTTTTGATATCCTTGGCTTCAGTTTTACTGGTTCTTTAGCTGTCTCAGTTTTTTCCTTTTTCGAAGTTTGCAGGCTTTCAATTTCTTTAATATCCTCTTCTATTTCGTCATCTACCATGCGCAGGTAATGCACCTCTATTTCCTCATTTTTAAGCAGGAAAAGTTTCTTCGGCTGAAAGAAATAAAGATCAGGAAAATTGAGCCCGTCATTATTTTCCGAAGAAAGCCTTTCCACATCATTTTTGAGGTCATAAGAAAGATAACCAAAGATCCAGTCGGCAGTGTTTTCCTGGTATTCCTGCAGCCGGTCAAAGGCACCCGCGGCCGAAGTTTTTATAGCCGTAAAGGCTTCCACCGCCAAAACAGCTTCATAATTCCGGTAATCTTGCGGATAGTTGTTGCTGTCCAGCCACACCACCTGCTCAAACTGGCGTGACCACTCTAAAAGTGCATTTTTGAAGCTGCTTATGTCTTTTATTTCGAACTTTCGGGAGGTGCGCACTATTCGGCTTCAGTTATTTGGTGAGAAAAAGAAGAAACTACATCGGCCACACCCCTTTCAAATACCTCATTCACGATCTCTCCCTTTTCGGAATCGAAGTTTTCATAAAACTGCGGAAGACTAAAACTCTCCAGGATCTCGGCTCCATGCCGCGGCAGCCTGCTCTTACAGTAATCTAATGCTGCAGCTCCTCCTCTTTTTCCTGGGGAAGTACTCATCAATAACAGCTTTTTTTGCTGAAGAAACTGCCTGTCCACCCGCGAAAGCCAATCAATGATATTCTTGAAAAATCCTGAAACATTAGCCATTATATTCGTTTACGGCAATGATAAGTGCAGGAAAGCTTTCAATTTTCTCGTAGAGGAATTTTACATCCTGCGGGATACCCTCTTTCTCCAGCACGATACTGTACATAGGAATGTGCAGTTCTCTCAGGTTAAGTACCTCTACTTCATGTTCGCTAATGCGTCGGGTGACATTATGAATCAACTGCTGGTTGATAGAAGTGGGGCTGTTGGAGCCGGCAAAAGCAAGAATTTTGTTCATACGGGATGTTTTGCCAAAAATACGAAACAGGATCCACTTCATTTTTGCCCTTTTTAAGCTGAAATATTGTCTTACCTTTGGCGGTTTAAAACCAATAATTTGACTTTTCAGGATCTTAATCTTAACACTCCGCTTCTCAATGCTTTAGATGAGCTGGGAATCTCCACTCCTACTCCAATCCAGGAGCAAAGTTCCCCGGTAATTCTTTCGGGAAGAGATATGTTGGGCATCGCACAAACCGGTACAGGAAAGACCCTTGCCTATCTTCTGCCCCTCCTCAAGATGCTGAAGTATTCAGAGCAAAAGAATCCGCGAGTCCTCATTTTAGTACCTACGCGCGAACTCGTTGTGCAGGTTGTTGAAGAGCTTGAGAAGACCACTAAATACATAAATGTTAGGATTGCCGCCATTTACGGAGGCACCAATATTAATACTCAGCGTCAGCTGGTTGCACAGGGGCAGGACATTATTGTTGCCACCCCGGGCCGGCTCTATGATCTCGCGATCAATAGAGATTTACAACTAAAGTCTGTTCAAAAATTGGTGATAGATGAGGTCGACGTGATGCTTGATCTTGGATTTCGTTTTCAGTTGAACAACATCCTGGAACTACTGCCACAAAGCAGGCAAAATATCATGTTTTCTGCAACAATGACTGCGGGAGTCGAAAAGCTCATCACAGATTACTTTAAAAATCCTGTCAAAGTCTCAGTGGCTGCCAGCGGAGCACCCCTGGAAAATATCCACCAACAGCTGTTTGAAGTACCCAACTTCTATACTAAGATCAATTTACTGAAGTCTTTGTTAGAGGATCGTGAGCAGTATCATAAAGTGCTCATCTTTGCCGCTAACAAGCGTATGGCCGATCGTCTTTTTGAGAATATTGACAAAGCTTTCCCCGAGGAAGCCGCCGTGATACATTCTAATAAGACGCAGAATTACAGGTTGAGAAGCATAAGGCAATTTGGCGACGGCTTTTGTAGAATTCTCGTCGCTACAGATGTTATGGCACGTGGTCTCGATATTGAACATGTTAGCCACGTGATCAACTTTGATACCCCGGCTTATCCTGAAAATTATATTCACAGAATTGGTCGTACCGGAAGGGCCGAAAAAGAAGGTGAGGCTATCTTGTTTTCAACACCTTCAGAAAAAGACGCTTTAGAAGACATTGAACGTCTAATGGACCAAAAAATTGAAGTGCATGCGCTGCCGCAGGAGGTAGAGATCTCTACAGAACTCCTTCCGGAAGAAAGACCGGATGCGCCGGAGATCAACAATCCTTCAAAATTTACGGATGAAGATGCACCCGGTCCCGCTTTTCACGAGAAAAAGGAGAAAAACCAAAAAGTTAATCTTGGGGGCTCCTATAGAAGAGAGATCAAGAAGAAATACAAAAAGCCCAAGACCAGGGGAGACAAAAACTTCAATCGCAGGAAAAAGAAGTAATAAAATCTGACACTCTCACATAAAAATCCTTTCCCATGGTTGTTAAGGTTTTCCTTAAATAAGATCTTTTTTTAGAAGTTCTTTAGCACAATAGATTTCTCCGGCTCGTTGCCGGAGATGGCTTAATTTTCTCCTCTATATATCTTAAAGCAGATTAGGCAAACGCATCGGAAGCCTTGTTTTTAACTTTGTCCTGTTTTTTCGCCGGTATCCATAAATGCTCCTCCTCATTATTCTCTTCGTTTCCTGATTTTCTGCTGAAACAAAAGGGTTCGGAAGGCATAAATCCCCTTCAATATTTACTCTGACCACTAAATTATTGCCGTAAAAGAGTTACTTTTTTGACGGTAAACGAATTTCTTTTCCTCTTAAACCTCGATTTTTAAAGGCCCCGAAAAAAATATTACTAATGATCATTAAATTCTAATGAATTGATTGCTAGAATTTAAAGTAATTATATTAATTTTAACTTAAATGCCCCTCCTCAAAATTTTATGACAGTTCCTTTTTAGAGGCACATAACCTACCTCTGGTATGAAGAAAACTAACTACTTACTAAATGAGCAACTTTTAGGTCTTACACAAAGCCTTTTTCATGCTTATACGGGGCCCGAAAATCAGGATTTTCTACTATTTCTCACTTCTCTGGAAGACGCTGCCCTGGTAGCGGCCAATTTCAAGAGCCGACGATATTTTGGAAGTAAGATCTCTTTATGCGATACCGAGGATTTTTATAAGGAAATTGTGCACCCCGAGGAATATCCTTTGTTGATGAACGCTTTCGAACAATGCCGGAACCTTAAAGTTTCCGAAGAAAACGAGGTACGGGTAAGGCTGCGCTCTCCTTTCGGGTACTGGAAGAAGTATGTCTTTAAAAACCGGCTTTATTCAGGATTTGACAGGGAAGATGAAAAGTTTGTATTAAGTGTTGCCCGTGCTGTTGATCCCTATAGGAATAGCTACCACAAAAGTGGTTCTAACAATCTTGAAATAGAAAAATCACTACAGGAGAGTCTCGACCGGTACAGGATCCTTGTCAATTCACTTGATGAAGGGTTCATGGTTGTAGAAATGCTTTACGATCTCAAAGAAAATCCTATTGACTTTCTTTTTATAGAAATGAATCATGCAATAGACAAACACATTCAGCTTCCTCATGCCATTGGCAAGACCATGAAGGAATTCTTCCCCAACTATGAGCAGTACTGGTTTGATAAATTCGGAAGCGTCGCACTTACCGGAGAACCGGTTCGGTTTGAGAAATTTTCAGAATCCACCCAAACCTGGTTAGATACCTATGTCTTTCCTTTTGGCAATCAAAAAAGCAAAAAAATTGCTGTTCTATGTTCAGATATTACGCAACGGAAACTTTCCGAAGAAAAACTGCGAAAATCGAACGAACTGCTCGAGTACAAAGTACAGAAAAGAACCCGGGAACTGGAAGAGAGCCATGACCTGCTCAAAATGGTCTTTGACACAGTAAACCAGGGGATATTTCTTTTAAAACCTTTTTTCGGGGAAAATTTAGAGATTGTAGACTTCACCTACGTTAGAGTGAATAAAAAGGTTTCCCGCTATTACCAGCAAAAGAAAATGGTTGGGAAGAAATTTTTGGAACTCAACCCTCAAGCTGCCACGACCGGTGCCTTTGACATCTTTAAACAAACAATGCTCACCGGGCAGGCGAGAGATTTTGAAGTGTGTTTTGAGCGCAATGGCAAAAGCAACTGGTTTAGAATTACCACCCGGCGCCAAAAAGGACTGCTGGTCAATTCTCTTGAAAATATTACCCGCAGGAAACAAAGAGCTCAAAATCTTAAAGACAACATCAGGTTTAAAAAGCAGCTCATCAATACTTCCCCAGACATCATTATGATCTTTAACCTGTATGATGAAAAGGTGCGTTTTATGAACCGCGATTTTTCCAGTGCCCTCGAAATGACCAGGGAAAGGATCGAAGGAATGCCACTTTTGGATATCATCCCTTTGATTCATCCTCAAGACAGGCAAAAAGCGCTCAAATTCCATGACCAGATCATGAAAGCGGGCGACAAAGATATTTGCGAAGTAGAATTCCGCCTTAGAAGTAAAGACAAGACCTGGGACTGCTACAACGCCAGAGCAAAGGTCTTTATGCGCAACAAGAATGGAAATGTTTATGAATACATCGTATTGCTGCGGAATGTTCAGGAACAAAAACAAACTCAACAGGCGCTCATCAATGCCGAAAAGCTCTCTATAAAAGGGGAAATAGCAAGGACGTTGGCGCACGAACTTAGAAGCCCTCTTGCCAGTATTATCATGTCCGCAGACCTGCTTGAGAAGAAAACTGAAGATCAGGAGAATAAGATCTTAAAGAACTATATCGACATCATCAAGCGCAGCACCCATAACCTCAACAAATTGGTGACCGATCTATTGAGTGTTTCCAACTACTCCCCTGCCGTTTTTGTAAAATGCTGCCTTGCAGAAACCACAGACAAAGCTTTGGAACTCGCCCAGGACCGCATTTATCTTTCAGGAGTAAAGGTGAAGAAAAAGTACAAGGCACCCTACTTCATAAATGCCGATCAAGATAAACTCAAGATCGCGCTACTCAATATCATCGTAAATGCCAGCGAGGCCATGTTACCCGACCAGGGAGAACTTGTCCTGAGTATCAAAAAAAGGGAAAATAATTATGTCTTGAAAATAAGTGACAACGGCTGCGGAATAGAAAAGGAGCAGCTGGAGCGCCTGTTTGAATCGTTCTATACCCAAAAACCCGGAGGAATGGGAGTAGGCCTCAGCTCAGTGAAAAATATACTTGAGGAGCACGATGCCACAGTCAAAGTGAGAAGTAAACCAAGCCTTGGCACCACCTTTATTTTAAGCTTTCCCTGTTACGAGGAAGAAAAAGGAAATTAGCAAAATCTTCTTCCATAAAAGCGATTAATGTTTATCTTCGGCCAACGAAAGGAAAGTTTTGGCCTTTTTGTTGAACCACCAAAGAAACAAGCTGTAACTGAATGGGAATAATTGATTCCATAGGCAATCTGGTAATGAAAAGCCGGATCCAAATTTTAGAGCATTCTGTCACTCACCCTCATGATACACAACAGAAAGTACTTCAGGAGCTGCTTCTAACAGCCCGGGATACTGTCTTTGGCAAGGAACACGATTTCAGGAATGTCAGCAATTATGAGCAGTTTAAGCAGCAGGTACCACTTTCAAGTTATGAAGACCTGTATCCTTACATCGAAAGGCTGCTAAAAGGTGAGCAAAACATGTTATGGCCTACCACGATCAAGTGGTTTGCAAAATCATCTGGTACAACCGGTGCAAAGAGTAAAATGATCCCGGTTTCTACCGAAGGTCTTGAGCAATGCCATTACCAGGGCGGGCGCGACATGATTGCCCTTTACATCAACAATTATCCGGACGCTAAACTCTTCTCGGGTAAAAACCTTTCTATTGGCGGGAGCCAGGAAAACAATTTCTCGCAGAACAGCCGGTACTATACGGCAAATATTTCGGCTATTGTGATGAAGAACCTTCCTTTCTGGGCACAGTTTGGGAGAACTCCCGGTTTGGAAGTGACCATGATGAATGACTGGGAGGAAAAGATCAGGAAAATAGCCGAGATCACCACACAGCAAAATGTGACCAGCCTTGCCGGTTCTCCCATGTGGATGCTGTTACTGCTGCAGCACATTATCAAAGAACAAAACATCAATTATATCCAGGAGATCTGGCCAAACCTGGAGGTTTTCTTTCACGGTTCGGTTTCCTTTGCCCCTTACCGGCCACTTTTCGAAGAGCTCGACAGGAACAAAAGCATGAGATATCTGGAGATCTTCAATGCCACTGAAGGCTTCTTTGCGCTCCAGGATCAAAAAGAGGATACTTCGCTGCTGTTGATGCTCAACTATGGCATCTTCTATGAATTTATTCCCGAAAAGGAATTCATGCTGGACGACCCAACAATCATCCCGCTAAGCGAAGTCGAAAAAGGAAAGAATTATTCCATGGTGATCAGCACTAATTCCGGTTTATGGCGATACAAGATTGGCGACACCATAAAATTTACCAGCACCAGCCCTTACCGTTTTGTGATTAGCGGCAGGACAAAACATTGTATCAATGTTTTTGGAGAAGATCTTTTTGTAGAACACGCCGAAAAAGCACTTTCTGTGGCTTGTAATCGAACAGGTGCAGTTTTACGGGATTTCACAGCGGCGCCTTTCTTTTATGACCGCCAGAAAAAAGGATATCACGAATGGCTTGTGGAATTCGTCCAGTCCCCACAGGATCAAGGGAGCTTCAGGCAAATTCTTGACGAGGAGCTGGGCAAGCTTAATGACGACTACGCCGCTAAAAGAAAACATGATATCGCTATTGAAGCGCCGGTAGTACGCGAGATGCCTTCGGGCACTTTTTATCAATGGCTAAAACGAAAGAACAAACTGGGCGGTCAACATAAGATTCCGCGGCTTTCTAACAGCCGGGAATTTGTGGAGGAGCTGCTCGATCTCGAGAACACCTTTTCTACAGAGGTTTAGTTACTGCGCCAGTAATTCGTCGAGTGTACCTCTAAAGCTTTCAGCATTCCAGTTGGCAGAGCCGGTTTTCTTCACTACGATCTTCCCGTTTTTTGAAATAACGTATGTCGTGGGCAGTGTATTGGACTGTAATTTTTCGGGGCCGGCCGAAAGCGGAAGATAAACAGGAATATCATATCCTTTTTTCTCCAAAAAACGCTTTAGCACCTCCGGTTCTTCGGAAGAAACAAAGAAAAAATTCACTTTTCCACCGTAGTCAGCATAGAGCTCCTGGAAAGAAGGCATTTCGGCTATACAGGGTGGGCACCATGTGGCCCAAAGATTGACTACAGCTACTTCCCCTTCAGACTCCCTAAAGTTCACCTGTTGCCCGTCCAGCCTGAACAGCTGCCAGTTGTAATCCTCAAGTTCTTCACGCTTTGCTTCAGAAATTTCTGAAGGGCTAAAAGAGATGAGACGATTCAAAGCTACCTGCACCGGCTTCCTTGTCTGCGGAATGAACATCAGCACCAGGAAAAGAATAAGAAGAATATTCGACCAGTTTTTCTTTAAAAACTTCATAAACCGTAATCTAAGAGACAAAAATAAACATTCTACTGAAGCATCCTCAAAAAAAGGCATTTTTGACCCTCCTTCATTTTTTCTTTTATGTGTATCTTGAGGCAGAATATTAGTTTAAAACCTACACGAATGAACAATACTAAAAAAATTGGCTGTGGCTTGTTGACAGCTCTGGTTTTGACCGGTTGCGGATCGGGAAATGAAACCGTCTCCAGCAAGGAGCCTACTGTTGTAAATGAACAAAATGCAGTTATGGAAAATGATCTTTTGAAGGAATGGCAGGGGCCTTATGGCGGTGTGCCTGCATTTGATGAAATGGACCTGGCCGAGCTAAAACCGGCCATGGAAAAAGGAATGGCCCTGCACCTGGCCGAGATTGTAAAAATAGCCAGCAATCCAGAGCCTCCTACTTTTGAGAACACGATCCTGGCCATGCAAAAGGCAGGAAAAGAGCTGGACAGGGCATCGACCTATTACGGCATCTGGAGTAGCAACATTTCTTCGCCGGAATTCAGAAAAATTCAGGAAGAACTGGCACCAGAATTATCAGAATATTCCTCTAAGATCTCGCAGAACCGCGAGCTTTTTGAGCGTATAAAAACTGTTTACGAGAATTCCCTTAAAGATCCGCTTCCGCCGCAACAACAAAGGGCGGTACAACTTATTTATGAAGATTTTGCCATGGAAGGCGCAGATCTTTCTTCTGAAGCTAAAGAGCGTTACGCAGCCATTAATAAGGAGCTTTCCAAACTCTACACCCAATTTTCAAATAATGTGCTGGCTGAAGAGGAGAACTACGTGGTTTACCTGGATGAGGACCAATTGAGCGGCCTTCCCGAATCTTTTGTGAAAGCAGCGGCCAAAGCGGCAGCAGACCGCGGAAATGAAGGCGAATATGCTGTTTTGAACACCCGTTCCTCCATGGATCCTTTTCTTACATATTCTGATGAGCGGGAGTTGAGAAAAAAAGTCTGGACCAACTATTACTCACGTGGCGACAATAACGACAAGTACGACAATAAAGCCATTATTAAAAAAATTCTCGAACTGCGCGACGAGCGGGTAGAGCTTCTTGGCTACGACAATTATGCTCAATGGCGCCTGCAAAACAGGATGGCCAAAACTCCCGAAAGAGCCATGGAGCTTATGGAAGCCGTTTGGCCTGCAGCTTTGGCACGCGTGGAAGAAGAAGTGAAAGATATGCAGGATTTAGCCGACTCTCAGGAAAAGGAGATCACAATCGCTCCATGGGATTACCGCTACTACGCCGAAAAGGTGAGGCAACAAAAGTACGATCTTAATTCAGACGAGGTAAAGCAGTACCTGCAGCTGGATAAGCTTACCCAGGCGCTATTTTTTACCGCGGGAGAACTCTTTAACTACAAATTTACACCGGTACCCGAAGGCACTGTGCCTGTGTACCATCCCGATGTTAAAGTGTGGGAAGTAACAGATAAAGATTCAGGAGAACATATTGGGCTTTGGTATCTTGATCCTTACGCGCGTAAGGGAAAACGTTCGGGAGCCTGGGCTACGATGTATCGCAGCCATGAAGATATGGGCAAAGAGGAGACTGTTTTGGCCTCCAACAACTCCAACTTTATCAAGCCTGCTCCCGGGGAGCCCGTTTTGATCTCCTGGGATGACGCCACCACTTTCTTTCATGAATTTGGGCACGCGCTCCACTTTTTCTCCTCAAATGTAAAATATCCAATTCTCAACAGCGGCGTGAGAGATTATACCGAGTTTCAATCTCAATTACTGGAGCGATGGCTGTCTACAGATAAGGTGATCAACCAATTCCTGGTGCATCACGAAACCGGGGAACCAATCCCGCAGGAGCTGGTCAAAAAGATCAAAAAAGCCTCTACTTTCAATCAGGGATTTGCGACCACAGAATATCTTGCTTCAGCTTTGATGGACATGAAGTTGCACACCACAGACCCCGATGAGATCGACATGGATACTTTTGAAAAAGAAACCCTGGAGGAACTTAATATGCCCGAGGAGATCCCAATGCGTCACAGGACTCCGCATTTTGGACATGTCTTTTCGGGAGAAGGCTACGCTACCGGTTACTACGGCTATTTATGGGCCGATGTTCTTACTGCCGATGCTGCGGAAGCTTTTATGGAAGCACCCGGAGGATTCTATGACAAAGACGTTGCGGCAAAACTCGTGAAATACCTCTTTGCACCACGAAATGCCATGGATCCTGCGGAAGCATATCGCCTCTTTAGAGGTCGTGATGCTAAAATTGACGCATTGATGAGAGACCGTGGTTTTCCGGTTCCTTCAGAAAACGAGGATGCTCAATAGGATATTCTATAACTAAACAAAGGCCGCATTTTTTTAGATGCGGCCTTTTGATTTTTATAAAGTTCCAAAAATGGCATTTAAGAGAGGTCTTTAAAATGGTCTTTTAAGGCCTTTTCTGCGGCATGGAATCCACACATTCCATGCACGCCACCTCCCGGCGGAGTTGAAGAGGAACAGATATATACCCGTGGATCTGGTGTTGAATAAGGTGAAATCTTAGCGATAGGACGTGTGAACAACTGAGTGATGTCCTGTTTCCCACCGTTGATGTCCCCGCCCACCAGGTTGGGGTCAAATTCCTGCAGCTGGGTAGTTGTCTTTTTTGAACGTGCCAGAATCGTGTCCTTAAATCCCGGCGCAGCCCTCTCGATTTGATTTTCAATTAACTCAGAATAATCCAGGTCACTTCCATTAGGGACGTGAATATAGGCCCAGGCGGTGTGTTTTCCTTCGGGCGCACGGGTAGCATCAAAAGGAGAATGTTGTGCGAGCAGCACATAAGGCGTGTCTGGAAATTTTGTTGAGATAAACATCTTTTTCCGAAGTTTCCAGCTCCTCTTTGGTAAATCCCAGATGCACAGTGGCAGCTTTTCTGCATTTCTCACTGGTAAAAGGAATAGGTTCGCTCAAGGCCCAGTCCATTTTAAAGACTCCGCCGCCGTATTTATAGTTCCCCATTCGTTTGCGATAAAGAGACGTGAAATTTAAGCCTTTGATCTGCAGCAGTTGCTTTGGCGTCAGGTCAAAAAGGTAGCTAAATGCATTGGGAAGATCTCTGATATCCCTTATTTCCTGGTCCAGGTGCAGCTCTCCTCCTAAAGAATAATAAAGATCGAGTAAAGCTTTAGTGAAATTTCCCGCACCTCCTTTAGGAAAGGGCCAGTTATATCTATGAGCCGAAGTAGTGAGGACCATTCCAAAAGATGCCGAAGCAAAAGTGGTAAGAGGCAGAATAGAATGCGCCGCCGAACCATAGAAAAAAGCTTTGGTCCTGTCGTCTTTAAAGTAGTGATCTACCACCATTTTTGCCGAAGGAAGGGCTTTAAGGCCAAACTTCATAAAAGGAATAGGATATTTTGGGATTCCCAGCGGGCCAAGCAAGGCGGGAGTAAGTTTGTCCCAATCTTTTAGCAGGGGTTCAAAAACCTGCAGGTATTTCTTTTCATCGACGCCCAGTTGCGCGGCGGTTTTGTAGATGTCCGGGTAACAGCCGTAGGCGGTGCCGTCCTCAAAAGGATGAGCATAGGCAATTTCGGGATAAACCCACTCGAGTCCGTGGTCTGTCAAAGGTAAATTCTGAAAAAAAGGAGAGGCAAGACCCAGCGGCAGTATAGAGGAACCTACATCATGTTTAAATCCCGGAAGGGTGAGCTCCTGAGTTCTTGTAGCTCCGCCCGGTGTGGAAGCCTGTTCAAAAATGGCAGTTTTAAGCCCCTTTTGCTGAAGGTGAAGCGCAGCGGCAATGCCGTTGCTCCCGCTACCAATGATGATCGCGTCGTACTTTTGCGGCATTACGGCAGGTCTTTTATATCGAGATCCCTAAGGTACTCCTCGAAAGTTATACTACCATTTTTTTCTCCAATCATGTCGTGGGTATTGATATGTTTAAAAAATTTGAGCCTGTGTGAGATGTTTTCGTGCAATAATTCGGGCACTATCATTCCCCATTCGGCTATCTTTTCGGGTATTTTGATCACCTTGCCGCCTATTTTGTCCTGTATCATTTTTGCCATTTCCAATCGGGTATGTATGGTTGGTCCGCCCACTTCAAGCAGTTCAGGACCATCGTGTATTTGGGCGACTACCACTTTTGCAAGATCTTTTTGATGAATACTGTTTGTTCTCGCTTTTCCCTCTCCCACCACCGGGATTACTTTTCGTTTGGCCATGATGAGCAGGTCATTTAAACCCGAGAAAAAACCTACCGGTCTAATGATGGTATAGCTAAGCCCCGAGGCCCGAAGGGTATCTTCAAACATCTTATGGGATTTAGTGATCTCGAAAGCATCCCCTTTTTCGGCCTCCTTGATAGATACATAGACGAAACGTTTCACATCATGTTTGAGCGCGTCATTGAGAATGTTATTATTTGCGTAGAAGTCGTCCTCTAAAAAAGATTTCCCCCGATTGGTAAAAAGGCTAACACTTTTCCCAAGGGCCGAGACCACAATAGAGATATCTTTGGTTATGTCATTTAAAGCTGAAGCCTCCTTACTGGCATCTACCGTCCACACATCATTGGTGAACGGCCTCACCTTTTCCTCACCTTCTTCGGAATTTACCAGAGCCCTTACTTCGGTTCCCTTTGAAGTAAAAAGTTGGAGTAACTCCATCCCCAGGGCCCCCGAGGCCCCGGCAAGCAGGATTTTCTCTTTCATATTTTCAGGTTTGATCCTGAAATTAATTCAAAAAAGACAAAAAGGAAGACTTAAATATGTGATTAACAAAAGATTTGCTATTAGAAGAGGTGCTTCAAAGCTGCTGCTGTTGCTGCTCTTTGGCCATTTCTGTCTGGCAGAAGACCTTCAGATTTTCTTTTGCTTTTTTAAGAGGATATACTTTGCGGTGATGGCAACAAATTTTACCGGCAGGCAGAGTGGTGATCAATTTGGAAAGTTCTTTTTTCTCATTCGGGTTCATGTGATCCAGATGCGGTTTTAGCATCCTGAACATAGTTCTCGCGTCCATAATTAGTTAATTTTTGTTGATAAAGCTTTGGTTAATAGCTATTTCATCTTGAAGATACAAAAAATTTAGGAGACGGGATTTTCTGCCGGAATGAAAAAGAAAAAGCCGTTGAATAACGGCAAAAGGAATTTCCTCCCCTGCCGGAGAAGAAAAAAAGGCCAGAACTTAAGAATTCTCTTATTTAGTGAATTCCAGAATTACCAACACGATAGCCATAAGTGCGGTAATTAAAATCACTCCCAGTACAATGGCAACAATGACCTTTTGCACTGTAGAGAATTCAACAGTATAATTTTTCCATAAACTAGTTAAAGCATTCATTACATCGAGATTAAGTAGCGTTCACCATTCTTGAATTGACCTTTCTTTAAGATCTTCTTCAATTTACAACATATTTAAAACATTGAGGCTCAATGTGCTATAAAAAACGCTAAGAGTATAAGTTATGGAGATAAAAAGTATTAATTCTTACGAAATACTGAGAAGATTCTTACAGGGCGCTCTCCCCTGCTGCTGTAGGAATTATTAAAGTTTTAGTACAATTTCCTTTCCCTCTGCTTTACTTTTGCAAAGAATGAAGAAAAATAACAAATACACCGAAGGAAAAATTTTTAATTCCCTTTTCAGCCTTGCGGTTCCTATCATTGCTGCCAATATTCTGCAAACGGCCTACCAGCTCATAGATACCTTCTGGTTGGGCCGGTTAAGTGCGAATGCAGTAGCGGCAGTCAGCATAAGCTTTCCTTTGTTGTTTTTAATCCTTTCCCTGGGTTCAGGTCTTACCCTGGCGGGAACGGTAATGGTGTCGCAGTTCCAGGGTGCAGGAGACCAAAAAGGGGTGGATTTCAATTCCTCTCAAACCATGTCCCTCATTTTCTTTATTTCCCTCATGCTTTCTGTGCTGGCCTATTTTTCGGCCGGGCCATTGATGAGGCTCATTGGTGCCGGTCCCGAAATACTGCAGGACTCCAGCAGTTATTTCAGGGTTTCGGCTATAGGTTTTGTTTTCTTGTTCCTCTTCTTTTCTTTTCAGTCTTTAATGCGTGGAATAGGCAACGTCATGCTGCCCGTTTACATCGTGCTTTTCACGGTTTTTCTAAATCTTATTCTGGATCCTTTGTTCATATACGGCTATGGCCCCATCAAGGGCTATGGCGTAGCCGGTGCAGCCGTAGCAAGTATATAACCCAGGCACTTTCGGCAGCTATAGGCCTATTTATTTTGTTCCGTGGGAAAAGCGGAATAAAGATCCGTTTGCAGGACATGAAGCCCCACTACTCCACACTAAAAAAAATCGTTACCCTGGGATTTCCCGCCAGTATCGAGCAATCCACCCGCGCCTTAGGTATGACTGTCATGGTTATTCTGGTGACCGGCTTTGGCAGTGGGGTGGTAGCAGCCTACGGAATTGGTGCGCGCATTTTAAGTTTTATCATTGTACCCGCCCTGGGATTGGCCATTGCCACCACTTCCCTGGTAGGACAGAATGTAGGGGCGATCAAGATCAAACGGGCCGAAAAAGTGGCCGATCTAAGCAGCCGTATCGCCTTTTTCGGGCTCACCGGTCTCGGAATCCTTATGTACCTTTTTGCCGAGCCGCTTACCGCATTCTTTATTCCCAATGATCCCGAAGTAATAGGCGACGCTTCCCTGTTCATCAAGATCATGGCGCCCAGCTTTGGCTTTTTAGGTGTCCAACAGGTTCTCAACGGGGTGTTCAACGGCGCCGGATTCACGAAGGCTTCCATGCTCATTTCCATTCTCAACCTCTGGATCCTAAGGTTTCCCGTGGCCTTTATCCTATCCGAAAGGACCTCCTTAAGCTATGAAGGAATCTGGTGGGCCTTTCCGGTTTCGAATACTATAGCTGCTGTCGTGGCATTTATCTACTTTAGACAGGGATACTGGAAAAAAAGGATCTTTATAAAGAGGAACTAAAATCCTCTTTTTCAGCCCCCATAAATTTCATTTTAAACTGATTCACAAAGGATTAACAGAAAAATTATTTTCCTGTTAAACATTTTTTTCTTCCGAAGTAAAAAAGGGAATTTAGAGTGTTGTCTAACTAAACACGTACTAAAAATGTCACAAGGAGAATCAAAAACAACAAAAGACCACAGCAAAATAAAAAAATGGACCGAAGAACGCGACGGAAAACCTGCTGTAGTGGAAAGTACCACAGATAATGGACAGGGCGGCGGATTGTTGCGGATCAATTTCCCCGGTTACGCCGAAGACAATCTCAAAAATATTTCATGGGATGAGTTTTTCGAGATCTTTGACAACAACGATCTTCAATTCCTCTACCAGGAGGAAACCAAAGACGGTGGGGAAAGCCGCTTTTTCAAGTTCATTGCAGACGAATAATTTATTCGTCAAAAATTATAAAAGGCTGTCTTGAGACAGCCTTTTTCTTTATCCGGTTCCTCGCTTAGGATCTGTTTTTCTTTTTAGCAGCTTTAGCTGCACGCTTCTCTTTAAGACTTAGCACAGGCTCTTTCTTAGCAGAATTTTTGGAAGGGGATTTTTCTTTGGCCATGATTTCTGAAATTAGAATTAACTTCTAAATGTAGTGAAAGTTTTCACTGCTCATCGCTATTTTTTTTACTGAATCTACGCCCCAATTTCGGCTCTGTCAAGTTCTTCATTTCGTATCCAATTCAAAACAAAAGTTGAAATGCGGCCGATTATAAAAGCAAAACCTCCAAATACCGGAGGAAGTAAGGTCAATTTCAAACCACCTGCGAATAGACTTGGCTCTATATCGCCAATGGCTTCAAATGCATCAAATACCTGGATAAGTCCAATTAGCTGACTAAACAAGCCTATTACCAATGCCAGTAACGCCACTTGATTAACAAGGGAAACAGCTTTTTTGAATACATGAGGTGAAGCCTTCAGTTTCATTCCGGCCCTTACGATTAGAAAGATCATTAATAGAAACAGCAGTATAATGAGGGACATTGGAAATGGCCCTCCTTCCTGAATTCGTGCATATAAAGTTCCGAAAAATCCCTGTTGCTGTGCGAGGTAAATAAATAATGAAATCATAGATATGTCTTTTTGGTTTTGTTCAAAACTACAATCAAGAGCCCCGTAAATTCCTTTTTTGCGACTAATAACAGGATTTCGTCCGGATATGACAAAATTCACCTTAATCAAAGGGAATGGCAAAATTCCCGGGCATAGCACCCGTGATCCTCACAACTTTTAATCCCGCCGGTGCTACGATGTTTTCTATCCTCCTTAACCGGTAATCTACCGCAAAAACTTTTGAGATTGGATATTTAATCGCATTTTTAATCTTTAATGCAATTGAAAAAGACAATTCTCAAGCTGAGTCAACGCTTTCTAATCCATATTTCGTTATGGATAATTGTATTATTTTTCTTCAGTTTCTTCTTTGGCATTGAAGGTGCCGATTATCAAACTTTGCTTATATTCTCAGCTTTTTTTCTACCGGTTACCATTGCGACGACCTATGTTTTCATTTACAATCTCATTCCTAATTACCTACTCCCAAGACGCTATATAAGCTTCGGGATTTACTCGATTTACACTTTTGTAATTTCAGCGATTTTTATCATTTTATCGGCCTTCTATGCGCTGGTAGTAGTACTGGGATTGGAATGGAATGACCGATTTCCTGTTTCAAAAAGTCTGTTTTACGTTATGATCACTGTTTACCTGGTTGTTGTGATCGCTTCAGCTTTTAGCCTTTTAAAAAACAATTATGCCTCTGTTGCGAGAAATAAGGAACTCCAAAATCGCATCCTTGAAGCACAGTTGAAACTAAAGGAACAGGAGCTTCAGTATTTAAAAATGCAGATCCATCCACACTTTCTTTTTAATACCCTGAATACCATATACGGTTTAAGTTTAGCTAAAAATGAAAAGACTTCCGAAATGATCCTTCAACTCTCAGACCTCCTCGACTATATCCTGTACCAGACAAGAAAACCGCTGGTAAAACTTGAGGAAGAGATCAACCACATTCGCAATTATATCAACCTTGAAAGAAAACGCTTTCAGGATGCTCTGGAAATCAATTTTTATAGCGACACAATTTCTTCTGATATTGAATTAGCGCCCATGTTGCTGCTTCCTTTTGTAGAGAACAGTTTTAAACATGGTAAAGGCAGCGATGGAAAACTGGCAATATCAATCTCAATAAAATTGGCAGCAGAAGAACTGGAGTTCAGAATTTCAAATTCGCTTGAAAATAATTCCGAAGCTACCGCGGGTGAGGGAATAGGGCTGCAAAATATTAAACGCAGGTTAGATATTCTTTATGAGAATGATTATCAACTGAAGATTGAGAATGATAAAGAATCCTTTAGTGTATTACTCAGGTTGAATACTGCAAAAACTCCTACAGATGTCAGATAAAATTAAATGTATTATTGTTGACGATGAACCTGTAGCTCTGGACATCATGGAAAATCATCTTTCCAAGATCGATAGGATAGAGATCATTGGAAGATGTAGAAATGCTACCGAAGCATTTAATATGATGAATGCTCATAAAACAGATTTGATCTTTCTGGATATCAATATGCCGGGAATTTCCGGAATTTCTTTTGCCAAATCGATCAACAAAGACATCAAAATCATTTTCACTACTGCATATCGCGAATACGCGGTAGAAGGTTTTGATCTGCATGCAGTAGATTATCTTCTAAAACCAGTCTCTTTCGATCGACTGCTCGATTCTGTCAGTAACTTTCAGAAAGTTCATCTGGATCAAAGTGTGCAAGTGCAACCGGAAGCATCGCCCGACTTTATCTTTATGAAGATCGACCGGAAAATGGTTAAAATAGATTTCTCGAAGATCCTCTGGATAGAAAGCCTTAGCGACTATTTAAAAATTGAAACTATTGAGGGCTCCAAAGTGACCAGGGAAACTATTTCATCTATAGAGATGAAGCTGCCTTCCTCCCGGTTCCTAAGAATACATCGCTCCTTTATCATAGCCATAGATCAAATAGAATCGTATTCCAATGAAGAAGTTATCATTCAAAATAAATCACTCCCGATTAGCAGAACATATAAGGAGCAGGTAATTAAAACCCTCGAAATTTTTCAATAAAAAAAGCCCCGCAACTGCGAGGCTTTGAAAAAAAATCAGTTTACCTTACATGTGAATAGGACGATTGTCTGTCGCGGCAAGTGCGGCTTCCTTGACGGCCTCGGCATATGTTGGGTGAGCGTGGCTCATCCTTGAAATATCCTCGGCAGAAGCACGGAATTCCATTGCGGTTACGGCTTCAGCAATAAGATCGGCAGTACGGGCACCAATCATGTGGATGCCTAGAACTTCATCTGTATTTTCATCTGAAAGTATCTTTACAAATCCGTCTGTATCTCCACTGGCTCTTGAACGTCCCAGAGCGCGCATCGGGAATTTTCCTTCTTTGTATTTTACGCCGGCCTCTTTTAACTCTTCTTCGGTTTTACCAACTGCAGCAACTTCAGGCCAGGTGTAAACCACTCCCGGAATAAGGTTGTAGTTAATGTGCGGTTTTTGACCGGCAATTACTTCGGCCACAAAAGTTCCTTCTTCCGAAGCTTTATGCGCCAACATTGGGCCTTTAATTACGTCTCCAATAGCGTAGATATTTTTGACAGAAGTTTGCAGTTGCCCGTTGACTTCAATCATTCCGCGGTCATCGATCTTCACACCAGCAGCATCGGCTTTAAGAGCTTTGGTGTAAGGCCTTCTCCCAACAGAAACCAGGCAGTAATCACCTTTGAATTCCACTTCTTTTCCTTTTTTGTCCTGAGCCTTGACAACCACTTCATCTCCTTTGCGCTCCACAGAGCTCACCTTATGAGAAACATTGAAGTTCATGCCCTTCTTCTTCAGGCTCTTCATGAGTTCCTTAGAAAGCGCTGCATCCATGGTAGGTATGATACGGTCCATATATTCGATCACGGTAACTTCGGCGCCAAGACGGCTGTAAACCTGTCCCAGCTCAAGCCCGATCACTCCTCCACCTATGACTAACATGTGCTTCGGAATTTCCTTCAGCTCAAGAGCTTCGGTAGAAGTGATGATACGCTCCTTATCGATCTCAATGAACGGAAGCGTTGAAGGTTTGGAACCGGTAGCAATAATGGTATGTTTTGCCTCAATAGTTTCAGCCTCGCCTTCAGCTTTATCAATTACAATATGAGTTGCATCTTTAAAGGAACCCACGCCTTCAAAAACGTCAACTTTATTCTTTTTCATGAGGAAATTAATGCCGTCTACAGTTTGATCTACCACAGACTGTTTCCTGGAGATCATCTTCTCAAGATTGACTTTTACCTCTCCCGGAATTTCGATCCCGTGCTCCTCAAAATGGCTTATCGCATCGTAATAGTGGTGAGAAGAATCAAGTAAAGCTTTGCTGGGAATACAGCCCACATTAAGGCAGGTACCGCCAAGTTTTGCGTATTTTTCTATAAGTGCGGTCTTCATTCCCAACTGGGCGCAGCGAATCGCAGCTACGTAGCCACCCGGGCCAGAACCTATTACAGCAACATCATATGTGCTCATAAAATATGTTTTTTGATGAATTTTTTATAATGGAATAACAAAAGTACGACTTATAATGAGAAACTGAAAAAGCTGGGGATTCGTGATTCGTGAATTCGTCAATTGGTGAATTGGGAGTGGTCAATTGGGGATTAGTTATTGGAAAATAGTCTATGCTCTTTTTTCTATTTTCTATTTTCTATTTTCTCCTAAAGTTTGCTTCAGGTCACTCCATACTTAGGGCCGAAGTATTCTTTACCGGACTTATCACAAAAGTGCTCTGGGTACTGCCAATGTGATCAAGGGCGGTAAGCTTGTTGAGCATAAATTCGCGGTATGCCTCCATATCTTTTACCATCACCTTGAGAATATAATCATATTCTCCACTCACATGAAAAACCTCCAGCACTTCCTGCAGTCCCGTCACCTGGGCTTCGAACCTGTTGACGTTGGTTTTGGTGTGCTGCACCAGTTTGATCTGGCAAAAAGCGGTAAAACTGCGGTCGATCTTTTCGGGTTTTACCAGTGCGACATATTTGGAGATCACTCCTGCCCGCTCCAGTTTCCTTATCCTTTCAAAAACGGCCGTGACCGAAAGTGCGAGTTTTGAAGCCAGTTCTTTATTTGTCCTTTTAGAGTCATCCTGCAAAAGACTGAGCAACTTTCTATCGGTAACATCGAGTTTCATCTGTAAAATTTTCTAAGATCGATTTAAAAAAACAAAACTAGCAGATTTAAAAACTATTATTTGATGTTTAACCTAATTAATTTTCAGCATATGACAATAAGCATTGTTTTTTATTCTGAAAGCTCCTTATTTTGGTAAAAATCAAAACCTTTCAAAAATGGATTTTAAACCGGCAGATCAAATTCAGGACCTTCAATATTTTGGCGAATTTGGAGGTGTAAACCCGAGCATTTCAGACTCATCGACCTATACTTTTCTTTCAGCAAAGACCATGTTTGACACCTTTGAAGGCAATGCCGAAGGTTGTTACCTTTATTCCCGTCACTCCTCCCCTTCCAACCTTTACCTTGGGGAAGCTTTAGCTGCTATGGAAGGCACCGAGGCGGCCAATGTTGCTGCCAGCGGAATGGGCGCGATCACTCCCGTGCTGTTGCAGCTGTGCCAGGCCGGCGACCATATTGTTTCCAGCCGCACTATTTACGGCGGAACCTATGCTTTCCTGAAGAATTTCGCTCCGCGACTTAATATCAACACCTCTTTTGTTGATATTACAGATCTAGAAAAAGTGGAAGCTGCGATCAACGAAAACACAAAAGTGCTTTATTGCGAGGCGGTAAGCAACCCGCTTTTGGAGGTTGCCGATATTCGTGAGCTTTCAAAAATGGCAAAAAAGCACGGGCTTCAGCTGGTCGTTGACAATACCTTCTCCCCACTTGCCATTTCTCCAAAAAAATTGGGCGCCGATATCGTGATCCACAGTTTGACCAAGTTCATCAACGGCAGCAGTGATACCGTAGGTGGCGTGACCTGTGCCAGTCAGGAATTCATCAACCAGTTGAGAAGCGTGAATGACGGCGCGAATATGTTGCTGGGCCCAACCATGGACAGCATGAGGTCTGCTTCTATTCTCAAGAACCTGCGCACGCTTCACCTTAGGATCAAGCAACACAGCAAAAATGCGATGTATCTTGCTGAAAAATTTGAGGAAGACGGGTTGCGCACTGTTTATCCCGGCCTTAAAAGCCACCCAAGCCACGAGCTGTACAAGAGTATGATGAATGAGGAGTATGGTTTCGGCGGAATGATGGTAGTTGACGCCGGAAGCCTTGATAAAGCTAATGAGTTGATGGAGCTGATGCAGGAAAAGAACCTTGGATACCTCGCGGTAAGCCTTGGCTTCTACAAAACCCTCTTTAGCGCTCCCGGAACTTCAACTTCTTCTGAAATTCCTGAAGAAGAGCAAAAAGAAATGGGACTTACAGATGGAATTATCAGGTTCTCAATCGGGCTTGACAACGACATTGAAAGAACCTATAAAATGATGAAAGCCTGTATGGAGCAGGTGGGTGTTCTTGAGACCGTTTAAACCTGAATTGCAGCTGTAAATAGCTGAATTATAACATTTAAAAAGAGGAGCTTCAAAAAAGGCATTTTTGAAGCTCCTCTTTTTTGGGATAACTTTAGCCGAAGTCCTATATTTGTGAGGTTTTGCCTTTGGCTTAACCGGATGTGGTCTTACCTGACCTGAATCATCAAAAAACATTTTTTCTTTTTAAATATTTGCAAAAAGTAAACTTATGATAGAGATCAACAAGTATATAGATCATACCGTTCTTAAGGCAACTGCTTCCGAAGATGATATTATCGCACTTTGCGAGGAGGCACGCGAGTATGAGTTCTTCTCGGTGTGCGTGAACAGCGGCTATGTACCGCTGGCGAAGAAAAACCTTGCCGGTTCTAAAGTAAAAGTTTGTGCGGTTGTAGGTTTTCCCCTGGGCGCAATGTCTACCGAAGCTAAGATCTTTGAAGCCGAAAGAGCAGTCAAAGACGGGGCCGAAGAGATCGATATGGTCATGAACATTGGAGAGCTAAAATCCAGGAACTACAGCAAAGTAGAAGATGAAATCGCCGACATTAAAAAGGCCATTGGAGACCTGGTGCTAAAAGTGATCATTGAGACCTGTTACCTTACACCGCAGGAGATCACTTTGGCAAGCGAGATCGCTGTTAAAGCAGGAGCTGATTTTGTCAAGACCTCTACAGGTTTTGGAACAGACGGCGCAAAAATGGAGGATATCAACCTGATGAAGAAAGCCGTGAACGGAGGAGCCAAAATAAAAGCTTCGGGAGGTATTAAGAATCTCGACACCGCCCTCTCTTACATAGAGGCAGGCGTGGACAGAATAGGAACTTCATCTGGTGTATCAATAGTAAAGGAACTTAAAAAATGAGTATTCATATAGAGGCCCAAAAAGGGGAAATTGCAGAAACAGTATTATTACCGGGAGATCCACTGCGTGCAAAATGGATCGCCGAAACGTATTTGGAGGACATAAATTGCTATAACCGCGTACGCAACATGTTTGGTTTCACAGGAACCTACAAAGGCAGAAAAATTTCGGTTCAGGGCACGGGAATGGGGGTTCCATCCATTTCTATTTACGCTCACGAGCTCATTAATGACTACGACGTAAAGAACCTGATAAGGGTAGGGAGCGCCGGCTCTTATCAAAAAAGCATCAAATTACGGGACATTGTGATCGCCATGGCTGCCTCCTCAACTTCAGGCATTAATCAGGCTCGTTTTGAGGGTGCCGATTTCGCGCCAACGGCAGATTTCGGACTTTTTCAGCAGGCGATCGAACTGGCAAAACAGAAAAACATCAAGGTGAAGGCAGGAAATGTTCTTACAAGCGATGAGTTTTACGCAGATGAATTTGAATCTTACCAAAAATGGTCAAAATTCGGGGTGTTGTGCGTAGAAATGGAAACTTCCGGTTTGTATACTATTGCTGCAAAACATAAAGTAAATGCGCTTTCACTGCTTACCATTTCAGATTCCCTGGTGACCGGCGAAAAGACCAGCACTAAGGAGCGCGAAACCACTTTTAAAGAGATGGTAGAGATCGCACTGGAACTGGGATAGAAAATTTTACCTTCCGAAGAAAGCGGATCTTCTCATGTGGTGGGAAGTCCGCTTTTTTAATTATACGGCTATTGAAGAGGTCTCAAAAACCTCATTTTTGAGACCTTATTAACTTTAAACAATATCCCGGTTTCAGTAAAGTTTGAAGCTTCAACTTTCAAACCTTCCTGAAAAATCGTAACATTACACGCTTAAAAATTAATTATCCCCCCGGTCAATGGAAGACGAACAGTTCATTAAAGACACCGAAATTGTTGAAAATAAGGAATTAAACATCTGGGAAGCGCTTTTCCCTGTCTTTGCACTTGTAGGCATGCTCGCTTACAACGTTTTTGTTTTTGGAGACAGCGCCCTCGACGGTTCCAACCAATTCATCCTTCTTTTGGGAGGTGCGGTCGCCGCGATCGTGGGAATTTTTAACAAGGTTTCTTTTGATCTTATGATCGAGGAAGTTGCCAGCAACATCAAATCTACCACCGGTGCGATCCTCATCCTGCTCATGGTTGGTGCGCTTGCCGGAACCTGGCTAATTAGCGGGATCATTCCAACGATGATCTACTACGGTCTACAGATCCTGAACCCAACCATATTCCTGGCCGCCACGGTGATCATTTGTTCAGTGATTTCGGTAGCTACGGGAAGCAGCTGGACAACTTCGGCTACTGTAGGGATTGCCCTTGTGGGTATTGCCGATGCCTTGGGCATTCCCCTGGGAATGACTGCAGGCGCCATACTTTCCGGAGCTTACTTTGGAGATAAGATGTCGCCTTTGAGTGACACCACCAACCTTGCTCCTGCCATGGCGGGAACAGACCTTTTTACGCACATTAGGTACATGACCATCACGACTGTACCAACGATCATCATAACTATTCTTGTTTTTGTCATTTTAGGGTTTACAGTTGAACCTTCGGGCACTGCAGACACAGCATCAATTCTTAGTTCTATTGACGCAGCTTTCAATATTAATGGTTGGCTGTTCGTGGTGCCGCTAATCGTGATCCTTTTGATCGTGAAAAAGACTCCGCCGCTTATAGCCCTGCTTCTTGGAACCCTTTTAGGAGCAGCCGCTGCATTGATCTTTCAGCCGAATGTAGTGATGCAGGTTGCAAATGCTACCGAATTAAATTTTGAATCTGCCTACCGCGGTTTGATGAACGCCATCACAGTTGACACTTCTATTGTTACCGAAAATGAGCAACTCAACGATCTTTTCTCTTCCGGAGGAATGGCCGGAATGTTGGGAACTATCTGGCTTATCCTTTGCGCTATGGTCTTTGGTGGAATCATGGATGCCATTGGTGCTCTTGCCACTATCAGTAAAGCTCTGCTCAACCTGTTCCACACCACCTTCGGACTTTTTGCCAGCACCGTTGTGAGTTGCGTTACTTTGAACGCCACGGCTTCAGACCAGTATCTGGCTATCGTGGTTCCCGGAAAAATGTTTGCAAAAGCCTATCGCGAAAAGGGATTGGCACCCGAGAATTTGAGCCGTTCGCTGGAAGATTCGGGTACGGTGACTTCAGTATTGATCCCATGGAACACTTGCGGTGCTTATCATAGCGGGGTACTGGGAGTTCCTGTAGCTTCTTATTTTGTATATGCCGTTTTTAACTACTTGAGTCCGTTTATGACCCTCTTGTTCGCGGCATTGAATATCAAGATCAGGAGACTGGCAACCAAACCCGCAACTGCCGAAGTACAATAAAGCTTGTTTATCAACTGTTAAGCTAGTCATTGCAAAAAGCTATTACAGAATAAAGAATAAAAATCTGTAAGAATGGCCCTGCCGCACAATGTTTTTATCTTTGTAGGTGAAAATAACTATTAACTCTAAAACAGATAATAAATGGCTTTAGTAGGAAAAAAATTTCCAAACCTTGAAGTAAACGCAATGAATGAAATGGGCGATACTTTCAAGATCAACGTATTTGAAGAAGCAAAAAAGAACGGGAAAAAAGTGTTGCTTTTCTGGTACCCAAAAGATTTCACTTTTGTATGTCCAACAGAATTGCACGCGTTCCAGCAGGCACTAGGAGAATTTGAGAAAAGAAATGTAATGGTGATTGGTGCATCCTGTGATACTCCCGAAGTACATTTTGCATGGTTAAATACCCCAAAAGATAACGGAGGAATTGAAGGTGTAACTTACCCAATCCTTGCAGATTCTAATAGAAACCTAAGCAACCAGTTAGGTATTCTTGACCTTTCAAACGAAGAATATAACGAAGAAACCGGTGTTTACACCGTAGAAGGTGATAATGTAACTTACCGCGCTACTTATTTGTTAGACGAAGAAGGAACAGTTTTCCATGAAAGCATTAACCATATGCCACTTGGTAGAAACGTGAATGAATTCCTGCGTTTGATCGATGCTTACACTCACGTACAGGAAAAAGGTGAGGTATGTCCTGCAAACTGGGAAGAAGGTAAGGATGCTATGAATGCTAACCGCGAAGGAGTTGCATCTTACCTGAGCTCTAACTAAAAAAGCTGCCAGATGAGAGAATTGACCAATGATAATTTAGCGGAAGTAGTTTCTGAAAATGACACTGTGCTGGTTCAATACATGGCCACCTGGTGCGGAAACTGCAGGGTGATGAAACCCAAGTTCAAAAAACTTGCCGCTGAAAATGAAGATGCGACATTTCTCCTGGTTGATGCTGAAAAATATCCGGAATCGAGAAAGCTGGCCAAGGTGGACAATCTACCTACCTTTGCTGCCTTTAAGAACGGAAAACTGGTTAACCAGGTGCAGACGAATAAATTTGAACTTTTAAAAGATCTTGTTAATGAAGTTACCGGTAATTAGACACTTACAAAAGAACCATGACCAGGAGAAACTCGAGAACACTCTCGAAGTTTTGGAATCTTTCTGTGAACACCGCACGGTGAATGAGCAGGAGATGGATGTGGTAGGTGAGTTGATAAGCAATATCTGCGGTGCCCTTGAGGTGCAAAAGATGATCGACGACGGCATGGCCGAACGCGACGCCGCCAATAACTTTATGCAAAAAGTTCTGGGCTCTATCGACAAATAGACATCCCAAAAAATCCTTTACAAGGCTGCTTTACGAAATTAAAGCAGCCTTTGTTGTTTTATGATAAATTTAGTAAAAGCGAGCTTCTAAAATTTTAAATTTAGTAACTCAACAACCAATAGACCAATCTATGTCACAAATCACGTTCAAGGGCAAACCTGTAACGACTTATGGCCATCTTCCTGAAAAAGGGGAAAGAGCGCCCCACTTTGAATTACTTAAGAATGATCTTTCTGTCGCTACCCTCCAGGACTTCAGGGGCAAAAGAGTGATCATGAATATATTCCCCAGCATCGACACTAATGTTTGCGCCACTTCTGTACGCAATTTCAGCCAAAAAGCTGTAGATCTTGACAATGTGGTGGTATTGAATATTTCACGTGATCTACCCTTTGCCCAGCAAAGGTTCATTGATGACGAAGGTTTGGATAATGTGACCAATCTTTCAGATTTCAGGGAGCGAAACTTTGGCAAAGATTACGGTTTGGAGATGCTTGACGGGTTATGGGAAGGATTGCTGTCACGAGTGGTCATTGTTCTTGACGAGAATGGTAAGATCCTGTATTCACAACAGGTCAAAGAAATCAATCATGAGCCCGATTACCTGGAGGCTCTAAAACAGCTGTTATAATGTATGATTTTATCACCGGCCGTATTCGTGGAGGTGGTTATGCAATAAAGGGTGCCTGGCTTCTTATAAGGCACGAACCAAGTATTCAGGTGCAGTTCGCAATCGCAGTGGTGGTCACCATCGCCGGTTTCTATTTTGACATCAGCGCTACAGAATGGATGATGCAATTGCTTTCTATTGGTTTAGTGATGGGCGCCGAAGGGCTCAATACCGCCGTTGAAAACATAGCCGACTTCGTCCATCCCGACTATCATACTAAAATAGGCCGTATTAAAGACGTGGCAGCAGGTGCAGTGTTCTTCGCCGCCGTTGTGGCTGCAATAATTGGGGCTATCATTTATATTCCTTATATGTTCTACACGGTTTAACAGGTGACGCTGCAGAGGGCATTTCCAACTTTGTGAATAGAATTTTTCTTTTCTTTACATTAGATGGTGCTAATTTGTATTTTTGCCCCAAACCTTCAGTTCTGTCATGCCCAAAAAGAAAGCTTCCAGGAAACCTGCAAAATCTCGATTTTCGAAGTCATCGCTGACTCTTTCCCCAAAGAACAAGGTCATCCTGGGCAGTTTTCTGATGATTTTTGGCCTGGCACTTTTGATCTCTTTCGTGTCATTCCTTTTGAACTGGCAGGCAGATCAAAGCACACTCTCCCAAATGGGCAATCGCGAGGTAGAAACACACAACCTGCTTAGCAAGTTTGGAGAATGGATAGGGAATTTTGTCATTTTTGAAGGTTTTGGCATTCCGTCGCTTACCATCGCTATTCTTACTATCATTACCGGCATCTACTTCTTTTTCAACCTCAACAAAAAAGCGCTGCAGCGTTTCTGGTTTTGGGGAATCCTGGTGATGATCTGGCTTTCGGTATTTTTCGGGTTTTTCACCCACTCCTATTCTCTTCTTGGAGGCACGGTAGGTTACGAGATGAACGATTACCTGCAGGACTACCTTGGTCTAACCGGCACCGCACTCCTGCTCACTTTTATAATGATCGTTTACCTGGTGGTGAGACTTAAATTATCTCCCGAAAAGATCTTTAATAGCCTTAGAAGCACGAAAAATGACATTTCAGATGACTTTCAAACCACTGCTTCGGAAGAGGTACGTGTAAAAAGACCCGAGACAGAAACTTCTGAAGAAAAAGACTTACCGCCACGAAAACCTTCCGAAGAAATAAAACCTGAACCAGCACCGACTTCAGAAAAAGTGGTCATAAAATCTGAAGAAGACCCAGATGATGTGGCCATGGAAGTGGAAACTGCCCGGGAAGAGGAAGAGGTTGATGACAGCCTTAGCCGAAAACTGGTTGAAGATTACGGCGAATTTGACCCGACCCTGGAACTCAAAAATTACCAGTTTCCCACCCTGGAACTGCTTAAAGATTACAATGCGAACGGCGGCGGGATCACCATCAACCAGGAAGAGCTGGAAGAGAACAAGAACCGCATCGTCGATACGCTTAAGAACTACAAGATTGACATTGCCCAGATCAAGGCTACCGTTGGCCCAACGGTAACGCTTTACGAGATCATTCCCGAGGCAGGAATACGTATCTCCAAGATCAAAAGCCTGGAAGATGACATTGCGCTATCACTTTCGGCACTGGGAATAAGGATTATTGCACCAATTCCGGGCAAAGGAACCATCGGGATCGAGGTGCCGAATAAAAAGTCGAGCATTGTTTCAATGAGAAGCGTTATTGCCTCTCCAAAGTTTCAGAATGCCGAAATGGAACTTCCCATGGCCCTTGGTAAAACGATTTCTAATGAAACCTTTGTGGTTGATCTCGCCAAGATGCCTCACCTGTTGATGGCGGGTGCTACGGGACAGGGAAAATCTGTGGGACTTAATGCTATCCTCACTTCCCTGCTCTACAGCAAACATCCTGCAGAGGTTAAGTTCATTCTGGTAGATCCAAAAAAGGTAGAATTAACGCTTTTCAATAAGATCGAGCGGCACTACCTCGCCAAACTTCCCGATACCGAGGAAGCCATCATTACAGATAATACTAAGGTGATCAACACTTTGAACTCCCTTTGTATAGAGATGGACGAGCGGTATGAACTGCTTAAGGACGCCATGGTCCGCAACATTAAGGAGTACAACGTCAAGTTCAAGGCGCGTAAGTTAAACCCCGAGAACGGCCATAAATTCCTGCCTTACATTGTATTGGTAGTAGATGAGTTTGCCGATCTTATTATGACCGCAGGGAAAGAGGTGGAGGCGCCTATCGCCAGGCTTGCACAGCTGGCGAGAGCAATTGGTATACATTTGATCATTGCCACTCAAAGACCATCTGTAAACGTTATTACCGGGATCATAAAAGCAAACTTCCCTGCGAGGATAGCCTTTAGGGTAACTTCAAAGATCGATTCCAGGACTATTTTGGACAGCCAGGGAGCAGACCAGCTTATAGGAAAGGGAGATATGCTCTTCACCCAGGGGAATACCCTGTTACGTCTTCAATGTGCTTTTGTGGATACACCAGAGGTTGACAAGATCACAGAATTTATTGGATCACAAAAGGCATATCCCGATGCATACCACCTTCCCGAGTACAGCGGGGAGGAAAATGGCACAGCTCTTGATATTGATGTGAGCGAGCGAGACAAGCTGTTTAAGGAGGCTGCAGAAGTTATTGTAGTCGCACAGCAAGGCTCAGCTTCTTTGCTTCAAAGAAAGCTTAAACTGGGGTACAACCGTGCCGGCAGGATCATAGATCAATTGGAAGCCGCCGGGGTGGTAGGACCTTTTGAGGGCAGCAAAGCAAGACAGGTGCTGGTCCAGGATCTGGAAAGTCTCAACCAGTTATTGAACGACGAATAGAATAACCTAAAAATTTAAAATGAAAAAGAAAGTATTTGTAGTATTTGCAATGTTTGCGATGATGGTGGCACAGGCTCAATCCCCTAACCAGGCCGAGACTTTGCTCGATGAAGTATCTGAAAAAGTGGAGAGCTATGACAACATTGTTATCGACTTTAAATATTCTTTGGAAAATACTGCTGAAAACGTAAAACACGAAACCCGCGGCGATGTTAGCCTCAAGGGAGAAAAATACCTGTTGAACATCATGGGAACAACCCGCATGTTTGACGGCAAAAAACTGTACACGATAATTCCCGAAGATGAGGAGATCAATATCTCCACCTACGACCCACAGGCCGAGGACAATATTACCCCCTCAAAAATGCTTACCTTCTACAACAAAGGTTACAAATCAAAATGGGGCCCTACAGAAAATATTAAAGGAAGAAAGATCCAGTACATCACCCTTACCCCTATTGACTCTAAAGCCGAGATTAAGACTATCCAGCTGGGAATAGATAAGCAAACCAAGAATATTTACAATCTTATCCAAACCCAGGACAACGGCACGAAGATCACGATCACGGTGAGCAGCTTTAAAACCAATCAGCCTATACCCGAATCGCTTTTTGAATTTAAAGAGAACAGGTACAAAGACTATTATATTAACAGGCTTGACTAATTGAAAATCCTCGACCGGTACATACTTACCAGCTATCTCAAAACATTTTTTGCGGTTTTTGTAATACTCATGTTCATCTTTGTATTGCAAACCATCTGGCTGTATATTGGAGAATTAGCAGGAAAAGACCTTGACCTGGTCATTATTCTCAAATTCCTTCTTTATTTTAGTCCGAAGCTGGTTCCCTTAGTTTTACCGTTGACCATTTTGCTTACTTCCATCATGACCTTTGGAATGTTTGCAGAAAACTACGAATTCGCCGCCATGAAATCGGCAGGAATAAGCCTCCAGCGGGCAATGCGTTCTCTAACGCTTTTTATCCTGCTGGTAAGCGTGACGGCATTCGTTTTTGCCAATAATGTTATCCCGGCAGCGGAATACAAATCTGTAAACCTTCGGAAGAATATTGCTCAACTCAAGCCGGCAATGGTTATTACCGAAGGCACCTTCAACGATCTAGGACAGATCAACATTAAGGTGGACAAAAAAACCGGAAAGAACGGCCAATTCCTCAAGGATGTGATCATTCACAAGAAGGCAGAGCGCCGTTCCGGAAACTATACCGTAATCAAGGCAAAAGAAGGAGAACTCGTTGGTAGCACAGATTCAAACATCTTAAGCCTCATCCTGAAGGATGGAAATTACTACGATGAAATTCAACCCAACTCGGCACAGGCCCGGCTAAAGAAACCCTTCGCAAAAAGCCATTTTAAAGAGTACATGATCAACATGGATCTCTCCGGCTTCAACGATGTAGATCTTGACGAAGAGAAATACAGTAACTCTCACAACATGTTGAGGATCTCTGAACTCAACCAGACCATTGATTCGTTTTCAACTGCCTATAACGAAGAAAGGGTGGCGCTTTCCAGAAATCTCTATAACCGCACAGGCATTACCAATATTAACGAAGAAGCCGATGTCAAGGTGGACACTGTAGCCGATTTAAAAGATGGAATTCTCTCACTTTACGAGCCTTACCGGGCCTCTCAGATCATCAACCTTGCTCTGGGAAATATAAATGGGGCTCTTACTACGGTAAGCGTAAAACAATCTGAACTGGAAATGGCTGCCAAACGGCTGAACAAGTTTGAGATCGCACTGCATGAAAAATACGTGCTCGCCATTGCGTGTATTGTGTTGTTCTTTGTGGGAGCACCTCTGGGAGCCATTATTCGTAAAGGAGGAATGGGATTACCCATGGTAATCGCTATCCTCTTATTTCTTACCTATCATTTTATCGGAATTTTTGCCAAGAACTCAGCCGAAGAAGGGGGAATAAGTCCTTTCCTGGCCACCTGGCTGTCAACTTTGATCATGCTGCCGCTGGGAATCCTTCTCACCTATCGGGCCACGACAGATCAAGGATTGTTTGGGTTCAGCTCTCTTTTTGAACCGGTAAAGAAGCTGCTCAAAAAAGCACATATCATGGGCCGAAACGAAAAATGATTAGGTATCTTTGCACCTAATTTTAGATCAAGCCATGAGTACCGAAAAATCTTTTCAGTTAAACAGCATTTCAGAAGCAATTGAAGACATTAGAGCAGGTAAAGTTATCATTGTCGTTGACGATGAAGACCGCGAAAATGAGGGAGATTTCCTGGCTGCTGCTGAAAAGGTCACTCCCGAAATGATCAATTTCATGGCCACTCACGGCCGCGGACTCATCTGCGCTCCCATTACCGAGAAACGATGTAAACAGCTCAACCTGGAGATGATGGTAGGCAACAACACAGACCCTATGGAAACTGCTTTTACCATTAGTGTAGACCTCAAGGGCAAGGGAGTGACCACAGGAATTTCTGCAGCGGACAGGGCTAAGACAGTGAAATCTTTAATTGATCTTGAAACCAGGCCGTTTGACCTTAGTCGCCCCGGTCACGTTTTTCCTCTTAAAGCAAAAGAAGGTGGTGTCCTAAGAAGAACAGGCCATACAGAAGCTGCCATTGATTTTGCCCGGCTTGCAGGTTTTGAACCTGCAGGGGTGATCGTAGAGATCATGAATGAAGACGGCAGCATGGCCCGCCTGCCGCAGCTGGTTGAGGTGGCAAAGAAATTTGATCTTAAGCTGGTTTCTATTGAGGACCTGGTAGCTTACCGTATGCAGCACGATTCTCTTATAGTCAAAAAAGAAGATTTTGACGTGCAGACAAAATATGGAACCTTCAGATTAAGAGCTTACCAGCAGACTACTAACAAGCAGGTTCACCTTGCTCTCACCAAAGGCACCTGGACAAGTGATGAACATGTTCTGGTACGCGTAAATTCAACGCTTGTCAATAATGACATTTTGGGCACCCTTACCAGCGACGCCGATAAAAAGCTGGACATGATGTTTAAAGCTGTTAACGAAGAAGGCAAAGGCGCCATTGTTTTTATCAATCAGGAAAGCCAGTCGATGAATCTTCTAAACAGGCTTCATGAATTAAAGGACCTTCAGAAAAAAGGAGAAATGAAAGCTCCTCCCCTTGTTATGGATAATAAAGATTTTGGTATTGGCGCCCAGATACTTCATGACCTGGAGATCCATAAACTAAGATTACTCAGCAACTCCAAACAAACTAAACGCGTGGGAATGATAGGCTACGGCCTCGAGATCATTGAGTACGTCAACTACTAGTATTCTATGATCGTCTCTTCCAGGGGACGGCGTACCTTCTTGAGGTCTGCAAAAAAGTCATCTTTAGAGCGGTACCCAATAGGCAAAGCCAGAACGGAACAGAGATTATGTGCTGCAAGACCCAAAATTTCATCATATTTAGAGGGTTCAAAACCTTCCATAGGGCAGGAATCAATTTCTTCGGTTGCGCACACCGTAAGTAACGTTCCAAGTACAAGGTAAGCCTGATGGGTTGCCCAGGTATGAATTTCCTCTACGGGTTTGTTCTCGAAATCTCCTATCAAAGATTCCCGGAAAGGGTGCAAAATATCGTCGGGCGTATTGCGAATGTCACGCACATATTTGAAGTACTTCTCAATAAAGGGTTTTCCAACTTCCTTTTCAATACAAAGCACCAGCACATGCGATGCAGTACCCAACTGCTTTTGATTGAAAGAAGCCTGCTGAAGTTTTTCCTGAAGCTTCCGGTTTCTCACCACAACAAGCTTCAAGGGTTGTAGGCCATAAGAAGTGGCGGTTAAATTGAAGGCTTTTTTAAGCACCTCCAGTTTTTCCTGCGGTACAGTTTTATCCGGATCAAATTTTTTCGTGGCATATCTCCATTTCAGTGCTTCAACATTTGTCATGGCTGCAAACTTTTGTACAAAGATAAGCAATCAAAAACTGCTTCCAGAGAGGATATCTAAAGAAGAGGGAGCAGGGAAAGCAGCTATATTTTGTTGTTTCTTTTTCGGCTTCTCCGGGTTTCAAAAGCGTGGTAGATTCTTCTTATCAAATAACCGGAAACAAGCATCACCACCAAAATCTCCAATCCCATCAAAAGGTAAATTGTCATCATTATAATTTCCAGTTATAAATTTCCTCCTTTATTTAGGAAAAAAGTAAAAATAACGCAAGATTTCCACAGATGTTAGTGTTTTTCACATAATAATTACAATATATAACAGAACTTTAGAATTGCAAAAACAGGAATATTCCTAAATTTCACTAGTTTCTAACGTTTTTAAAACAACAATTAGTCGGAATAGCACGAACTCTGCCCGTCATGCGGGCTGTGCTGCCGTCACCTATTATTTTTGTAAGTTATAAACCATATAAATGAAGATATCTGTAAAAGCACTTCCAATTCAGGATGTAATTGAAGATCTCGCTAATGCTTTTGAAGTTGAGGTTCATGAAGACAATAAAGAACTCACTATAGAAATACCCAAAAAAATTGGTAAGGGATACATCCGTGGTACCAACTTTAGGTCCGGGATTGGAATCGTACAATACAACTGTACATTTTTTGAAGATCTGGAAATCCATTTTACCAGTGACAAGACCCACCCGTTAAAATTTATTTTTTGTTCAGAAGGCCGTGTTGCCCATAGTTTTGCACACGACAAGACAAAACATGAAATAGATACTTATCAAAATATTATTGTTTCGAGTGAAGCCAATAACGGCCATGTACTCTACTTTACTGCAAACCAGGTAGCCAATGTGTCAAGCCTGGAGATCAATAGAGAACAATTTGCCAGCTATATTACTTACGATTATAGCGATCTTGAACCTCGATTGAAAAGGGTCCTTCAGGATTCTGAATCTGAAACACAGTTTCTTTACCATGGTAACTACAGTATCAATTCGGCCAGTATTGTAGAAGAGATCCATGAAAAAGAACTTTCGGGCTTCCTTAGATCCATTTTCCTGGAAGGTAAAACTTTTGAAATGCTTTCCAAGCAAATTACCCAATACCAGGACGACCAGCTCAATGATAAGCCACAGATCATGAGAAGGACAGATGTGGAGAAGGTGAAAAGAGCGGTGAATGTAATAGAGGAAAACCTCAACCAAAATTTCTCTGTAGATTATCTTGCCAAGGAAGTGGGAACCAATGTAAACAAACTACAGGAAGGTTTTAAATATATGTTTGACCTCACTGTAAATAAATATATGCAGCAGGTTAAACTGGAAGCCGCAAAAGATATGCTCTCCACTTCAGAACACAATATTTCCCAGATCGTTAACCAGATTGGCTTCAATAACAGAAGCTATTTTTCAAAGATCTTTAAAGAGAAATACGGCGTGAGCCCAAAACATTTTCTCAAAAAGAAGAGAAATATTGAAGAACACAAAGTTGAGAAGATCTCTCATCCCGGGGATGAGTAAGTTTATGCTCCTTCTGAAAGTGGAAGCTCAATAATAAAACAGGATCCTTTGTCTTTTCCCTCACTGGTGGCATAGATCTTTCCTTTATGTGCATTGATGATCTCTTTTGCCAGAAAGAGTCCTAATCCTGTTGATATTTCACCTCCGGTGGGCTGGGCGCTCAATGAAGTAAATTTCCGAAAAAGGTTCTTAAGATCATCTTTACTAAGACCGGGGCCTTTATCGGTTACGCTTATTACCGCCAGCTCCTCTCTTACCTCCAGGGCCACCTGTATGTTTTTACCTTCGCCCGAATATTTGATCGCGTTATTGATTACGTTGTCCACTACCTCTGTAAGTCGTCTATGATCGGCGAAAACAGTACATGAAGGTTTTTTGATGAATTTCAGTATCTGTCCTTTTTTCTTGGCCAGAGTGCGATTCGCACTTATCACGCCTTTCAAAAGTTCTTTCAGGTCCACCTTTTCCAGCCTCAAATGAGCGTTTCCGGCGCCGTCCATGGCATTCTCCAACAATTCGTTGATTGTCAATGCCATTCTTTTGCCGGCATCTTTGATTTGCCGGGAGATATCATCAATCGCTGTAGGATTGGCTTTATTCTGCATGATAAGCTCGGCCAGCAAAGGCATTATAGACACAGGATTCTTAAGGTCATGAGCCGTTGTATTGAGAATCTGGTGATGGTGTTTCACGGCAGTTCGCGCCTCCAGCTGCAGCTCCATTTGGTCCATGACAAGTCCGGCAAGATCTCTCAAAATTTCTTTCTCCGTATGGCTCAGGCTGCGAGGTTTTGTGTCCAAAACACAAAAAGTGCCCAGGTTATAACCTTCCACAGTGTTTAACGGTACTGCACAATAAAACTGAAGACCAAATTCACCTGCTACCAAAGGATTGGCCAGTGTGCGTGGGTCTTTCCTTGCATCTTCGACAGTGTAGAGTTCATCACTCAGAATAGCTGAAGCACAAAGACCCGGTTCCCTATCCACCTCCTGCAGCTCCACACCAAATTTGCTTTTAAACCAGATTCTATCTGTATCTACAAGGCTTACAATAGCTATTGGAACGTTCAGAAGTCTGGCCGCCAGTCTGGTAATACGGTCAAACCTGCCATCGGGTGGAGTGTCAAGAATATCGTACTTCTGCAATACTTCTATTCTTGCCGCCTCCTTTAGGGCAGCCTGGTCAAATTCAAGGTGCACCATACTGCTGATCTTAAATTGCTTAAAGATAAATAATTCTTAAATAAATCCTAATTTTAAACTCTAAGCCCTCCAGATGCAGTAGGTTATGAAGAGAGAGCATCAAGTGCTTTTTCAATATCAATACCTTCTCCCAGCACCGGCAGGAATAAATCTGGTTTCTGTTTAATACGTTCGGGCATGGTCTTAATTGTAAAATCTCTCATATCCAGGCCCGGTTTAACTTCTTCCCATTCCAGGGGTGCAGAGACTGTTGCTCCCGGCTTGGGTCTCGCACAATAGGGAGCCGCCAGGGTTTGCCCCTTCCTATTCTGCAGAAAATCCAGATAGATCTTTCCTTTTCTCTTTTTCACATTCCGTTCCATCGTGGTAAGTTCCGGCAGTTGATCCTTTATGAAGTAACACAACACTTTAGTGAAATCTTTAGCCTGGTCATAATCATACTTTGCTCCTAAGGGAATATAAATGTGCAATCCACTGGAGCCGGATGTTTTTACATATCCCTCTATTTTTGCTTTATCCAATACCTCTTTTGCCACCAGAGCTACCTCAATAACCTCTTCAAAAGTGGTCTTTTCAGAAGGGTCTATGTCTATCACAGTATAATCGGGAGTTAATAAAGTTTCGCGCCGGGAATTCCAGGGATTCAGCTCAATACATCCCAAATTGGCGAGATAAATGAGGCTGGCTTCGTTCTGGCACATAATGTATTCAAGATGTTTATTGTTATGTTCAGAAAAGATCCTTGCCGTCTCCAGCCAATGTGGAAATATTCCCGTGGTATCTTTCTGGTAAAAACCTTTTTCCTTTATACCATTTGGAAAGCGGTGAAGATTCTCCGGCCGGTCCTTCAAAAAAGGCAAAATGTATTCTGATATCTGCAGGTAATATTCAATGAGATCGTACTTCCTGATGCCCGAATCTGGCCAGTACACTTTTTCGAGGTTGCTGACCGGGACAGAAATCCCTCCGATTTCAAGGCTGTCTCCGGACTTTTTTGAAGGTTTATGCTTCGGAACCTTTACCACTTTTTCCCTGTCAATTTCCGAAGGAACTTTGTCAAACCTCAACCCTTTAAAGGAAGGGTGCCGCATATGTCCACTTTTGGTCCATTCAGAAAAATTGACCTCACAAACAAGTTCAGGGCTTAACCAGGTCGCTTCACGCCCTTTAAGGTTAATCTTTTTTGAAAAAGGACTTTCCTCCTGCACCAGCGGCTGAAACTTTTCAAACAGTTCTTTTCGGCTCGCCGAATTAAAACCGGTCCCACAATTACCAATGTACACCAGTTTATCATCTTTGTTCATTCCCAGGATGAGCGACCCGAAAGGTGCCGCACTGTCTGAAGGGGTGTAGCCGCAAATGAGCGCCTCCTGACTTTCAAATGCTTTTATCTTCAGCCATTTATCGCTGCGACTCCCGGGAATATACTGTGAGTCTGCCTGCTTGGCGATCACTCCTTCCATGCCTGAGTTTACTGCCTGCTCAAAAAAGGTCTTTCCAATACTCTCTACGTGGTCGCAGTAATAAACACCGGGAATGTCTTCAATTACTGCGGGAATTAAACTTTTTCGTTCTGTTAAAGGCAAATGCATGATGTTGTGCCCATTGAGGTACAACAGGTCAAAGACATAGTATCTCAATTCTCCCGGCTGACCTTTTTTGTAGTTCTGCAACTGGTTGAACTGCGGCTTTCCTTCTTCATCCAGCACCACCACCTCGCCATCAAGGATCACATCGTGGGGAATGGTTTTAAGATGCTCGTAGAGTTCAGAAAATTTATTCTTGTAAGAAATTCCGTTGCGGGAATAGAAGTCCACTTTCCCGTGTTGAATGTTGGCCAGGGCCCTGTATCCATCCCATTTGAGTTCATAGATCCAGTTGGCCTTGTTGAAGATTTCAGGCGCTTTGGTAGCCAGCATGGGTTTTACGAGCTCGGTAACTTTTAGATGTTTTACCTTTTCGGCATCAGCATGTTCGCTAAGGTTTTCTGCATCATAATCAAGATCTGTCGAAAAATCATCTTTCTTCTTGATGAGCAGCCACTGGTTATCTTTCTCGCCTCCCCGCCTGGTGTGGACCAGAGCAAAAGTACCGCGCACTTTTTTTCCGAAGAATTCCAGTTTAAGATCTCCTTTTTTCAGCATTTTTAAGAGATCTTCTTCTGTTCCGCCTCCTGCGGGCCGATAAGTCCCGGTATCCCAAATGCTCATCTCCCCGGCCCCGTAATTTCCCTTGGGAATAGTGCCGTGAAAAGTGAGATATTTGATAGGATGATCTTCGGTCTGAATAGCCAGGCGTTTATCCTGCGGATTCATGCTGGGGCCTTTAGGAACGGCCCAACTTTTTAAAACACCTTCCATTTCCAGTCTTAGATCATAATGCAGCCGGCTCGCCCGATGCCGCTGAAAGGTAAACCGCAAATGATCTGATTTCTCGTCGTATTCAGCACCCGGCTCGGGCGTATTCTTAAAATCCCTTTTTCGAGTATACTCGTCCAGTCCCATTTATGATGCTTTGCTTTTCTTCTTTTTGTCCAGGCTGGCCTTAAGCTGTGCCATAAGATCTTTAGCCGGGGTGGGTTTACTTTCAAATTCTTCAATCCTGGTCGTTTGCCCGGCACTTTTGGCTTCAATGATCTTAAGCAACTGCTCATTGTACACGTCTTTGTATTTATCAAAATCAAATTCTTCGGTGTACTGCTCTATGAGCGATTTAGCCATAGCGACTTCTTTTTCTGAAACTTTGGTATCTGGCAGTTTAAGATCTGCGGGGTCCCTAATTTCATCTGCAAATCTTATGACGTGTAATACCAGCGCGTCTTTATATACTCCCACGAGGCTAAGATTTTCCTTGGCCCGCATCACAAAAGTCGCTACTCCCAGTTTTCCCGTCTCTTTAAGAGCATTCTTCAGCAAATTATATGATTTCTCCCCGTCTTTTTGAGGCTCGAGAAAATAGGGTTTTTTAAAAAGTACATCGGCCACATCTCCTTCCTCAATGAATTCCTCAATGTCGATAGTCCGGGATTTTTTGACATTAGCCTTATCAAAGTCCTCCTTATCAAGGATGATATAAGAATCGTCCTGTTTATAACCTTTCACAATGTCTTTGTACTCCACTTCCTCCCCCGTCTTCTCATTCACCCGTTTATACCTTATCCTGGCGTGGTCGTGTTTGTCGAGCATGTCGAGATCCAGCTTTCGCTCCTCACTTCCCGAGTACATTTTAATGGGGATGGTCACCAGACCAAAACTTATAGAACCGTTCCAAATCGACCTCATAATTCTGTTTTTGTGGTTGTTTCACTACAAGATAAAAGAATTTGAGGCCATTTCTAAAGGATTAGCATTGTGTTAACTCACAGCGTCATAAGCTGTTATATTTCTGCTGAATTTCATCCAAATCTGCTAAACTTTTCTTAAGCCTTTTGCCATGCCTTAAAAAACCAACTAACTTGAAAAGAGCTGATTTTACTGAAGATTGAATAAAAATAGACGCTATGAAAAGATTAGAAGATAAAGTGGCCATCGTCACCGGTGGCGCAACCGGAATAGGAGAAGCGATCTCAAAACTCTTTGCCCTTGAAGGAGCCAAAGTTCTCGTGGTTGGAATGCCACAGGACCCGGTAAAGGAGGTCATTCAGGATATTAAAAAAGACGGCGGTACCGCCATTGGATATTCTGCAGATATCTCTACGGAAGAAGACGCCAAAGAAGCAGTAGAAACAGTTATCAAACATTTTGGTCATCTCAATATACTCATCAACAATGCCGGGGTCTATCCCGAAGTAAATACGGTTGACGAGTTTTCTATTGACGCCTTTGATAATCTTCTGAAAAACAATATCAGAACCACTTTTTTGATGACCAGGTTTTCCATACCATACCTCAAAAAAACCCGTGGCTGCATTGTTTCTGCCGGTTCTGAAGCTGGAAAAATAGGTATTGCGAATGTCACTCCCTATGGCGGCACAAAAGGTTTTGTGCATGCATTCATGAAGGGCGTGGCAGTAGAACAGGCCAAAAATGGCATAAGGGCCAATTGTGTAGCACCCGGTCCTATAGACACGGCATGGACACATAAAGAAACCAGCGACATCAACAAAAAGATGGAAAAACAGCTCATTGAAGCAGTGCCTATGGGCAGGCGGGGAACTCCCGAAGAGATCGCTAATGTTTACCTCTTCCTGGCTTCAGAGGAAGCCTCTTACGTGACGGGAGCAGTTTTCTCTGTCGATGGAGGAACCATTCTGGCCAAGGGCGCTGTTGGCAGCCAGGTGCCGTCTAAACTTGCGAAAGAACCTAAAGGTCGCCTGAACCTCAAACACCAAAAAGACGGTGCCACCAATCTTAGATAATCCATAAAAAACTTAAACATGGCTTTAAAAGCACTTTTTTTAAACTGCACACTTAAGAAATCTCCCGAAACCTCAAATACGCATGCTTTTATTGAAAATGCTGCCCGCATTTTCCACGAACTCGACGTTGAGACCGAAGAAATCCGGGTGGTAGACCACGATGTAAAATTCGGGAATACTTCAGATGAAGGAAACGGGGATGCCTGGCCGCAGATCCTGGAAAAAGTAAAATCATCAGACATTTTTATCATCGCAACCCCTATTTGGCGTGGCGATCGCAGTGCGGTAGCCAAGATGGTCAACGAAAGATTTGACGGGATCTGGAGTGAAGCAGATGAAGATACCGGCAGATACCCAACTTACAACAAGGTTGGCGGAGTAATGGTTGATGGAAACGAAGACGGAGCCAAAAAAGCCATTTCAAGCATTCTTTTTGATCTTTCTGAACATGGCTTTACTATTCCCGTCAATGCTTTTAGCTATTACGTTGGTAAAGCAGGTCCCGGTCCATCTTATATCGAAGCCGAAGGTGATAAACACTTTTTCACCAACAATATGCTTTTCCAGATGGTGCATAATATGGTCTTTATGGCCAAAACACTCAGAGAAACTCCTTATCCCACCAATTTGAAACAGCTTTCAGAAAAAGCGAAAGCAATAAGTAAATCACAAGACTAACCTTAAATCTCGTTTCTCATGCTAGAATGGTTGATCCATATCCTCATTGATTCAGTTGTACTGCTCGTGGCCGCCAAAATGATGTCGGGAGTGGAATTAAAAGGCTTTAAAACAGCCATTATTGTCGCTTTGATGATTGGGGTGCTCAGTTTTTTTCTCAGCTGGTTCTTTACCTTGGTGCTCAACCTCGCTACTCTTGGAATTTTTTATTTTCTGGGCCTCGGTTTTATAACCCGAACTATAGCTTACGCGATCATAATAGAAGTCGCCGACAAATTAAGCAGCGATTTTAAGACCCACGGATTTCTTCCCTCCCTCTGGCTGGCGATCCTCCTGGCCTTTGTTGGCGCGATAGTCGATGCAATTATTTTATAACTTTTATTGCAGCCTGGAAAGCTGCTTTAGGAATTTTAAACCCGGAAATAGCAGGCATTCTACCTGCCATTTCCGGGTTTGGAATGGATTGCTTCATTGGCGCAGAAGGTTGAAATTAACAAAAAGATGAGCATCTCTCCACCAGCTCCGCCCACTTCGATTTGGAATTTGGACCCCGGGGCTTGGAATTTACTTTGTCTATCTTGGTTTCGCCCGTTGATACTGTGGCGGCCACTCAACATCTGCCCCTAATTCATTGGCGGCTTCCAGAGGAAAATAAGGATTCCGAAGCAGCTCCCGTGCCATAAAAACAAGATCGGCCTGCTCCTCAAAAATGATCTTTTCGGCCTGCTCTGCGTCCATGATGAGGCCAACCGCTCCCGTAGAGATTTCGGCTTCTTTTTTGATCTTTTCAGCAAAACCAACCTGGTATCCTTTTTTCACAGGGATGACGGCATGAGGCACCGCTCCGCCTGAGGAGCAATCAATGAGATCAACCTCTTCTTCTTTCAGCAACTTGGCCAGGGCGACAGAATCTGTTTCATTCCACCCATCCTCTACCCAGTCGGTAGCCGAAATTCTTACAAACAGCGGCAAATTCTCCGGCCATACCTCCCTCACAGCGCGGGTCACCTGCAGCAATAACCTGCTGCGGTTCTCCAAAGAGCCTCCGTAATTGTCCTCTCTCTTATTGCTAAGAGGAGAAAGGAACTCGTGCAGCAAATAACCGTGGGCAGCATGTACCTCAATCACTTCAAAACCTGCCGCCAATGCCCTTTTTGCCGCCTCTTTAAAATCGGAAATAACTTTCTCCAATCCATTTTCATCCAAAGCTGTAGGCGGATTGTCATCCTCTCTAAAACCCACCGCACTGGGAGCTACAGTTTGCCACCCGCCATTTTCACTCGTTAGTTGATTCCCGCCTTTCCAGGGACTTGTCGTTGAAGCTTTCCTGCCTGCATGCGCCAGCTGGATTCCCGGTACGCTCCCCTGCTGCTTCAAAAATGTGGTTATTTCCTTAAGCCCGGCAATATGTTCGTCTTTCCAGATACCAAGATCATCGGGGGTAATTCTGGCTTCGGGTGAAACTGCTGTAGCTTCAGAAAATACAAGGCCTGCCCCGCCCACTGCCCGGGTTCCCAGGTGCACCAGGTGCCAGTGATTTGAAAATCCGTCTTCGCTGCTGTACATGCACATGGGCGAAACGGCTATCCTGTTTTTAAATGCTATATCTCTTATTTTTAATGGCGTAAAAAGCGCAGATGTTTTTTTGGTCATTTCTTAAATTTTAGTTGCTGAAAAGTACAAAAAACAGAGAGCTTTTCCCCTGATTTAACCCACTCTCAAGGCCACTTCCTCAGGTTTTAAGATCAATTTCTGAAAAATTTCAGCATATTTGGGATATGAACTCAGCCGGTTTTATTGAAAATGCTTTCAGAAAGCTAATTCCCGCCCCTTTCACCCTGGCGGTCCTCCTGAGTTTGTTCACGATGCTGCTCGCCTTTTTCTTCACCGGAAGAACTTCTGCAGCCGGCGCTGTAGAGATCCTGAAGTCCTGGCAAACGGGAATGTGGGATCCGGCTTTGCTGGTCTTTGCCGTTCAAATGATGCTCATCCTGGTGTTGGGTCACATTCTGGTCCTTAGCAAACCCGTGGCGAAACTCACCAGCCAGCTTACAGCTTTCGTCTCGGGCAATACCAGTGCAGTAATTACAGTCTCTGTATCTACCATGCTGGTCGCATTCTTCAACTGGGGCCTGGGGCTCATCTTTGGTGCGATCATGGCAAGAAAAGTAGCCGAGGCCGCACAGGAAAGAGGCTTCAGGATCAATTATCCGCTCATTGGAGCTGCGGGTTATGTGGGTCTCATGGTCTGGCATGGAGGCATTAGCGGAAGCGCACCTTTAAAGGCGGCCGAAAAAGGGCATTTGGCGAGCCTCTTCTCCGGAATGGAAAAAGAAGTTTTTGTGAGTCAACTGCCGTCACAGATCTCTGCTGAAAGCACTATTTTTTCGGGCTTCAACCTGCTCCTCTTCGGGATATTGCTCTTTATTGTTCCTTTTGTGCTTTACCTCATCTCAAAAAAGACTTCGACCACCCCAGTAGATTTTCCACCTTCCGAAGAAAACATCATAGAAAAAGCCATTTCCGGAGCTGAGAGGCTTGACCACTCGCGGCTGCTTAGCCTGCTCTTTGGACTACTGTTGATTTTGGCCTTTTTTGCGAGTTACTGGAACGAGCTCCTACAGGCGAACCTCACTCCAAACATGCTGAATTTTCTTATGTTGGGCCTCTGTATCCTGTTCCATGGTTCTTTTGTCTCTTTTCTTAAAGCGCTGGATGAAGCCATAATTGGTGCCGGCGCCATTTTGATCCAGTTCCCGCTTTACTTCGGGATCATGGGCATCATGAAAGACACAGGAATGGTAAACCAGATCGCCCTCTTCTTCGTAGGTATAGCTTCGGAACAAAGCCTGCCTGTTTTCACCTTTTTGAGTGCAGGACTGGTCAATATTTTTGTCCCCAGCGGCGGCGGACAATGGGCAATCCAGGGGCCGGTGGTGCTGCAAAGCGCGATGGAACTTGGGGTACCGCTCAATAAAGCCATAATGGCCTTTGCTTATGGCGACCAGGTAACAAATATGTTGCAGCCATTCTGGGCGCTGCCATTGTTGGCCATCACAAAATTAAAAGCCCGCGAAATCCTCCCCTACACCCTGGTACTCCTGCTTACAGGAACTGTTGTCTTTGTTACCGGCTTGTGGCTCATTTAAGAGCTTCTTCATTTTTATCATTTCATAAATAACTTTACATCAGTTATTTACGTATCTTAAAGGATTAAAAAATTCAGTCTCTCAAGCTGAGCCTGAGCTTTCTTCCCCCACAAGCGTCGTCAACTAAATTTCATTGATATGAGAAAGATGCAGTTAATTTGGATCCTCAGTTGTTGCCTGTTCGTGCTGGGCAACATGGGAGCAAAGGCTCAAAACCAGTTGTTTTGGGTACATGAAGACCAGGTGAGACCGGGAATGGTCCAAGAATATGAAGAGCTCTCAAAAGAACTTGTAGCCGAGGCTAAAAAAGGCAATCTCCAGAATATGAGCTGGTCTGTAGCGGCAATGGATAACGGCAGGCACCTGAGTATTACTCCCGTTAAGGATATGGCAGACATCCAGACAAAGAGCTTTGAACCCCTCATGGCCTCCATGGGCGAGGACCGGTTCAATCAAATGATGAACAAGTTCAACACCATGTATGACAAACATGGAAATTACCTTATCGTGCTGGATAGTGAGCTGTCTTACATGCCAAACGGGCTGGATCCCGTTACTCCCGGGCAGGACTACAGGAAGTGGCATAATATGGCAGTTTCTGCCGAAAATGTTGGAAAATTGAGAGAAAAACTCGCTGAACTAAAAGACATTTACTCCAAAAAAGGAGCAAAAGAGTACTATCGCATCTACAGAAGCAGCTTCGGAAATATGGGTGATTATTTTGTAGCTGTTGTTTCGGCTAAAGACGCCGAAGATTATGCACGAATGTCTTCTGAAACCAATCAATTACTTGGCGAAGAAGGAGAACAAAAATTTGGGGAGGTCATGGATCTTGTCACAACATACGAGGTGATGACGGGCAAAATGAAACCCGAACTCGCCTATTCCCCTCAGGCTTCACAGATGCCGGAGCTGCCCACAAATGACGATTAAATATAAAAGGCCGGTGATCATCACCGGCTTTTTTGTTGCAGCCGGGTATTGAAAAGAGCAAAAATCAGCGGCTTTAAAAATGCCATTTTTGAGGCAATTATTTTTGGTGCTAAGAAAATGCAATATCTTTAGCTCAAGAATTGCACTATGCCTGCCAAAAGAATTTTTCCGCTCTCCAAAGTCACAACTGCCATTGAGAATGTGATCAATTTGCACTGCAGCAAAGTTGTATGGGTAAAGGCAGAGATCGTGAAGCTTAATCATTATCCGCAGACCGGGCATTGCTACCCCGATTTGGTCGAAAAAAGGAATGGCAGGATCATAGCCGAAATCCGCGGCAATATCTGGAACACCCGGTTTGAAGAGATCAACACGAAGTTCAGGGAAGTGTTGCAGGAGGAGCTAAAAGACGATATGACGGTGGTAATCCAGGCTGCAGTGACCTACCATCCCGTTTACGGGCTGGCGTTGAACATTCTCGACATCGATCCCGAATATACACTTGGAGAACTGGCACGGCAACGGGCAGAAACCATCAAAAAGTTGCAGCAGGAAGGCCTTTTCGAAGCGAATAAAAAACTTTTCCTGCCAAAACTGCCAAAGACCATCGCTGTGATCTCGGTAGAGAGCAGCAAAGGCTATCAGGATTTTGTTAATGTGATCGAGAACAATCCCTGGGGTTATAAATACCATCAACTGCTGTTCCCGGCGGTACTGCAGGGCGAGAACGCGGTGAGGACCATAGTGGCGCAACTTCAGAAGATAAAGAAATACGCGAAACGCTTCGACGCGGTCGCGATCATTCGCGGCGGCGGTGGCGAAATTGGCCTTAGCTGTTACGACGACTACAGGCTGGCCAAAAGCATCGCAGGTTTTCCGCTTCCGGTGTTGACCGGTATCGGTCATTCCACCAACGAAACGGTGAGCGAGCTGGTGAGCTATAAAAGCTTTATCACGCCAACCAAGATCGCCGAGTTCTTTCTGCAGGAGTTCAACAGTTTTGCTCTTCCGCTAAAGGAAAATTCAGAAAAGATAAGGACGCTCGTAAACCGCATTTTTGAGAGGCAGGAAAATCAACTTCTGCAAGCTTCCCGCTCCTTTGGGTTCTATTCAGAAAGGATCCTTCAGAAGAATCTCAATCAGCTGGAGCATTTTGAGAATAGCCTCAGGACTTCAAGCAGATCTTTGCTGCGGGACCAAAAAGCCGAAATTAGAAACATCTCCAATTCAGTAGAACTGCTCTCCCCGCAGAACATTCTCAAACGCGGCTACAGCATCACCCGCAGTAACGGGAAGATCGTTAAAGATGTTGACGGGCTGCAAAAAGAAGACCTGGTGGAAATTGAATTTTTCGAAGGTAAAGCAACCGCCGAGGTACAGGAAATTCAGCTAAAAAAAGAAAAAACATGGGCAACAAAATAACTTATGCCGAAGCGTTTGCCGAATTACAGCAGATCGTTTCGGAAATGGAAAATTCAGAAATAGGACTTGATATTTTAGATGCCAAGGTGAAAAGAGCTTCGGTTTTGCTGAAGATCTGCCGGGAAAAACTGTATAAGACCGAGGAGAACGTTCAGGAAAGCCTCAAAGGCCTGGATCTTTAATCCATCGGGATCTTCACCAAAGTTTCCACCCCGTTTCCGCTCTCTTTGTTCCTTAGTTCAAAGAAGTAATCGCTGCCGTAGAGATTTTTGAGCCTGTCGTTGAGATTGGAAAGTCCCACTCCTTTTTGCAGCAATTCAGTATGGCTCTGGCTTAAAGTCTGCCCGTCATTTTCCACTTTTATAAGCAGGTATTTGCCTTCGGCTTTAATATTCACCTTCACCTCAAGATCTGTATGATCATAGGAATAGCCGTGCTTGATGGAGTTTTCGATCAATGGCTGCAGCAACAGGGCCGGCACTTTTTTCTGAAGCAGGTCTTCTTCCACCTCCAAACTTATCTTTAAATGGTCTGAAAACCGCACGTTCACAATGTTGAGATAGTATTCCAGAGTGCGCAACTCCTTGTCGAGGCTTATCTCGTTCTCGTCACTGCTGTAAAGGATCTCCCGCAAAAAGTCGCTAAGGTCTGCAATGGTGTCTTTGGCTTTCTCTTTATCAAGATCTGCCAGCACCGCAATGCTGTTGAGCGTATTGAACAGGAAATGCGGCTGCAGTTGCGAAGAAAGCATCTTCATACGCGTGTTCACCAGCTGATTTTCCAGCACGCTGCGGTGTTTTTCGGCCTCCTTCACCTGCTTCACATAGTAATAGGTGTAAATAATAAAGACCATCGCGAAGTAGATGAGAAAATTGAGGTCGATAACGAACATGAACCTGTTGATGCTGTATTTGAAATCGTATTCCGCAAGGGTGGTAAGCCCGGTGACAATGCTAAAGAGGTCAAAGATTAACCTGATGATTAAGCCAATCAGGATAGAAAAAACGGTGTGAATGGAAATGATCCTCACCCAGGAATAATTCTTATACAGGAATCTCTTAGTACTTATGGCGATAAGGCTCATGTAGGTCACCACCACCAGCCAGTCGATGAGCACATTGTAGAAGAGGAAGTTGAGCCAGGACTCGTGCATTTCTTTGGGGAAGTTCACCCGCAGGTAGGCCGATTTTGCAATGTAGACAAGGTCAAAAAGCGCGTAAAAACCTCCAAGCAACATAATGAGCTTGAGGTCGATGTATTTTTTAAGGGCTGAAAGTGACATTTTAGATACCTATTCTCTCAAGGAATTGTTTTTTATTGGATTTGCTTATGTGCAGCAGCTTATCATCGGTCATTCTTGCATCGACTTCGGAATATTCTGAATGCACTATTTCTTTTACATGATTAATATTGACTATGGTCGAGCGGTGTATCCTGAAAAAAATGTTCTCATCCAGGCTTTCCATCAAATTACTTAGCGATTCACGCAGTACGTGTTTTTTGCCTTCACAATAGATCTCTGAATAATAACCCGAAGCGATGATGTAAAGAATGTCGGCAGGGTTGATCAATACCGTTTTGTTGCCCTGCTTCACCGGAATTTTCAGCATTGGTTTAGCGCCTCTAGCTTCTTGTGAATAGATCCTGAACAGCTGCCTGATGCGTTCTTCGAAATTGGAATCAGCTTCAGAGCGGGAAATACTAAGCACCTTGTTGATCGTTTTGAAGAAGCGCTGGTCCTTGAAAGGCTTCAGCAAAAAATCAAAAGCTTCCACATCAAAAGCACGACTGGCATAGTTGTCATAGGCCGTCACAAAGATCACTATAGGTTTAGGCGTGATCTCGACCTTTTGCAGCACCTCAAAACCGTTCATATCTTTCATATTAATATCAAGAAAAACAAGATCAGGCCTTTCTGAATTGATCATTTTTATAGCGGTCTTACCATTCGAGCATTCCCCCATCACCTCGATCTGGGGCACCTCCTCCAGCAGATTTACCACCCGCCTTCTTGCCAGTTCTTCATCATCAACAATTAAAGCCTTCATAGGTAAGTTTTTAATTACCTTACAATTTACCAATATTCTAATTGCATACGATAAAGTTCTTTAGTTTTAAACAGGAGAAACCACCAGGTGGGGCTGGTGGTCTTTCCGCTTTTAGGAGGCTTAATTGCTTGCAACAATTCCTTTTTCAGCATCGGCCGCATCTACCTTAAGGATCATTCTGCGGTTGTCATTCTTTAGTTTAATGCGATAGAAATCGCGGTTCACAAGTCCGTCACGGCCTGTGGTGATGTGAACGTTCTTCACCATTTTCCACCCTTCGTGGTCGCGATAAAGCGATTCGCGCAAAGCCTCAGGTAAAAAGACATCTTTAAATTTTTCAGAAGTTTTTGTAAGATTTCCGTCGCGGTCATAACTTGCTTTGAGGTAACCGTTTCCGCTTACAAGGCTCACTTCGTAAGAGTCATAGCCTTCATCTTTTACTTCTTCAATGAAGTTGTTGATGTCAAAATAGTTATCAAGAAAAGCCAGCGGGTCTTTTTCAAATTCACCCATGTAGTTCTCGTGTACATTAAAAGTATAAGAGTCACCGTCTCTTTGTACATCTGAAGAAAGCGGCGCAAAACCTACTTTAGCTTCTTTAAGTTCTGTGATTTCCTGAGCCTGGATCGCACCTGCCCAGAACACCAATGCGAGATAAATAAACAGAGTTTTCATAATACAACATTTTAAAGGGTTACTGATCTTCAGGCTTTTTAGATCCTGATTTTCATCGTTTTACAAGAACTAAATTAATACCTCAACCCTGCTTTTTGGAAAGTAAAGATGTCAACCCACCGGTTGTTGGTAATGAAAGCTGCTAAATGGCGGTAAACCGCTGGAATTCAGGCAGCAGCAAGAACTGCAGCAGTTTATATCATTAAACGGGTCGTTTGCCGCAAAACGGGAAGGTGTTACTGCATTTTTGGAAAGATTGGCCTAGAATCGGTCGCCGAAAAGTGCCAGGTGCTGCACCACCGTCCTTTTATCCAGACCGCCTGCAAGTGCACCTGTGGTCACCCCAACTGTACTTATAAAGATCGCCAGCCTTATTTGTTCTTCCAGGCCGATAGAGCCTGTTTCCAAAGTAGGCCAGGTCTGCATAAGATCGGTAGGAAAAACGTAGAGCTCCAGGAGCATCATGAGTAAACCTACCAATAGAAAAAGGCCGATACAGGCTATGAAAATGCTACAGTAGATCACCGAGTTTGCTACTGCCAAATGTTCTGTCACCACCCTTTTTTCTTTCCTTGGGAGAAAAAGTGACTGGATGCTTACCAGGTAAAAACTGGCCAGCAGCACACTCACAATAGCATAAACAATGGCGGTGGTATTCGTCATTCCCAGCCCCACGTCCCAGATCTCGGCCGTGAAGACAAGAATGAAAGCAGGGGCAACCGCCGCAGTAGCGAGCCCCGGCAGGGACAGCGGCAAAAACAAAGCTTTATTGACCAGCAAAGGCCTAAAGAATTCGCGAGGGTGCCGCAGCGACATAAGAATGTGAAAAATGAAACTTTCCAACCAGTTTCCCTCCCGCAGCTCCCGGTCGGGCAGATCTTCAGACCTTCTGCGCATCTTCTCGCGTTCTGCTTCGGAATAAGACGGAACCTTATCAATATCCCTGCTGAAGTCTTTAATGTTCATTACCGCCCGTGGATAAGCCGAAGATCTTTTCAAACCGAAGATACTGCCGACCAGTTTTAGAAAAAGTGCAGCCCCGTTAAAACGGCTTGTTGGATGCCTAAGCTCCAGATTTTCCTGGCCTTTTCCTGTCGTGACCAGTTTTCTCGTGGAGATCACCATGATCCTGCTTACCGAAGAAGCCAGGCCCGGCACCAGCAAGTGCTTGCGCGACATCAAACCGACATCGGTCACTACCGCCATGAGGTCGTAAGGGCCTTCGGCCATTCGCTGGCTGGCAGCGTCAAGAAAATCTGAAGGCCGCCTTGGCTCATCTGTCTCCAACCTAACGTCATCTGTAATATCAAAGATCCAGGGCATACCGCTGCTTTGTTCCAGCTCGGGCTCCACATCTTCCAACAGCTGCCGCGCGTAATTATGAAGCGCCTCCCTGTTTTCGGGTTTGCTGTAGGCCAGCAGGATGCCCATATCCATCTCGGGTGCCGGCCTTGGCCCCTGCGCCTCCTGTAAGGCTGAAAAAAATCGTTTCCCCGAAGTTACCGCCCTTATGATCTTGGTAGAATTTACCACCCGTACAGAATTGAGCAGCGAGATGGCCTTTACCAACCGCAGCACCCGAAGAGCAGGCACCAACAGAGCAATTAGAGTAATCCAGTTATCCTTCACAAATTCCATTTTTCTTGGCGCCACGAAAAGCTTTATCAAGTACTCCAGGATGAAGAGGATCCAGATCACCAGGATGAGATCTTCCTCAAAAGTGCTAAGGCCGGTGATCATTTCCTTACCAAAAAGGTAAAGCCACACCAGCGCCAGCAGGAACATTGGAATTTCAAGGTGCTCCTCGAGTGAATAGAAAATGCGGTATGTTCTGCTCTTATTGTTTGCCATTGTTGCGATCTAAATAGGGGTCAAAAAAGCTATTTTTAGGAGTTAATGGGTTATCATCTCTATCTTCACTTCATCTCCTGCCTTTGCTGAAAACCTGAGCTCCCCGCCAAACGGAAAAGTAGACATGGGAACGGTGTGGCTGCAATTGACATTACCAACAACAGGAATACCCTCCAGCTCTTTTTTGCTTTTAATTAACTCTTCAAGTAACTCCCGCGACATTTTGCTTTGACGTTGAAACCGCCCTATGATCATTCCTTTTATTTTTGAACCCTGCGGGTGGTTGAGTATCTGCTGGATTTCCTTCTGAATTCCGCGGTAATCTATAATATGGTTTTCCTCCAGAAAGAGGATCTTTCCCTCAATATCGGGCACGAATTCATAACCGAGTAAAAAGTTAAAGGTGAGCATGTTTCCTCCAAGGCAAACTCCCTCTGCCTCTCCCTCGTTGATCGTCCAGAAACCTTCATTGAGGATGCGTTCATTATCCCATTCAGAATTTGAAAAGTACTTGGAGCTATTCACTTCAAAAGTATCTTCAGAAAAGAAGCTGCTTTTCATGTTACCAATCATATGGCCGAAGTGCTCACTGGCACCCAACATCGTAAAGTGCGGGCCGTAGTAGGTAATGAGTCCTGTTTTTGCGTGGATAGCGCTGGTGAGTTCTGTAATGTCCGACAAGCCGCAAAAGATCTTTCTCTTCTCCTTTATGAGGTCATAATCAATATGCTTGAGCAATTGATTGGCACTGGAACCGCCGTTGGCTGAGAGAACCGCCTGCACAGAATCATCTTCAAAGGCATTATGCAGGTCTTCTAACCTGTGCTCAAGGGTGGCCGACTTAAAAGGCCCCTGTTCATCAACATATTTTCCAAAGCTCACCTCCAGGCCCAGTTGCTCCAGCCGGTCAATTCCCCTTTGCCTGAGCTCCGGACTAAATTTCTCTGAAAAGCTTTCTGCCGGAGCTATCACCCTTACATGGTCTCCTTTTTGTAATCTCTTTGGTAGAATCATGATAAAAGAAGCTGGTTTACCAGATTTACCAAAGGAGGTTCAAAGCAGCAGAGACAGCATTTTTGCAAGGAAAAAAATTTCAGCATGTTCAATTTTTAGGTTTAGAAGAACTTCTAAAGGAAACAAAGAGAACTCCATTAGAAGTCACAGATATTAAAGATAATTATCTATAACAACTACTTCTGTCAAAAACCTCTTAAAAAAGGACATTCGGGTGAAAGTAGTTCAGGTTTTCTCCCAAAAGAAAGCCTATTTCTCCTCTTTTAACTGAAAAAGGAATAAACCGCTGACATTTTAGAACCAGAGGTAAGAGAATTGGAAAGAAGCGAAGTTTGTTATTCTATCAATCTTCTGATTTGTTTGTACCCAACCATTCTATTTTTTCCGTTTTTTTAGAACAGATTTATGACTGCCTTGGCAGAAGTAATGCAGCAGCTTTATTAATTTCCCCTAAAAGTATTTACCCATTTATTTTACCAAAATGACTGCTCAATGGAACAGGATGACAAGAGAGAAAAACTGCTGGAATTTCTAAATAAAAAGGCTTTTGATCCTATCTTGGAAAAATCAAAAGATGACTATGATTCCGAAGATAAAAAACGTAAACTGGAAGATGTGCAGCAAAGCACAAAAAACGAAAAGGAACGGTTTCAACAGTACGATACTCCCGAGGAGGTACGGGAAAATTACCTTAGTGACCTAAGCTCTGATGCTGCCGAAGAGATCAATGAAGAGTTGAAAGATCTTGACCTGCCACGACTCGCGCAGTTTAAAAAAGAATTCCTCGACCTGTGTAAGGAGTTGGACGTTTCAAACAGTTAGGCTGCTGCGTTTAACCTGGAAAATTGAGCCAAAATTTGAAATCCTGAATCCTCAAGGTTTACAAAATTTATAGAGGCGACTAAAAGGGGTTATGGCTCGAGGTCTCTTTTTTCCATTTCGGCCCTGGTAATTGCTTTTTCCAGGGCTTCTTCTTTAGAGCATTCATTGGATTGATAGATCTCTGATGCGTACTCGAGAGCCAGCATTCTTATCTCATCGTCCAGGCCGGACAATCTTCTTCTAAAATTGTTGAATTCCTCTTCCATCTTTTCTTCTTTTTCACATGGGTTGGATGCTGCCGAACTAAGATAAATAAAGCCGTAGCTACAGCCGAGAATTCCACCGTGTTTTTGAAGCCAATCTTTTGTTAAGCCGGGGAGAAAATCTGTCAAAAAAGCCCTTTTTTGAGCACCTATTACATCCAAAGCAGTGAAAACTAAAAAAGCTGCCCGGTAAGACAGCTTCTTTTAGTGAGATATTGGAGCGTTCTACTGTTTTACCAGTTGTACTTCTCCCTGTATTTTAAGTTCATCTCCCAACATAACGCCTCCGGTTTCCAGAGCGGCGTTGTAATTGATTCCCCATTCTTTACGGTTGATCTTGCCGCTAAGGCTAAACCCTGCCTTAGTGTTCCCATAAGGGTCTTTCACGATCCCGTTATATTCTGAAACCAGTTTTACAGGTTTGGTAGTGTCTTTTATAGTCAGATTTCCATGAATGTTGAAGGTGTCGTCGTCGACCTTTTCAACATCTGTAGATTCAAAGTGCATTTCGGGATAAGTTTCTGCCTCGAAAAAATCTGCATTTCTCAGGTGAGCATCCCTGTCCTGGTTATTAGTGTCAATAGAATTCACCTTCACCTCTGCTTTTAGTTTGGCAGTAGAAAAGTCGTCTCCCTCTGTTTCTGCGGAAGCGTCAAACTCTTTAAATTTTCCGGTCACGTTGGAGATCATGAGGTGTCTTATCTTGAATCCTAGTTCGCTGTGGGTTGGGTCGAGTACCCATTTAGTCTTTGACATATTTATTGGTTTTATATTGAACAATTAATTACGATGTTATATTTTCTAACAGTGTTAAGTGAAACAGAAAATTTTTTAAAAGCCAAGCACAAAACTGCTCATGAAATCCTTAAGCACCATTGCATTCAACTCCTGTTTCTTCTGGCCTTTGCCCATCATGTTGATGGAGACCAATCCGTGCAGCATAGACCAGAAAGTATGAAGCTTCAGGTATGGATCCGTTTCAGGATTTGAACCCGAAGCGATCAATTTTTTTACCGGCTCCAAAATGAGATTTGAGTAAGCAGACATTTCAGGGATCTGGTTCACCGTCTCACAGGAGGGCATCCCTAATCCATACATTACTTGATAATAAGCCTCATTTTCAAAAGCAAAATCCCAGTACGCACCCGCCATCGCGGCGATCTGCTCCTTTGGTTCTTCACTTTTAGATCTTGCCTCGGCCAATCTCAAATTGAGCTTTTGAAAGCCCTGCCGGGTAAGCTCCAGCAAAATGGCCTCTTTGTTGGCAAAATGGTCATAGATCACAGGTGCACTGTATTCTATGGCGTCGGCGATCTTGCGAATAGAAAGTGCCTGCCAGCCGTCGTTGACAACCAGCTGCCAGGAAGCATCGAGAATGGCTTTTCTCATCTCCTCCTTTTGCCTTTTCTTTCTTTCGGAAATTCCCATTTAGCTAACACTGTTAACAGCGCAAAAATAGGGAAGAGTCATACAAATTACCAACGAGCCTGAAATAGAATTTTCTTATGGGGCTATCATTTTGAATCCTGCAGATCATGTAAAAAGAGTTGAATCCCGGACGGGTTGCTTTCCTCTCAAAAATGAAAAAAAACCTGTACCTTTTACTTGTTATTCCGCAGCATGATCAAATCTAATCCAGCCTACGGACATTTATGAAGAACTTTTTTAAGAGAAGCGGGCCCGAAAGCGGCAACGTTGTTCCTTCAGTAAAGACAGGCCTGGGAACATTTGGCGGCGTCTTCACGCCTTCTATACTTACAATTCTGGGTGTGATCATGTACCTGAGGTTTGGATGGGTAGTTGGAAATGTTGGTTTGTTAGGTACCTTGATCATTGTCACCCTTGCCACCTCTATCACTTTTTTGACCGCCCTTTCTGTAGCCGCTATAGCCACAGATCAACAGGTACGGGCGGGCGGTGCCTATTACATGATCAGCCGGTCGTTAGGTATTGAAGCCGGCGGCGCAATAGGCATTCCGCTGTTCATTGCGCTGGCACTTTCTGTAGCACTATATACAGTGGGTTTTGCCGAAAGTGTGGTCGATGTTTTTCCCCAGCTGGATTTTAAAACTGTAGGTCTTATCACAACGGCGGGTGTATCCATCTTAGCGATGATCTCGGCGAAAGTGGCTATCAGGGCACAGTATTTTATCATGTTCGGGATAGGACTTTCCCTGCTTTCGCTTTTCTTCGGAAAACCCATAGAAGACACAGAAATCGAACTTTGGGGCGCCGCCGAAAGGCATTCTGAGCCGTTCTGGGTGGTATTTGCTGTTTTCTTCCCTGCGGTCACCGGAATTATGGCCGGGGTAAACATGTCCGGCGACCTGAAGAATCCTTCGAAATCAATCCCCAAAGGTACTTTTGCCGCCATTGGCACCGGCTACGCGATCTATATGATCCTACCGGTAATTTTGGCCAACCGGGCAAACGCCCTCAGTCTTATTGAGGACCCCATGATCATGAGAAGGATGTCCTACTGGGGTGATGCCATTCTCATTGGGGTTTGGGGCGCTACCCTAAGCAGTGCCGTGGGCAGCATTTTAGGCGCGCCACGAGTGCTGCAGGCTTTGGCCCGCGACCGCGTTTTGCCACGGTGGCTGGGATGGTTGGGCAAAGGCAGCGGCAATGACGATTCTCCCGCGCTATGGAACGATCTTCACCATGATCATTTCCCTGCTGGCCGTTTACCTGGGAAACCTCAACATTATCGCGCCCGTATTAACGATGTTCTTTTTGACCACCTACGGCGTCCTAAATGCCTCTGCCGGGATCGAACGCCTGCTTGACAGTCCCTCTTTTCGCCCCTCGTTCAGGGTGCACTGGGTGTTTTCCTTATTAGGCACTGCAGGCTGTCTTGTGGTGATGTTCCTCATTAATTCAGTAGCGACTGTGGTTGCCTTTGTTTTTATCACCCTTATTTTTGTTTGGCTGCAAAACCGGGAAATGAAAACCGCCTGGGGCGATGTGCGCCGCGGAATTTGGATGGCGCTAATTCGTGCAGGATTGCTGCACCTCAGCCAGGAAAAAGAATCCAAGACCTGGAGACCAAACCCGCTCGTACTTTCGGGAGCACCAACAAAAAGATGGCACCTCATCGATTTTGCCTCAAGTATCACCCATAATCGCGGAATTCTCACCGTGGCAAGCGTATTAAGCAGCGAACATATGACGCGTGAGCGGGTAAAGAAGATGGAGAACAATATTCAGGATTTCCTGTCAAAAAGGAGTACCAGGGGCTTTGCCCGGGTGATCCCTGCAAAAGACACTTTTGAAGGCATAGAAAATTTTGTGAAGGCGTATGGCATGGGCAGTTTAGTGCCCAATACCATTATTCTTGGGGACAGCGAAAATGAACAGCTGCGGAAAAAGTACTGCGACATGATCAGGTATTTTTACGAGCTCAACCGCAATGTGGTTATCCTAAGGGAGAATGAAGAAAAAGGCTTCGGAAGAAGGCAGAAGATCGATCTATGGTGGGGCGGACTCAAAGGCAACGGCGGCCTGCTCATGATCATATCTTACCTGCTAAGGAGCAGCCGTTCCTGGTATGATGCGCAGGTGACTTTAAAAATGGTCGTGCCCGATGAAAAAGCTGCCGAAGATGCCCGCGAAAACCTTTCCGGAGTGATCAAAAAGTTGAGGACCGGCGCCCGATTGGAGGTGATCATTTCAGATAACAGAAGTTTTGACGAGCTATTGCAGGAGTCTTCTGCCGAGGCAGATCTTATTTGTTTAGGAATGGCCATTCCCGATGTAAATTTTGAGGCATATTATGCCCGAATGCAGCAGCGCCTTAAAGGTCTTCCTTCCAGTATCCTGGTCCTCGCCGCCGAGGAGATATCATTTGGGGAAGTGCTCATGCAGCAGGACAGCTTCAGAAAAGAGAAAGGTTAATAAACAGATGAATTGCTGAAAAAAGAAAAAGCACTTTTAACTACCGGCAGGAGCTCATTATATTTGCAATCAACATCGAACACCTTCTTGCGGCTTGTGTAATTGAGAATTCTTTTAATTTTCTTTTTCCCAAATACACTTATCTTGCCTGCTTAATCAAAATGAAATATGGCTTCAGGATTTTTTGCACTTCTCGATGATATCGCAACTTTAATGGATGACGTGGCAGTGATGGGTAAGGTCGCCGGCAAAAAAACAGCCGGGATACTGGGAGACGATCTGGCGGTAAATGCAGAGAAAGCATCGGGTTTTATGTCTTCCAGGGAATTACCGGTTCTTTGGGCGATCACCAAAGGCTCCTTCCTCAATAAAGTGATTATCCTGCCCCTGGCTTTTCTACTCAGTGCTTTTGTTCCTTCTGCCATTTCTGTGATCCTAACCATTGGTGGACTTTACCTGGCCTACGAGGGTGCCGAAAAGATCTATGAATTTCTTTTCCCTCACTCCCACCCCGATGAAACTCCAAAACTTGAAAAACTTTCTAAAGAAGAAGTACTGGCAAGGGAAAAGGAAAAAATAAAATCGGCTATTCTTACAGATTTCATTCTGTCTGTAGAAATAATTATCATAGCTCTTGGCAGCGTGGAAGGCGAACCGCTCATCACCCAGATCCCGGTAGTGACCCTTATTGCACTGCTGGCCACTGTGGGAGTCTACGGCATCGTGGCCCTCATCGTGAGGATGGATGAATTTGGGGCTAAACTCATTGATCTTAACGATGAGGAGAATAGTATTTCTGATAAAATAGGGAGATTCCTTGTGAACGCACTTCCCATGGTGATCAAGAGCCTTTCTATCATTGGCACTATCGCCCTGTTACTGGTCTCTGGCGGAATCTTTATGCATAACATTGAATACTTTCACGGATTATTCGAAAGCCTTCCGGCCATTCTTGTAGAGCTCTTAATTGGACTGGTTGTAGGTTTCGTGGTGTTGATCATCATCAAACTCTTCAGTATGATCTGGAAAAAGATCAGGAAATAGCGTAAGAGCTATTATTCCTGAATTGAAAAAAGGCAAAAATTCTGCAGAATATTCTTCGAAAGCTCTTTTGCTATCACAGAAACTTCTGGTGCAGCAGGAAAAATTCCGCTTCATTTCGTAATTTAAAGCTTCATTATCGCCTGACTTTCAGCCAGTAAATCTTTAAAACTAAAAAAAATGAAAGGGAAAAATCACGAACTCAGCCGAAATTCCCGAAGAGCGTTTTTACAAAAAGGAAGCTTATTACTTGCCGGGACAGTAGCGTTTTCGGGAATGGCCATTTCATGTGAGCAGCAGCACAGGGAGCAGGAAAATCACGAAGCAGAAGAAGGAGAAGAAGAAATGGTTTCTGCTAATGAAGATCTCATGCGTGAACACGGCCTGCTTAACCGCATCTTACTTATTTATGACACCGCCATTACCCGGCTGAAGGAAGAGGAAGCCTTTAATCCTGCTTACCTCAACCGGGCCGCAGGCATTGTACACGATTTTGTTGAAGACTACCACGAAAAATTGGAAGAAGAATATCTTTTTCCGCGTCTGGAAAAGGCCAACAAGTTGACCGACCTTACTGCGACTTTAAGAAGGCAGCACGCCGGGGGCCGGAAACTGACCGAAAAAGTTCTTGAGTTGACCAAAGCGGGACGCAGCATAAAAGGAGAGGATTCACGGCAACTCATTTCTTCATTAACGGCTTTCAACAAGATGTACCGTCCTCACGAAGCCAGGGAAGACACCGTACTTTTTCCCACTTTCAAAAAAGTGATCTCCAGGCATGAATATGACGCGCTGGGTGAGGAATTTGAGAAAAAGGAACACGAGAAATTTGGTAAGGACGGGTTTATGATGATGCTTGATAAAGTTGCCGAAATTGAAAAACAGATGGGAATATTTGACCTTAACCAGTTCACTCCTGGAGTTTAGTTTTTGCCGCAGGCAAAATTCATTATTCCAAATTTAGCAGTTTCTTTAGACGCCTGCTGCTCATAATTTTATAATTTTTGGGGAAGACGCAGCTTTAAGATGACAAAAGAACAGCCTTTATGGATACAGCCCATGCTTGCAAAACTCACTCATGACGAGTTTTCAAATAAAGACTGGATCTATGAACACAAACTTGATGGGGTACGCTGCCTTGTCTTCAAAAAGGGCAAAGAGGTGCGGCTCATGTCGAGAAATAAGAACCTCCTCAACTCTACTTACCCCGAACTTGTTGCAGCTTTTGAACAGCAGCCCGAAGAAAAGTTCATTGTTGATGGCGAGATCGTTGCCTTAAAAGACGGGCTCAGCAGTTTTTCTGAACTTCAGAAGAGGATGAACCTGAAGAATTCCGAAGAAATTGAAGGCCACAAGACGACTGTTTATTTCTACGCTTTTGATCTTATCCACCTGGGTAAGGATGATCTCTCTACGCTTCCTTTGATCAAGCGGAAGGAAAAACTGGAGCAGGCGCTAAAATTCAATGAGCGTATAAAGTTTACGCCTCACCGTAAAGAAAAAGGACTGGATTTCCTGGAACAGGCTTGCAAGGATAAGTGGGAAGGTCTAATTGCGAAAAAAGCTGACAGTAAATACACCTTCGGCCGTTCTTCAAACTGGTTAAAATTTAAGTGCACCAATGAGCAGGAGCTGGTCATTGGAGGCTTCACCGAACCTACAGGCCAAAGAAAAGCTTTTGGATCTTTATTGCTCGGTTTTTACGAGGGCAAAGAGCTCATCTATGCCGGCAAGGTAGGCACAGGTTTTACCGATAAAATTCTGGAGGACCTGTATTCGAAATTGTCAAAAAAAGAGACTGAAAAATGTCCTTTTTCAGAACCTAAGAAGATTCGGTCTAAAAATGTGCATTGGGTGAAACCTGAGCTCGTCGCCCAGATTAGCTTTACCGAATGGACCAAAACCAATAAGCTTAGACATCCTTCTTTTCTTGGCCTTCGCAACGACAAGAAGGCAAAGCAAGTAGTAAAGGAATAGCTTTTAAGAATCTTTGCTGTAATTTCTTTAGAAAATCCTTCCGGAAGAAAATGCTTTAGAATTGCATTTTTTATACCTCGTCTAGTATAGAAGAGAATTTTCCTGTTCCTTTTACAGATCATTAAATATCTGATCCTCCATTTGGGATCTATCTCTCCACAAAAAATAATATTCATGTCAAATGTACTTTACATCATTATATTATGTACTTTTGTAAAGTAAACATTACATTAAGTAAAACATAAATGACAACAGAAATGAGAAAAGAAAGAAAAAAGAACGTCCGCAGACTTGCTGCCTGGACGTGGAGCTGGGTAGCAACGATGGCCATTGCCAGCTTTGGACCCAAATACATTTGGGATGATCATACAGTACTTACAGTGTTGGCGGTCCTGGTGAACCTTACAAATGGTGTTTTGATGATCGCGGCCAACAGGGACCTGTTCAATAATTTTGATGAGCTCGAGCGAAAGATCCATCTGGAATCCCTTGCCCTCACCCTGGGATTAGCAGTGGTGGTGGGATTGAGTTTTTCCCTGTTGGAATCGACTAACCTCATAAGCTATAATGCAGAAATAAGTCATTTGGTACTGTTCATTGGGATCACTTACCTCATCATCGTTGGAATAAACACAAAAAGGTACTCATGAAAAACAGGTTAAAGGTGTTACGGGCCGAGAATGACTATACGCAGGAAACTTTGGCAGAAATTATTGGAGTGTCAAGACAAACCATTAATGCCATTGAAAAGGAGAAATTTGATCCCAGTTTACCTACAGCATTCAGGATTTCCAGGCTATTCGATCTTCCTATTGAAGAGATCTTTCAGTATGAGGAAAAATAGCAACCGGCGCATAAGCAGACAAAAGAGGTAAAAACTTCCTATCTTCATTGCCGGTTTTAATTTCCTGAGGAAACGCGTGTTTTTTCCTATTTAATTGTAGTTTTATTTTATGATCAAAGCAGTAATCATAGACGATGAGTCAAATGCCCAGGACTTACTGGAGAAAACCCTTCACAGGTGTTTTCCTAATAAATTTAATATTGTTGAAAAGTGTGATTCGGTAGACTCGGGTGTAGTTGCAATCAAAAAATATGAACCGGAGCTGGTCTTCTTGGACATTCAAATGCCCGAGAAAAACGGCTTTGAACTATTCAGATATTTTGACGTCATTAATTTTGAAGTCATTTTCACAACTGCCTTTAACCAGTTTGCCATTAAAGCCATTAAGAGAAGTGCGCTGGATTATCTACTGAAGCCAATAAATACCCTTGATCTCACAGAGGCTGTAAAAAAATTTGAGAATAAGGCCGAGGGAAGTTTCGCTCATAAAAAGCTCACTTTACTTCTTGAAAATTTGAATGTAAACGATCAACACGTTAATAAGATTGCTTTTCCAACAGTTGAGGGTTTCGAGCTAATTCATTCCAACCAAATACTTTATTGTAAGGCTGAGAGTAATTATTGCAGCATAAAAAGAATCGACGGCTACATCAAAATGGCTTCCCGCACCCTTAAATACGTGGAAGAGATACTTCCCGGCAGCTCTTTTCAAAGAATCCATAAGAGCTATGTCATCAACCTGAATTTTGTCGTGAGATACAATAAGGTCAATAAGGAGGTAGAATTAACAAATGGAGAGAAGCTTCCAGTTTCCTTCCGTAAAGAAGAAGAGTTTATCAATGCCATTCTACAAAATCATTAAACTCTTCCTCTTCTTTTTCTTATGGTTTAATTGGGCGGTTTCTCAAAATTATCCGGTTAAAAACTATACTTCAGCCAATGACCTGCCCAACAATGCGGTTAGATCACTGTTGATTGACAGTAATCACGCGCTCTGGATTGGTACCGAAAACGGGGTGGTCAAAAAGGAAAATGATGACTTCAAATATTTTTTCGAAGAGGATGGATTGGCTTTAAACAGCTGTTGGGCAATTGCAGAAGATAAGAACAAAAACCTTTGGTTTGGCAGCTACGGCGAAGGGTGAGCATTTATGACGGCTTTAAATTTAAAGTGATCTCGAAAAAAGACGGCCTGGTTCACAATGAAATTACCAAATTGTTTTCTAAGGGTAATTTAATGTACGTGGGAACCAGTGATGGGGTTTCCATAATTGATATTAACAGCTTTAAAGTGCATTCCCTGAATGACCCGGCGAGGAACGCACTCCTTAGGGTGCGGAATTTTTTTGAATACGGGGAACAAATTTACGTGGCCACTTATAGATCGGGGTTATATAAGATCGTCTCCCGGCAAAACGAAATGGCTCTTGAAAAGATTAATGATCGAACCTTCATTTATTCGGTTTTTGTTGATAATGACAGCATCTATAGCAGTAACAAAGGTTTTTACTCGAAGATTTCCCTGGACGATTATGTAAAGGAGAATGAGATTGTTTCCGAAAAAAGACACGGATCATCTATTATCTGGGATCATGTAAAGACTGAAGATGAGAAAATTTTTGTGGCAGCCTGGGGAATTTACGATGCAAACGGCGGAATTTATGAATTGCTGGATGAGCATATGATTTCCCGGGCTGCTCAATTTAAACTTCCGAGCAAGGAAGTAGTTTCCCTGGCTTATGATCCTAAATTCAAAAAATTGTATGCAGGCACCCAGGATGCCGGGCTGTTTGAAATCGCTTTAGATCCACAGGTAAAGTTTCATGAGCTTGAGGGAGATGTACTCGGGTTTGCCAGAACAAAAAATTCTTCCGCAGCTATTATTAAATGACGGCATCACAATAAAGAGGTCGGGAAGGGAACAAAAGATCCCGTTGAACCGCCTTAAAAAATGGCAGAAAAATTATCTTTTAACCACAACCGTACCACTTCCGAAGCATGAAGACGATTTTTATGAACTCGACTATTCCACAAAGGCTGCAGATGTTGAATTTTATGATATAAAAACCTTCAGGAACGTCTATTGGCTGAATACCAATATCGGGATTTTTGCCATAAAACCAGATGGCACATTGCAGCGTTACCTGCCTTTACATTCAGAAGAGATCAACTTTACATCCGCGGGAAATCTCATAGAAACCAATCCTTATGGAGGCGTTAGAGTCTATAGCGAATCTAGACGCTTTTCAATACACCTGGTTTGACCCGGAAGATCTAAAAACCCCAACAATGGTCGTTGGCAGCTTACGAAGAGGAGAACGTACCTATTTTGTATCCATTTTTTCAGGTCTTTATGTATGGGAAAACAACGGCTTTAAATCATATCTAAAAAATGGTATTTGGAAAGAGAAAAAGCTGAAACACATTACAGCCTTAGGAAAGGATTTAGCCATTTCTAATGAGTTTGGCGATGTCTTCATTGTAAATGATCAAGCCGAATTTAAGGTGCTAAAGAAAATACCACGGGCAAAGATCCAGGGGAACACAATTGCATTTTTGAAGCAATACCACGGAAGCCTTATCATTGGAACAGAAAAGGGACTTACTCTTTACAAAAACGGTCGCTTCATTTTTTTGGACAAAGAACAAGGCCTGGAACAACCTTTACTGAGTGCAGCAGTGAATAACAACAGCTTGAGAATTGGATCCAATAACGGGTATTATGCGATAGATCTTGATGGGATCACGGATACAGAAGCTTTAGTAGATCAATTAAAGATTAAAGAAATATTTGTCAATAACAACAAGTTCTCTCTTGAACCCTTTCCCAGCCATGAGAATATTGAGTTGGCACACGACCAAAACACGATCCTGTTAAGATTCAGCACAAATGCCCATCCCTACCCTCACAAATTAAAATACCAGTACAGGTTAAACAGGCATGAAACCTGGAGCACACTTTCCTCAAAACCCGAAATATTCCTGCCTTCTTTACCACCAAAGGATTATGAAATCGCTGTTAGAGTTTTTGATGAAAGCACCGGGTTGAGTTATTCTCAGCAGCTGTTAAGACTCACCATACTTCCGCCGTTTTGGAATACCTGGTGGTTCGCTTTGTTGGTGACAAGCATCATCTTTATTGTGGTTTTCATTATTTACAGAATTCAAATAAAACAAACCCAAAAATTTGAAGAACAAAAAGGATTGATCCAAAAGCGTTTTGAAGAGACGAAGATGGAGGCTTTACTGGCGCAAATGAATCCGCATTTTATTTTCAATGCCATGAATTCCATTCAGTTTTATATCATGAACAGTGATATTGACAACGCTACCAGTTTCCTTGGAGATTTTGCCAAATTGATAAGGCTCAATCTCGATCATTGTACAAGGCCTAAAATCCTACTCACAGAGGAAATCGAGTATCTACAGTCGTATATGCGGGTTGAAAATACCCGGTTCAACAATAAGATCAAGATCTTTACTGAAATAGATACTTCAATAGACACCTACGAGGTTGAGATCCCCACGATGCTTTTACAGACATTCATAGAAAATGTTTTTGTTCACGCTTTCCCCGGAAGTATTAAAAATCCTGTTTTAAAGGTATCTTTTAAAATGATTTCTGAAGGGATTCTACAATGCAAGATCGAAGACAATGGAATAGGATTTTCAGACAATTCCATGAACAGGTTGCACGAATCAAAAGGGGTTTCCCTGGTAAAAGAGCGGTTAACTTTCCTGGGGTATGATATTGACAAAGCCGTAGAGATCACTTCTGCCAAAAATGTGGGCACTAAGGTTGTTCTAAAACTTCAGGTTTAACGATTACTTCTAAAATCCGCACGTTTACTAAATGATCATTTGTCGTTGGAAGTCTATATATATCTTTGGAGAAAATTAGGGAAGCCAAATGCTATGACCATAGCTGATTTTCCGAACAAAGTACTGTAAAGTAGGGTTATAGTACATACTCGGGGGTTGAAATTAACTTCTCTGGTTTAGGTCATAAAACCACTAGCGACTATGTTAGTGGTTTTTTGTTTTTCAAGTAATATGGAAAGTTTATGGCCAATCAACCTAATTGTAGAGGAGGTCCAACTACCTGCATCCCGTGATTAGAGAACATTTCAGCTACTTCTTGCCCGGTAGGTTCATGGTCTAAAGCGGCCATGGAGAGAAAAAAATCCTCCATTTTTCCAGCAGGCTGCACAATTACATTCATTTTTCCCTTTTTTGACACCTGTATCCAGGCATGGGGAATTTTTCGCGGTAAGAATATACTATCGCCGGTCGAAAGTTCATGGATATCTTCGCCAACTTTGAACCTGTATGAGCCGTTGATCACGTAAAAGATTTCATCCTGAAAATGATGTAGGTGTAGTGGAGTACCTCTTCCTTGTGAAATTGATGTCTGTTCAAAAATTGCCAGTTCACCATTGGTGTCTTTCCCCGATACCTTCACATCAATTATATTGGAGTTAACGCCTTTTAAGGTGATATGTCCATGAAGTCTTCCCTTTCCTGCAGGAATTATTAAGCCTTTAGCTTTTTCCGGCCCAGCCTCTTCATCTGCCGCAAAATGGTGAAAAGGTGGTGGGAACAGCACAAGAAGTGATGGTAAAAAATTATTGCGTTTCATAGAGCAAGAATATGAGTTTACATTGGGAACAAGATGAATCTGACAAAACCAGTCAAAAAAATGGACCCTGCTATTTTACTTTTCTCATGTCCTTATTTTTCCAATCTTGATCCTTTTTATCGGAAAAAACAGAGCCATCCTGTTTTGCCTAACCTTCCAATCCGCTTCCTTTAAATGTACGCTATTATTCTTTTCCCTGAAGAGAAAAAATTCATTTAAACCACTGATACTAACTCCAATAAAGCCATGTAACAATTATTTTACGGAACGGTTATTCTCACAAGTCTTTGAAAATGTCATTTTTGAATAAAAAAAGAGCATCTTCCGACTTACAGATCTTCACACACTAGTACAAACCAAATTTAATTGGTGTACCTCTTTCTTAGAAGTCCCAGCATTTGCCCCACTCCAATTCCAAGGTGGATTCTGTCTTTATTAATTTCCAGTACGGGAGAAACAGTAAGACCATAGAACCTCGTGAATGGAAATTCAATCTTTGGATTAATTATGAAGCTCAAAGTGTGGTACTTGTGATAATCCCAGGTGTAGTTCTCTACCACGAGGGAGTTGGCGGTCCTTTCCCAATTATGAGGTTCTCTAATCGTTGTAAATCCCAACCCAAAAGAAATATTCGTCCGGATTGTTCCCTTCTCATTGAGCTTATAGATCCTGCCAATTCCAATTTGATAATTTTCAAGCTGGTCATAAGGATTCGCCAATCCATACAGCAGAACCCCAGTCAGGCCCGAAGAATAATCAGCCGGTTGTGATCTTGGCTTCTTAAGATTTCCAATATAGCCAATTTTGAAGGAATACTTTTCTTTATAGACATAATGCAGGCTCATATCCAGCCCCAAATAATTACCAGCATTGAATTCTCCTGTAGAATAAATGGCGTTGTTTTCGGCAAATTGCGCCGTGGCAAAATTAATACTTAAAGAAAAAAGTAGCAGCGTTATTATTCTTGTCATGAATTGCATTTTAAGGTAAAGTAGCTGTCTGAGTTTCCTCCTTTTACGCCACTTACAGCAGTGAAGAGCGGAAACTCCTGTTTAGCCAGGGAGACTCGACAAAACAGCAGGTAGGGAAATGCTGCGGAAGTTATGGCCTTTCTTATTCGTGTTAAAACTTCAAACAATATAAAAAGAAACGGCCAATTTGTTAATTAATTTTTAGAAGGATGTGAGAAAGGAGCAGACAGGGAGCTCCGGGTGGACAGGTGTCAATTTTAAGACCCTTTCAAACTGACACCGAAAGTGACACCTTTTGTTTGATATAAAGGGATCAATCTCAAAAGTTGGGGAGGATTTGAAGTAAAGGGCGATATTTGCAGAAAGAATATCGATTTTGAACAAAAATTATCTGGACCTTATTAAGCTTATTTTACCACAGTTCCTTGTGGAGAATTTTGATCTAACAGAAAGCAAAAAAGCAAAAGAAGTACTTCATCTTTATTTTGAAGAACGTAATACACCGCCGCAAGAACATTCCTCCAGACTATTAGTCTCTAAAGGGTTCCACAAAGAAGTTACTATTCAAGACTTTCCGCTTCGAGGAAACACGGTTTACCTCCATGTTAAGCGCCGCAGATGGACAGATAAAGATACCGGACAAATAGTACAAAGAGACTGGAATTTGGTAGCACAGGGAACTCGTATGACCACAGAGTTCGCTGCTTTTTTAAAAGAAATTAGTCGATACTAAGGCTTCTGACTGCCATACCATAGGCTCCTTCTTCGATGTTAACGGAAAAAAACTGCAGCGCCAATACAAAGATCACCTGAGTGACTTTAAAGAATGGAAGGAAAAGAAGCACGCCAGGCAGTTTTCTGATCTTCCCTGAAAACATTGGTCCTTATCTTTCTTTGGATGAGACTGCATTATCCCAGGGAGAGCTCTACACTATTATTACTAATAAAAAAGCTAAGGGAAAGAAAGGTGCTCTTGTTGCTATTATAGCGGGTACAAAAGCAGAGCCAATCGTCAAGCAGCTGCTTAAAATACCTTCATCCCTACGCAATAGAGTCAAAGAAATAACTTTGGATATGGCATTTTCAATGAAGCATATCGCCTCTAAGTGCTTCCCAAAAGCTATACAGGTCACTGACAGGTTCCACGTTCAGAAATTAGCTATAGAGGCGCTTCAGAACCTAAGGATCAAACACCGGTGGGAAGCCCTGGAGTTGGAGAACCAACAGCTTCAAACTGCTAAGCAAAAAGGTGTAACGTATATGCCAGAGATCCTTTCAAATGGTGATTCTCACAAGCAGCTACTGGCCAGAAGCCGTTATCTACTCTACAAAGCCACCTCTAAATGGACCGATAAACAATCACAACGGGCAAAGATCCTCTTCAAAGAATATCCGGATATCTACCAGGCTTACTCCCTGGTCAACAACTTAAGAACCATATTCAATCAAACAACTGATAAAGGTATAGCCCTAACAAAATTAGCTCACTGGTATAAAGAAGTTGAAGAAGTCGGGTTCAGATCTTTCAATACCGTAGCTAACAGTATAAAACTTAATTACAATACGATTCTAAATTACTTCCATAACAGAAGCACAAATGCTTCAGCAGAATCTTTCAATGCCAAAATTAAAGCATTCAGAAGTCAGTTCAGAGGAGTCAAAAACATAGAATTCTTCCGGATCAATCTCAAAAGTTGGGGAGGATTTGAAGTAAAGGGCGATATTTGCAGAAAGAATATCGATTTTGAACAAAAATTATCTGGACCTTATTAAGCTTATTTTACCACAGTTCCTTGTGGAGAATTTTGATCTAACAGAAAGCAAAAAAGCAAAAGAAGTACTTCATCTTTATTTTGAAGAACGTAATACACCGCCGCAAGAACATTCCTCCAGACTATTAGTCTCTAAAGGGTTCCACAAAGAAGTTACTATTCAAGACTTTCCGCTTCGAGGAAACACGGTTTACCTCCATGTTAAGCGCCGCAGATGGACAGATAAAGATACCGGACAAATAGTACAAAGAGACTGGAATTTGGTAGCACAGGGAACTCGTATGACCACAGAGTTCGCTGCTTTTTTAAAAGAAATTAGTCGATACTAAGGCTTCTGACTGCCATACCATAGGCTCCTTCTTCGATGTTAACGGAAAAAAACTGCAGCGCCAATACAAAGATCACCTGAGTGACTTTAAAGAATGGAAGGAAAAGAAGCACGCCAGGCGTTTTCTGATCTTCCCTGAAAACATTGGTCCTTATCTTTCTTTGGATGAGACTGCATTATCCCAGGGAGAGCTCTACACTATTATTACTAATAAAAAAGCTAAGGGAAAGAAAGGTGCTCTTGTTGCTATTATAGCGGGTACAAAAGCAGAGCCAATCGTCAAGCAGCTGCTTAAAATACCTTCATCCCTACGCAATAGAGTCAAAGAAATAACTTTGGATATGGCATTTTCAATGAAGCATATCGCCTCTAAGTGCTTCCCAAAAGCTATACAGGTCACTGACAGGTTCCACGTTCAGAAATTAGCTATAGAGGCGCTTCAGAACCTAAGGATCAAACACCGGTGGGAAGCCCTGGAGTTGGAGAACCAACAGCTTCAAACTGCTAAGCAAAAAGGTGTAACGTATATGCCAGAGATCCTTTCAAATGGTGATTCTCACAAGCAGCTACTGGCCAGAAGCCGTTATCTACTCTACAAAGCCACCTCTAAATGGACCGATAAACAATCACAACGGGCAAAGATCCTCTTCAAAGAATATCCGGATATCTACCAGGCTTACTCCCTGGTCAACAACTTAAGAACCATATTCAATCAAACAACTGATAAAGGTATAGCCCTAACAAAATTAGCTCACTGGTATAAAGAAGTTGAAGAAGTCGGGTTCAGATCTTTCAATACCGTAGCTAACAGTATAAAACTTAATTACAATACGATTCTAAATTACTTCCATAACAGAAGCACAAATGCTTCAGCAGAATCTTTCAATGCCAAAATTAAAGCATTCAGAAGTCAGTTCAGAGGAGTCAAAAACATAGAATTCTTCCTGTTCAGATTAACCAGAATATTTGCCTAGTCCCCAACTTTTAGGCATGATCCATTCTTCCTGTTCAGATTAACCAGAATATTTGCCTAGTCCCCAACTTTTAGGCATGATCCATATTTGCCTAGTCCCCAACTTTTAGGCATGATCCATATAAAGTGGGTTTTACTGAAAGTAGCAAAAATAAAAAAGCCCGTAAACACTGCGTTTACGGGCTTTTAAGCGGAGAAAGAGGGAAAGATCCGAAACTATAAATACCGCGAAAATAGGAGCTTTTCAGGCTTCAAAAAAGTAGGTGACCCCGAATCGGACACCTCGATTTTTTAACAAAAGTTTAACTGTTTAGCTGTCCTAATTGGACAGGAACCCTCGAACATTTTTAATGATTTTTCCGTTTTTTACTCTTGTCAATCTCTCTCAAAAACCTAAAAATTTTCGCCTCTGATCGTTCAATTCATTTTATGACGTTACTAAATCTTCTCTATTCTTCCTACCCACTCAACTAACTTTTTGTTCTTTTATTGGTCGATAGTAGAGAATGATAGCCCCTTTATTAAAAGTTTTAGTTTTAATGAGCTTAAAATTTATCCTTTCATTCAAACTTTCGAATAGTGTTGAACCGGATCCCACAATGACTGGATAAATGCAAAGTTGTAATTCGTCGACGAGATCTAATTTTAATAACTGTATAATCAGACTACGACTACCTACAAAAATGGCTTTACCTGATTGTTGTTTAAGTTCTAAAACTTCATCCTCCAGATCATTCTTCGCTAATGTTGCACTCTCCCATTCTAAATTTTCAATTGTCCGGGAGAAAACTATTTTCGGTATTTTATTTATTGCTTTAGCAAAGTCATTCAAGGATTGTTCTTCGGAAGGGTTTTTTAAGAGTGTGCGCCAAAATTCCATAAGTTCAAATGTGATTCTGCCATATAAAATGGCATCTCCCTGATCTAACATATTCGTATAATGTCGATGTATTTCTTCATCGGGTTGTCCAGCAGTGTGGTCATAAATTCCGTCTAAAGTCATATTAAATGCCGCAATCAATCTCCTCATACCATTTCATTTTTACATAGTTTGGACACTCGAATTTGTCATTTAACTCGTTGATTTTATACCTGCAGCAAGCGAGCACGAATTACAATTTACGACAAGTCGAAGCATTTTTTTATATACTGTTGGCACTCTTTTATTGATCATTTAAAGTCCAAATCAAAGCTTTTTCTTTTGTGGCTCTAAAGATTGTATTGTGCTGCTCTTCAGGTTCGTCTAAATACTTCCATTTTAGTCCAAGGTTCGAATTCTCTAATTTTTTATTCAATTCCCTTGTGTATGGAGAAATGTCAACTGCATCAGAACCCGCGAACCAAAGTTTCTTTTTCTGTGCGTAATCTTCTTTTGCCAATGATAAAAAGTTTTTAACCAAATACTGTTCGTTATACCACAAAGCAGGATCCATTGCGATATAGTAGTCAAACATGTCATTATCCAGAAGAAAAGTCTCTATCACAAATATTCCTGCTGCAGATTCTCCAATTATTGCTCTTTTCTCTTTGGTTCGATATCTCTTATTTATTACAGGGAAAAGTTCATTTTTAATGAAGCCTCTAAAATTATTTGAACCACCCGGATTGGGAACATACTTTAGATCATATTCAATTTCTGTTGGACCAGATAAGTCTCTTCTTCTTTCTGTATTTTCAATACCAACCAGGATATACGGTGGTATTTTATTTTCCTTGATCAGTTTTGCCAAAGTGTTTGCTATGTGTGGAAAATCTTCCTTTATACCGCCATCTGGCATATAAAGTACAGGGAAACTGTCGGTCGATTGATTATAAATTGGAGGAGTCCAAATGTTGACTATCCGGTCTTCATTCACGAATTTTGAACTTATGGTTAAGCTGTCGTGCTCCGGAATTTGGTCGTTATAAACGACTGCTTTGTTTTTACAGCCGATTACCAAAATTGTAATTAATAGAAGAATTATTGATTTTTTCATATTTATCAATTTTTCAAATGTGTACAACGTCCCGGCTATCAAAAGTGGCGTGTAGGGAAGAATTCACTTTCAGTTGAACCGGCTGTTCCTTATGGCAATAAATGTAGAAAAATAGTTGTCAAAAAAGCCATTTTTGGATAGCATCAATGAAAAAGCAGTAATCGAGTATCTTTAAAATTCACCATAAAACTTAAAGATATGGAATCTCGAGTTACTGCTTTACCAAAGTTATTCATAGGGATTGACATCCACAAGAGGAGCTGGAAAATACACTGCAGCACAGATCTTTTTGCAGGTAAATCTTTCAGTATGCCTCCAGATCCTTACAAGCTGCAGGAATATGTTCAAAAACATTTTCCAGATCATGAGATCTCCACAGCATATGAAGCCGGCTGTTGTGGTTATTCTGCCCATCGCACTTTTGAGAGCTTTGGCTGGAATTCCCTGGTGGTAAACCCTGCTGATATCCATCGCAAGGGAAAAGAAAAGTATACTAAGACCGATCGCATCGATGCTCAGCTCATTAGCCGGGAATTGAAGGATAACCGCCTTGAAAGTATTTTGGTTCCCGATATAGAACGCGAAGAGCTCCGTAGCCTTTTTCGCCGCCGCAATGAACTGGTTAAAGATCTCAGACGCGTCAAAAGTATTATCAAGATGCAATTGCTTTACTTCGGAATCAAAGTTCCTGCAGAGTTTGATAATGACCACTGGAGCCATGCCTTTCGTCACTGGATTGATAACCAGGAATTCAATTACCCTACAGCAAAGGAAACCATGGCCAGCAAGATGCGAAACTTTCGGTTTATAGATAAAGAACTTAGGGATGTTTCCAAGCAGCTAAAAGCCTATTGCCGCAAACATTTTAAGAAGGATTATTACCTGCTTAGAAGTATTCCCGGCATAGGAGGAATTGTGGCTGTGGGCATCATATCCGAACTGGGAGATCTAAGACGCTTTAGCAATCTCAAACATCTGGCAGGTTATATTGGACTGGCTCCCGGAATTTACGAAAGTGGAGCCACTTCAAAATCTACAGGAATTAATCCCCGATGCCATAGGCTTATTCGTTCTTACTTTGTAGAAGCTTCCTGGCAAGCCATCAGAACCGATCCGGTATTACAGGCTTACTACAGGAAACACCTGGGAAAGGATACAAAGAAAATAATAGTCAAGGTTGCTCACAAACTGCTGAGTCGCACCTTGGCAGTCATAAAAACTGAAACACCCTACGAAATAGGTGTGGTAGCATAAAAACTAACTAATGATCAAGCTCAAAAGAATTAAAGCCTGTACCACAAAACAATGGAGGTGGTCCCAATATTTCGGGAACCACATTTTGTGATAGCAAGTGGACAGGCTTATATTAACCAATCATAGAGATGCTGGTGGCGCTCATTAGAAGTGACCACAAATAGGATGCTGAGCGGGTTATTGCAGCATTGAATTTCTACTGAAGCAGAGCTTCATCAAAAATTCAACGCGTTAAAAAGAAAAAACTATTGAAATAGAGAAAATTAAATACTAATTTTAGAAGAAGAGCCGATTATTGCTTTTCATAGGAGCCATTGTTGTAGCACGTTCTATTTTAGGGGACTATCTCAAAAACTGTGTAAGTAGAAAATATCGGGGTTTGCAAACCCCGATATTTTTTTAATCTTGCCTGTAATTTCAGGCCTCTAATATTTACACAGTAATGAAAAAAGAAGATTTATTTGACGATGATTTTTTAAAGCAGTTCAAATCCAGAGAAGATCTCAGTAATTTCCTAAAAAAACTCCAAAAACGTGGTCTGGAAAAAATGCTGGAAGGTGAGCTTGATGGTCACCTTGATTACGAGAAAAACCAGCGATCTAAAGAAGGTAATACCCGCAACGGCTATTCCCAGAAGAAGGTTCGTAGTTCCTATGGAGAGGATTCTATAAAGGTTCCAAGAGACAGGGACGGATCTTTTAATCCCATGATTGTTCCCAAGCGGAAGAATATGGTTGATGGTATCGAGAATGTAATTGTCACTCTTTATGCCAAAGGAATGAGCAATAGTGATATCGAAGAACAGATCTCTGAGGTCTATGGTTTTGATGTTTCTACTTCCACTATATCACGAATTACTGACCGGATTAGTAATGATATTGTCGCCTGGCAGAACCGTCCTTTAGAGCCGGTTTATCTTATTGTCTGGATGGATGGGATCGTGTTTAAGGTACGAGAGAACTCCAAGGTAGTCAACAAAACGATTTATATCGCAGTAGGTCTTAGGAGAGATGGTAAGAAAGAGGTTCTTGGTCTATGGCTTGGAAAGAATGAATCTGCAGCTTTCTGGATGAGCGTACTTACCGATATGAAAGCCCGTGGTGTGGAGGATATTCTGATCACCGCTACAGATAATCTGAATGGATTTACCGACACCATTAGAAACGTATTCCCGGAATCCAGAACGCAAATATGTGTAGTCCACCAGATCAGGAATGCCTGCAGGTATGTGGTCTGGAAAGATAAAAAAGCCTTTACAAAGGATATGAAGCTCATCTATGATGCCCCCACCAAACAGGCCGCAGAAGCTGCCCTGGAGGATTTTGCACGAAATTGGAATGACAAGTATTCCTATGCTATTAAAAGCTGGAGAGACAACTGGGAAGACCTTACAGTTTTCTATGAGTTCCCACTTGAGATCAGGCGTATCATTTACACGACCAACCTCATTGAAAATTTAAACGGCAAGATCAGGAAGTACACCAAGAATAAATTATCCTTCCCAACCGATGATGCTGTGATGAAATCTGTATATTTGGCATTAAGGGAAGCCACAAAAAAGTGGACTATGCCGGTTAGAAACTGGGGAATTATACTCAATCAGTTCTTAACCATATATGAAGAAAGGGTTCGACTTTAAATAATAAAGCCAAACCCCCTTATTTAAAACTTACACACTTTACGGGATAGTGTCTATTTTAGCACCATTCAATAACTTTTTCATCAAAATCTATAGGTATCGGTCCGCCAGTACAACCTCCGATTTCCTCGGCGTTTATATCGGCTGGATCCTTCCCAATTATCCATCTTCCAGATTTATGCTTCATTAAAACGCCTTTAGCTATAACCTTTCCTCCAGTCAGATTAGTCTCGGAAGTTTGCTGAACGGTAATGTTTTTTCCTTCAATTATTAATTCACAAGGTGCATTTCCCATCCGACCTCCCCACTCCGAAAAATACAGTTCAAACTCAATTTTTCCCTGGGGAATGGTGTCCGATTCTATAACTATGAAGTCCGTCGCATTCGGTTCAGAAGACTGAGCCGAAATCTGCAGAGACAAAAAACAAACTATCGAAACTAATATTATTCTTATCATATCGGTTGAATGTGCTACAACGTCTCGTATAAAAACAGTGCGAGCGGGCGAGCTTGATTGTCCGAAGGACAATCAGGTGCAGCAAGCGAGCACAGACTTTCGATTCGACACCGGTTTAAGCATTGTTTTTATATGTTGTTGTAAAACGTTTTCTTTGAGCAATGTGTATTTCTTTGTGACAGTCCCGACAAACACTTACTAAATCTTCCAATTTTTCATTCTTAAAATTGTCATAGGTAATATGATGAACATCTTCTGCTTTTGCCACTTTACATTCTTGGCATAAGTTTCCATCCCTTTTTAAGACCAACATTCTTTTAGCTTTCCATTCGTCACTTTCCATATAGGTCAAATAATTTTCCTGAAAAAGTATATGTCTTTCCCTTATCTTCTCTTTTGTTATCCGTTTTTTAATTTGATAAAACTTGTCCGATAATTCTTTTCTCTTTTCCCATAAATGATAATCAAATGTAGGTGTTGTCTTTTTAGGGTTTTTGCTTTTTTTAAGTGCTGTTCCTTTTTTATTTCCACAGTTCCGACACTGATTATATATTAAATAGTCATTATGTCCGATTTGAGCCTCAAAAATATCCTCATAAAATTTTGTGGGAATGTACTGAGGATAATCACAACATTCACGTGCTCGTTCAACACTTTCGTGTCCGCACTGACCACATCTGTAATGAGAACCAACCAATAAATTAGTTTCGTCCATCCATTTTTCACAAAATTCGCATTTCATTTTGGTGGTTTTAATGTTTTACAACGTCTCGAATAAAAACTGTGCGAGCTGGCGAGCCTGATTGTCCGCAGGACAATCAGGCGCAGCAAGCGAGCACGGCCTTTCGAATTGAGACAGGTTTAAGCATTGTTTTTATGCAATGTTGTAAAACGTCTTTTTCATTGTCCGCTAAATTTTTCCATAAAAGATTTAATTACCATTTCTGGTCTGTTTATATCAGATTTAGTTACATATAGCTCAACATTATTTGGGGAAGTTCCGAAACCTGCCAGTCTTGCCGATTCGACATTATCTTTTATAATTGAAGGTATTTCTTCTTCATCTAAAAGCTGTACAATCCGATTTATTACTATTGCACTATCAGTAAAGATTTTCACACGTTCTTTCATGCTCTGTAGTATTTAATAAGCTTCTGATTAAATTTAATTTTGCAAAACAGGTACATCGCTTTTTTTGATGTTTTACAACGTCTCGTATAAAAACAGTGCGAGCTGGCGAGCTTGATTGTCCGCAGGACAATCAGGCGCAGCAAGCGAGCACGGACTTTCGATTTGAGACAGGTTTAAGCATTGTTTTTATATGTTGTTGCCAAATGTACCACCCGCCCGAGTGAGCCATTTCGCTTTTTAATCCGCTGCACTTTGGTCGGTTATAAAGTGTTTTTTACTTACCTCTCAAAAATTGCATTTTTCGTTCTCTTTTTATTTTCCGGCTGAGTAAGAAGTCCGGCGCACAGCTTTTGTCGAATTCCCATTTATCTTTCTTTCCAAAAGTGTCATTTTAAAGGTCCGATTTTTATTTGGTCCGTTTTAATTTTTCACGTCCTGGTTGTCAGTGGTATTTTTGGCAACGTCCCGTATAAAAACTGTGCGAGCTGGCGTGCGTGATTGTCCGCAGGACAATCCGCAGAGGAAGCGAGCACAGAATTTCGAACCAAGACCAAATTAAGCATTGTTTTTATATGTTGTTGGCGTACGTTTTTACTTAGTTTCTATTCCAGGATCTGTCAAAATCTTTAAGGTTTGCATCAACGCTATTAGGCTTAAATAGCTTCAAATAATTGTTCTTGTAACGATCCCTAAAATCTCTTACAAATGGATCTAACGATTCTACATTTGAAAAATTAACTGGTTCAAGATTAGGAATTTTTATCCAAGTGGAAAATTGGTTAGGATTAACAGCATTAACCATTTTTAAGGAATCAGGAGTTACCACAACGATAAACTTCAAAGTGTCTATTGTTTGATTAGGGTTATAAATGTCTTTCACATACTGAATTAAGGTATCAGTTTTTAGTTCATAACTGGATAGGTAGCTGAGCGATACATCATTGACGACAACCAGCGAGGTGTCCGTAATGTGTGCTTCTGAGTAGTGCTGGTCCGCAAGAGTAGGGTCCGCAGTATACCATATTCCCTGAATGTCCGCTTTGGAATCAGTTTTCGAACAAGAACAAAAAAGTACTGCCAGAAATAATAGGTTTAATTTTCTCATTTTTTTTAAATGTACGCCAACGTTTCGTATAAAAACAGTGCGGCGATTGCCGGCGATGATTTTCCGCAGGAAAATCAGACGCAGCAAGTACGCACAGACTTTCGATTCATCACTAAGATAGCATTGTTTTTAGCATCAATGAAAAAGCAGTAATCGAGTATCTTTAAAATTCACCATAAACCTTAAAGATATGGAATCTCGAGTTACTGCTTTACCAAAGTTATTCATAGGGATTGACATCCACAAGAGAAGCTGGAAAATACACTTTAGCACAGATCTTTTTGCAGGTAAATCTTTCAGTATGCCTCCAGATCCTTTCAAACTACAGGAATATGTTCAAAAACATTTTCCAGATCATGAGGTCTCCACAGCATATGAGGCCGGCTGTTGTGGTTATTCAGCCCATCGCACCTTTGAGAGCTTTGGCTGGAATTCCCTGGTGGTAAATCCTGCTGATATCCACCGCAAGGGAAAAGAAAAGTATACTAAGACAGATCGTATCGATGCTCAGCTCATCAGCCGGGAATTGAAGGATAACCGTCTTGAAAGTATTGTGGTTCCCAATATAGAACGTGAAGAGCTTCGTAGTCTTTTCCGCCGGCGCAATGAACTGGTTAAAGATCTCAGACGCGTCAAAAGTATGATCAAAATGCAATTGCTTTACTTCGGAATCAAAGTTCCAGCAGAGTTTGATAATGATCATTGGAGCCATGCTTTCCGTCACTGGATCGATAGCCAGGAATTTAATTATCCTACGGCACGGGAGACCATGGCCAGCAAGATGCGGAACTTTCGGTTTATAGATAAAGAACTCAGGGATGTTTCCAAGCAGCTAAGAGCCTACTGCCGCAAACATTTTAAGAAGGATTATTACCTGCTTAGAAGTATTCCCGGCATAGGAGGAATTGTGGCTGTAGGCATCATATCTGAACTGGGAGACTTAAGACGCTTTAGCAATCTCAAACATCTGGCAGGTTATATTGGACTGGCCCCGGGAATTTACGAAAGCGGAGCCACTTCAAAATCTACAGGAATGAATCCCCGGTGCCACAGGTTAATTCGATCTTACTTTGTGGAAGCTTCCTGGCAGGCTATCAGAACCGATCCGGTATTACAGGCTTACTACAGGAAACACCTGGGAAAGGATACAAAGAAAATAATAGTCAAGGTTGCTCACAAACTGCTGAGTCGCACCTTGGCAGTCATAAAAACTGAAACACCTTACGAAATAGGTGTGGTAGCATAAAAATTAACTAGTGATCAAGCTCAAAAGGAATTAAAGCCTGTACCACAAAACAATGGAGGTGGTCCCAATATTTTGGGGAACCACATTTTGTGATAGCAAGTGGACAGGCTTATTTAACCAATCATAGAGATGCTGGTGGCGCTCATTAGAAGTGACCACAAATAGGATGCTGAGCGGGTTATTATAGCATTGAATTTCTACTGAAGCAGAGCTTCATCAAAAATTCAACGCGTTAAAAGAAAAAACTATCGAAATAAAGAGAATTAAATACTAATTTTAGAAGAGGAACTGATTATTGCTTTTCATAGGATGCATTGTTGTGAAATGCACCGCCCGCCCGAGTGAGCCGCTTCGCTTTTCAATCCTATGCGTTTTGCTTTTATATTTACTTACCTCTCAAAAAAGGCATTTTCACGTCCGATTTTTTTCTCCACTTGAGTGAGAAAGTCCGCTGTATTTTATTCTGAAATTCAGATTTTCTTACCTCTCAAAAATGATATTTTTTAGCTCTTCTTTTTTCTCCGCCTGAGTGAGTGATCCGCCGCAATTCTTCTTTTTAAACTCAATTAATCTTTCTTTCCAAAAATGGCGTTTTAGAAGGCCGTTATGTTTTGAGTCAGTTTTTATTTTTCTCGCGTTTTGTTAGTCAGCGGTGTTTTTCACAACGTCTCGTATAAAAAATAGTGCGAGCTGGCGAGCTTGATTGTCCGCAGGACAATCAGGCGTTGCAAGCAAGCACGGAGTTTCGAATTGAGACAGACTTGAGCATTTTTTTTATACAGTGTTGTGCAACGTTTTTTTTGCTCAGGAGTTTATAAGTATTTTTCTAAGCCTTTTTCAAGTTCTCCTTCTTTATAACCAACCCAGCGATCAACTATCTTACCATCAGGACTAATGAGCAGGAATGTCGGTGTAACTGAAAAATTATAGCGAATGGCACTTTCACTGTATCTCCCCTGACCATCCCACAAGCTTGGCCATTGATTTCCATCGCGCTCAATAGAATGCAACCAATCCTTCTTTTGCGGATCAGCAGAGAAGTCAACAATATTTAGAGATTTCTGGTGTTGGTTATAAATCTCCTTAAGTTCATCTGTAGCTCTAATGCAAAATCCACAATAGGCGGAAGTGAAATTAATCAAAAGGAACTTGTTATCTTCCTTTAGGGCCGCTAAACTCGATTTTTCACCGGACTTTTTTATTCCCTCAAAATTGAGGTACGGATCGCCTTTTGCTATATGATTGGACTCTAAATATATTTTAATTATTCTTCCAAACTTGCTTTGCTTTAGCTCATCTGTGTAGTTGTTAAATATTAGTTCCACCGAATCCCTTGGAATTGCATCCTTTAAAAATGTAAGATTGAGAATACTGGCATAAGTGTCATTATTCTCTTTAATGTATTTAATCGTTCTGTTCCTTGTGACGCTATCAATGTTGCCGACACTTTCCATAAACTTATCTCTCGTTGCCTCTTTTTGTGCAACAGGCAAGCCGTGGTAGCCAAATATAAGTGAGTCTCTTCTGATATTAAGTTCTTTTGTAATATCCATCGATTTACGATAATTGGCATCAATAGTAGAACCTCGAGTTTTCACGTTCCAAGCAAAATCCTTTTTGTCAGCACTTAATTCTAAATTATCATTTCCGATGAGTAGAGGTGTATAAACGTAATCCTCACCATCAGTTGCTCTTAACCAGAATGAGGTGGGAGGATTGACAATATGACCCTCCATACGAAACTCGTTGTTCTTGACCAGAGCGCTGTCGACGTTAGCATTGGTTTCAAGGCTATAAAGGTAAAACTTGGTACCTTCGGTGAAACCAGTAACATTTCCTGTTATCTGATAGATCTCATTTTGATTTGGGACTTTTTGTTGATCTGGCATACAACCTATCAACATCAGAAATGCAAAGACAAAAAGCAGTGGCTTTTGAAGGATCATTTTTAATTTAGTTTTGTATTGAATATCATCTTAATATTCTAATGATACTGTTTATTGAAATTCTGACTAACGTCAAATTAGTTGGTTGTAACTAAAGTTGGTGAAAAACCCAAATCTTCTGGTTTGAGTTCCAATTTAGCTATATTTTTCTTTAGCCGTGTCACCATCTTTAATTTACGCTTTTGGTCCAGGAACAGGTATTCAGTTGGAGGAAGATATGGCACTTTTTTTACCATCATGTTCCAAATTATTACTGCCAGTTTTCTAGCTGTTGCAGATACTGCGGCAGTCCTACCTTTTCTGAAAGCTACTCTCCTAAAGAAATTCGACAGATGTGTGTCTTTTAAGTTCCCTATTGAATTGGCCGCCTGTCGAAAAGCTATTTTCAGGCGGTTACTACCTTTTGGTATTCTGTGGCTTAAGATCTTTCCTCCGGATATCTTGTTATTGGGTGCTAATCTTAACCAGGAGGTGAAGTGTTTAGCAGTTTCAAATTTCCTGAATCCTTCCGGCCCAATCTCACCCATTATAGACACTACTGTAGCATGACTCAAGCCTTCTATGGCTAAAAGGTCCACACCTTCAAAATACTGATAGGCTACCTGGTTGAGATTTTTAATTTTTGGAGCATTTTTGTTGATCCTTTTGTATGGTTTTTCGGTGGTCTTAAGTGCTCTTTTGGCAGGGAATTTTTTGAGCTCTGCATTTATAAATTTTTCCATCTGTTTATCACACTGATCGATCTTCTTTTGCAGGAACAGGTATGTTTCGTATTCCTGCTTTAGACCAAAAAGATAATCTTCTCTATTATTACCGTGTAAGGCTCTGGCTATTTCTTCTTCTGATTTTCTACAGTTGTAATGCCGGTGCTTTGCGAGTTTTTCAGGATCTAAATTTCCTTTGCAAATATCTCCGATAATTGCAAGTCCTGTAAGGCCACATATATCCTGAACCACTACATCAAGTCGAAAATTTAAAAACTTAAGGAATTTCTGCATTTTCTGAGTGGTAGAAGCTGCCTGATCTACCCAGTTTCCACGCTGCCTGCAGTAAGTTCGGAGTTTCTCTGTAGTTTCATCTGGAAGAAAGCTACCGGAGAGAAGCCCCAGGGTATGCAGTTGCTGGATCCACCGACAATCCTTCACGTCTGTCTTCTTCCCTTTAGCATGCTTAGTAAATTTCCCGTTGACCAGAACAACTTCAAATCCTTGCTTAATCAGTTCGGCAAACAGGTTTTGCCAGTAATCACCAGTAGATTCCATCGCCACAGTGGTAATCTTCTTTGATTTCATCCAATGTCCAAGTGCAGTAAGATCTTCGGCATAAACCCCAAATTCCTTTACATCTTCAACAAATTGTCCAACCGCCACGTAATGTGAACGACTGCCAACATCAATCCCGGCTGCATTGGGATTAATGATTTCCATAGAAAGCTTTTTTCGTCCCATAATTAAATATTTTAGAAAAAGACCCTAAGGAAATGTATCTTTGATTTGAACAATATTCTGAACGGGCTCTCCAAAAAGGGGCACCACTGAAATTATCAACAAGCTCCTGAACTACGAATTCAAGAGCTTTTTTACATTTCGACCAGAATGTTGCACGGGCTTAATTACCAGCGCCAATTTAAAAAGCGGCCACACATAGAGTCTATAGTAAATTTAATACAGGAAGGTGATATTTTGCGCCACGTTAGCCGAAGAAATTAATGGAGTTTCTTCATGTGGGGAATGTTGCACAACGTCCCGTATAAAAAATAGTGCGAGCTGGCGAGCTTGATTGTCCGTAGGACAATCAGGCGTTGCAAGCGAGCACGGACTTTCGAATTGAGACAGACTTGAGTATTTTTTTTATACAGTGTTGTGAAATAGTGCCTCCCGCCCGAGTTAACCGGTTCGCTTTTCAATCCGTTGCGTTTTGCTTTAAAAGTTTACATTTTCTTACCTCTCAAAAAAGGCATTTCTGTGTCCGATTTTTTTACGCCTGAGTGAGAAAATCCGCTGTTTATTAAATCCGAAAATTTGCTTTACTCACCTCTCAAAAATGATATTTTTAGCGTTTCTTTTTTTTCTCCGTCTGAGTGAGAAATCCGTCACCACTTATCCTTTTAAACTGAATTTATCTTTCCTTCCAAAAATGGCGTTTTAAAAGTCAATTTTTGTCTGAGTCAGTTTATAATTTTTTCTACGTTCTGTTTGTCAGAGGCATTTTTCACAACGTCTCGTATAAAAACAGTGCGAGCTGGCGAGCTTGATTGTCCGCAGGACAATCAGGCGTTGCAAGCGAGCACGGACTTTCGATTTGAGACAGGTTTGAGCATTTTTTTTATACGTTGTTGCCAAATGCACCGCACGCCCGAGTGAGCCGCTTCGCTTTTCAATCCGCTGCGTTTTGATTTTAAAGTTTAAATTTTCTTACCTCTCAAAAAGGGCATTTCTAAATCCGATTATTTTTCTCCATTTGAGTGAGAAAGTCCGCTGAATTAAATTTTGAAACTTTAATTTTCTTATCTCTCAAAAATGATATTTTTAGTGCTTCTTTTTTTCTTCGCTTGAGTGAGAAATCCGCTGCTTTTCATATCTGTGTAAAATGGGCACACTGAAAATCAAAACAAAACCAAAAACAAGCGTGTATTTATTTATAGAATTATTGCCAAAAATGTAAAGGGTGAAAATTATAATACTAACTGCTAAAAATATATACTTCAAGTAAGGCAAAAATTTCATAACTATTTTTAATTGAATATTTACGTTCTGTTTATCAGCGGTGTTTTTGGCAACGTCTCGTATAAAAACAGTGTGAGCTGGCGAGCTTGATTGTCCGCAGGACAATCAGGCGCTGCAAGCGAGCACGGACTTTCGATTGAGAACAGATTTAAGCATTGTTTTTATATGTTGTTGTGCTTCGTTTTTTTCTCCTCCAAAATGGCATTTTTGAGATCCAATGGAATATTTATCCAGTCGGTTTGATCAGTCGGCCGTAGCTGTATGTCAGCTTCTTTTTCAATTATGTCCACTATATGTTTAAACCACTTTAAATATGTCCATTCTCGTGGTGCAGGAGAATAAACAGCATTTTTGTCCGCGTCCCAATGAATTTCCGCCGCCGATCTGTAGATCATCGGGAATTTACTTTCCATAGGGTGGATCAGCATTTTTCCCTCAGCATCAATTTCAATCCATTTTATTTTATCCTGGTTCATATTTTTTTTAAATGAAGCACAACGTCCCGTATAAAAAATAGTGCGAGCTGGCGAGCTTGATTGTCCGCAGGACAATCAGGCGCAGCAAGCGAGCACGGAGTTTCGATTCGGGATAGGTTGGAGCATTGTTTTTATATGTTGTTGCGAGGCGTCTTTATTTTTGTCCGCTGCAAATAAGCCTCAATTTTGCCATTTTTAAAACTCCTCCTGGTAATCAGCATCGGCCAAAAGTCCGCTTATTCACAAGCCATCACATCGAAATCTACCAAAAAAAGCGTCACTTGCGGCTGAGTGATGATTCTAACCAGTAGCTTTTTTTCATCCCGCAGAAAAACTACAATTGCTGATCAACTACAAATTGCCGATTGCGCTCTGTTTTGATGACTCGCAACGTCCCGTATAAAAAATAGTGCGAGCTGGCGAGCTTGATTGTCCGCAGGACGATCAGGCGTTGCAAGCAAGCACGGACTTTCGAATTGAGACAGGTTTGAGCATTTTTTTTATACGTTGTTGCCAAACGTTTTTATTCAATGTTTCCACTTTCTTTTCTCTTCCGTTTTTCTTGAAGAAACAAATAAGTCCCATAGAAAGCGATTATTAAACCAATTGAAGAGATAATTATCTCCCAATCCGAATATTTACCCAAGAATGGAAAGATTCTATTTAAACGCGCTATAATAATTCCAATTAGAATATAATTTTTTGGCGATAATTTTGTCCATTCAAATTTGTCTGGGGATTTAGTCGGTTCAATCTTGTTGCCCGATTTCATCTGGAGAATTAATCCGTATCCCAGAGCCAAGCCGCCAGAAATTAAAACAATTTCATTGGAAATCAGTCGGCTATTATCATCTCCAAAACCAAGTAGAACTATAAAAAGTCCAGAATATATAAAATTAGATAATTTGTCCATTAAATTCTGACTAACGTCAAATTAGTTGGTTGTAACTAAAGTTGGTGAAAAACCCAAATCTTCTGGTTTGAGTTCCAATTTAGCTATATTTTTCTTTAGCCGTGTCACCATCTTTAATTTACGCTTTTGGTCCAGGAACAGGTATTCAGTTGGAGGAAGATATGGCACTTTTTTTACCATCATGTTCCAAATTATTACTGCCAGTTTTCTAGCTGTTGCAGATACTGCGGCAGTCCTACCTTTTCTGAAAGCTACTCTCCTAAAGAAATTCGACAGATGTGTGTCTTTTAAGTTCCCTATTGAATTGGCCGCCTGTCGAAAAGCTATTTTCAGGCGGTTACTACCTTTTGGTATTCTGTGGCTTAAGATCTTTCCTCCGGATATCTTGTTATTGGGTGCTAATCTTAACCAGGAGGTGAAGTGTTTAGCAGTTTCAAATTTCCTGAATCCTTCCGGCCCAATCTCACCCATTATAGACACTACTGTAGCATGACTCAAGCCTTCTATGGCTAAAAGGTCCACACCTTCAAAATACTGATAGGCTACCTGGTTGAGATTTTTAATTTTTGGAGCATTTTTGTTGATCCTTTTGTATGGTTTTTCGGTGGTCTTAAGTGCTCTTTTGGCAGGGAATTTTTTGAGCTCTGCATTTATAAATTTTTCCATCTGTTTATCACACTGATCGATCTTCTTTTGCAGGAACAGGTATGTTTCGTATTCCTGCTTTAGACCAAAAAGATAATCTTCTCTATTATTACCGTGTAAGGCTCTGGCTATTTCTTCTTCTGATTTTCTACAGTTGTAATGCCGGTGCTTTGCGAGTTTTTCAGGATCTAAATTTCCTTTGCAAATATCTCCGATAATTGCAAGTCCTGTAAGGCCACATATATCCTGAACCACTACATCAAGTCGAAAATTTAAAAACTTAAGGAATTTCTGCATTTTCTGAGTGGTAGAAGCTGCCTGATCTACCCAGTTTCCACGCTGCCTGCAGTAAGTTCGGAGTTTCTCTGTAGTTTCATCTGGAAGAAAGCTACCGGAGAGAAGCCCCAGGGTATGCAGTTGCTGGATCCACCGACAATCCTTCACGTCTGTCTTCTTCCCTTTAGCATGCTTAGTAAATTTCCCGTTGACCAGAACAACTTCAAATCCTTGCTTAATCAGTTCGGCAAACAGGTTTTGCCAGTAATCACCAGTAGATTCCATCGCCACAGTGGTAATCTTCTTTGATTTCATCCAATGTCCAAGTGCAGTAAGATCTTCGGCATAAACCCCAAATTCCTTTACATCTTCAACAAATTGTCCAACCGCCACGTAATGTGAACGACTGCCAACATCAATCCCGGCTGCATTGGGATTAATGATTTCCATAGAAAGCTTTTTTCGTCCCATAATTAAATATTTTAGAAAAAGACCCTAAGGAAATGTATCTTTGATTTGAACAATATTCTGAACGGGCTCTCCAAAAAGGGGCACCACTGAAATTATCAACAAGCTCCTGAACTACGAATTCAAGAGCTTTTTTACATTTCGACCAGAATGTTGCACGGGCTTAATTACCAGCGCCAATTTAAAAAGCGGCCACACATAGAGTCTATAGTAAATTTAATACAGGAAGGTGATATTTTGCGCCACGTTAGCCGAAGAAATTAATGGAGTTTCTTCATGTGGGGAATGTTTGGCAACGTCCCGTATAAAAAATAGTGCGAGCTGGCGAGCTTGATTGTCCGCAGGACAATCAGGCGTTGCAAGCGAGCACGGACTTTCGAATGTAGACAGACTTGAGCATTTTTTTTATACAGTGTTGTAGAATGTGCCGCCCGCCCGAGTTAGCCGTTTCGCTTTTCAATCCGCTGCGTTTTGTTTTTTAAGTTCATATTTTAATACCTCCCAAAAAGGGCATTTTTGCGACTTATTATTTTTTTCGTTCGAGTGAGAAAGTCCGCTGAATATAAAATTGAACTCTGTTTTCTTATCTCTCAAAAATGATATTTTTAGCACTTCTTTTTTCTCCGCGTGAGTGAGTAGTCCGCCGCCATTTATCTTTTTAAACTCAATTTACCTTTCCTTCCAAAAATGACATTTTAGAAGTCTGTTATATTTTTGAGTCAGTTTTTTTTCTTCTGCGTTTTGTTTGTCAGCGGCATTTTCTACAACGTCCCGTATAAAAAATAGTGCGAGCTGGCGAGCTTGATTGTCCGCAGGACAATCAGGCGTTGCAAGCGAGCACGGAGTTTCGAATTGAGACAGACTTGAGCATTTTTTTTATACAGTGTTGGGCTTCGTTTTTTTAAGTCGGTTTTTCTTCTTTTCTCTTTTGATAAAGTCCGAGTCCGGCAAAGATTGCCAAGAGTACTGTGGCAATCCGATGAATCCAGATCGGAAGTCCGAAATAGTCTCCAAAGTACGTCGCAATAAAAATAATGAGAAAAATCCCAGCAAGATTAAAGTATGCTTTCGATGTCATATGTTTTTGTTGTATCAGTTTTAAATGAAGCCCAACGTCTCGTATAAAAAACAGTGCGAGCTGGCGAGCTTGATTGTCCGCAGGACAATCAGGCGTTGCAAGCGAGCACGGAGTTTCGAATTGAGACAGGTTTAAGCATTGTTTTTATACGTTGTTGTAAAATAGTGCCGCCCGCCCGAGTGAGCCGTTTTGCTCATAAGTCCGCTGCGTTTTGCTTTTAAAGTTTTATTTTTCTTACCTCTCAAAAATAGCTTTTTTGCGACCTCTTATTTTTGCGATTCGAGTGAGGAATCCGTTCTAATTTTCTTTTTAAAATCAATTTATCTTACCAGTCAAGAATAATATTTTAAGCAACTATTTTTTATCCGCTTGAGTGAGAAAGTCCGCTGTATTTTCTTTTGAAAATCAATCTTTCTTGAGTCTCAAAAATGATATTTTTTAGCTGCTCTTAATTATCCGTTTTGAGTAAGAAGTCCGTCGCAATTTATCTTTTAAACTCAAATTTTTCTTTTCTTCCAAAAATGGCATTTTAAAGGTCTGATTTTTTTTGAGTCAGTTTTTATTTTTCTCCGCGTTCTGTTTGTCAGCGGCATTTTTTACAACGTCCCGTATAAAAACAGTGCGAGCTTGCGAGCTTGATTGTCCGCAGGACAATCAGGCGTTGCAAGTGAGCGCGGAGTTTCGATTCGAGACTAAACTAAGCATTGTTTTTATATGTTGTTACCTCACGTTTGTTTGTCCGCTGTGACCATTCCAGCTATGAGTTAATTTTCATTTTTGCCTGGACGTTCGGCTTGAACCGACCATCCGTTCCTGCGTCTGAGTAAAGTCCGCCGTCGTGATCGACCAGAACCGTTGCCAAATAAAAGTCTCAAAAATGGCTTTCAGGAACCGACTTTTCGAGCCGTAAACTGCGACTGGAATTATCAGAAACCTTACCTCTCAAAAATGGCAAAAAATAACTGCCTTTCGAATTGATAATGTGAGGTAACGTCCCGTATAAAAAATAGTGCGAGCTGGCGAGCTTGATTGTCCGCAGGACAATCAGGCGTTGCAAGTGAGCACAGACTTTCGAATCGAGACAGGTTTGAGCATTTTTTTTATACAATGTTACCTCACGTTTTATAATCCGCTGTGACCATTCCAGCTATGAGTTAATGTTCATATTTTCCCTAACATCCAGCTTAAACCGAACCGATGCTTCCACTTCCGAGTAAAGTCCGTTTCGTGATCGACCAGAACCTTTGCCAAATAAGGTCTCAAAAAAGGCTTTTAGGAACTGACTTTTCGAACCGAAAACTGCGATTGGAATTGTCAGAAACCTTACCTCTCAAAAATGGCAAAAAAGAACTGTCTTTTCGAACTCAGAATGTGAGGTAACGTCCCGTATAAAAAATAGTGCGAGCTGGCGAGCTTGATTGTCCGCAGGACAATCAGGCGTTGCAAGCGAGCACAGACTTTCGAATTGAGACAGGTTTGAGCATTTTTTTTATACGTTGTTGTAGAATGTGCCGCCCGCCCGAGTGAGCCGCTTCGCTATTCAATCCGCTGCGTTTTGTTTTTAAAGTATTTATTTTATTACCTCTCAAAAAGGGCATTTCTGCATCCGATTATTTTTTTCCGTTCGAGTGAGAAAGTCCGCTGTATCTGAATTTGAAACTTTGATTTTCTTACCTCTCAAAAATGATATTTTTAACGCTTCTTTTTTCTCCGTCTGAGTGAGTAGTCCGTCGCAATTTATCTTTTAAAACTCAAATTATCTTTCCTTCCAAAAATGACATTTTAGATGTCCGTTATTTTTTTTGAGTCAGTTTTATTTCTTCTGCGTTTTGTTTGTCAGCGGCATTTTCTACA
>CAVUAU010000008.1:0-44934 GCA_963739625.1 uncultured Flavobacteriaceae bacterium
TCCAGGTAGGGCATCAAATCTTTAGCAGGAAATTTTGTCGTGCCCGGATGATCCTTAAAATAATCGCTTATCGCAAACCGGGTTTCTAATATCTGCTCCTCATAGCAGCTGAAATCAACCATGAGAAATGTCCTTTAAGAGTTTTAGAAATAAATTTTTCTGCGGGATTCCATTGGACACTGCCTGTGCTATGATCTGATCAATACTGATCCTAGTCCTTTCTTCTTCTTCAAGTGTTTTCGACTGCAGCTGCAGTATCACCAGCAATTTTTTTCGATTCTGTATGTAATGAAGCTGCTCTTCTGCTTCCTGGAAATAACTCAGTTTTTGATCCTGCAATAGAAGAATGTAATGGTCCCCATTTGAAAGACTGAGAAATTTGTCACTATGATTGATCACCAAAAGTGGGGAATAAGGAGAATTGGGGCAGGTCAATTCAAAAACGGCTTTAGCAATAAAGTCTACCTGAAAGAGCATTTTCAGATCCTCCATTTTACTTTCTCCTCCCCGGCTAAGAACTTCTTTCATCTCTTAATCAAATTTTATCCCGTTGATCTTTATCTCCGGCTCCAGCTTGATGTTTCTCACATAGTGCTTAAAATCAAATTTTAGAAGCTCAACCGAAGAAATGCCTCCTGCATGACAATTGACCGATTGCGGAGATGGGTGCCGCGGATTCGCTTTCCCGGTGCGACCTATGCTGTAGTAGTTAAGATCGTGAAGCAGCAGGTTCTTGTAGAGATAACCGGCAGCTTGTTTGAGGTACGGCCGATTCAAAGTGTCAACTCCGTCGCCCCAGGCCAGCCATGCATCCTTAATTTTGAACTGATCTTTGTCCAGCAGGTGTTTGATGAGGTGCAGGTTGTACCAGAAGGTTTCTTTTTCTTCTTGTAAAGGCAAGTCGGCAGGATTCGATTTCCGTTTTGGATACAAATTGACCAGCAGCCAGCCGTCGTAACCATTCTGTTCGGCAACTTGGTCAATATTTTTCGAGGTTGGGTCCAGGTTCTCAGCATCTGCGGTGCTGGGATTGAGTCCAACCACAAGGAGATTGTTATTGCCTTTTTTGGCCAGGAGGTAACGGAGGTTGGGGTCGTTTTCGGGGAGACAGATGAATGGATTATCCATAACTAAGAAATTGTTGGTACAGCTAAAGATAGGGCAGATGAGCGACAAAATGAGTCGTAGGTATTTTTTCCTTTATTAAATGGATTAGAAAGAATTTACTCGCTTAAGGGAATAAGCCAAGCGAAAAGCTCTATTTAAATGGGTAACCATTTTTCATTAATGATTAGCGAAATCTCTTCGGCCTATCGAAAATTGATCGTAAAATTTGAAATGAGAGGGCGTAAAATTTTCTGCTGTCTGAGCGGAACGATTTTTTTTATTTAAACTTACTTTTCACGCGAGTTCAGAAAATTTAGACCTTGAATGAAAAATTTAGATCCATTTTCGTAAGCCTAGATTTTTTGGTTCTTTTTCATCAATGGAAATCGAAGATTCACGAATTCCAAAAGAAAATAGAAAACAATGAGTAAAAAGAACAGAGAGTTTATCTTTTATGAAATTTCCTCCCTAAAAAACTCCACGATCATCACCATCGCCAAAGTATCCAATTCGCAATACTTCAGCAGAGAATTCTTCAGTTCAAGGCGTTCTTCCAAAGGCATATCGGTGTACTGAAGTTTACCGTAGGCAGTAAGCGCCGCACCGCCATCGGCTATATTTTCCATTTCAGAAACAGTGGCATCCAGTTCTTCTTCGCTCCAGTCTTCAAACAGGGGTGGCAGCATTTTATATGGGCTCAGGACATTTTCTTCTTCAATCTTCAGCCAGATGTGTGCACCGTCAAAATTCCTGGAGCTAAGACCAATCTCCTCCAGGGGACGGGAATATTTTTTTCTAAGCAAAGCAGAAGAATGGAGCACAGCAGGTAAAACGGCCTTAATGGAATTTGATCCTTTTGTGTGCGGGTCGTAATAGTATTTCTTCACCAAATCCCATAGATCGATCATATCCCGTTCCCCGCACCATTTCTCTGCACTCCCGCCCGTAGAATGCGTGATGCACTGAATAAATTCCTGCAGTTCCCTTTTATCAGGTTCAGAGGATTCCTCTAGTTGGACATAAATAGCATTAAGTATTGTGTTCTCGTGGGGCGCATATCTAAAGATGCTGCCGTTGTTCTTTGACAGCGCTTTTTTCAGCTCCCGTACGAATTTAAAGTTTGGGAATTTGCCGGGTTCAAAATTGATATATTGAGATGCGTGTTTCACTTTTCCGGTTTCATCCATAGTGTGATGAGAGAATTGAAACGCTACCTGTTCGTAAGGATGCAGACCTTTATTAAAAGGTAAAGCTGCGGCACTGGTCTCGAAGTCGATGAAATTCAGCGGATATTTCCACGTGGACATTTCAGCCGCCAGCTCTTCCCGCAGGATCAAAGCCTGCTTATCTCCATTTACTGCTTTTTCTATCTGCACCCATTGCCGTTCTGAAGCGGAGATCTTGCCCGGTTCAGGTTTGGTTTTTAGGTCAGTCTCTTCCAGGTCTTCCAGAAGAATCTTGCCCTCCTCAAAAAGTTTACTTCCGGCCCTGAAATTCCAGACCTCGAAAATGTTGGGCTGGGAAAAATGGGTTTCGGTCCAACTATTCAGCTGTGTCCAGCATTCTTTATAGCCCGATCTTTTCCCTTCAGCTTCCTGTTCTTCCGTAGTTCTGAATTCACAGGCTTTGCAGGAAGAGAAAGAGGGAGGAAAGGCATAAAATTCATCTTTCTCATAAGAGGAAGCGAATTTGGAAATACAATCTTTGAATTCCAGATCTTCATAGATCCTGTACCTGCCGCTTTCGATGCCGGCGATCTCATTATCCACCTTAATTTTTCCCAGAACACTACTCCCAATCTGTTCCAGAGATTCCACTTTTTTGACAATTCCGGTCCTGTTATTCGCATTTTTGGTCACCCGGAACAGCTGATTGAGTCCGTCGATTTCCGCAGCTTTGGATTTGTCGGCCATCATCAGCCATGAACTGATCTTCCATTGCGGCCGGCACTTTTGCATCACATATTTCTGAAAGGCCACATCAAAGAGATAGGGTTTCCAGCCGCTTACCATTCCGCCGCGTTTTCCAATAAAAATATACTCATCTTCAGGGTCAAAGGACTTTGCTTTTACTTCGATCAGCTGCACCTTATTCCCCCGTTTCACCAGGATATCGGTACGAATGAACAGGTTCTCGTGCTTAAAAGCAGCTTCAAAGATCACCACGTTCTCGCGTTGGAGGAGCTTATCGGTTTCAGATACCAGCCAGTCATAATCTCCGTCATTCCCTTCGATAAGAATTCCCTGCGGATATTCCAGTCGTGCCAGTTCCTCCACCTGGAACCCGCCCTGCGCCAGAGCTTCCAAAAAAGCGTCTTCCTTTTTGGCATTGGCGTATTCCTCCTTGCGGGTATAGTAGAGCTTGTTTGGACATTCCAGTGCGAGTTTAAAACGGGATTTGGTGAGAAGGCGTGGTTGCATGAGTTGAATTTTGTTGCACTAAGTTACTGAGATGCCGCGACAATTGATGTCGTCCTCACATCGAAATCATCTAATTTCAACTCGAACTAAGAGTTTTTCATTTCCAACATTACTTCAAAAATGTCATTTTTGAATATCTTTAATTTCCTTACTGTAAATAGATCAAATGCAAACCCAAATCTACACTACCAAAAAACTGGAGAAATTTATCAAAAAGTTGGTAAAGAAGGAGGGCGAAGGGAAAAGTGGTATTCTGGGCGATTGGAATGCTTCGGTTTTCTACATCGACCGAAAAAAATGCCTGATCTTCACCAATAAAAAAACCAAATATAACGTCATCCTCCCTGATGTAAAAGCTGCAGGCCTAAACAATCTAGATGATTTGTTTAAAAATGTTTTTTACTCACAACTGGAGTATGATGGGATCAGAGCTTCTTTTGATCATATTGCAAATCTCACAGGAGACCTGGTTTTTAGACCCACAGATAATGATCGCAGCACCACCGGTTTTCAAAATCAGCGACTGTCAAATTTTGATTACTGGAAAGTGCAGTACGGAAGCCTGGAGAACATGCCAATGAAGGAATTAACCTCTCGCATTAACAATACTCCTATTCACATTGGGGAAAGTAAAAAAATGGAGGATTTCACGTATTCTTCCATAGCGATGAAACAATTGATCCTTATTGATTCCATGTTCAATAATTGAGAGGGAGCCGCTGCCGGGTAGGCAGTACAGAGTGGGCAGTAGTGGAACAGCAACAGAGAACCAGCATCTGAACCCTCTCTCCTAATAATCTAAATCATCCTCCAACCCCTCCAACTCCTCTTCTGTAATCCCGTTGATATTAACCAGCGAATTCATTGTTTCCTCCAGCCGGTCAAAAAGGGCAAAAAGCAGTTGCAAATTCTGATCTTTACTGTCACGGAACATCTCCAGGTTGAATTCAAAAGAGTCCCCTTCCCGGAAAACTTTGTTTACTTCTGCGAATACTCCCAGCATCGCGACGTTGATGATCCTGTCGGTAAGGGCGTCGTGGGCTTTTGCTAAAGCTACGTAGGAGAGCAGGATTTTATTTCTGTAGTCGGTCATTTTATACTAGAATGGTGATTAAACAAAGGGTTTTATTCAAATGACCTGCCGTCCATTCGAGCCTGCCTATCGGCAGACAGGGGTCTTTGACCTATTCTCGATACGCCCCGATAGTTATCGGGGCACTCGAATTGACGGTCAAAAACAATATCGAGAAAAAGGCAGGAGTGCAGACTTCATAATTTCTAACTTCCTACTTCATTAAACTCATACTCCACCTCTCCCAAGTCGATAGAATTGGCCAGTTTCATTTCCAGTTGTGCGGGGAAGATATCGGGGATACCGATTTGCAGACATAAAGAATATCCGCCAAAGGTTTCTTCCAGCAGATTGTTGCGGCCTGCATATTTTATCTCTTCCTGAATGTGCCGGTACTGCTCTTCGGTTAAAGTGATCTCCAGTTTTCGCATTTTCCAGTGGTTCAAAGTTAAAGTTTAAAGTTCAAGGTTTTAGTATATCCTACTTCGCACTTCGAAGATAGGACGAGAGGGCGACAAACGGTGACGCTTGGTCATTGTATAATGCATATTGTAATAACAGTAATCGCCATGGATTCAGAAACGCTTATTCTGAATTAGCGAATAGACGCCTCCTTATTTAACAATTGAAGCGAAGATAAAACTCCCCCATTCCAACGATCCCCAATGACTTTTCAGCAATTACAAATCCCGAATTCACGATCCCCGAATTCACGATCCCCCAATTCACGATCCCCCAATTCACGATTCCCGAATCCACGATCCCCGAATTCCCGAATTAACGAATTAACGAAAACCAAACCTGAGCTGGGTCATATTCTACTACAGAAAAGAATCATAAAATTGCATTTTTAAAACCTACTTTATGAGAGAACAGTTGGCTCAAGGTCTGGAGAATTCCCTGACCTATCTTGAATATATGGACCTCATGGAAGACCTGGTCCGTGCTCAAAGCACAACCGGAGAGATCGACAAAGATCGTGTTGATTTTACTGCTTTAAATTACAAACGTTCGCTGCGGCTGAATAAAACGATACAGCTTTCGGAAGCTGATATTGCCATTTTTGAAGGTCTTAAAACAAAACAGATCTGGCTGCTGATCACCGAATCCTGGTGTGGGGACGCAGCGCAAACGTTGCCGGTGCTTAACAAGCTCGCAGAGGCTTCAGAAAATATTGAACTCCGGGTCATTTTGCGAGACGAACATCCTGAATTGATGGATAATTTCCTTACCAATGGCACCCGCTCCATTCCGAAGCTGATCATTTTAAATCCTGAACTTGAGGTGGTGACCACCTGGGGGCCGCGAACAGCTGCCGCTACCAAATTGGTAACCGATTATAAAGAGCAGTTCGGAAAGATCGACCCGGAATTCAAAACCCGGCTCCAAATCTGGTACAACAAAGACAAAGGGGTAAGTATCATTAACGAACTTACAGCAGTAGTTCAGGGTCTTGAAAAACAGGAAGAGGCTTTGCTTAGTGCTCAGTGAACAGGGCTCAGTCTCAGTGCTCGGATCTGTGGCTAAAGTTTATCCACAATTAGAGAACATCAGTACATCCGTTGCTTTTTAAGTTTTCGGATCTCCTTCCCCTCTAGGGAATAGGGGGCGTAAAGGATCATGAATAATTTTGAATTTTTTCACACAAAGCAAAATAAGATAAAAGAAGTGCACGAAGAGTTGCGGAGATTCCAAGAGAGAAAGCCTAAAAATCAAAAGAAGGGAAGAACCTCCGTACATCCATGGCTTTTAAAGTGTTCGGTGCTCAGTGATCAGTGATCAATTGCTGAAAACTTCGAAATTCCTACTTTAAGAGGTTAGAAGAACATTCGCGGATTCGTGGCTAAATTCTCCCCCTCCTTTTTCACACAAAGCATATAAGCATAAAGAAGATCACAAAGAGATCCTGACAAACCACAAGTGCAACTCCCACAGGTGTTTTTTGGAGGAGAAATATCCGTACATCCGTGGATTTTAAAGTTCTCGGTGATTAGTGATCAGTGATCAATTACTAAAAACTTCGGAATTCCTACTCTAAGAGGTACAGAGAATTTTAGAACATTCGTGGATTCGTGGCTAAATTCTCCCCCTCCTTTCCTCACAAAGCAAATAAGTTCAGAGAAGATCACAAAGAGATCCTGAGAAGCCACAAGTGCACCTCCAACAGGTGTTTCTTGGAGGAGAAATATCCATACATCCGTGGCTTTTTACGTATTCCGTGCTCAGTGATCAATTGCTAAAAACTTCGGAATTCCTACTTTAAGAGGTACGGGGAATTTTAGAAGAACATTCGCGATTCGTGGCCAATTTCTCCCCTCCTTTTCGCACAAGGCAGATAAGTTCAGAGAAGATCATAAAGAAATCCCGTCATGTTAATTAAAGGCTCGAGAGAGAAGGCACATCAAAACAGCATTGGTGAATTCGTGCTAAAGGATTTCAGCACCAACTTTTAAGCTCGTATTTTCAATTTTACAGTTCGAACACCCTTCGAATAACTACTTGGTTTTTACTGTATTGACTATATTATTAGTGACAAAAGTCATCGCACAAAGAAAAGGATTGCTTTAACTTTAGAAGTGACAGTAACCTTATACTTGAAAATCATATGAAAAAATTACTTTTCTTAAGTATGATCTTTTTCCTTCTTTCTGGATGTCAAAAAGATGACTCTCCCGTGATTGTAAATGATGATACAGCACAAATCATCAGTGATGCATATATTTATGCATATCCGCTTATTTCAATGAAAGTAACAGCTAATGTGGCGACAAATGTGGTGCATACTACCGACCGTGGTTTTGCGCCTTACAATCAGTTTTCCCACAGAAATACGATTCCTGATTTCACTTTTACGTCTGTCGTTTCGCCTAACGTAGATACTTTTTACTCTTCAGCCTGGATAGACCTGGATGAAGAGCCCATGGTTTTGTCTGTTCCCGATGCAACCTTATACAAGCCTGACAACGAACCATTCAGGTATTATGTGATTCAAATGATGGATCTCTGGAGCAATGTGTTTGCCGCGCCGGGTGTGAGAACAACGGGTACAGATGCACAGTCTTTTCTGATCTCGGGTCCAAACTGGTCCGGCGATGTTCCGGCGGGAATGACGCATTATGTATCTCCCACAAGACTCGTATGGCTACTGGGCAGGACAATGGTTGAAGACGCAGATGACATAGCAATAGTCAGGGCATTTCAAAATGATCTATCATTGATGCCATTATCAGCATGGCCCGGACCTTTTACCCCTGCGGAAGGTGTTCATGATGATAGTATAGATATGGCTACCGCTCCTGTAGCGCAGGTAGCAGCCTTACCGGTTGAAAAATATTTTCAAATGCTGTCTGATTTGATGGTAGAAAATCCTCCTGCTTCATACGACACTGCCATAGTAGAGCAACTTGCTCAACTTGGAATAATCCCCGGGGGAGAATTTAAACTTTCTGACTATTCGGAAGCTGAGCAAGATGCCATCCGCACCGGATATGCTGAGGGACAGGCTGTACTGGCAAATTTGGCCAACACAGTTCAACGAATTACTAAAAATGAATGGAGTTACCTATTGGAAGATGTCGGGGATTTTGAAGATAGGTACGACTTGAGAGCCTATGTCGCAAATGTTGGATTAGGTGCCAACCTGCCCGAAGATGGCGTCTACCCTGTCACTACCTATGATATTGCAGGGAATCCATTAAATACCAGCTATAATTATACCATGACCTTCCCGCCAGGTGAGACACCTCCGGCCCGGGGATTCTGGTCTTTGACCATGTACACTGGCAATCACTTCCTGGCCGAAAATCCAATTGACCGTTATGCTATCGCCAGTTACATGGATTATGAACTGAATGATGATGGCTCCTTAACCATATTCATTCAAAAAGACAGCACCGGTATTGAAAAAATGTCTAATTGGTTACCTACCCCACAGGTCACCAATAGTACATTTAATCTCATGCTACGCATTTACTGGCCGGAGCAAAAGGTATTAGACAATCAATGGGAGGTGCCTGGTGTTGTGAAAGTAATTGAATAACCGAAGCATCAATTATATTTTGGTCCGGCTTCCTTTTGTGGAGGGATCAAGAAGAGATTAACTGACTTAGTCCCAGAGAAGATAGGTATTCACTCTACTAATAAGAGAGCTATCGACTCCTTGCCTGCCGGCAGGCGGGCGATCGAGCTGACACTGCACAACTATCTAGTGAGGCTCAAGAACAATGGAATGAAATAACTGCCCTACCGAAAATTGATCCTGAAATTCGAAGTGAGATGGCGTTTAAATTTTCTGCTGCCTGCCTGCCGGTAGGCAGGTTCGCCAAACGACAGGATGTACTTTGCACAAATCCCACGCGAGTTCAGAAAATTGAGATATTGAACGAAAAATTTAGATCCATTTTCGTAAGCCCAGATTTTTTGGTTCTTTTCACTCCATCCGACGAGCATAGCGAGAGGAATGCATGCAAAAAAGAACGTATGTGGGGAAAATTCGGTCTTAAAAACAAAAAACCCTCTAAATCAAAAAGATAAAGAGGGTTTCTGTACTCGGGACGGGACTTGAACCCGTACGACCGTTGCTGGTCATTGGATTTTAAGTCCAACGTGTCTACCAATTCCACCACCCGAGCGTGGTGCTTTGAAAAAAAAACCCCGAAAAACCGGGGCTTTATTTTTACTTCAGAGCGAAAAACGGGATTCGAACCCGCGACCTCCACCTTGGCAAGGTGGCGCTCTACCAACTGAGCTATTTTCGCGTTTTTAAAGAACTTCTCACCGGCCGTTGTGGTGATTATTGCGGTGCAAATTTAATATATTTCTTATAATGGCAAAGATTTTTTTTAAAAAATAAACCCTGAAAAACGGCAGATCTCTTACCATCTTCGGCCATCGAAACAAGCCGGAATTTTTCCTTCTAATATACAATCTACACTAAACAATCTTTATTTAGGCTTTTACCTGATGATCCCGGCTCAACATGCGCTTGATCTCGTTGAGTTTCATCAAAGCCTCTACCGGAGTGAGCGTATTGATATCCAGATGCAGGATTTCCTCTTTTAGCTCCTCCAGAATTGGGTCGTCCAGATTAAAGAAGCTTAGCTGAAGCTCTTCTTCTGCCGATTTCTTCATCACTTTGCCTTTTTCGTCAAGCCCATGGGAGCTTTCCAGCTTCTTCAGGATCTTATTCGCCCGGTGCAGCACCTGTTGGGGCATTCCTGCCATCCTTGCGACATGAATTCCGAAGCTATGCTCACTTCCGCCGGGCACCAGCTTCCGAAGAAACAACACGTTATCCTTAAGCTCTTTTACCGAAACATTATAGTTCCTTATGCGGCCAAAGATCTCCCCCATCTCGTTGAGCTCGTGGTAATGCGTGGCAAACAAGGTCTTTGCCCTCGCCGGATGCTCATGGAGATATTCTGTAATGGCCCAGGCGATCGAGATCCCGTCATAGGTACTAGTGCCACGGCCTATTTCATCCAGCAAAACGAGACTGCGTTCTGAAAGATTATTCAAAATGGAAGCCGTTTCATTCATCTCCACCATAAAGGTAGATTCTCCCATAGAAATGTTGTCACTGGCGCCCACCCGGGTAAAGATCTTATCCACCAGCCCGATCCTGGCTGCATCGGCCGGCACAAAACTGCCCATTTGGGCCATGAGCACGATCAAAGCGGTTTGGCGAAGTATGGCCGATTTACCACTCATGTTGGGGCCGGTGATCATGATGATTTGTTGCTGCTCCCGGTCAAGAAAAACATCGTTAGCGACATAGGTTTCAGACAGTGGCAGCTGCTTTTCGATCACCGGGTGTCTTCCCGCCGTGATCTCCAGCTCGTGAGAGTCATCGATCTGCGGACGCCGATAATCCTGGGTTATAGCTTGCTGGGCGAAGGAGCACAGACAGTCGAGCTGCCCAATGAGGGCGGCGTTTTGCTGTACCGGTTGAATATAGTCGCCAATCCACACGATCAATTGCTGAAAGATCTCCTGCTCCAGCTGCGCTATCTTTTCCTCTGCCCCTAAAATTTTGGCCTCGTATTCCTTGAGCTCCTGCGTAATATAACGCTCGGCATTGACCAGGGTTTGTTTCCTTATCCAGGTTTCGGGCACCTTATCTTTATGCGCGTTTCGCACCTCGATATAATACCCAAAAACATTATTGCTGGCAATTTTTAAGGAAGTAATTCCCGTAGCAGCCGACTCTCGTTCGAGCAGCTTATCCAGGTAATCCTTGCCCGAAAATGCCATTTTTCGCAACTCATCCAGCTCTTCAGAAAAACCATCGGCAATACTGTTGCCTTTTAAGATGTTTACTGGCGCTTCTTCGAAAAGCGTTTGCTTGATCTTACTTCTTAGCAGCTCACAGCTTTGCAAATTTTCTCCCAGGGCTTTCAAGGCTTCATCTTTAGAAGCCGCCGCCAGTCCTTTCACCGGCACCACGGCCTCCAGGCTGTTCTTGAGCTGGATCACCTCCCGCGGATTCACTTTCCCGGTGGCTACCTTAGAAATAAGCCGCTCAAGATCACTGATTTGCTTTATATGCTGCTGCATCTTCTCCAGCACCTCCCGGTTTTCGATCAAATACTCCACCACCTGGTGCCGCCTCGAGATCTTTTGAGCGTTCTTAAGTGGCAGTGCCAGCCAGCGCTTGAGCATTCGCCCGCCCATGGGAGAGATCGTCTTATCGATCACGTCCAGCAGGGTGACCGCATTTTGAGCATGAGAGTTGTACAATTCCAGGTTACGGATGGTAAACCGGTCCATCCACACGTATTCTTCCTCAGCTATGCGGGTGAGGTTGCTAATGTGCTGCAACCGGTGATGGCGCGTCTCTGCAAGGTAATAAAGCACCGCCCCGGCGGCGATGATCCCTTCCTGCAAATGCTCAACGCCAAATCCTTTTAAGGATTTTGTCTTGAAATGCGTGTTTAGCGTCTCAAAGGCATAGTCCTGCTTAAAGATCCAGTCTTCAAGAAAAAAGGTATGATAGTCTTCCCCAAAAGCCTTAAAAAACTCCTTTTTCTTTTGCTTTGGCAGCAGCACCTCACTGGGGCTGAAGTTTTGGAGCAATTTGTCGAGATATTCGGGAGAGCCTTCGGCAGTGAGAAATTCACCTGTGGAAACATCCAAAAAAGAGATTCCAAGGTTGCGTTGGCCAAAATGAACGGCACAAAGGAAATTATTCGATTTGCTTTGTAGCACCTCGTCATTCATGGAAACGCCGGGCGTGACCAGCTCGGTCACTCCGCGTTTTACAATTTTCTTTGTCGCCTTGGGGTCTTCCAGTTGATCACAAATGGCAACCCGCTGCCCCGCCTTTACAAGTTTTGGTAAGTAGGTATTAAGGGAATGATGTGGAAAGCCGGCAAGCGCGGTTTGCTCGCCTCCGTTATTTCTATTGGTGAGTACAATGTTGAGGATCTTTGCGGCCCTGACCGCGTCTTCCCCAAATGTCTCATAAAAATCGCCCACTCTAAACAGCAACAGCGCATCTGGATATTTCTTCTTGATGCTGTTGTACTGCTGCATTAAAGGGGTCACCTTCTTGTCTTTTTTTGCTGCCACGCTTCCTGCTCTTTATCAATTGCTAAAATAAATAATCTATTGATTCAAAGCTGAAACCGCCCTCAGGGATTTATTAAAACTTTCTTCACAATTTGTTCCAAAAGAATTTACAGTGCGTCGAGTCAACCTTAAACCTGCTGAAATTTTTACTTTTGCCCCATGAAAAACCGCAAACTCCGCAACAGCGAACTGGACCGCAAAAGCATAGCCGAATTTCAACAGGCAGAAAAGACCCCTATTATTGTCATTTTAGACAATGTGAGAAGCCTCAACAATATTGGCTCCATCTTTCGCACCGCCGATGCCTTTTTGATCGAGAAGATCTATCTCTGCGGAATTACCGCTACCCCGCCGCATAAGGATATTCAAAAAACAGCCTTGGGAGCCACAGATGCGGTGGCCTGGGAAGCTGTTGAGGATGCTCTTGAACTGGTTCATAAGCTTCAGAAAGAGGGCGTACAGGTATACGCGGTAGAACAGGCTGAAGATGCGGTAATGCTGAATGAATTCGCGCCTCAAAAAGGGGAAAAACACGCCCTGATATTTGGCAATGAAGTAAAAGGGGTGCAGCAAAAACTGGTTTCAGAAAGTGACGGGGTACTCGAGATCCCGCAGCTAGGTAGCAAACATTCGCTCAATATCTCTGTAAGTGCCGGCGTGGTGCTTTGGGATGTCTTCTCAAAAATGCGGTTTTAGAGACTTCTTTTTTGCACGGTCTGAGGGAAAAAATTTTGCGCACACTGCCTTTTTTCGAAGAAGAATAAAACATATAGGTATGCGTGCGTGGCTGAAGATTCTTGAAGAAAACCTCCCTAAAAGGTCATTTTTGACGCCCCCTCAGGATGAATTTTCCTGACAGAGAATAGAAAAAATTAGTGGATTCGTGGCTAAAAAATTTTCGGAAACATCGTTAAAAGATCTCGTCCAGCAGCTGCAGGTAATCTTCGCGGTTGCTCACAAAATCGAGTTCAGAAATATCGATGATCTTGACGTTTAGCCCGGGCTGTGACTTTATGAACGACAAATAGCTTTTGTTGATGTTCGCCAGGTAATCCTGCTGGATGTTCTGCTCATAATCCCTGCCCCTTTTTTTGATGTTCTCCAGTAACCGCTCGGTGTTTTGATAGAGATAAACGTACAGGTCAGGTTTTACCAGCTCTTTGTACATGAGATGGAACAGCTTCTGGTATAAAAGATATTCATCTTCATGCAAGGTGATCTTTGCGAAGATGAGTGACTTGAACACATCATAATCTGAGATCACAAATTCCTTGAACAGGTCGTACTGCGCCAGGTCATCTGAAAGTTGCTGATAGCGATCGGCCAGAAAAGACATTTCCAGCGGAAAGGCATATCGCGGCTGATCTTCATAGAACTTCGGAAGGAACGGGTTGTCTTTGAAGCGTTCCAAAATGAGTTTCGCATTAAAATCCTGGGAAACCATGGTCGCGAAACTGGTCTTCCCCGCGCCTATATTCCCTTCAACGGCCACGTAATTGTATTTCGAAAATGCAGTTTTTGCGGGCTTTTGCAGTTTTTCCTGCAGCTCCTTCACTTCAGAAGCATCTGGAGACTCTTCCAAAAGCTGCTTTATTTTCAAATTTTTGACAGGGTGCTTAACATCGGCAGCAATCGCCACCAGCGGTCGCAGCACAAAATTCCTGTTGAGCATTTCGGGATGTGGGATCTGCAAAACTTCCGAAGAAAAACGCTCCTCTTCAAAAAGCAAAATGTCGAGGTCGATAGGCCGGTTTTGATAGCCTTTGCCGCTTTCCCGCTCCCGCCCCATTTCGATTTCAATTTGCAGCAGCAACCTCAACACCTCTTCGGGAGCGAAACGGGAAGAGACCTCGATGCAGGCATTAAAAAAGGCATTTCCTTCAAACCCCCAGGCGGCAGTCTCATAAACCGGGGAAATCTGCAGCACTTCCCCTACCTTCTTCTGGATCTTATCTATGGCTTTTTGGAGCAGCGCCAGCCTGTTCCCCTCGTTGCTGCCCAGGGCGATATAAACAGATTTTGGAGACTTCAAAGGATTTTAAGAGAATTTTAGTAAGACGAAAACTGTAATTTCACAGCAAATTAAACAAAACAAAATCACATACTCTTAACTTTGAGGAAAAGAGTTCTCAGGTTTTTGTGAGGCCCTGGCCTTATCGTCAAAACAGAAGCCCCTGTAGAACCAAACCGCTTTTTTATGAAAAAGTTTTTAAAGATCGTCGCCATAGTATTAGGTGTTCTCTTGTTGATCCTGTTTTTGGGACCCATAGTTTTTGAGAGCCAGTTGAAAGACCTGGTGCGCAAGACCATTAATGACAACCTTAACGCCAAAGTGGCTTTTGAGGATATCAACCTAAGCCTCTTCAGGAATTTTCCCGACGCGACCCTTAAGATCCACGACTTAAGCGTGGTCAATAATGCCCCTTTTGAAGGAGATACGCTTGCCTACAGCGAAGAAATCGCCTTACAAATGGGAATTTCCCAACTTTTCAAAGGTAGCGGCGAACCTATGAAGGTCGACGCGTTGAGCATTGACAATACGGTGCTCAACATTAAGGTCGACTCCCTGGGCAACAACAATTATGATATTGCCGTGAAAGATTCCGCAGCAACTGCGAACAACAGCGGCGGCTTTTCTTTTGACGTGCAACACTACGAGATCAACGATTCGCGGCTGAATTATCTAGATGAGGCTGCAAAGGTCCACCTGCTGCTCGAAGAACTCAACCACGAAGGGAACGGCGATTTTTCGGCAGCTGTTTCCAAACTTAGCACCACCTCCAGCGCCCTCATCAGCCTCAATGTGGACGATGTGAATTATCTCAACCGCAACAAGCTAAAACTGGATGCCGATTTTAAGATGGACCTGGAAAACCTACCGCTATACCTTCCTCGAAAATAAAGCTTTGATCAACCAGTTGCCGCTCACCTTTGACGGGTACGTGCAGGTCAATGAGGACAATAATGAGATGGATATTAGCTTTAAAACCCCTTCCTCGTCCTTTAAGAATTTCCTCGCGGTAATGCCCGAAGAATATTCGAAGAACATTGAAAACGTCCAGACTAAGGGCGATTTCGTGGTAGACGGTTATATAAAAGGCATTGTGGATGACGTGCATATCCCAAAAATGAAGATCAACATCGCTTCCCAAAATGCCTCTTTCAAATACCCCGACCTGCCTAAGACGGTAGAAGATATTACCATTGCTGCGGAAGTGGTGAATGAAACCGGACTGGCCGAAGACACCTATGTCAATATAGACAACCTCAACTTCAGGATAGACCGCGATGCTTTTAGGGCTAACGGAAAAATAAGGAACCTCACGGGCAATATGCTGGTCGACATGGCGGTCAACGGGACCGTCAACCTTGCAAACCTTAGCAGGGCGTATCCGCTGGAGCTGGAACAGGATCTTAACGGGATAGTGACGGCTAATCTTAGCACAAGTTTCGACATGAATTCCGTAGAAAATGAGCAGTACCAGAATGTGAAGAGTTCGGGTACGGCTTCAATAAAGAACTTCAGCTACGCTTCGCCCGAGATTCCTAACGAGATCAAGCTGGCCAATGCCGATCTTAAATTTAACTCCGGAAATGTCACTTTAGAGAATTCAGTTTTAACAACAGGCCAAACAGATCTGGCGCTGCAGGGGACCATTCAGAATTTCATGGGCTACCTGTTCACAGATCAAAAACTGAAGGGGAATTTCAATGCGCGTTCAAAAACCTTTTCCGTGAACGACTTTATGGTCAAGAAAGTTCCTTCGGAAACTCAAGCTACAGAAAAATCAGCACCGGTTGCTTCCGCAGAAGATGCCATTCGAATTCCGTCCTTCCTGGATGCCCGGCTTGACTTCCAGGCCGATCGCGTGCTGTATGATAACCTGGTACTTAAGAACACAAAAGGAGTACTGCTGATCGCGAACGAAACTGCGACCCTTGAAAACGTTACTTCCAGCATCTTTGGAGGCAACATTGGCCTCAACGGAAAAGTTTCAACAGGCCAGGCCACTCCAAATTTCGCTATGCAGCTCGACCTGAGTACGATCAATATTGCAGAGGCCTTTAAAGATATGGAGCTGCTTAGGAACCTGGCGCCAATCGCCACTGCTTTAAAAGGTACTTTAAGCACCAAGATCGACCTGCGCGGAGACCTGAACAATGACCTTACCCCACAACTGCAAACTTTGGCAGGAAATGCGCTGGCCGAAATTCTTGGCGCGCGGGTCGATGCCACACAAACTCCGCTCCTGGCGAGTCTTGACCAACAACTGAATTTTGTCAACCTCAACGACCTCAACCTGAAGGATCTTAAAACGACCCTGAAGTTCAAGGATGGACAGGTTGCCGTTGCCCCTTTTGATTTCAACATTAAAGGTATTAAAGCTCGCGCCTCGGGAAGCCACGGGTTTGATATGAACATGAACTATACTATTGCCCTCGATGTGCCCGCTAAATACCTGGGAAATGAAATTGGCAGCACCCTGGCTCAATTGAGTTCCCAGGCACAAGATACCATGACGGTCGCGCTTCCGGTAGACATTAGGGGAACTTTCCAAAACCCGGCTATCAACCTCAACATTCAGCAGGCGGTGAACAACCTCACCCAAAAGATCATCGCTTCTCAAAAGGAAAACCTGAAGGAAAAAGGAAAAAACATCCTGACCGACATCATCACAGGAAAAACAAAAACTGATACTACCGCAACTAAAACTCAGCCTAAAGACAGTGTTGCGCAAAAAGATGTGGTCAAAGAGGCAGCCAAAGATATTTTGGGCGGCCTCCTGGGAGGTAAAAAGAAAAAGAAAGATACCACCAGTCAGTGATCAGGCGATGCTAAGGTTGACTACAAACCCCTCGTGCTTCCTTACGTTAAGCACCATCCCGTCCTCAAAAATGAAATATTGCCCTTTTATTCCCTTTAAAATCCCCTCATAAAAAGGGCTTTTTTGAAGGTTAAGGGTCTTACAATTGGGTGGGTAGGCCAGAACAGGAAAGTCAATGACATACTCTTTAGAATTTTCCAGGAAGTACTCCTGCACTTCTTCGGGGATGTATTGTCGCAGGCTGTCCCTAATCTCTGCCAAATTGATCTCCTTAAGGTCATTGGTAAGCATCCTGCGCCAGTTGGTCTTGTCACTTACATGCTCTTTTAGGGCTACCTCGGTAATTCCTGCCAAATAGCGATTTGGGACCTCGACTACCTCAATCGCCCGGTGGGCGCCCTGGTCGATCCAGCGAGTGGGCATCTGGCTCTTGCGGGTCACTCCTACCTTCACATTGCTCGAATTAGCCAGATAGACGATGTGCGGCTGTAGCTGTGCCTTTTTTTCATATTCCAGGTCGCGGTCTTCCTGCCCCAGGTGAGCTGTACTCAGTTCCGGCCGAATCACCCATTGGCCATTTTCGGGCGTTGACATAAAGCATTGATAGCAGGACCCATTCGCGAAAACTTTTTTCTGTTTTCCACAGTTGAGACACTTATAATGCAGAAAATTGATGCTAATCTTTTTATCCAAAATCTGATTCACGTTCAGGAAATCCTGCTCAAAAAGCAGGTAATATTGAACTGTTTTCTCGATCTCGGTTCTCATTTTGGTCAGGACGCCCTGGTAATTCATAGAAAATTGGTAAATTTTAGTACCTGCCGGTTTTGCAGGTAACAGAATAGTTTTAATTTTAACCGGCCTGTGCTTATGCATACAGGCGGTAAAAAGGGTCTAAAGATAACAAGAAAAATGCCAATTCCATTAGTTCATTCAGTTGCTTCCTGGTTTCTCAAGAAGCGTATCCATCAAATGGAATTGTTCATTAAATATCCTCATGAGGTGCAGTTTGAGCTGTTGAAAAAGCTCATCCAGCGGGCAAAAGACACCGAAGTGGGTCAAAAATATGATTTTGCGAGCATCTCCAGTTATGAAGAATTCGCACAACGCGTGCCGCTGCAGCAGTACGAAGATTTTGAACCGCAGATAGAACGCAGCCGCAGGGGCGAGAACAACATCTTTTGGCCTACTCCCATAAAATGGTTTGCCAAATCAAGTGGAACCACCAATGCCAAGAGTAAATTCATTCCTGTAAGCGATGAGTCCCTCGAAAATTGTCATTACGCGGCCGGCAAGGATATGCTTTGCATGTACCTCAACAACAACCCCGATTCGCAGCTTTTTAGCGGAAAAAGCCTCAGGTTGGGCGGCAGCAAAGAATTGTATAGCCGCAACGGCACCCAGTTTGGAGACCTTTCGGCAATTTTGATTGACAATATGCCTTTTTGGGCAGAGTACAGCAGTACTCCCAAAAACGAGGTGTCCCTTATGAGCGATTGGGAGGTAAAGATGCCGGCCATTGTCAACGAAACAATAAAGGAGAATGTCACCAGTCTGGCCGGAGTGCCCTCCTGGATGCTGGTACTTTTGAACAATGCTTTGGAAGCCGCCGGTAAAGAAAACCTCTTTGAAATTTGGCCTAACCTGGAAGCCTATTTCCATGGAGGCGTTAATTTCTCTCCTTACACCGAACAGTACAAAAAGATATTGCCGCGTGACAATTTCAGGTATTATGAGATCTATAATGCTTCTGAAGGTTTCTTTGCCATCCAGGATCACAATGATTCTAAGGAATTGTTGCTCATGCTGGACTACGGAGTTTTTTATGAGTTCATTCCTATGAATACCTTCGGAACACCTGAAGAAAAGGTGATTCCGCTTTCAGAAGTTGAAAAGGATCAAAATTATGCGGTGCTCATCACCACGAACGCCGGCCTCTGGCGCTATAAAATTGGCGATACCGTGCGATTTACCTCTCTGCATCCATACAGGATCAAGATCACGGGCAGGACCAAGCATCACATCAATGTTTTTGGAGAAGAGCTTATCATTGAAAATGCTGAAGTAGCACTGAAAAAGGCCTCTTTAGAAAACAAATGTGAGATCGTAGATTATACCGCCGCCCCTATCTTCATGCATGATAAGGAAAAAGGCGCTCACGAATGGATCATAGAATTCAAAACGCCTCCCGCCAATTTCCAGCGATTCGTTGATAGCTTCGACAGAAATTTACAGCGACTCAACAGCGATTACGAGGCAAAACGCTTCAATAATATGACCCTCAACCCGCCAAAGATCCATCAGGCGCGGGAAATGTTGTTCTATGACTGGCTCAAAAAACGCAACAAACTCGGTGGTCAACACAAGATCCCAAGGCTTTCCAACGAAAGACATTATGTGGAGGAGTTACTGGAGATGAATTCTTAGTGTTCAGTCTGAGATCAGGGAGCAGTTTTTGTCAGTGCTCAGTGTTCAGTGTTCAGTCATCAGTAAAATTTATCCCCTTTGCGTTCTCCGCGGAAGCTTTGCGCGCACTGCGAGAAAAAAATTCGTGAATTCGTGGACTTTTTTACATACTTGACACAAAAAAAAAAGTCCCGTTTAGGGGATTTAGGGGTAAATCCAGTGCTCAGTGTTCAGTGTTCAGTGTTCAGTGTTCAGTCATCAGTAAAAAATTCAGGGAAAATACTTTGCGTTCTCCGCGGAAGCTTTGAGCGCTCTGCGAGAAAAAAATTCGTGAATTAGTGGCTTTTTTACCATACGAAACAAAAAGAAAAAAGTCCCCTTTAGGGGATTTAGGGGTAAAAACCTCTCCGCAAAATCTTCCGAAGAGGTCTTAAAAATGTCATTTTTGACACTATAGTATTCCCGCGACTTTTTCTACCGCCGCGATAGTAGCATCAAGATCTTCATAAGTCAATGCATCGGTCAGGAACCAGGTTTCAAAAGCACTCGGTGCGATATAAACTCCATTTTCCAATAATCCGTGGAAGAACTTTTTGAAAGTGTCATTATTCCCTTTTGCAGCCGAATCAAAATCAACCACCTCATCTTCGGCAAAATGTACCGAGATCATTGAACCTTTTCGGTTGATTGTGTGGGTGATGTTGTTTTCACTCAGCACCCTGTGAATTCCCTGCTCCAGATAAACTGTTTTGTCATGAAGGCTGTCGTAGATATTGCTGTTTTCGTTGAGTTCAGAAAGCATGGCGAGCCCAGCAGCCATCGCCAGCGGATTTCCGCTTAGGGTTCCAGCCTGGTACACCGGACCCGTGGGTGCCAGGTGATCCATGATCTCATTCCTGGCTGCAAAGGCTCCAACAGGCAGTCCGCCGCCAATAACTTTTCCGAAGCAAACGATATCGGCTTTCACGCCGTACACTTCCTGCGCGCCACCTTTTGCCAGCCTAAAGCCGGTCATCACCTCATCAAAGATCAGCAAAACGTCATGCTCATCACACAGCTCGCGAAGACCTTCCAAAAAGCCATTTTTGGGAGGGATACATCCCATATTTCCCGCAACAGGTTCCAGGATGATACAGGCAACCTCATTTTTGTTTGCCTCGAGCAGCTGCTTCACGCTCTCCAGGTCGTTGTATTTGGCCAGCAAAGTATCTTTTGCCGTACCCTCGGTTACGCCCGGGCTGTTGGGAGTACCAAAAGTGATTGCCCCACTCCCCGCCTGAATAAGGAAGGAGTCGCTATGGCCGTGATAGCAGCCGGCGAACTTGATGATCTTTTCCCGGTTCTTAAAGCCGCGTGCGAGTCTCACTGCGCTCATACAGGCCTCGGTTCCCGAGTTTACCATCCTTATCTTATCTATATTGGGCACCATGGAAACAGCGAGTTCGGCTACCTCTGTTTCAATCTCTGTAGGTGCCCCAAAAGAGGTTCCTTTTTTGGCCTTTTCCACTACTGCGTCCACCACGGGATCAAAGGCATGACCCAGAAATAAGCGGACCCCATGAATTGATGTAATCAATGTACCTGTTCCCGTCTTCGTCATAGAGATAGGCACCTTTGGCTTCTTTGATGAAAAGAGGCTCTCCTCCTACCGCACTAAACGCACGGACAGGGGAATTTACGCCTCCCGGAATTACTTTTTTGGCTGCAGCAAAAAGGTCGCTGCTTCTCCTATAGATCATAAAAATTTTCTTTTAAAATTATGGAGCGACTTTAAGCACCTGTCCAATGCTAATCGCCGTTCCCTTCAGGTTATTGTATTTTTGCAACTGCTCAACGGTGATGCCAAACCTTTTGGAAATAGCGTACAGCGTATCTCCCTGCTGCACCACATACTGCCGCCCATCTTCAGCTCTTTCGCTATACACAATAGGTTCTTTTCCCGTGATCTCGCCGTCATATTTGTAGAGCTCGTAACGTTCAATAATGCCTATAAGCTTGTCCGGGTACTTCCTGTCGGTCGCGTAACCGGCTGCTTTTAGGCCTTTTGCCCACCCAACATAATCGTCAGGATCCAGGTCAAAAAGTGCCGCATAACGTTTTCTTTCCGTCAGGAAAAGCGAATGATCCCTAAAGGAATATTTTGGATCATTGTATTTTCTGAAACATTCCTGCCGCCGGTCGTCATCATGATAGACACTGCCGCCTTTCCAGCCGTGACATTTTATTCCGAAGTGATTATTGGCCTCAAGCGTGAGCCTGCCTTCTCCCGCGCCGGACTCTAAAATTCCCTGCGCAAGGGTAATGCTGGCCGGGATCTTGTAAAGTTTCATTTCCTCCTGGGCGATGGGTGCGTACAGTTGGATGTAAGCAAGCACTTTATCGACATAGGTCATAGGTTTGCGCACCTCTGCAGGAGTTTTCTCTCTTGAGCTCTCCACCCTTTCCACCTTTACCATTGACTCCTGTTCATCTCTACGCTGCTCTACTTTATGTTTCTTCCGGGAAGCAACTTTTTTGTGGCTTCCGCAGGAAAATGCGGTAAAAATGAGCAACAGGCTCAGGATTCTAAAAGTGACTCTCATCCTCTACATCAATTTGGGGTAAACTTTTCTTTCTCAATTGTTTGTTCATGCCGGGAATGCCTTGCAAACCTCCCGTATGAACGGCTAAAATACGAGTATTTTCTTTAAATTTTCTGTGCTCCATGAGATCGAAGATCCCATACATCATCTTGCCCGTATAAACGGGATCCAGCTGCACGCCATACTCCCGTCGAAACCGGTTGATAAAGTCGATTAGCCGGGCGTCTACCTTTGCATAACCTCCAAAATGATAATTTGTTATGAGTTTCCAGTTATTTTTTTTGCTGAATTTTCTTACTTCGGAAGTTAGAAAATCTCCTTTTAATGCAGGAAATCCGAAAACTTTTTGAGTTTCAGCCGAAGCATTTATAAGGCCTGAAATAGTGCCGCCCGTACCTACCGAACAGCAAATGATGTCGAATTCTTTATCTTCTTCGGAAAGTATCTCCTCACAACCTTTTACCGCCAGCTCATTTGTACCGCCTTCAGGAACCAGATAGAATTTTCCGAATTGCTGCCGAAGCTTTTCCTGAAAATCCTTCGGAAGTCTTTTCCCTGTACTCGCTACGACTCACGAAATGCAGCTGCATTCCGCAGGAATGGGCGAAATTCAGCGTCGGGTTTTGCTGAAGGGTTTGCTGCAGGTCCTGCCCCAGCTCCTCTCCACGAATTATTCCGATGGAATCCAATCCGCTTTCTTTTGCCGCTGCCGCTGTGGCCGCGATGTGGTTGGAATAGGCGCCGCCAAAGGTGAGCAGCGTTTGATGCCCCTCAAAAATTGCATTTTTGAGATTGTATTTCAGCTTCCGGAATTTATTCCCCGAAACCTGGGGATGCAGCAGGTCTTCACGTTTTAAAAAGAGGGAAATTCCGTTCACTTCGGTGATGAACTGGTTGGGAATTTCTGGATGTTGCTCAAAGAGTGGCGGCATACTGCTGCAAAGGTGAAAAAACTTTTTCCGAAGAGAAAGAACCCTTACAGGTATTTCCAAAAGCCCCAAATTTTGCGGCTCTTGAGGTAGTCAAGGTTCTTTTCATTGGCATAGGCCTCCCGCTCAAAAGAGATCCTGTTGTAGGCCTTATAGGAATCCCTGTATTTCATGAGCCTGATGAAATATTCAAACAAATACCAGATGAAAAAGAACACCAAAAGCAGCTCCAGTTGTTGCTTTAGATGCACCCGCTCATGATTGATAAAAACGGGGTCATGTTTCAATTCCTCTCGTTTTACAACGATGAAAGGCCAAAGCACTACCCCATCAAACTGCTTTGCCAGAATGAATTTATTTACGACAACGAACATGAGGACAAGATAAGAAAATGCTATTTTTGTGATATGAGTTTTTTTAAGAAAAAAATCACATTGGAAGACGGCGATTATTACCTCACCCCGGAAGGCTACCGCTGTTTTACCGAACAATACCACCTCAAGCGTGGCTACTGCTGCGAAAGCGGCTGCCGCCACTGCCCTTACGGCTATAACAAAAAAACCAATCAACAGAAAAAAGACTGATAAATGGACTTCAAAAATGCGATTTTAGAAGGCATTCCCCATCTGCTACCCCCAACAAAAAACCTATGATAAAGAAGTAAACCATGCGCCAAAGCGAAAGGATATTCTTTCTCCCGATGAGAAAAAGTTGGCTCTAAGGAACGCTTTGCGCTACTTCGACAAAAAAGATCACGAAACACTTTTACCCGAATTCCGTGAGGAACTGGAGACCTACGGGAGGATCTATATGTACAGGCTGCGACCCGATTATGAGATGTATGCCCGACCCATAGAAGAATATCCGGGAAAATCGCAGCAGGCGAAGGCGATCATGCTGATGATACAGAACAACCTCGATCCTAAAGTGGCGCAGCATCCACATGAATTGATCACCTATGGCGGAAATGGGGCCGTCTTTCAAAATTGGGCGCAGTACAGGCTGGTGATGAAATACCTGGCTGAAATGACCAACGAGCAAACTTTAGTGATGAACTCGGGGCACCCGCTGGGGCTGTTCCCTTCACATCCCGATGCTCCACGGGTGGTGGTGACCAACGGGATGATGATCCCAAATTATTCCAAACCCGACGATTGGGAAAAATTCAACGCCCTGGGTGTGACGCAATATGGGCAAATGACCGCAGGCAGCTACATGTATATTGGTCCGCAGGGAATCGTTCACGGCACTACGATTACAGTTTTAAACGCAATTAGGAAAATTTCTGGTAGCTCCCCCTCCTTTGGAAGGAGGAGGCCGGGGGGAGGTCCGGCATTGTTTCGTCACTTCAGGCCTTGGAGGCATGAGCGGCGCCCAACCCAAAGCAGGAAATATCGCCGGCTGCATCACGGTTTGCGCCGAGGTGAATGCAAAGGCGGTACAACACCAGGCATTCCCAGGGCTGGGTAGATGAGGTCGTGGAAGATCTTGATGAGCTGATCTCTAAAGTCATAAGTGCCAAAAATGACAAAAAAAGCCTCTCTTTTGCCTATTTAGGAAATGTAGTGGACGTATGGGAGAAGTTCGACAAAGAAAACCTGCACATCGACCTGGGCAGCGACCAGACCTCGCTACACAACCCATGGGCAGGTGGCTATTATCCTGCCGGGCTTTCTTTTGAGGAAGCCAACGAGATGATGTCTTCAAATCCCGAAGAATTCAAAGAAAAAGTACAGCAAAGCCTAAGGCGCCAAACCGATGCTATTAACCGTCATACCGAAAAAGGCACTTATTTCTTCGATTACGGAAATGCCTTTCTGCTGGAGGCTTCACGCGCAGGAGCAAAGATCTTCAGGGATGAAAAAGGACATTTTATATCAGCTTCGGAAGCAGGCGAAGGCAAAGATTTTGCCTATCCGTCTTATGTGCAGGACATCATGGGTCCAATGTGCTTCGACTTTGGGTTCGGACCTTTCCGCTGGGTTTGCGCTTCAGGAAAAGACGAAGATCTCGACAAGACCGATGCCATCGCCACACAGGTACTTCAGAAATTAAAACAAGAGGCACCCCAGGAGATTCAGCAGCAAATGCAGGATAACATCAGGTGGATACAGGGAGCACGGGAGAATAAACTCGTAGTAGGCTCAAAAGCCCGTATTCTTTATGCCGATGCCCAGGGAAGAATAGAAATTGCAAAAGCCTTTAATGACGCTATTGAAAAAGGGGAAATTGGAACTGTAATTCTGGGAAGAGATCATCACGATGTTTCCGGAACAGATTCGCCATACCGGGAAACCTCCAACATCTACGACGGCTCCAGGTTTACAGCTGATATGGCCATTCAGAATGTCATTGGCGACAGCTTTAGAGGCGCTACCTGGGTGAGTATTCACAACGGCGGCGGCGTAGGCTGGGGAGAAGTGATCAACGGCGGCTTCGGGATGGTACTCGACGGTTCAAAGGAGGCCGAAAAAAGGTTGAATTCGATGCTCTTCTGGGACGTGAATAATGGAATTGCAAGACGTTCCTGGGCACGAAATGACGGCGCTCTTTTTGCCATTAAGCGGGCAATGCAGGCAGAACCCCTTCTAAAAATCACGCTTCCAAACATGGTAGATGAAGATTTATTTTCTTAAATTGTAAGGATAAAAACCTGAAACCATGAGATCTATAAAAACCCTTGCAGTGCTTGTGCTGCTAGTTGTGATGCTGTCTTCGTGTAATACCGTGAGGGTCGCAACAGATTATGACCGCGAAGCAAATTTCGGTCAATATCAAACTTTTGCATTCTTTAAACCCGGAATCGACAAAGCCGAAATTTCAGACCTTGACAAAAAACGCATTCTACGGGCCATTGAGGACGAGATGCAACAAAAAGGCTTTACGAAGTCTGATAACCCCGACCTTTTAGTGAGCATTTTCACAAAGACAAAGGAGAACATCAACATTTACAATAACAATTACGCTTACGGCTATTATGGCTGGGGCTGGAGTCCGTGGTACTGGGGCTCGGGATATAATACGGTGAATTCCACTACCGAAGGTACATTGTACATCGACCTCATCGACGCCGGCGAGAAACAACTGGTCTGGCAGGGAATGGGTACAGCAGCCTTAGCGCGCGATGTTGACCGCAAGCAGGAACGCATTAACGAGATCGTGGAGGAAATCTTGAAGAAGTATCCGCCATCGATGAATTAACGTACAGCACAAGATGATCAAGCCGCTTTTTAGCGGCTTTTTTTAGGCTTCGGAAAAAGTGGAAGGCAGCATCTCAAACGATTGAAAAAGCAGATTTTTTGTATCTTTAGAGTTCTGTTAGCAGCAAACTTTATGGAACAAGAATTTGAATCAAACGAAATAATTGACCGGCTTCCCGCCCACCTGAAGCAGTTTATAAAACCTCAGAACTATGAGGAATATACCGCCATCAATCAGGCTGTATGGAGGTATGTGATGCGCAAAAATGTGGAATACCTCAGCCAGGTAGCGCATTCCTCTTACCTCGAAGGGCTAAGGCAAACGGGAATTTCCATAGAGCACATCCCCAATATGTACGGGATGAACAGGATCTTAAAAGAAATTGGCTGGGCGGCAGTGGCCGTCGATGGGTTCATTCCGCCGGCAGCTTTCATGGAGTTTCAGGCTTTCAATGTGCTGGTGATCGCCAGCGACATCAGGCAACTCGAACACATAGAATATACCCCCGCTCCCGACATTATTCACGAAGGCGCGGGCCACGCCCCCATTATTGCTAATCCTGAGTACGCCGAATATTTGAGGCGTTTTGGCGAAATTGGCTGTAAAGCTATTTCAAGCGCCAAGGATTACGAGATCTATGAAGCTATCAGACACCTATCAATCATTAAAGAAGCTGAAGATACTCCCGATGATGAGATCGCGGCAGCCGAAAAACGAGTAGACGAGCTGCAGAACGACCTGCGGGAGCAAAGCGAGATGGCCCAGATAAGGAACCTGCACTGGTGGACCGTGGAATATGGCCTCATTGGTACACTTGAAAATCCAAAGATCTATGGCGCCGGACTGCTCTCCTCTATTGGGGAAAGCGCCTGGTGTATGACCGACAAGGTCGAGAAGATCCCTTACAGCATCGAAGCTGCACAACAGGAATTTGATATCACCAAACCTCAGCCCCAGCTGTACGTAACGCCGGATTTTGCTCATCTGAGTTCAGTTTTAGAGGAATTTGCCAATAAAATGGCGCTGCGCGTAGGCGGACTTGAAGGCTTGAAAAAGCTGATCAACTCCAGGAACATTGGCAGTATAGAATTAAGTACAGGATTACAGGTCTCCGGAAATTTCACCAGAGTGATCGAATACGAAGGAAAGCCGATCTATTTCCAGACCACCGGAAAAACCGCCCTGGCTTCGCGTGAAAAAGAACTTGTGGGCCACGGCACCGAAAATCATCCTGACGGATTTGGTTCTCCTGTAGGAAAATTGAAAGGCATCAACCTTGCAATTGAAGATATGAGTCCGCGCGACCTGCGTGCCTATGACATCTACGAAGGTGAAAAGATCACTTTTGAATTCGAAGGCGGAGTGGTTGTAAAAGGAGAGATCATCACCGGCACCAGGAACCTGCAAGGCAAGATCATTCTCATCAGCCTGAAAGATTGTATCGGTTACCTATAAAGATGAAGTGCTTTTCCAACCCGAATGGGGCAATTTCGATATGGCCGTTGGTAAAGAAGTGATCTCTGCTTTTGCAGGACCTGCCGACTGGCATTCTTTTGATATGATCACGCACAAGCCCAGCAGCACGACCATCAAGAGCAAAAAGACGCCCGAACGTGAGGAACTGGAATCGCTTTACGAGTCTGTGCGCAACATTAGGGAAGGCAAGAACACTAAGTTTTCTTTACAGGCAGCATTTGACATTCTAAAGAAGTACCATCAGAAAGACTGGCTGCTTTCGGTAGAAATTTTTGAGCTGGCACATGGTAAGGATGAAAAACTGGCCAACGAAGTATTGCAACACCTGCAACAGGTGAAACAACAGCGTCCTGAGGTGGCACATCTCATCGACAACGGCATCAATCTGGTAAGATCAGATTTTGAACTGAGCAAGGACCTACAATTTTAGATTGCACCCGATTCTTAATTAAACCGTTGAAACGGTTTCACATTTCAAAATATATTCCATAGCCCCGGATTTAAATCCGGGGCTAATTTGTTATTGGCTAATAGCAGAAATGGTTTCAACCATTTCGTACAACAACCTCACCCTGGTAAAATCGAATTCTAAATTGAGTAAGGGCCTATAGTTTTAGGCGCTGCATCTCTTCAGGATCTTTGAACTCCTCATTGTTGTACTTGAGCGTCCAGCCCAGGCTATTAGTGAGAATGTAGATCTTTTGCAGTTCGCTGATCAGCCGGTTTTTCGCATTCGATTTTAGACCTGATTTTTCCATTTTAGTGCGAATGGATTTGTTGACCCGGTTTTTAATGCGGTTGTAATCTTTCGCGTCAAACTGGTTGAGATAATCCTGCGTGATGTCGTAATACTGAATGTCAGGATAAATATTGATCTCCTCTTTTGGAATATGTGTGATGAGCACCGTCTTGTTCTTCTCGTCAAGCTCCACCTGCAGCTTACTCAGGTCATAAGCCACGGTAGCCTTTGCGTTGACGATGATCAATGCTTTTTTACGAGCAGAAAGCACATCTAAATAGAACTTTTTGGAATCGTTGTAGGTGTAGACCTGCGAGAAAGTTCCCTCGGTCACTACAAGTTTGCCTACATTTTTTATCTGCTGCTCGAATTAGCGCCGTACTTTCTTCCAGTTGATCCCTTTCAGAATTGCGGTTCTCGCAATAGCGAAAGGTGAATACCATCAACAGAACCAGTAGCGCGCCTATAAGAAAATTCCTCATAAGCTGAAGTTACAAAGAAGTTTTTCTCTTTTTTTGAAGAAAATGTGAAGATATGCTGAGCGGCTTCCAAACCTGGATCAAAACCGTTGAAACGGTTTTGTCTTTTTTGAAAAAACTTCATAGCCCCGGATTTAAATCCGGGGCTATTGATTGGATTTGCAGAAAGAAATGGTTTCAACCATTTCGCTTTAGAACTCCATATGCGGCCATTGCCGCTGCAGCTCTTGTTTTTTCTTTTCCAGATCCTGCAGAAATTTTTGATGCGCCTCAGATTCCCTGTTAAAAGGCCGGTGGAAAAGCCCTTTTTGAAGCTGCTCTACTTTTTTCATTACAGCTGAAGTTTCAGTAGAGATCCAGCTCTCGCTAAATCTTTCCCAAATATAGTCGATGGCGATCTGGTTGGGATGGAGCATGTCTTCGGCATAAAAGCGGTAGTCGCGCAGCTCGTCCATCATGAGTCTCGTAAGAAGGGAAATAATGCGCATTTTCATCTGTCGCAGTCGCCTCATGAACAGCCGTAAGCAGTTTCGCTTTGCTTAGCTGATTTTCCACAAACCCATCCTTCAAATGCCGTACGGGAGAAACCGTAAAAATTATGGCTGCGGAAGGATTCAGCTGCCGGATTAACTTTACTGTCTCCTGAAGATCATCTTTGACCTCAGTAAGCTCTTTAGAAAAATTTTTCTGCGGAAGTTTGTGGCAATTGGCAACGATGTTCCCCGTTTCCCGGAAGCGATAGCCCCAGGCCGTGCCCGGCGTGATAATGATATGAGTCGTCTCTTGCAGAAAATTACAAGTCTCTTCCACCGCCAAGTTTAAAGCCTCCAGAATTTCCCCTTTTTGAGAGGTATTCAAATCTGAATGTGCCTGCAGGCAATGCCACTGCTCGTTATGATAAAAAACATCATCTTCGGAAAACTTTGCCCGGCTCACGACCTTTTTTAAGAAATTCCTGATGGCTGCAGGATGAAACAGGATCCCAAAGGGATTGAGCAGGTTCCTGAATTTGTAGTACTCCAGCTTCTGCCCAATATTTTCAACAAAACAGGAACCCAGCAACAGCAAGCGGGAGTCGTAGGTGATCTTCGGCTCTTTAGGTTGCACGGGTATTTTTGTCCTGAAATCGATATTAGAAGATTTTAGACCTCACAGGTCTTGAAGACCTGTGAGGTCTGGTGATTTTTCGAGACCTGCAAGGTTTCCAGAACCTTGTAGGTCTGTTTTTTGTATTACACATAAACCTACAAGGTCAAAAGAGACCTTGCAGGTTTGATATTATTTTAGGTACTCCTCTGCTTTCTGAAGCGCCTCATTAATCCCAGCAGGATTTTTTCCGCCGGCAGTAGCGAAGAACGGCTGTCCGCCGCCGCCGCCCTGGATGAACTTCCCGAGTTCCCTCACGATCTTTCCTGCGTTTAAATCTTTCTCTGAAACCAGATTTTTCGAGATGTAGCAGGAAAGCAAGGCTTTTCCATCCTGTTCGGTTCCAAAAATGAGGAAAAGATCCTCTTTTTCATCCCCCAGCTGGAAGCAAAGGTCTTTGATGCCGCCGGCGTCAAGATCTACTTTCTTAGCCAGGAAGTTTACGCCATTGATCTCTTTGATCTCGTTCTTAAGATCAGATTTCAGGTTCTTCGCCTTATCCTTCAGCAGGCTTTCGATCTGCTTTTTCAATTCGGCATTCTCTTCCTGCAGGTTCACCACCGCTTTCACCGGATCTTTTGCATTCTTCAGCACAGCCTTCAGTTCTGCAAAAGTTTCGGTTTGTCCTACAAAATATTCTTTGGCAGCTTCCGAAGTAATGGCTTCAATACGACGAATTCCCGAGGCAACAGCGCCTTCAGAAATGATCTTAAAATGCCAGATATCAGCTGTGTTTCCTACGTGGGTTCCACCGCAAAGCTCCATGGATTCTCCAAACTTCACCGCTCGAACCTTGTCGCCGTATTTCTCCCCAAAAAGGGCAATTGCGCCGTCGTTTATGGCTTCATCATAGGTCATCTCGCGGTTTTCCACCAAAGGCAGCTTTTGTGCAATACGCTCATTCACAAACTGCTCCACCTGCTGCAACTCTTCGGCAGAAACCTTGCTGAAGTGCGAAAAGTCAAACCTCAAATAATCGCTTTGCACCATCGAACCTTTTTGCTCCACGTGCGTGCCCAGCACTTTTCTAAGCGCCTGGTGCAACAAGTGCGTAGCCGAGTGATTGGCCGCGGTTCTCGCCCGTTGCGCCACGTTCACTTTTGCGGTAAAAGTAGCGGCAGGATCTTTAGGCAGCGCCTTGGTAAGGTGAATGATCAGGTTGTTCTCTTTGCGGGTATCGGTAATGTAAACTACTTCGCCGTCTTGGGATTCAAGAATACCTTTGTCGCCAACCTGTCCTCCACCTTCGGGATAAAATGGTGTCTTGCTGAAGACCAGCTGGTACATCTCCCCTTCTTTTTTCGACTCAACCTTCCTGTAGCGAAGGATCTTCACCTCTGCTTCCAATGAATCATAGCCCACAAAACCTTCGGTCTCTTCCTCTGCAACTGTGATCCAGTCTCCCGATGTCACTTTTGAAGCGCTTCTCGAGCGGTCTTTCTGCTTTTGCAGCTCCTGTTCAAATTCCTTTTGGTCCAGGCTATAGCCTTTTTCAGAAAGAATAAGCGCGGTAAGGTCAATTGGGAATCCGTAAGTATCGTAAAGCTCAAAAGCCTTTTTACCTGAAACCTTTTTGTCTTTGCTCTCTTTCATGATCTGGTCTAGCAGCACGAGCCCCTGATCAAGGGTGCGTAAAAAGGAATTTTCTTCCTCTCTTATCACGTTCTCGCAAAGATTCTGCTGCGACTTAAGTTCGGGAAAAGCTTCGCCCATTTGCTTGCTCAAGGTGTCCACAAGTTTATAGACAAAAGCTTCTTTTTGACCAAGGAAGGTAAATCCATAACGAATGGCCCTTCTCAGGATTCTACGGATCACGTAACCGGCGCCGGTGCTTCCGGGCAGCTGCCCATCGGCAATAGCGAAGGTCACCGCTCTCACGTGATCGGCGATCACACGAATGGCGATGTCGTTCTCCTCGTTCTTTCCGTAGGTAGTATTGGTGATCTTCTCCAGCTGCTGAATAAGCGGCGTGAAAACATCTGTATCATAATTTGATTTCTTGTCCTGCAGCACCATACACAGGCGTTCAAAGCCCATTCCGGTGTCCACATGTTTTGCAGGCAATTTTTCAAGGGAACCATCAGCTTTCCTGTTGAACTGAATGAACACCAGGTTCCAGATCTCCACCACCAAAGGATGGTCCTGGTTAACCAGGTCTCTTCCGGGAGTTTTTGCTTTATCTTCAGCAGACCTCAGGTCCACATGGATTTCAGAAGAAGGTCCGCAAGGGCCCTGGTCTCCCATTTCCCAAAAATTATCTTTTTTATTTCCGAAGATAATGCGCTCCTCGGGCACGATCTGCTTCCAAAGCTCCAGCGCCTCGCTGTCCACAGGAATATCTTCTTCTTCGTTCCCTTCAAAAACCGAAACGTAAAGAATCTCTTTATCGATCTGATAGACCTCAGTAAGCAGTTCCCATGCCCAGTGAATGGCTTCCTTCTTAAAATACGCCGCTCGGCCGGCAGGGTCTCCAAAGCTCCAGTTTCCCAGCATCTCGAACATGGTATGGTGGTAAGTATCTTTACCTACCTCCTCGAGATCATTGTGTTTTCCGCTCACCCTAAGACACTTTTGAGTGTCGGTCACGCGGGTATCTACGGGAGTACCGTTGCCAAGGAAGTACTCCTTGAACTGGTTCATACCAGCATTGGTAAACATAAGGGTTGGATCGTCCTTGATGACCATGGGGGCAGAAGGGACGATAGTATGGGATTTTGATTTAAAGAATTCGAGGAATTTAGTACGAATTTCCTGGGATTTCATAAATGAAGCTGCTTTTCAAAGTTCCTAAATTGTGCGGGGGAGAAAACAATTTTTATATTTGTTCGTTTCTCAGCCTGTAGTTGCACTGTTTTTGCAACATGCACAGTAACGCAAAAATAGCATAATTTGACTTATGTCTAAGGTTAAATATTATTACGACAGCGACACGCTTTCCTATAAAAAAATTGAGCGAAAAAAGGGCCGCCGCCTTGGAATTGCTCTGCTTAGCGTTGTAGGCGCCTTTCTTGCCGGCTTCATTCTTCTCGTGATCTATCTAAACATTCCGCAGCTGGAAACTCCCAAAGAAAAGGCTCTGGCAAGAGAGCTTGACAATATGAAGCTGCAATATGAACTGCTAAACCGAAAAATGGACCGGGTGCAGCAGGTGCTGGCAAATGTTGAAGACCGCGACAATAACATCTACAGGCTTTATTTTGAGGCCAACCCCATCCCCGAAGAACAAAGGCTTGCCGGTTTTGGAGGGGTAAACCGCTATAAAGACCTGGAAGGTTTTGACAATTCAAAACTAATCATAGAAACCAACAAGCGTCTTGATATGCTAACCAAGCGACTTGTAGTTCAATCCCGTTCTTTAGACGAGATCGTAAATTTAGCAGAAGATAAGGAAGTACTTCTTGCCTCGATCCCGGCCATTATGCCTGTAAAAAAAGAAAACCTTAGGCGCATGGCCTCCGGCTACGGCTGGCGCACAGACCCTTTTACCAAGGTGAGAAAATTCCACTACGGAATGGACTTTTCGGCACCCAGGGGTACGCCTGTTTACGCCACTGGTAACGGAAAGGTAATTCGTGCAGATAATCGCTCCAGCGGTTATGGTAAACATATCAGGATAGATCATGGCTATGGTTATGTGAGTCTTTACGGGCATTTGTACAAATATAATGTGAGACAGGGCCAGCAGGTGAAACGCGGAGACCTCATAGGTTTCGTTGGCAGCACCGGAAGATCCCAGGGAACACACTTGCATTACGAGATCTTTAAGGATGACGAGCGTATCAATCCGCTGAACTTCTATTACGGCCACCTTTCACCTGCGGAATACGACGAGATCCTGCAGCAGTCACAACAAGAAAACCAATCCCTGGATTAATGCACGTAGAACTTCCTGAAAAACTGTATTACGGAATTGGCGAAGTAGCCGAAGCTTTTGGAGTGAACACCTCGCTCATCCGCTTCTGGGAAAAGGAGTTTGACGTGATCAAGCCCAAAAAGAACGCCAAGGGCAACCGTAAATTCACCCGTGAGGATATTAAAAACCTCGAGCTTATTTATCACCTGGTAAAAGAACGCGGATTCACCCTGGAAGGCGCAAAAACGCATTTAAAGGAAGAAAGCACGAAAACATTGTCTAACTTTGAAATTATTCGCAAGTTGGAGCAAGTAAAATCTGAACTTATCAAACTAAAAAACCAATTATAGATGAAAAAGTGGTTAGTACCAGTAATAATTATCGGGGTGATCGTCCTCGGATTCATTCTGCTGTTCATGGGAAAATATAATTCTGCCGTAGATAAGCAGGAAATCGCCCGCAAGTCCTGGGCCGATGTGGAAAGCGCTTACCAGCGTAGAAACGACCTCATCCCAAGCCTGGTGAACACCGTCAAAGGTGCAGCCGATTTTGAGCGCAGCACGCTTACCGACGTGATCGAGGCTCGTTCAAAAGCAACTTCTGTAAATGTGGATCCCAGCAATATCACTCCGGAGCAGATGCAGCAGTTTCAGCAGGCACAAAGCCAGGTATCTTCTGCCCTTTCCCGTTTACTGGTAACCGTGGAAAGATATCCTGAACTTAAAGCTACTCAAAATTTCCAGCAGCTACAGTCTCAGCTGGAAGGTACAGAGAACAGGATCAACGTCGCCAGGAACAGGTACAATGAGCAGGTGACCGAATACAACCGTTTCATAAGAAGGTTCCCTAACAATATTATTGTTGGCATGTACGGTTTCGACCGCATGCCACCTTACGAAGCCGACGAAGGAGCTCAGAATGCACCTGAAGTAGATTTCGACTTCTAAAACCTTTCAAAAATGGCAAAAATAGAGGAGTTTCTTACCGAAGAAGATGAAAAGGAGGTAGTAGCCGCCATTCAGCAAGCCGAGAAAAAAACTTCCGGAGAGATTCGCGTGCACATCGAAAAATCGAGCAAAGGCGACATCTGGAACCGTGCGATGGAAGTTTTTCACCTGCTTAAAATGGACAATACCAAGCAGGACAACGGCGTGCTCATCTATGTAGCCATTGACGATCGCAATTTCGTGATCTACGGCGACAAAGGGATTAACAATGTGGTGCCTGATAAGTTTTGGGAGACCACAAAAGACGAGATCGTTGCAGAATTCAAAAAAGGCGATTTTAAGCAGGGCATTGATCAACGGGATCCTGAAGGCCGGCGACGAACTGCAAAAACATTTTCCCTGGGACGAGAACACAGACGAAAATCAATTATCCGACAAAATATCGCGCTAATGCACCTTCAAAAACGGAATTTCCTACTGCTGCTTTTTTTCACCCTTACTGCCTTAACGGCTTTTGCGCAGAGGGATATTCCGCCGAAACCAAGTGAACAGACCAGCGTTTACGATTATGCAAATGTGCTGAGTGCTTCGGAAAAAAGGAGCCTGGAGCAGAAGCTTATCAACTATTCCGATACTACATCCACGCAAATCGTTATTGCCACCATCAATTCCCTGCAGGGGGAATATATCAACACCTATGCGACGGAATGGGCGCATAAATGGGGCATCGGGCAGGGCAAAGAAGACAACGGTGATTTTCATTCTTTTAGCAGAAGAAGACCGAAAGGTCATGATCGCGACCGGCTATGGTACCGAGGGTGATCTTACCGATGCTGTTTCCAAGCAGATCGTGGACCAGGTGATGGTCCCCGAGTTCAGAGCAGGCAGCTACTATCGCGGACTGGACGCGGGAACAACAGCTATTATGCAGGTGCTCAACGGCACCTTTAAAGGCACGCCTCAAAGGCGAGGCGGTGGCGACGGGGCTTCTCCCCGATTCATCATACTTGCGCTTATCTTCATTTTTATTCTTATCGTTTTAAGCAGAAACAAAGGCGGCCGCGGAGGCCCCGGCGGCAGAAGGCGCGGCGGCGGATTACTGGATATTCTCGTGCTTAGCAGCCTGGGCCGTGGTGGTTTTGGCGGCGGAGGCGGCTTTGGTGGCGGAGGCGGTGGCTTCGGCGGCGGGGGCGGCTTTGGTGGCGGCTTCGGCGGAGGTGGCTTCGGTGGCGGCGGTGCCAGCGGTGGTTGGTAGTTCTTCAGTGTTCAGTGATCAGTGAGCAGTTTTTGCAGGTTCCATGTTGCAAGTTGCACTACGCATGTTGCAAGTCGATTCTACGTCTTTGCGAGCCTGCCTGGCGAAGCAGGGGAGGAACGACCGAAGCAATCTCATTCTTCCTAAACTTCACACAGAGACCGCAAAGCTTCCGCAGAGAACGCAGAGCTTGCCCGTTGCATGTTGCATGTTCCACGTCTTTGCGAGCCTGCCTGATGGTAGGCAGGCGAGAGCGAAGCAATCTCATCTTCAATTGCCCTTTACTTCTGAAGTATCTCCCGCAGATAACGCAGATTTCCGCAGAGTTAATAAGCACGGCCAAAAAGTGCAACAAGGAACCTGCAACAAAAAAGCCTCTCAAAATGTCATTTTTGAGAGGCTTTTAACTGTATATTTTTTCAGCTTACTTTTTCCTGAAGTAGACCGAAATAGGCACCCCTGTAAAATTGAATTCCTGTCTAAGTTTGTTCTCTAAAAAGCGCTTATAAGGATCTTTCACATACTGCGGCAGGTTACAGAAGAACGCAAACTGCGGCTGCGGCGTTGGCAGCTGCATACAGAACTTAATTTTCACATACTTACCTTTATAGGCCGGCGGCGGATAAGCCTCAATAATCGGCAGCATGATCTCGTTTAGTTCGCTGGTCTTGATCTTTTTGCTGCGGTTCTGGTAAACGTCAACGGCAGTTTCAATGGCCTTAAAGATGCGTTGCTTGGTCAGAACCGACATAAAGACGATAGGCACATCGGTAAACGGTTCCATTTCCCGCCTGATGTTCGCCTCGTATTCTTTCATGGTGTTGGTCTCCTTCTCCAGCAAATCCCATTTATTCACCAGGATTACAATTCCCTTACGGTTTCTTTGTGCAAGCCAAAAAATGTTCTGCACCTGGCCGTCAAAACCACGGGTGGCATCCATCACGATCAAACATACGTCGCAATGTTCAATCGCCCGAACAGAGCGCATTACCGAATAGAATTCCAGGTCTTCTTTAACCTTCGACTTTCTCCTGATTCCCGCAGTATCTACAAGATTGAACTCAAAACCGAAGCGGTTGTAGCGGGTGTCAATAGAATCGCGGGTAGTACCGGCAATGTCAGTCACAATATATCTGTCTTCCCCGATTAACGCGTTGATGAAAGAAGATTTTCCTGCATTGGGACGACCAACTACCGCGAATCTTGGTAGTTCGGTCTCTTCTTCGTAAGTATCTTCAGGAAGTTTTTCAACCAGGGCATCAAGTAATTCTCCCGTACCGCTACCACTGGTGCTGGCGATTGGATAATATTCTCCAAGACCTAAGGAATAGAATTCCACAGCATTTTCAAGTCTTTTTGCGTTGTCTACCTTGTTGATGGCCAGGAGAACAGGTTTATTCACCCGTCTCAACAGGTTGGCAACCTCTTCATCCATAGGAGTTACCCCGCTTTCTACATCTACCATAAAGATAATCGCATCGGCTTCCTGTATAGCAAGTTTCACCTGCTTATCGATCTCAGCTTCAAATACGTCTTCACTTCCAACTACATAACCGCCGGTGTCGATCACCGAAAAATTCCGGCCATTCCAGTCGGTTTTGCCGTAGTGACGGTCGCGGGTCACCCCGCTCACCGAGTCAACAATGGCTTCCCTTCGCTGGATCAATCGGTTAAAAAAAGTAGATTTCCCAACGTTAGGCCTTCCTACAATGGCTACAATACTGCTCATAAATATGCTTTTATTCAGGCTGCAAAATTAGGGCATTTAAACCAATTCGATCTATCTTCTGTCTTATTTTCAAAAGAAAAGAAAAATTTATTGTTTTGGCAACAGTTCTTCGGTAAGTGCCTGCTTCTTTACCAGCTTTCCCACCGTGAGTCCCTGGACTACAATTGAAAAGACCACGACAATATAGGTGATCACCAAAAAGAGGTCACGAAACATACCTTCGGTAAGACCTAAAGCCAGTGCGATCGATATCCCTCCACGCAATCCGCCCCAGGTCATGATGAGATGGGTATTGGGCACAAACTGCATCTTCTTCTGAAATAATTTTATTGGAACAAACAGCGACAAATACCTGCAAACCAGCACCAGTGGAATGGCGATAAAGCCGGCAATGATATATTCCACATCAAAGGTGAGCACAACCATTTCCATACCTATAAGCACGAACAGGAGCGTATTGAGCAGAATATCTGTGAGTTCCCAGAATTTGTCAACATAATTTTCGGTCATTTCAGACATTGCGTCGTTACGCACAGTTTCATTTCCTACCAGCAGCCCTGCAGCCACCATGGCAAGCGGTGCCGAAACATGCAACATTTGAGCAGCCGCATTTCCGCCCATTACTGCGGCAAGGGTAAGTATAACCTCAATATCATAATCGTCAATGGTACGCATGAGCCTGTAGGTGATATAGCCAATAAGGAGACCGAGTAGGATACCGCCCACAACTTCCTGCCCAAAAAGCTTGAGAACTTCTACTGCCCCCGAGTCGTTCTCTCCCATGGAAGCAATATTAAAAATGGTAAGAAAAACCACCACGCCTACTCCATCGTTAAAAAGGGATTCTCCCACAATCTTGGTCTCCAGTTTCTTCGGAATTCCCACCTTTTTAAGGATCCCGAGAACGGCAATAGGATCTGTAGGTGAAATAAGGGCACCAAAAAGTAGACAATAGATGTATGCTACATCAAGCCCCAGAAGCTGCAGTACAAGATACAATCCCGAACCTACAAGAAACGTGGAAACCAAAACGCCACCTGTCGCAAAGAATAGTACCGGCCAGCGCTGCACCTTCAGTTTTTCGAAATTGGTGTGTAAGGCACCCGCGAACAAAAGAAAACTCAGCATGATATCAAGCAGCACTGTTCTAAAGTCTATTCGGGTAAGCACATATTTTTCGGCATTGAGCAGGGTGTCATCAAAAATACTGATCCCCAAAATGACCAGCGTAAAGAAGATGCTTATCAACATGAGGCCTATGGTATTGGGTAACTCCAAAAATCGCACGTTGATGTATCCAAAAGCAGCAGCTAAAATGACGAGAAGGGTGATAATGAAGTAGATATCCATAGAAAATATTGGTCAGTAAATTGATACTGACATAAATATAATGGAAAGTATTCGAAAATAACAGCCGCGCGGGCTGCAAGAGCTCCCGTTAGCAAGGGTTTATGAAAGAGTTAAGAAAAATCCTATTTTTCGCCGCTGTACCCAAAGCGCTTTAGCTGTCGCATATCGCTGCGCCAGTTCTTGTTCACCTTTACGTAAAGCTCAAGGTGCACCTGTTTGCCAAAGAATTTTTCCAGGTCTTTACGGGCTTCCACTCCTACCCTTTTTAAGGCGGCGCCTTTATGGCCAATGATGATCCCCTTCTGAGTTTCGCGTTCCACCATGATCACACTGCGCATGCGAATGATGTTCTCCTCTTCAAAGAATTCTTCGGTGTCGATCTCCACACTGTATGGGATCTCCTTTTTGTAATGCATCAGGATCTTTTCCCTGATGATCTCATTGACAAAGAAGCGTTCCGGCTTATCTGTAAGTGTATCCTTCGGGTAAAAAGCCGGCGACTCGGGAAGCAGTTCGACAATGCGGGCAAACACCTGTGGCACATTAAAGCCTTCCAACGCAGAAATCGGGAAGATTTCGGCATTCGGCACTTTTTCCTGCCATAGCTGCACCTGTTGTTCCAGCTGCTCCTGATTGGATTTGTCGATCTTGTTCAGCAGCAGGAGCACGGGAATTTCAGAATGTATGATCTTGTTAAAGAATGCTTCATCTTTCAGCTCTTTTTCGCCTATTTCAACCATGAACACCAAAACATCTGCGTCCTCAAAAGCCGATTTTACAAAGTCCATCATGGATTCCTGTAACTGGTAAGCAGGTTTAATGATTCCCGGCGTATCGCTCAAGATCACCTGAAAATCTTCCCCGTTGACGATCCCCAGGATCCTGTGACGCGTGGTTTGGGCCTTTGAGGTGATGATGCTGAGCTTTTCACCCACAAAAGCATTCATGAGGGTAGATTTCCCTACGTTTGGATTTCCTATAATGTTGACAAAACCTGCTTTGTGCGCCATGATAATAATTTTTGCAAAGGTATCTCCATTTCTCAGCCTTTCCTAATTCAAAGAAGAGGTTTCAAAAATGGCATTTTAGAAGCTTATATTTTTGATGTTAAGCACATTTCTCCCCATAAGGCTTACGGCCACCAGCAGGTGATCATGCCCCGGCACCACATCTTTGATCTTAAAACTGGTAAGCCGCCCCGAGAGCAGAACGCCCTCTTTTATTTCCATGCCTGTAGAAAGTTTTGTGTTGAGATTCCCAAGTTGTTTTTCAATGAGCGGTCTCAGGTCAAATTTCATCTTGTTCTTGAGAATTCCGTAGAGCAAAGTATTCCCAAGAGTCTCAATCAATGTGTTGGTGAGCCAGCCGCTGTTCTCGCCGTCCAGTTCGTATTTTTTGATGGCCACCTGTTGCGAAATGGGATCGAAGCCTATGGCGAGATGCATTTCCACCTCAAATTCCCTGTTCTTCAACAGCAGGGTGAGCATTTGGAGCCGTAGATGTAAGACGAGATCAAAATCCTCTTTTTGACTCCGCCGCAGGGAGATCTTCTGAATTCTTGCTGTGTCTGAAGTTTCTCCATTGGCTTTTCCTTTGCTTAAGATCTTGCCCTGAAATTTCTTCTGAAGAAAATCATCAAGAACTTTGTAATCGATCTTGACAGGCAGGTCGATATTCACCTTTTCATTCGGTATGGCCTCATACTTTTCCATTACTGCAATTTTTAAAAAAGATAGGTAATTAATGGCAATTTAGCAATGACAATCCTCGATGGCCTCATGGAGCATTCGCAGAGATCGTTTTCTTCGGAAGATCACCTGCTATTTAAAATCCTTCCGCAGATAACATTCTGGAAGGCAAATATTTTTGAGCAGTTTATCTCCAGGATTTTTATCTTTATTTAAAGTTGTTTATCAAAAAGGATGGATAAATATTGCAACAACAAGGAACTGGAGAAGAAAATTAAATCTTTCATCCCTTCCGCAGAGGCTATGCCTGCTGTAGTGATCATTCAGCAACTGGAACCCTTTCAGTCTATCTACATGAACAGGAATGGCCTGGAGGGGCTGGGCCTGAGCCTGGAAGAATTGAGGGAAATTGGTGCCGATTACCTTAAACAATTCTTTAATCTTGATGATGCCGAAGATTTCTTGTGCCGATTAAAAAATATGCTTGGCTCCCGCAACACAAAAGAAAGTTTTACCTTCCTTCAACAGGTTAAACTAAAGGAGCGCGAAGATTGGGTTTGGCATATTGGCTCCACCCGCATCTTTTTCCAGGATGCCGCGGGAGAACCTACGCATCTCGTAACGACAGCCATTCCTATTGATGAATTGAAACATATTCCCAATAAGGCCAGGCGCCTTTTGGCCGAAAGTGAATTCCTGAGAAAGAACATTGGCAAATTTTTGCAGCTCACCGGCAGGGAGAGGGAGATCCTCCACCTGGTGGCCGTGGGAAAGAGTTCTATTGATATAGCCAACCAATTACATATTTCGGCAGAGACCGTAAATACTCACCGGAAGAACATAAAATCGAAGTTAGGAATATCTACTATTTTCGACTTCACCCAATATGCCCAGGCTTTCGACCTGATGTAGAAAATGGATACTGATAATTTGATAAATTTTCTCCTGAAGATCAAAAAGGAAAATTTTGCACCGCTTTTACCGAAAGCACGAAAAAGAGGGTTACTATCAATAATGGTTTGCAAGTAATTCATCCATTCCTTTTCTTTGTTCCCTCTTTTTCACAAAAAACCTGTCATATTCAGAAAAATAATAGATTTTCCTCAAAACATATTTTTAATTTGACTTCATTTGATACTGTAGCGACTCTAACTGTAACCATTTCCTGTTGATCAATATATTATTAATAGCATCTATTTTTGGTTTTGTGCTGTCAACTCTTTTGTTTCTCAAAAGGTCAACCAATACAAAAGCGACTTTTTTCCTGGGAGCGTTTTATCTTTTGCTATCCATCTATACCCTCCAAACATACATTGTAGATGGAGGTCACTTAGACCAATATCCATGGTTCTTTTTATGGCCGCTTATCCCCTACAATTTATTCTTCGTCCCCATATATTACTATTTTCAGGTAATCTTCACAGACCAACTTAAATGGAAGAAGAGACAAGTCCTTTTATTTGTGCCTTTCTTTATAGCACTGGTTGATGTAATTTACGTTTACCTTCAGCCAAATAATATGTATAACGATATCCTTTCAAAGGCTATCTCAAATCCTGAAAATAGGCTACAGGCCAAATATTTATTGCTGAATTTGAATGAACATGTTTTGATCAGACACCTATGGCAGCTTGGCGTCTTACTGGTTTTACTGCCTCAATTGTGGAAATTTTTGAAATTGGGCAAGGACGATAGATTAAAGGCCATCCTGAATAAATGGCTGGTGTTATTTTGGACACTTCTATCGATTTTTGCGATTTTGGCAATGTTCTATTCGTTAGAAAAAATGGATTTTGAAGTATCCTTCCCATTGCTCCAGGATCAACAAGCCGCAGGAATAGTAACCTTAACTTTATACTTATCATTTTTGTTGATTGGTATTGTTCCTCTTTACTTCCCCAGCATTTTACATGGATATCCTCAATTGCTTCAGAAAACATTCCCTTTAAAACCTGCTTTAAAAGAGGAAAAGCCTGAAAAAGAGGATTTGAAGTACGGCCTGGCAGAACAGGAAGTGGAAACAAAACTTGAAATTTTGAACGAGAAGAAACTGTACCTGAATCAAGATTTTAATCTTACTCAATGCGCGCGGGAAATGGAAATGCCCTCACATCATATTTCCTACTTTCTTAAAAGAACTTACGGTTTAAGTTTTTCTTCCTACAAAAATTCCTTGCGAATGGATTATGCTAAGAAGTTGATTGACGAGGGTTTCCTGGAAAACAACACTATTGAAGCTCTGGCTGCGGAATGCGGATTTGCGAATAGAACCTCTTTCAGTAAGGCCTTCAAAAATACAACAGATCTAAGTCCAAGTCAGTATGCGCTGACTAACAGTTAAAAGAAGAAATTCAACTTTCCTCATCCCCGGAACGGCTAATAATTCGTGTCCAAATTTGATTTGGGCACCGCAAAGCAGGTATTTCTCTACTACTTATTATTCTTTTAGTGTTCTTTTGTTCTCACGGATCTTTTGTTTTTGATTCGGATGAATTAGCCCAAGAATAATTATTTTCATACCTACCCATGATGCAAACTTATGAAGTTCCTGCCCCCTGTCCCGATGGGGAAGCCGTTAAGATGGACAGTGTTGATATTTTGGCAGCCGTGGGGCATGAAATTAGAAATCCATTAAACGTGATTATCGGGATTTCGCAGCTTCTCTCTTCTACCAATTCCATAGAGGAAGTTAAAAATTATACAGAAGGGCTAATGCAGACATCTGAGCACCTGATGGAAATGGTGAATAACCTTCTTGACTTCAGCAAACTCAATTGCGGAAAATTGGAACTGAACCTTAAACCCGTGGCTCTCCCTGAGAACCTTGCGTTACAACTGGGCGGGCAACGCCTGTTAGCAGAGAGAAAAGGCCTTAAATTCTTTGTGGATATTGACAGAGATATTCCTGCCAAAGTGCTTCTGGATTCACTCAAGTTGAGCCAGGTGATTCAAAACCTCATCTCCAACTCTATCAAGTTTACTAAAACAGGTTCTGTGGGCGTGCGGGTCGTGCTAATTGAAAAAATAGATTCAGAAGTTCAATTGTTGTTTTCGGTGGAGGATACAGGAATGGGCATATCTAAAGAATATCTCGAAAAGATCTTTACCGCCTTTCACCAGGGTGATGGAGACACCAACATCAACTTTGGGGGTACGGGCCTGGGATTGACCATTAGTCAACAGCTCGTAGAGGCCATGGGCGGCAGCCTCATTGTGGAAAGTGCACCTGAGAGCGGTTCGAAGTTCAGTTTTAAACTTTCAGCTCTAATAGAAGAGCAGGAAGAGAGCAGTACTCTTACCCTAAACTCCTGGAAGGCCTTAAAAGACCTGAGAATTCTTTTGATCGACGACAGTGAATTGAATCGTATGATCGTGCAAAAATTTCTCGAATCGAAGAAAATGCATTGTATCCCTGCCGAAAATGGGAGAGCAGCATTGGAGCTGATATCCAAACAAGAATTTGATGTGATCCTGACAGATCTTAAAATGCCCGAAATTGACGGATACGGATTTCTTCAAAAACTGAAAGAAATTGATCCAGCAATAACCCAAACAATTCCTGTGATTGCCCTAACGGGCTCGCTGTACGCCCAGGAAGGAGAAGAACTGCGAAAAAAGGGATTTTCAGATTACCTTTTAAAGCCCTTCAACCGGGAAGAACTTTTTTCAATGATTCTAAAACAGACGCAGATATTTGCTGAGAAAAAATAAAGCCAGTAAAGGTTTCCATCTTAGTTGAAACAATTTGTTGCACCGCCATATTGTGTACTTCCTGCAAAAGAAAAAAGGCTTCACATTTCTGTGAAGCCTTTTTGGTAGTAGCGGGAACTGGACTCGAACCAGTGTCCGCCGCGGCGGATATGAGCCCGCTTAGTATTTTTCCAAAATGTGGGTTTTGATCCATTCCCTTCCCCTTCCTGTCTTGAAATATTTCTCTCGTTCAAGAGCCTCAGTACGGGTTCTGTAAAATTCAACATGCACAACTTCCCACGGTCGAAACTTTCGCACCCATCCCTTTTTTCCGGATATGTTGTGATCACGAAACCTGGCAATGAGATTTCCCGTTTGTCCACAATAAGTTTTACAGTGAAGTTTAGAATAGAGAATATAGACCAAAAATTCTTGCATAAAAAAAGCCCTTCATAAAATGAAGGGCTTTT